>NZ_CP109461.1 GCF_036227565.1 Streptomyces sp. NBC_01454
TGACCTGTGACAGTGAAGATGGGCCGTTTGTCACTGAAGTTGGGCCAACGCTAGTTTGTGACAGCGAAGTTGGACCGATGGGGAAGTCGTCAGGCGGGGGATGCGGTGGGGTTACCTGTCCGTGCAGTCGATCAGGCTGTGCTCGCGGGCTTTGAGCTGGACTTTTCTGTCGACGGGGTGCGTAGGCGTCGGCTGCTGCAGACGAGTTGGGATGTTCGGTTCGAGGGGGTGGAGCCCGTCCGTGAGTTCACCTGGCACAAGTACGGTCGGGGCTTCGCGGGCTGGTACTACTCGGTGACCGTACGGGATCACGTCGGCTACGAGTCGTGGCTGGAGCGGGACCGGCTGGTCCTGATGGACCGGGATCCGCAGGTCACGGCTATCGCCTCGCAGCCGTTCTGGCTGCACTGGCACGACGGTGTCCGCAAGCGCCGGCATGCTCCCGACTACTTCGTCCGGCTCGCCGACGGGCGGGCCCGCGTGGTCGACGTCCGTGCCGAGGACGATATGGACGAGGACACCCGGGAGTCCTTTACCGCGACCGAGCGCGCTTGCGAGGCGGTGGGCTGGGAGTTCGCCTGGGTTGGGCGGCCCGATCCGGTGTTCATGGCGAACATCCGCTGGCTGGCCCGTTACCGACGAGTGCGCTGCGGTCGGCCCGCAGTGGTGGCCGACCGGTTGTTGGACGTCTTCCGCGAGCCGAAGGGGTTGTGGGAGGGCGCCGGTCTGGTCGGGGACCGGTTGCGGGTTCTGCCGGTGCTGTTCCACCTGCTGTGGTCCGGTGCCTTGGGAACG
Organism: Streptomyces sp. NBC_01454; assembly: GCF_036227565.1. Classification (NCBI taxonomy): domain Bacteria; kingdom Bacillati; phylum Actinomycetota; class Actinomycetes; order Kitasatosporales; family Streptomycetaceae; genus Streptomyces; species Streptomyces sp. NBC_01454. Next base: position 796 of record NZ_CP109461.1, read on the forward strand.
GACCTGGTGGGCGGCTTGATGCAGACCGACAGCCTGGTCTGGACGGAGGGAAGCGGATGAGCGGGTTGAGGCGGCCGCCGGCTTTGGCGGTCGGTCACAGGGTCCGGTTCGAGGGCCAGGTCAGGGGGGTTCTCGAGGTCACCGCTCAGGCGGCGGTGGTGGAGGACGCGGAGACTCCGCACCGGGTGGTCGCCTTGATCGACCTGTTCGACGCGGTGGATTTCGAGGTCCTGTTCCAGCCTGAGCGGATGCCGCTGCCCGCAGTCGGGCTGTTGGAGGCATTCCCGCCCGAGGCGGTGAAGCAGGCGCTGTGGTGGGAGGGGCACATCCTGGAGGTCCTGCATGGGCTTGCGCCGGGCGTGGAGCCCGGCTCGGAACCGCGGCCGGGTTACGGACCGGGCTCGTCGGTGACGTCGCGGCAGCGGGTGAAGGCGGCCGAGCTGGCTGTCGCCGGCCACGATGTCGCGGCCAAGACGATTGGCAACCGGCGTCGCCGCTACCAGGAACAGGGCTTGGTCGGGCTGGCTGACCACCGCCCGGTCCGCAAGCGCGCGGAGTTCGGCTCGGTGCCCGAGGCCGTCGTCGAGGCGATGCGGAAGGCGATCAAGGAGGGTGTCGACACCTCGACCCGCAACGGGGCTTACCTGATCTGGCGGACCGGGGAGATCCTGCGGGAATCGGGCAGTGAGCCGGTCGAACCGCCGGCCCGGCGGACCCTCTACCGGCTGCTGGCGAAGCTGACGAAGGGCACCCACGCGACCGGATCGGCGGTCACGCGCCGCTCGAAGGCCCACGGGGCGGCGGCCCCGTTCGGCGAGCTGACGGTGTCGGCTCCCGGAGAGGTCATGCAGATCGACTCCACCCCGCTGGATGTGATGGTCCGCCTCGACAACGGGGTCGTCGGCAAGGTCGAGCTCACCGGGATGATCGACGTCGCGTCCCGGACGCTGTCGGCGGCGGTGCTGCGGCCGACGACGAAGTCGGTGGACGCGAGCGTGCTGCTGGCCCGCACCGTCACTCCCGAGCTGATGCGGCCGGGCTGGGTCGAGGCGCTGAGGATGTCCCGGTCGGTGCTGCCGCACCGCAGGCTGCTGACGTTGGACGAGCGTCTGGAGCACGCGGCGGCCAAGCCGGTCATCGTCCCGGAGATGATCGTCTGCGACCACGGCAAGGCGTTCATCTCCCGGAACTTCCGGGCCTCCTGCCGGTTCCTTGAGATCGACTTCCAGCCGACCCACAAGGGGGCGCCTTTTCAGAAGGGGCACATCGAGAAGATGCTGGGCTCGGTGGCCACGATGTTCGCCCAGTTCCTGCCGGGTCATACCGGCCGCAGCACCGACCAGCGCGGCCGGCACCCCGAGCAGGAGAACCTGTGGTCGCTGCCCGAACTGCAGGACCTGCTGGACGAGTGGATCATCGCGCACTGGCAAAACCGCCCCCACGAGGGCCTGCGCGACCCCGACCACCCGGGGCGGCTGTTCACCCCGAACCAGAAGTACGCCGCCCTGGTCGAGGCATGCGGTTACGTCCCGGTCGCGCTCAGTGGGCAGGACTACGTCGAGCTGCTGCCCGCAGCCTGGCGGGCCGTCAACTCCTACGGCATCCGGATCAACAACCGCACCTACGACAGCCCCGAGTTGGGGCCGATGCGCATGCGCGACTCCGGCGTCACCGCCAAGCGGGGGCTCTGGGAGGTCCACCGCGATCCCTACGACGCCTCCAGGGTCTGGGTCCGCGACCACCGCGGCGACGGCGGCTGGGTCCAGGCGACCTGGAAGTACTTGAACCGAGCCCCGGTCCCCTTCGGAGACCTGGCCTGGGACCACATCAGCCACCAACTGCCCAGGGCCACCGAGGAGGAGCTCGCCCAGGCCGTCGCCGGCCTGCTGACTCGCGCCCACGCTGGCCCCGACCGGCCGGCTGCGAAGAAGAAGGACAGGAAGGCCAGGTCGGCCAAGGTGGTCAAGGCCGAGCGGCGGGTCGCAGCCCGGACGAAGGCCGCCCCGCCCACCGTCCCCGCCCCGCCACCGGAACCGCCGCGGCAACCTGAGGTCGAAGCATCCGCCGAAGACGATGATCTCGCCGAGGTGATCCCGCTCGGACTGTTCAACCCGCTCGAAGACCCCTGGGGGCGCTCGTGACCACGCTGCCTGCCGACGATCCTGATGAGGACTTCGGACGGCAGCTGACCACTCTGCCCGGCTGGCGTGAGTTCGTCGGCGCGTCCCTGAGCGAGCCCATGGTCACGCTGACGAAGGCCGAGTACGGCGCACTGGAGGCGGAGGGCCAGAATGCCTACGACGACGATCGGCTTGACCACCATGCCCGCCTCCAGGTGGTCGCCACCTCCACGGTCCGCTCCACCGTCACCTGCGGGCGCCGTCTGATCATCCTCAACCGCGGGGCGATCAGCGCTCGCCGCGGCCTGATCGTCTCCGGGCCCGCCAACACCGGCAAGACGATCGCTCTCACCCAACTCGGCCTGGCCCACGAGCTGCAGGACCGGCGCCGGCACCCCGGACAGGACGACCGCATCCCGGTCATCTACATCACCGTCCCGCCTGCCGCGACACCCCGCATGATCGCCGCCGAGTTCGCCCGCTTCCTGGGCCTGCCGGTCCTGCGGAGTTCGAACATCACCGACCTCACCGAGGCCGTCGTCGGCGTCTGCACCAAGGCCCGGACCGGGCTGATTCTGGTGGACGAGATCCACAACATTTCGCTGATGACGCGTCACGGAGCCGAAGCCTCGGACACGTTGAAGTACTTCTCCGAGCGCATCCCAGCGACCTTTGCCTACGCGGGCATCGACGTTGAGTCCGGCAGCCTGCTTTCCGGCACCCGAGGAGACCAGATCGCCGCCCGCTTCACCCCGATGGCCACCCACCCCTTCCCCTACAACACCGAGTGGAAGGCGCTGGTCGCTCAGATGGAGGCGAACCTCGTGCTGCACGAGCACAAACGCGGCACCCTGACCCGCCTGGACCGCTTCATCCACACCCGCACCGGCGGCATGATCGGCACCCTCTCCCACCAGATCCGCGGAGCCGCCGTCGACGCCATCCTCGGCCGCACCGAGAAGATCAACAAGGCGGGCCTGCTGGCCGTCGACCTGGACATCGCGTCCCGCCGTCAGCGCCCGGACGCAGGCCGGTGATCCCGCCGGCCGGGGAAAGCCCCGTCGTCCGGCTGCCGTTCCAGGTCCGTCCGCAGAGCGGCGAAGGAGCCCGATTGTTCATCACCCGGCTCGCCCATGCGAACTGTCTTCCGCCCGCCTACCTGCGGAAATACCTCGCCGAGCCGCCCTTGCACCACGGTAGTCCGAGCTGGGACCGCATCGCCGCGGCCGCTGGGCGCGATCCGGTCGAACTGCGGCAGGTCTTGGAGACCATCGAGTGCGAGGAGTGCGGCGCCCCGATGCGGCCGATGGCGAGCTTCGGTGTCAAGCCGCGAACCTGCTCGAAGGCATGTCGGCAGAAGAGATACCGCCGACGCATCCCAGCGGCGGACTGGAAGAAGGTCCCCTGCCGCGTCTGCGGGCAGGCGATGAGGCTCCGGCTTGGACAACGCCGCCACATGTGCTCCTCGCACTGCCGCCGGGTCGCTTTCCAGTTCCGCCAGCGCGGTGAACCACTGCCGCGGCCGCCGAACTCCAAGGCCGACGCCGTGCCCTTCGGCGAGGACGAACTCACCGGCCTCTGCCCGGTCTGCGAAGGACCGATGAACATCGCCACCAGGCGAAAGGCGTGCTCAAGACGCTGCAGTGCCAGGATCGCCCACTGGACCCGCAGCCCGCTCCCGCCGACCGCAACCTGCCGCCACTGCCAGGAACCACTCCTTCCCAGAGCCGACGGCCGGCCCCGCGAGTGGTGCTCGATCGACTGCAGAACCCAGGAACTGCGCGGACAGCGGACCCCGGTCGCAGCCGCGATCCCGTCCCAAGGAACGGAAGCCGAGCTCGATCCGGCTGGACCGGAGACCTCTGGCCCCTTCGGCACGAGGACCTGTCGGGGCTGCGAGCGGCGCTACCGGCCTCTCAGGACTAACCCCTGGTGCTCTCGCCACTGCCTGGAGCGGGAGGTGCTGACACGCGCTGAACTGCAGGAATGCGGGGGCTGCGGGGCCTCGATGGCCCACCGCAAGCCGATCACTGGCCGCATCTGGTGCTCGATCGCATGTCGTCAGAGAACCACCCGCTGGAACGCGGAATTTCGGGCCCGAGCGCAGTTGGTGATCAGCGGCGACGAACGCCAGCCAGATCCGGAGCAGCACCGCCCGCCGACCTGCCGGGGCTGCCACCGCAGCTACCAGCCCCTCAGACCCAACCCCTGGTGCTCGGACCAGTGCTTTGACCAGGAAGTCCTCGCTCGATCCGACCAGCAGGAATGCGCAGCCTGCGGAACCTCCATGGCCCACCGCAAGCCAGTTCCCACTCGCAAGTGGTGCTCGGGCACCTGTCGGCAAAAGGCGGTCCGCTGGCGAGCGGAGCTCCGCGACCGCACAACGCGGGTCACCATCGGCCCAACTTCACTGGCACAAACCATGCAGTGACCCATCTTCGATGACACAAATAGCCGTCGGTCCAACTTCGGCGGCAAACGGCCCATCTTCACTGTCACAGGTCACCCGCCTCGACTTGGTCGCCAGGGGGGCGCATCGAGCTGCCAGGTGTACCACGAGACGTGGTACACCCCTGAAAACCGCGTCTGACCTGGGCAAACACCTGTACCGCGAGGCTCTTTCCCGTATCGGGTGTACCACGTGGGAGTGCCGACGTGGTACGACGTTTTTCCTGGTCAACGAGCGGTTCCCGTCGATGGACCACGAGTACCACGTTTTTTTGACCGTTTACATAGGGACGGTAATGGGGGGCGATCCAGGCAGCTCCAGTCCCAGCGCGCCAGTCTGCTCTCTTATCCCCCCTGCGCGTGTATCTAGTCTCTATTTCCTGGTACAAGTGGTACGGGGGGTATGTAAACCCTGCCTGACCTGGGGAAACACCTGTACCACGTAGAAAATGGCACGTGGTACAGCCTGCTCCTGAAGTCCCGAAATTCCTACTCTGACCTGGGAAAAAGGGTGTACCACGTCACGTGGTACGCGCTCGGATGTCCCTAGAGGGTATGCGGGCATGCGCCTCTCGGGATCCTCCTGAAGAGCGTCCAGTCGAGGCCCTGGTGGCAGCTGGCTCGGCCGGTCAGAAGAACTCCTCCGAACCTCGACCGCAGGTCGGGCGGCTCACGCCGCCCGCGGGTGCGTGGTCGAGCGTGAGAAGTCAGTGACTCCGTCGTGCACGCGCCCCGCGGAGCCACTGACTTCTCACGTCCCACCCAGGCTCGCGACGCGTGTGGCATGGCCATGGCGGCCCCGCGCGCTCTCTGCAGCCCCTGTCGGCAGACCTTTCAATCATCCATTGGCCACCATTCGGGGCTTCAGCCGACTCTCTTATTGACTAGTGTCTCAATCGTTGCAAAAGGGCACTGGGGTGACGTAGGATCAAGATCACGTTCCATTCGATTGCGAGTCCAATCGGCTTCCCACTCATCGCCGGCAGGAACTCGATCACGATCGAGAAAGCAGCAACATGACGCCTCCTGACGCCCTCATGTCCGTACCTGTCGCCGGTTCCAACGCAGGACCGCGCACCAACCCCGTCGCCGACGTCCTGGCCAGCGTCATGGGGTACTTCTCGAACCGCGACGACATGGCTCCGCAGAACGAGATCGTCACCTACGTCACCGCTGCCTACCTCGACCAGGTCGACCCGACCGATCCTCCGACGCCGCGCGTGCTGGAGAAGGAGCTGCTGGCGATCGTGGGCGGCGTCATCAAGGCCGAGAACTCCAAGGCGGCCGTAGCCGCCGAGAAGTACCCCCTGCCGAGATATCTGACGTACTGGCAGGTCGCGCAGATCCTCCTGCGTCTGCACCACGTCATCCGCATCGCGCCCAACGCCAAGGACACCGACCGCGAGTACGACCTGCTGGCGATGTACCAGGCCACGGGTCGCGCGCGCGGGACGTACACCACCAGCGAGGACAACATCCGCACCACGGCGCGCATGTACAACACCCAGCTGACCCTCAAGGAGTTCGCCGAGGTCCTGGCCGTGTTGCGCGAGGACAGCCCGCGCCGGCACCAGAGCACGAACCGCGACTTTATCGGCGCGCGCAACGGCATCGTCTTCTACGGCGCCGAGCCGCTGGACGTCACGATCTTCGCCAAGGACTTCCACTTCGAGCCCAAGCAGGTCCACCCCTTCGACCCCGCCATCGTGCTGCTGACCAAGAACGACGTCGACTACGTGGACGACGCCCCGCAGCAGGTCATCACGCACCCCGAGGACGGAGATTGGGAAGTCGTCGCCTGGATCGAAGAGCTCTTCGACCAGCCCGGTGACGAGGGCCTCGCCGACCTGATCTGGGAGATTATCGGCGCGATCATCCGGCCGCACGTGCGCTGGGGCAAGACCGCCTGGTTCTACTCCGAGCAGGGCAACAACGGTAAGGGCACGCTCTGCGCGCTCATGCGCAACCTCGTCGGAAGCGGCGCGCACACCTCGATTCCGCTCTCGGACTTCGGCAAGGACTTCGCGCTCGAACCGCTGGTGCGCGCCAACGCGATCATCGTCGACGAGAACGATGTCGGGAGCTTCATCGACAAGGCGGCCAACCTGAAGGCGACCGTGACCAACGACGTCATCCAGATCAACCGCAAGTACCGGATGCCGATCGCCTACCAGTTCTTCGGCTTCATGGTCCAGTGCCTGAACGAGTTCCCGCGCGTGAAGGACAAGTCCGAGTCGTTCTACCGCCGGCAGCTCTTCGTGCCCTTCACCAAGAGCTTCACCGGAGCCGAGAAGAAGTACATCAAGGACGACTACCTCCAGCGCCGCGAGGTCCTGGAGTACGTCTTCTGGTACGCGATCAACCGCGCCGGCGCGTCATCTCCAGGTGACTACTACCAGCTCTCAGAGCCGGTGGCCACCAAGGAAGTCCTGGCCGAGTACAAGGAGGCCAACGACCCCGTGCGCGCCTTCTGGGAAGAATTCCGCGGGCGGCTGGTCTGGGACCTGGCACCGTTCACGTTCCTCTACGACCTGTACAAGGCCTGGTTCGCCGACGTCTCGCCGTCGGGCTCCCCGGTGAGCAACAAGCAGTTCATCACCGACCTCGTGGCGATCGTCCGGCCGGATGCCCTGTGGCACTGCCCGGACAAGAACCGCAAGATCCGGCCCGGCCAGATGATGAGCAACCCCGAGGTGCTCATCGCCGAGTACGAGCTGAAGAAGTGGATGCACCCGGGCTACACCGGCAGCGACCCGAAGAAGAAATCCCAGCCGACGCTGCAGGCCAACTACCGCGGACTGCTCCGGCAGACGGGCGCATCCGCCCCGACCGACGACGCCACTGACGAACAGGACTGATGCACCCGTGGCGCCAAAACTGCTGGCGCACTCGGCGAACTCACCCAGGCCGTACTCGAACTCGCCCGCGGCCAGGGCCGCCTGATCACGGCGATGTCCGACGTCGCGCGCGAGCAGCGGATCACCAACCTCATCGTCCGCCCGCAGATCACGGCAGACCCCGTGGAGAAGGCCCGGCTCATGAGTGAGGCATCCCGGCGCATGGATGCCCAGCGTCGGCGCTCTCCTCACGACTCCCTCTGAGGCCACGCGCGCCTCCTGCCCAGACACCGGCCGTGATGGTCGGACCGACGAAAGGAGATCCCCATCATGACCACACAGCGAACACCCGTCATGGCCTCGAAGGCGCGCTTCACCTTCTACGACATCGAGTCGTTGTCGGACGTTTTCACTCTGTGCGCCTACACCCCGCGGCCCGACAGAGCCGTCGACGACCTGGAGATCTTCTTCCTCGCCGACGACCAGCAGCTCTCCGACGCCGTGGACCCGCAGGCACTCTATGAAGCCGTGGTGTGCTCCAACCCGGGCCTGCCCGCGGTGAGCGTCCATCTGTGGAACCTGCGCGGCGAGCGGGGCAACCTCCGCCTCGCCGAGCTGATGGGCCTCTCGAACGCCGACCAGGTCAACGACCGCAGCGAGGTCTCGTCCTATCCGGCGAGCCTGCGCCCGGTCTGCGACACGGATCCCGAGTACGACCCGCTGAAGCACCCGTTCCTGGCCGGGTACAACTCGCTGAACTACGACATGACCATGCTCGCGCTGTACCTGATGGAGACCTTCCCGGCTCCGCACTCCGATCGTCTTGTCCAGCCGACCACCGCGCGCGAGATGCGCGAGCACAACGACAAGCTGTTCAACGAGCACATCGAGTACATGCCCGGATACCTCGGCTGGGACGGCCCGGCCGCCAAGATCCGCCGCGCCATGATGCACTCGGGCCGGCACCTGGACGTCGCCCGTCTCAACGAGCTGCAGACCAAGGTGAGCCTCAAGCGCCTGCTCGGGATGCTCGGCCGCCAGATCAAGGAATCCGAAAAGCTCAGCCACGACACCTCGATCGCCGCGATCGAGGATCTCTACGAGCTGCTGGCCTACAACGTCTCCGACTGCCTGGGCCTGGCCCAGCTCTTCCAGCACCCGGCCTACGCCAGCAACTTCGACCTCAAGGCCGGCCTGCTGACGCAGTACTCCGAGACCGTCTACGCCAAGAACGGCTCGGTGCGCCGGGACCGCCTGACCATCGACTCGTCCTCGGCGAAGTTCGTCAGCCGCATCCTCGCGCCGTACATCTCGCTGAACGACATCGAGGCGGTGTCGTTCCTCTATCCGGCCAAGGAGGTGGCCGAGGAGCAGGGCATCTCCCAGGTCAACGTGCTCGACGAGTGCGTGCGCTTCTTCGAGGACAACGTGGCCCCCGACCCTTCCAAGGACCCAGCCGCGACGCCGGCGCAGGCGAAGGCGCACCGCCAGTTCATGCAGGTCGTCAACTACTACCGCTCGATCGAGGGACAGAACTTCAACGACTCCGAGGAGTACCGCGACCTGTTCGACCTCCCGGCCAGGTCCTTGCGCGAGCTGCCGAAGACACCGAACAACGTGCCCTACTTCCACCGTGACGCCTCCCCGTCGTCGTGCTTCGCCACGTTCAGCACAGGCGGCATCCACGGCGCGGAAGCGGACATGACAGTCTTCGACGCCGACTCCTTCGAGCACCGAGAACAGACAGCCATGATCGGCCTCGCCAAGCTCTTCTACCCGGACGCGAAGGACTTCGTCGCCGAGGCCAAGCGCCAGCACAACCTGCTCGCGCTGCCCGACGGCACGGCCGTCGACAAGCGGCTCGTGCTGCTGGGCTCGGACCCGAAAAAGGTGAAGTACCGCAAGCCGAAGAAGGACGACCAGGACCAGGCCGAGCAGCTCGCGCGTGCGCAGGCCCAAGTGCCGGATCCGGCCCAGCTGCTGGACACTCAGCGCCCGGACACCGAGGCGATGCACGTGCGCCTGGCCGACGGGACCGTGCTCGACGGCAAGGTCGTCCTGGCGGTCACCTCGGCGGGCAAGGCCGTCTATCGCGATGAGCCGGCGAAGAAGGCCCCCGCGCTGTTCACTGCGAAGGCCGACAAGTCCACCAAGCTGCACCCGAAGTTCGCACGGACCTCGGCAGGCCTCGTCATCCACGAGGACTTCACGAGCTACTACCCGAACCTGCTGCGCAACATGAGGGCGTTCTACAACCCCGAGCTGGGCGAGGACCGCTACACGACGATCTTCTTCGAGAAGGAGCGCCTGGGCTTCGAGATGAAGAAGCCGAGGATCTCCGCCGAGGAAAAGGCCCGGCTCACGACCTTGCGCGACGGCACGAAGCTGATCCTCAACTCGGCCTCTGGAGCTGCTGACGCCGCGCACCGAACCCCGATCAGGATGAACAACCGCACCATCTCGATGCGAATCATCGGCCAGCTGTTCAGCTGGCGGATCGGGCAGGCCCAGACGCTGGCCGGCGCGCGGATCATCTCGACGAACACCGACGGCCTCTACTCCGTCGTCGGCGGCGACAACGGCTTCGATGAGACCACCAACAACCGGGTGCTTGCCGAGCAGCAGGCCGCCATCGGCATCGACATCGAACCGGAACTGATGTTCCTCATCAGCAAGGACTCGAACAACCGGCTCGAGCTGGAGTCGCCCAGTGAGGACCGGAGCGTCGCCGACAGCCCGATCATCACCGCCTCCGGCGGGACACTGGCCTGCCACGCGGGCCCTACCCCGACGAAGTCGCTGGCTCACCCGGCCGTGATCGACTTCGCCCTGGCCCGCTACCTGCAGACCGTCGCCAGCAGGGGAGAGGAGGCTCTCGCCGAGCCGTTCGATCCCGTACTGGGCCGGAAGATGATCGAGGAGGCGATCGACCCGGCCGATCCCGTGCGGACGCTGCTGCTGTTCCAGAACGTCCCCGCCGCCTCGCGTGGATCAATCACCTACCCGTTCGCCGCCGACCCGGTCAGCGCCGGGCCGGACCGTGACGACAACGAGGACGCCGATGCGCAGCTGGTGAACCCGCGGGCCCTGCAGATGGTCAACCGGGTCTTCATCGTCCACGACGGCACCGATGGTGCCGTGAGCCTGCACAACGCAGGAGCATGGAAGGTGAACCCGGCCAGCCAGAGCAAGCGGCGCGAGTCCGGCAGCGCCGGGGTGCGACGTGACCCGATCGCGCTGGAGATCCTGCGCCACCACGGGTGGGCGAAGAACCGCAGCGAGGCCAGTACCTCCGACGGCCTCACGCTGCTGCCCGATGACCAGGACGTTGTGATCCGCCGGATCAACGGCATCGATCCGCACTGGTCGGTGGTCGTCGTCAACGACGACCTTCGTACGCTGCCGGCTTCCCGGGTCGAGCAGCTCATCGGGGCGCTCGACCTCGACATCTATACCCAGATGCTCAATGAGACGTTCACCAAGAACTGGAAGAACGCCGCCTGATCAGCTCCCCGCACCACCATCGGACCGCAGGGTGCCGGGCCTTGAGATGAAGGCGAGTCTGGCTCGCCCTGGCAAGAGAATCGAGAGACGTCATGTTCCAGACCACACTTCCCGTCCGCACCGCTGAGGGGGGCGACAAGTTGTGAGTGCCGCGACCGAACCAGTCCAGCCCGGTCAGCGCTGGCGGCGCAAAAGCGACAGGGTCCTGACCCGGATCATCTCCGTGGATCCGCCGGAGCAGTTCCGGCGCTCGGTTCTCGGCGCGTTCCTGAAGAAGTACGAGCTCGCGTTCGAGGCTGTACCGGTCGACGCCGCGGCGCAGGCCGAAGACGCCCAGCTCCAGCAGAAGCTGAACACGACCCGTGACGGCGTCCTGGTCGCTCCCGGCCAGATCTGGGAGGACCTCGACTCCCGGCAGAAGAAGCGCCGCGTCGTCGTCGTGTCTGTGCAGAGCGGCAGGGCCCGAGTCCGGGCGCACTACGGCACGAGGCTCTCGACCCTCAGCGTCTCCCGGATGCACAAGCATTCCACCGGCTTCCGGCTCGTCGCGCCCGGTGAGCTGAGGTACGGCGCGCCGGCGGCTCCCTCGGATGAAGAGACGCAGCGCTGATGGCTCGCACGCCCGAAGGCGTCGTCGAGGACTACCTCCTGACCCAGTGCCGGGCGAACGGCTTCTTGTGCCTGAAGTTCGTCTCGCCGGCACGCAGGGGAGTGCCCGACCGGATCGTCGTGGCCCTCCGCGGCACCGTGTTCGTCGAGGTCAAACGCCCCGGCGGCCAGCTGCAAAAACTGCAACAGCTCACGCACGCCAAGCTGCGCCGCCACGGGGCCGAGGTTCACGTCGTCGACGACAAGCCGAGCGTCGACGTCTTCATCGCGCACCTCCTCAAGACCTCATCCGACCAACAGAGAGCACCACGACCTACAAATACATAGCCGCGGCCCAGCAACCCCAGTATGAGACCAAAGACTCCGGCCAGCACTACGAGTGGCTCACTGGCGAGACCGACGAGGATCACGCTGCCGCCGTCGTGTTCAATCTCCTAGCTGCCGAGACGACCGCGTACCGGATCGAGCAGGGGGGCAAGAACAGCGAGCTGGGGTTTGATGAGGAACCGCAGCACGAAGGCCAACGGGTTCAAAGGCCCCGTTGTCGTTCCACCGGCTCACCCGGGCGACCTCCCCACAAGCCAAGAGCCTCATCCTCGCGGCCATGGACATCGGCTGCGTTGGACGGATTTCCTCCAAAGGCCACTGCATCATGCACAACAACACCGGGGGCACAGCCTCGGTGCCGTCCAACCTGACCTCGCAGAACCGCACGGCGCAGAACACCAGGGCCGACATGCGCCGGCTCATGGCCGAGCACCATGCTGAAGTTCCGTCGTCGGACTCCGCTGAGGAACCCAGACCGGCCCAAGAGATCACGGTGGCCAGGCGTTCATCCAGCACAGCACAGCACAGCCTTCACCGCCTGGCTCGACGCCCAAGAAGGCAGCCCTCCCGCAGATACGCCGCTGAAGGTGACCTTCGACGAGTCCGGTCAGCCGCTATTCGAGGTCATACGCGCGGCTGAAGCCGAGACCGAGGCCGAATCCACGCCCCAGGCGGCACCGGTTGACGCAGCCGAGCAGTCTGACGAAAAGGTGGCAGTGCTGCAACGCGTGCGAGAAACCCTCGGCCCCGACCCGCGCGTCACGCAGCTCGAAGCGAGGGTCGCCGAGCTGGAGACCGAGGTCGCGCAGCAAAAACAGAGAGCCGACGAGGCCAATGCCCGACTCACGCTCATTCACGAGGCATTCCATGCCTGACCACTCACTCGAAGAGAAGGGATGTCCAGCGACATGACCACGGCTACTGCTTCGCTCCCCATCTTGCTGATGCCGCATCAGCAACAGATCCACGACTTTCTCGTTGACCACCCTTTCGCAGGTGCATGGGTCCCCGTAGGCGGCATGAAGACGCTCAGCACTCTCGCGGTACTGCAGACAGTGCGCCCGATGGGCCACATCCTCGTCATCGCGCCCGTGGCGATCGCCCGCTCCACCTGGATCGATGAGATCGAGAAGTGGGGCTTTCCGATCCGGACGAAGTCGCTCATCGTCGACGAGAACGACAGGAAGCTCTCCAAGGTCAAGCGCTTGCAGCGTTTCCAGGAGGTGTTCACCGATCCGCCGACGATGTACTTCATCAACCAGGAGCTGCTGACCCAGCCGTCCCAAGAGACGAAGCTGATCACGCCGGTGCCGGGCGCAGTGCCTGCCCCGACCGTCTCACCGGAGGCGACGGCGATCCTGGGTCTGCTCCAGACACGGGGGCCGCTGGACCGGGATGAGCTGATCGACGAGTACCGTGCTCTGGTCGCCGGCAACCCCAACAACCGGGTCCCCGCCAAGGACAAGATCCGCGCCTGGATTCAGGAGTTGCTCAAGTCGGCCCTGGTGACGTGGGAAGCCTATGACTGCCGAACCTGTTCCGGCGCCGGCTGCGCTCAGTGCCGCTTCGGTCTGGTCGACCAGATGCCGGTCCAGAACATCAACGGCCAGAACACCATCCTCTGGCCCTTCCAGACAGTCATCGTCGACGAGTCGCAAGGCTTCAAGTCGCACTCCAGTAACCGGTTCAAGGCCCTCGCGCAAGTCCGGCCGGCGATCACCCGGCTCATCGAGCTGACGGGAACACCAAGCCCTGACGGCCTGCACGACCTGTGGAGCCAGATTTACCTGCTCGACCAGGGCCAAGCGCTCGGCCGGGACATCACCCAGTTCCGCAACCGGTGGTTCGTCCCGAAGATGGTTCCCGGTACGACGACGCCGGCGAAGTGGATCCCCACCGCCAACGCCGAGCAGGAAATCTACGACGCGATTGGGCACCTGGTAATGAGCGCGCAGAACACCACGCTCGTCTTGCCATCGCTCACCATTCAGGACGTCAACGTCACGCTCCCGCCGGATCTGATCCAGGCCTACAAGGAGTTCAAGCGCGACCTGGTCCTGGACATCGTGCGGACCTATACCGACGACGACGGAAAGGTGACACAGAGCGTCGAGTCGATTATCGCCCAGAATCAGGCGGTGCTCACGAGCAAGCTCATGCAATTCGCCTCGGGCACGCTCTACACCGCGGATCCTGACGACCCGGCCACGAAGGGCCAGTACGAGGTCATCCACGACAAGAAGCTCGAGATGGCCGAGTACCTCGTACGCAACAACGGTGGCGAGCCCGTGCTCATCGCCTATCACTTCAAGTCGGACAAGGAGCAACTGCTCGCGCGTTTCAAGAAGGCAGCTATCGACGTGCAAGCCTTCGACGGCTCGCGCGCCATGGTCGGCCGCTGGAACGCCGGGCAGATCCCTGTGATGCTGCTGCACCCGGCTTCGGCCGGCCACGGCCTGAACCTGCAGCACGGCGGCTCGACGATGATCTGGTACACCCTGCCGTTCTCGCTCGAACACTACATGCAGACGAACGGCCGGCTGCACCGCCCCGGTCAGCAGCGGCCGGTGATCATCCACCGGCTCATCGCCAAGGGCACGCAGGATGAGCGGATACCCTCGGTGCTCGCCGGCAAGCAGCAGGTCCAGGACGACCTCATCCAGGCCGTCTCCGGGGACTTCAGCGCCGAGCAGGCGCTTCTCGCCGCCCTGGAGGCGGAGATCCGCGAGGACCTCAACGGCCTCTGGGCTTCCGAGCGGGTCTGACCCACATCCATCCGACGACGGCCCGGCTGTGATCCCACAGCCGTCGCGTCACCTTCCGATGGGTGACAGCCTGCCCCCTCGGCTTCGCGCCCTACGGGCGCCGGCCTCGGGGGTCTGGGTCGGCATAGCCGACCCGGGTGCGGGATCGAGACCGGAACAGGCCGGGGGTGCACAAACACCCGGCCTGTTCCCCGTTGATACGTCGGCGTCTCGTCATGGGTATCCCTGGGTTCCGGTGGTGTCCCGAGGAGACGTTTTGCTGCCACCGGCCGGACGCGAAAAGAACGCTGATCGCCGAAGCCCCGAGCAAGACACCGATGAGACCCGTCAATGCGCCAGCCGGGACACGCATCGGCCTCCAACCAGACCCCTGACGGCCTCTCACGACGGCGCCCTGACGACGGGTCTGGCCATGGATACGAAGGAACAGAGCGCCTCCATCCTCTGCGTCAAGGGCAGCGCCTTCCTCTACGTCATGAGGGGGAGGCCAATCGGGACGGGACGGCCCTGTCCCGGTTCCCCGAGCAGGATCCGATCTTCAAGGACGAGAAGTGATGAAACGCAAGACCGCAGAGATCGTCGACGCCACGATCGAGCTGTTCGCCGAACTCGACAAGACGGTGGGCCTGATTTCACGCGTGCTCGCGAAGTTCCCGGCCAGGACCGTGCCCCAGAGGCTCAAGCCGTTCCTCGGCTCACCAAGCGTTGCGTTCGCGCGGCCGCCCATGAACGGCGAGAGCGAAATCTTGCTTGAGCTCGGCATGATGTGCAAGATCCAGGCCAGGATCCCCGTTGAGTGGCTGATGATGCACCAATCGGAACTGACGTCCGCCGTGCGCGAGATCTACTGGGGCGACAGAGAGCACAGTCTCCGCCACGAGCTCACTCGACTTGAGAAGGCGATCGCAGACCACAACCGACAGGGTGCACATCACCGTGACAAGGCGAGCGAGGCACGTCGAGAGCACGGCCGTATCGCCGCCGGCATCCGCCGGCGCTCGGCCCGCAAGAGCCGCGCCGCCGAGGGGGGCTCCGATAGCTGACTCGATGGACCCCCGCAAGATGTCCCAGCGGGAGCTGGAGGAGTACCTCGACGCCCTGGTCCACGCAGAAGAGGACTCTCCCGAGTTCCGGCGTGCCTTCAGGGGGCGGCCCCGTTGTTTTACTTGATGAAATGCCCCTGCTGTGGAAGCCCGACCATTTTTCACGAGCTGGAGCGGCACTCCGCCCCGAGCCTCCTGATCGACCCCGAGACGGGCTTGCCGCCCGGCATCCGCCCCGACGGTCACCGTGTGCCCCCGTCGCTAGAGGCCACGGCCAGAGCCCGCAGGCACCCCCTGTGCCGGCCGTGTATCGATGACGTAGAGACCGCTTGCGCGGTGAGTTTCTCTGTACGCCTGAAAGGCGAGCAGACCGCGATGGCCATCAGCTCCGAGCTGCCCCTCATCGACGACGAGGGGAATGTGATGGCCGCCCCGCTGCCCGTCCCCGGACTGCGGGGCGGTCGTCGATCTGATCAACGGCAGGCTCGGCCGTCATTCCGTGCGCGGCCGGGAGTGCCGAGTGTCGGACGTACAGGTACTGATCGGTGAGGGTTGGACTGAAGCGTGAGCTGTACAGGGCCACGCGGCCGGCATCGTAGCCGCCCGCACCCACCCCCAGACACCCGGCCGGACCGCGTGACAGACGCAACCGCGTGCGGCCCGGCCTGACCGTCAACGGCCACACCGCCACCGAGGCCTACCGCCGCACCCAAGCCTGACTCCCAGATGCACCGGCCCGCCGCACTTCGCGGCGGGCCCAACCCCGAGGAGCAGCATGACCACCCGCGATGACCTGATCCGTTATGCGGCCACGGCCCGCACCGTGACCGCCGACGGTCTCGCTCCGTACCTGGACCGTCTCGAAGCCGAAGCCCGAGCCGATGAGCGCGAACGCGTCGCCGACGAGATCCACCGCGCCGACCGGCCCACCTTCGCCGACGGAGAGCGCCCCGACCTTGTCGTCTCCGTCATGCGCAACATCCACGTCCGCATCGCCGAAGACGGATGGTCGGCCCCGTACTGGAAGCCCGAGACGTTCGACCTCCCTGAACCCAGTGCCGACACGGCCAGCATGTGGCAGACCGCCAGCAACGCCGTCGCCTGGCTCAACTCGACCAACGCGGCCAGCGACCATGAGACCGCCATGCGGCTCATGAAGCTGACAGAAGAGGCAGGCGAGGTGATGCAGGCGTACATCGGCCTGCAGGGCCAAAACCCGCGGAAGGGGCAAACGCACACCGCCGACGATGTGGCCGCCGAACTATGCGACGTCATCCTCACCGCCGCGGTCGCCCTCCACCAGTTCACCACCCAGCCAGCCGCCATCCTCGAGCACCACATGCGGCGAGTCGACAAGCGTATGCGCCAGATGGGCAGCGCCACATTCCCGTGCGGCTGCCGAACCGGGCAGGGCTGCACCTGCCCCTACCCCAGTGCCAGCGAGGAGCAGCAGTGACCAAGAAGCCGGCCGTCCCCGCCTTCCTTGTCGACTATCTGGAGCAGCGGGAAGCGCACCGGGCCGAAGCCGTGAACACCATCCTCGCCTCCCTCTCGAAGTGGGAGCAGGCGCTGGTCCATGACGCCGCTGTCATGGGCTACGTCCAGGGCATGCGGCACCCGGAGGGCGAGCCCATCGGCAAGGACCGGCAGACCATTGCCCACGTAGTTCATCGACGAGATCCACCGCTTCTCCAAGGCCCAACAGGACGGCTTGCTCCCCGCCGTCGAGGCAGGACTGATCTCTCTGATCGGCGCGACGACCGAGAACCCGAGCTACAGCGTGAACGCCGCGCTCGTCTCACGCTCCATCCTCGTGGTGCTCCGACCTCTGGAGAGCCGACACATCGTCGCACTCCTGGCGCGGGCACTTCAATGACGCCCCGCAACTCAGCGCGACCGGAATCGGCATCGAGGACGCTGCACTCGGTGCGATCGCCGACCTCTCCAGCGGCGACGTCCGCCAGGCGCTGAACCGTCTGGAGACCGCTGTTGCCACGGCGCAGGCCGTCGGCAAGAGCACCATCGACCGGCAGGTATTGGAGCAGATCACCGGATCCGCGCTGCAGCACTACGACGTCATCTCGGCGTTCATCAAGTCGCTCCGCTCCCGGCCAGTTCGAACCAGCCGGGCTTTTTCATGTTCGGGAACAAGGAGATAGCGATGTCGACGATGTACACCCTGGTCCAGCACTCCGGCGGGCTAGGGTTCGAACAGGCGGTGGGGGAAATTTCGGTCGCCACCAAGAGGGAGCAGGCCCGCATCCAGCGCGCAGGCGGCGTTCTTTTCAAGACGTACAAGGCGGCTTCAGACGCTGCGTTTGCGGAGAACTTCCCGCCTGGTATCGAAGGGATCGTCCCGCAGGCCAGAGGCACCTTCTCTGACAAGCTTGTCAGCGACCTGCGACTCTACATCCCACCCACCGGATTCGACACTCCTGTGGTGAAGGACCCGGTGATGATCCAGGGGTATGAGGTGCAGCTTTGCTATCCCGTGGCGGGCCGTCGATTGATCCTGGCTGAGCTGGACGGCAAGTTCGTCATAGCGACCATCCCGGCCGAAGGCGTTCCGTCGGAGTGGGAACACGGCAACTACCGCTCCGATCCTGGGGCTGCTGCGTCAAGGTACGGCGCTCGGTACGCGGAGCTGACCGGTCTGGGACTGGCAGATGGCTAAGCGCGTCCAGTGGTGTGGCAAAAAGCTGATCGCGGGTGAGGGCGGCATCGGCTGGGAGCGCCAGGAGGACGGCAAGTATCAGGCCGAGCTGTTCGGGGTGACCTACGAGTTGGAGAAGCGTCGTAGGTCCCAGGCTGAACGCGGCGATTCCGGCTGGTACCTGTACAGCACCGGCGCACCGGACGGGAACTTCTTCGGCGACCAACTCGGCCGTGTCATTGGTAGTTTCGTCGCCGCTCTTCAGAAGCAGAGCTCGTGAGGGCGCGACTGTTCACTCACTGGTCCGTCGGTCTGGACTCTTGGGTGAACACCTACAGGTGCGCGGTTGATCGGGGTCCCATCGAGTTCACCTACTACCTGTCGACGGCCGTGGAGACCATTCCCGGGGTGGAGGAGACCGAGACGTGGTTCTACGGCCTGCACACTGGGGCGGCTCGGGTGGTTACTGACTTCGGCTCGTCAGGGTGATCTTTGTGGAAGTCGATGATGTGGCTGGGGTGTTGGTAGTAGTTCGTGGTGTGTGAGGTATGCGGATGGGGGCGGGCTGACCGCGATGGGGCGTCAGCGTCGCGAGACGGTGCGGATGCAGGCGGCCGAGTTGTTCGAGCAGAAGATCAAGCCGCCGGAGGTGGCCCGGCGACTGCGGGTGAGCCGGAAATCGGCTTACCAGTGGCAGCAGCTGTGGCGAGACGGCGGCATGCAGGCCCTGGTCTCGCGTGGGGCGAGCGGGTCACGGTGCCGTCTGTCGCCGCGCTGCCTGGAGAAGCTCGCCGCATATCTGGAGCAGGGTCCGGCCGCGCATGGCTGGGTGGAGGACCAGGTGTGGACCGCGGCGCGGGTGTCCACGCTGATCGGCAGGAAGTTCCATGTCTCATACAGCGTCTCGGGCGCAACGAGGCTGATGCGCCGGCTCGGTTTCAGTCCGCAGGTGCCCGCGCGCCGGGTGGCCGAGCGCGACGAGCAGGCCGTCACCGTGTGGAAGGAGGCGACCTGGGCGGAGGTAAAAGAACGAGGGCGGCCTGCGGGGGTTACATCTGCTTCGAGGACGAGGCGGGTTTCACCCGGCGGCCGCCCCGAGGCCGCACCTGGGGCCGGCGCGGCATCACGCCGGTCGTGACCGTCAGCGGACGCAGGTCGGGACGCCTGTCCGTGGCCGGACTGGTCGCCATGCGGCCCGGCTCGCGCACCCGGCTGTGCCACCGGCTGATCTCCCACCCGGCGGGCAAGGGCAAGCGCCGCAGCATGGACGAACGTGACATCATCGCGCTGATCGACGGCGCCCACCGGCTCGTCAAGGCGCCGATCGTGCTGGTATGGGACCGGCTCAACACCCATGTCTCCCGCAAGATGCGTGAGTTGATCGACCAGCGCGCGTGGCTGACGGTGTTCCTGCTGCCGGCCTACTCGCCCGACCTGAACCCGGTGGAATGGGTGTGGGCACACGTCAAACGCAGCCTGGCCAACCTCGCAGTCATGGCCCTCGACCGCCTGGAGGCGCTCGTTCGCAACCGGCTCAAACGACTCTAATACCGGCCCGCCACCCTCGACGGCTTCATCGCCGGAACCGGCCTGGCCCTCGACATCCCGACGTCACCCTGACAAGCCGAAGTCAGTAACGGCCGGATCGTTGCGCGCATGCTCTGGAGCGTTGACGTTCCCGTAGAGAAGTGGCGAGCCTGGCGCGCCGAGTACGACTGGGGCGTGGCCGTGCAGCCGGGCGTGCGGCGGGATGTCCTGCGGTTCATCGCTCGGCAGCTGTACTCCTCCGGCATGCTCCCGGAGACCGACGCCGTGATGACCGTGACACGGGCCCGGGAGGGCCGCACAGCCCGTTGGCGCACCATCCCGGACCCGATCCGCATATACCGGCCCGAGGACCGCGTGCGCGCCGGGGCACGGTATCTGTAAGCGCGCCTTGGCTCGGATCCCGATGCAGCCCTGCACTGGCTGGCACGGGGCTTCCGCCTGTTCGACGCGGCCGTGATCCGTGAGGATGTCCTCAGCCTCACCCCCGCCGACATCTCCACGTGGCGCAAGCAGGGCGGGCAGGAGTTCTTCGCCGAGAGCAGGCTCCTGTGCCTCTCCATCATGGAGGGCATCCAACTCACCTCGCGCATCGGCGTGATTCCGGCGTCTCAGGTCCCGACCCGCATCGAGGAGATGCGCGATTTCCTCGCCACCCAACTTCCGACGACGTCGGTAGCGCTGGAGACCCAATGCGGCCGTCGGCCCGGGGGCATCGTGCTGCGCACCCACGACCGCGGGCACATCGCCAAGGCGCGGTTGGAGGACTACGAGAAGGCCCTCCGCCGCCGGTCCGGTCGCTGAAAACCAGCCCAGGCTCGTTGATTTTGACGCTCGGGCCCCAAGCGGCATGAGGCCGTCTCCCCCTTCCCACCATCCTTGAAGGAGTTCCAGATGAACAAGGCGCAGCTCGTAGAAGCCATTGCCGACAAGCTCGGTAGCCGTCAGACCGCCGCCGATGCGGTGGACGCGGTACTGGATGCAGTCGTCCGTGCGGTGGTCTCCGGTGACCGCGTATCGGTCACCGGATTCGGTTCGTTCGAGAAGGTCGACCGCCCCGCCCGCTACGCCCGCAACCCGCAGACGGGTGAGCGTGTGTGGGTCAAGAAGACCTCGGTGCCGAGTTTCCGGGCCGGCCAGGGCTTCAAGGACCTGGTGAGCGGTTCGAAGAAGCTCCCCAAGGGCGGCGAGGTCTCCGTCAAGAAGGCTCCCAAGGGCAGCCTGACTGGCGGCGCGGCCATCAAGAAGGCCACGGCGAAGAAGGCCAGGGCGTCCGCCATCAAGAAGCCCAAGGCAGCCACCACCAAGAAGGCCACAGCAGCCCGTTTCAGGAAGGGCGCGGCGACAGCCAAGAAGCCTTCGGTGTAGACCATTTGTCCGGGCGCCCCTTACCCGGGCGATCGTGCACGCGAGCGAGGACGTCGGCGTGGCTGATGTCCTCGCTGCGCTCGGTGGCCGTCACCGCGGCGCAGGCTGTGCAGCTGATCGGCACGCCCGAGGCCCGGATCAACCTTGCCTAAGCGACGGTCGCGATCGCTACCGCACCCAGGAGTCCGGCGATCATCCGCGGTGTCGACCAGGCACTCGAGGATGTGCGGCGAGGCCGCACCGGGGAGGTTCCGGTGCACCTGCGCGACGCGCACTACCCCGGAGCCAAGACCCTCGGCCACGGCCAGGGCTACCTGTATCCGCACGACTTCGAGCACGGAGTCGTCACCCAGCAGTACCTACCTACCTGACCGAGCGCTCGGCAGGCAGTACTACGCGCCGACTGCCAACGGCTTCGAAAAACCATCAACCAACGGCTGAGCGCTATCCGCAGCCTCACGGCGGCCCGGGAGAACAGGCCATGACCTACATCGACGGCCCGCAGGTGCCCGCAATCGGGTCAAGTTCTAGGAGCGGCATGGAACTCATCAACCACCACCAGGTACTTGACTGCGGACACACGCCGGGTGAACTTTTCACATTCCAAGGCCCGGGTGTTTTCACCGACCACGGGCGTTTCCCCTTGAGCGTGGACACCCTGATCATTGGATCGTGATGATCCATAGGACAGGAGTTCCCGTTGGGGACGTCGAAGTACTCGCCTGAGTTCCGGGCCGATGCCGTCGCGCTGTATCACTCGAGCCCGGGTGGGACGTACGCGTCGGTGGCCAAGGACCTGGGCGTCAACCACGAGACGCTCCGCACGTGGGTGCGGGATGCCGAGCAGGCCGCCCGGCCCGGGGCGGTGGAGGCCACCGCGATGGAGAAGGAGAACCGGCAGCTGAGGGCGCGGGTGAAGGAACTCGAGCTCGAGCGGGAGATCCTGCGGAGGGCCGCGAAGTATTTTGCGGCGGAGACCAGTTGGTGAGCAGCCGCTTCCAGTTCGTCGAGGATCACCGTGGCGCCTTCGGCGTCAAGCGGCTGTGCCGGGTACTCGCGGTCTCGCGTTCCGGCTTCTACCGGTGGCTGGCCGGCGCATCCGCGCGGGCCAGCCGGGCGAGGGCGGATGCCGAGCTCGCCGAGCGCATCAACCGGATCCATCAGGAATCGGACGGCACCTATGGGGTTCCGCGCGTCACCGCCGAGCTGAAGGAGGCCGGGAAGCCGGTCAATCACAAGCGGGTCGAGCGCGTCATGCGCAAGTTCCACATCGTCGGGCTGCACCTGCGCAAGAAGGTCCGCACCACCATTCCCGAGCCGTCGGCGACACCGGTGCCGGACCTGCTCCAGCGGGACTTTGCTGCCCCGGTGCCGAACACCAAGTACGTGGGCGACATCACCTATCTCCCGATCGGCAACGGCCAATTCCTTTATCTGGCAACGGTGTTGGACCTGTGCTCGAAACGCCTGACGGGCTGGTCGATCGCCGACCACATGCGGACCTCGCTGGTCACCGACGCGCTCAGGGCCGCAGCGAGGGCCCGCGGCGGGGACGGCCTGCGCGGGGCGATATTTCACAGCGACAACGGGGCGCAATATGTGTCGAAGGAGTTCGCCCAGGTCTGCTCGGAGCTGGGCGTGACCAGATCGCGAGGCACGGTCGGCACAAGTGCGGACAACGCCGCCGCGGAGAGTCTGAACGCGACCATGAAGCGCGAAACGCTCCAGGGCCGCAAGCGGTGGAACGGGGCCAGTGAGGCCCGCCTCGCGGTCTTCCGCTGGGCGACCCGCTACAACACCCGCCGACGGCACTCCCGCCTCGGCCAGATCAGCCCGATCACCTACGAACAGCGATCAACTACGCTGGCCACCGCCGCATGACAACCGGTGTCCACGATCACGGGGAAGGCCCCCACGAGACCGGCGAACGAGTCTGCCGAACGTGTAGCGAGACCCGGCACTACGACCGCGTGCGCAAGCAGTACGCAGAGGTCGAAGCAAAAGCAGCGGCAGAGGGCTGGACATACGAGTACATCGACACCTCGTACGAGGTGTGGTGTCGCAGTAGCGAACTAGTCGGCAAGCTGGTCTGCCGTGCCTACTGGCGCGGCCAGGACGACCCTCATCACGACATCTTCCAGCCCGCGCACATGTACAACTTCGCCTTCAAGCGGCTCAAGGACGTCGTGCCGAATTCTCCGGTGACCGGCTTTGCCCTGGTCTTCGAGGACGGCACTCGCGATCCGCTCTGCTACGACAAGGTGTGCGTGGCAGAGAACTCTCAATTGGAAGGAAGGGAAAACGCGTGAGCAATGAATCGACCACTCGGGAAGTCGAAACCTACACGCGGTATTCGGCGTTCAGCAGCGAAGTGCGACAGATCCGGGAGCCGATCACACACGCCGAGGACACCACAGAGACTCTGGCGGCAGGCAGGATGCTGGTCCGCGTCCGGCCGCACTACCACGTGCCGGACGGTCGAGGTTCGCTCAAGGTGGTCCGGTCGGCGTTCTGTTTCGAGGCATACGTAATCCGCACAAGCGGCGAAGACATGGTGATGGTCGAATTCGTCTGGAAGACCGACAGTGCGCCGTGGCAGACGAAGGGGGTATTTAAGCCGAGCGAGCTGCACCGGGTCCATGAGTGCGAGTGCGCGGCGTGCAAGGGCAAGAACGGCATCGCCGAGTTCGAGGGGGCGTAATCATGGCGACGATCGAGGATTACCGGGACGCGTTTGACCCGGCCCACGTGTTCGAGATTCCAGAAATATACGACGGGGACCCGCCGGCCACGATCTCGGCGCAGCCCATGGGCGGAGGCACACCGGGCCGGAAGTACTCCGGGCGCTGGTTCTACGAGCTCCGGGTCAGCGGCGAGGTCGTCGCGTCCGACAACCGCTTCGAGTCCGGAACCTCGCTCTCCGCCAAGCAGGTCGCCGCCAGCGTACTGCTGCATCTGGTCGACGCAGTCAACGACGACTCCCTGGCCAACTGGTCAGAGGCGGCGATGGAATTCGGCGGGAAGAACGCGGACCGGCTCTCGTTATGGGCTGCCGGAATCGAAGAGGGGGACGACGAATGCTGATGGAAAGCGACGGCAGGGACCTACGGATGCCGATTGGCGTCCTGATTGACAACCGGGGATCGAAGTGGTCGGTGTACGGCGTCCGCCGGGACGAGGCCGGTGAAGTCACAGGGGCGTACATCGAATTCAGTGAGCGTGCCGACGGCGGCGGCCTGTCCGCGAAGAACTGGGGGCTCCAGTCACCGCACTGGACAAAGGGCATCTCCTCGGCCGCCATGCTGAAGCTGTTCTACCGCATCGAATACCGGATGTTCCGGCACGAGCATCCGGACTTCTTCGAGTGCGTCGACTGCTCGTACGTCGCGATCGACAGCGAGTTCGCGGCCGGGCAGTTGGCCCGTGAGTGGCTGGCCGGCAAGGGCTGGCCGGTCGGGTCCTACGAGACCAAGAAGGCACACGGCTACACCGGCGGGGGCGTCACCGTGTGGCGCTTTGAAATCCCCACCGAAGAGGCGCACGAATCCAGCAGTGAGCGCAGTAGGCGACTCGCCTGGTATTGAAAACGGGCCCGGCCGGTCAGGCAACCGAATGCGTGCCCCCCTGCCTCCGCGCCGGGCACTCAGAAAGTCAACTTCGACATCAGGGAGGGAAAGAAGTGTTTGCCGTTGGCGACCTGGTCGGCTTCGATATCGAAACCGACGATGGTTTCACGGAGCGCCATTACGCGACGATCGAGCAGTTTCGGAAGCGGGACGGCAACAACTACCGGCGTAAGCCCACGCAGCCGTACGCCGCATTCCTGGCCCCCGAGCACAGCAGCACCCAGGTTCTGCCGCTGACGAAGCTGACCCAGGCGGTCGACGACTTCGAGATCATCACCGACCACTCCACGATCCACGCGGACGCCCGGGAGTGGAACGACTGGTACTTCAAGTGCCTGCGTTGCGGTGGCTTCACCTATAAGGGCGCCGAGGTTATGGCGATCCACAAGCAGTCCGGGCAGCGCGTGCGCCTGTGCAACGACTGCTACAAGCCCGAAGAGCTGGCTCGGCTCGGCCACCATGTCATGTTCTACGGGCGCGACAGCAGGGAAATCATCGCCGCCTTGACCGCGAACCCGGAACCGCTCGTCGGCCCGGCCAGAGACTCCTACTACGAGAAGTCCGAGGGTGAATCGTACCGGGAGTGGGCCGACGCCTTCCCCTGGCTCGTCCCCGTCCCGGCCGCTGAGCTGTACGAGCAGTGGAAGGGGGAGCGCGACCGTGCGAGTGCTGCCGCGTAGGACGTGCACGACAGGTGGGTGCCGCGCCAGGGCGACCCACATCCTGGAGACCACCGACGACAACCCGATCGCCGACAACGTGCGTCGAGTGCACGACCTTGTGTGCGAAGAGTGCGGCAACAGCTACATGCGCACGAACTGGGTTAAGCGCTGCCGTCCGTATCTGGCCCGGAACGGGGCGATCGTGTCAGTGGCGCCGCCCAGGATCAGGATCCGGGTACAGCACGAGAACGAGCCCGACGCCTACACGATCGAAGACTGGGTGGACAAGGGTGCCGCAGCAATTCGCGCGGGCCGACTGGTCCCCTACGTCATCGACATCATCGACGGCGCCGGCAACATCCTCAACGGCTGCCCCAACCGGCTGGCCGGCCCAGGCTTTGAGGGCACCTATCGGCGGCCGGCCGAAATCCAGGAGGCGTGGCTGGCGTACCACGCCGCCGACCACTGGACGCCCTGTTTCGGCATCCAGTCTGGGGACCTGGTGACCTTCGGCGGAGAAAACCTGCTGGCGGTCAATTACGTCCAGGTCGACCAGGACTACGGCAACATCGGCGCCAACAGCGGTTTCATCCTCTGCCAGCCCATCCGCACGACGACCGTCCGCCTTCGGGTATGGGTCGAAGACCTCACCCGAGTTTTGGAGATCACCGCATGACGTACAGGCTGGTACAGAATGGCCTACGGCAAGCCCTTAGGCAGCTGTATGAACGGTTGTGGTAGCGAGCGGATCGGGCAGTAACGACAGTGGTAGATGGCCCTTGACGATCAGTGCGAAGAGCACGTCATGCGGCCCGCTGCCAGGATCCAAGAGCGACCGGGACTGGGAATGCCCCGCGGCCTCCAGCCGAGCCCGGAGAGTGTCGCGATGTACGTGGTACCGCGCCGCTGTCCGCTGAATACTGCTCTCCTCCGACAGCCTTACAGCCAGCAGATCTACTTGCTCGGCCGAGAGACAGCCGAGCAGACTGCTTGCCCAGCTCTCCACTTCAGGGTCCTGGAGCAATTCGCGCAGCGACCGAACCTTCGGTGAGGCGAGGGTGGCGACGCCGGGACGCGCATCGAGAAGCTGCAAGGCCAGATCCAGGACGGCACGGTCGGCCAAGCCGTCACCGAGGCCGGCTTGTTCGGCTGTGGTCGAGAACCGCTTGGCCACTCCAACCGACCCAGGAGCTTTGCCGCTCTGACTGTCCCCACTGAGGCCGACAACCGTGCGGTTTCCAGCCTCCGCTGGTACTCGGCTTCAGTACCGGCGGCCTCGCGGACTGGGCGCAACAGGCTGGCCGCCCACGCCTTGCCAGTCTCTGCAAGCACGGTGGACAAGGGCGGGCCGCTGTCGTACACGGCCACTCGCAGCCCCTCGGCGCTGGTCCGGACGGTCTCCAGCGCCTTGAGCGCGCCGAGGTATCCCTGTGCGGCCTGGGCCCAGGGCAGAGGTGCGCACACTCCCAGGGTCCGCAACGGAGCCGCGCGCAGTACCGGCTTCAGCAACTCCGCGGTTGCGGCCTCCCCCCCCCGTGGGCTCGGGGCCGGCAGATGATGACGCGCCGGCTGTCGGAGGGCCAGATGATCGTCAGCGCCTCCCAGTCGAGCGCCTGGTCGACCTCCGCGGCCGCGGCGCAACGGTCGTCGCTGGCAGGTACCTCCAGCACGCTGATCTCTCCGTGGAGCGTCGACAGCAACGTGGGGAGAAGCGGTGCTATGAGGCGGCGCGCCTGTTGGAGATCTCCTTGAATCAGGGCGCGGAGGACGGATGCTCGCGATGCGGTCTCTGTGCGTGCCAGCCGTTGCTTTCGAGCACGTAGATCGAGTTGGCCGCTCACGAGGGTGAGTTGCCCTGCGACCAGCGGCACCAGAGACCGCGCCGGGTAGGGCCAGAGGGTTGCCCGTCGCGCGGCCAGGGTGCGGTGAGGAGCTGTGCTGCCCTCATGGACCTGACGCGCCTACGGCATTGACCGCCCGAGATGTGCGCCCTCGGCTACGAACACAACAACTGTGCGGGCCTGTGCGTCAGGGGCGACTCCGGCCACAACCGCCGCATCCCTCCGAACCGTTGCTCCGCACCCCCTCGGCCTGCGCCTGCCCTGGCCGCCTGGCTGAAGCAGCCCTCGGGTACCCGCTCGGCTCCTGGCCAGTCGATCTCGTCACAGATCCATGGCAAGTGATGACACCTAGATCCTCTTCGCGGTAAACAGGACGCACATGTCGATCGAACGGGGCGGGGGACATTGGTGGGTACCGAGTTCGGCGAGCTGCTGAGAGCGCGTAGAAGCGCGGCCGGCTATTCACTCCGCGAGTTCGCTCAAGCGCTCGCCTACAGCCCAGGCTGGATCAGTCGCATCGAGAACGGCAAGGCTGAGCCAACCTTCGACATGGCTCGGCGCTGCGACGAACTCTTGGGCACAGACGGAGAACTGGCTGCTCTCGCCAAGAACGCCAAGCACCCCAACACCCGCCCCCTCCAACTGCCGCCCGCGCCAACCGGATACGTCGTCCAACAGCCCGTCATCGACGCCCTGAACGAGATGTTCGAAGCCGCTGCCAAAACCAGAACGGGCCTGACCGTCGCCATCGACGGTCCAGCGGGGGTCGGGAAGAGCACACTCGCAGTGCACTGGTCCCGCGGGATGGCCGAGCGCTTCCCCGGAGGGGTCCTTTTCACGAACCTGCAGGGCTACTCCGATGCCGATCCCGAACGCCCCGACCACGTCCTCGAACGGTTCCTCACTGCCCTCGGCGTCCCTGCGGAAAGCATCCCCACGGGCCTTGACGAACGTGCTGCAGCCCTGCGGACCATCGCCGACGACCGGCCTATGCTCCTCGTCCTCGACAACGCATCGGATTCCACGCAGGTTCGCCCGCTGCTCCTCGGCACCCCCGGCTCCATCACGCTCGTGACCAGCCGTCGCCGCCTAACGGGCCTCGCTACCACTTCCGGCGCGCAGCGCATCTCCCTCTCACCACTGAGCCCTGCGGAATCTGAGACGCTGCTGCGCGCCATCGTCGGCCCTCGCATCGACGAGGAACCGGACGCCACGACCGTCCTCGCTCGTCAGTGCGCGCACCTCCCCTTGGCTCTGCGCATAGTGGCCGAGCGACTGGCCACCCACACTCACCGTCGAGTCGCGGACGTGGTTGGCGAACTCGGCGAAGCGGCCTTGGACGCACTGGCGGACGCGGAGGACCCGCGGCTGGACATCCGCCCGATCCTGGAGAGCTCGTATCGCGCTCTCCCCTCTGACCAAGCCCAGGTATTCCGCCTCCTCGGCCTTTACCCGGCCGCCCAGGTGAGCGCGCCCGCAGCCGCCGCGCTGCTCGGCTTCTCCACCGTCCGGGCCCGACGCCTCCTTGACGCTCTCGTGTCGGTGCACCTTGTGGAGGAGATCGGACCAGTCCGGTACCAGCGGCATGATCTGCTCCGCGACTACGCGGCGGAACGCTGCGCGGAGACCGACAGCGAGGGCGAGCGCGCCGACGCCGTGCGCCGACTGGCAGCCTGGTACGCACACACCATCGACCGTGCGTGCTGGCGCATGGCCCCACACCGCCCGATCGACCGCCTCGGCCCCCCGCCCGCCGGCGTGACACCGACTGAGTTCGCCACGGCCGCAGGCGCGGAGACCTGGTGTGACGCGGAAGCAGAAACGTTCCTTCCGATAGTCCGTCTCGCGGCCCGGCACCAGTTGCCCGACGCGTGGGAGATTCCCGCGCGACTATGGAACTGGCTACTCCTTCGCAAGCCGTGGGGCGTCTGGATCGACACCCATCAGGCCGGCTTGGACGCCGCCACGGTCGCAGATGACACCGCCAGCCGAGGCTGGGTGGCCATGAATCTCGGCGAGGCGTACCGGCAGTCCGGCGACACCGAGCGGGCCCACGAGCACATTCAGCTCTCCCTGGACCTTCGCCGCGACCTCGGGGACCGGCATGGACAGGCGTGGTCGTCCACGTGCCTCGGGTTCACCGCGAGGGACGAAGACGACCACAGCAGCGCACGCCCCCACTTTGAACAGGCCCTGGCGCTCTTCAAGGAAACCGGGGACAAGCACGGCCAAGCGGTGACGCTGGCCTGCCTGACGGAGGTCTACGCACAACTCGGTGAATTCCACCAGGTCCAAGAGGTGTTCGACGCAAGCCTGGCCTTGACACGTGAGATGGGAGACCTGTACGCCGAGGGGGAACTGTGGGCGCGCCGCGCCGCCGCTCACCTCCAGGACGAGGGCCGAGCCGAGGCCGTCGCGTGCCTGGACCGGGCTCTTGAGTGCCGACGTGCGGCCGCTGACGCGTGGGGGATCGCCGAGGGGCTGGAGCAGCGAGGCGACGCGCTCGCCGAGCTGGGGAGGACGAGCGAGGCCCGGCAGTCGTGGGGAGAAGCCTGCGAAGCATTTGACGGCCTCTCCGAGTTGCGAGCAACCCGCCTGCGCGACCGTCTCACGAGTTGATGAGGGCCCGGCGCACCCGGTCCATGGCGGTGGCTGCATCAGCGGTGGTCGCGATCCGGACCGGGCGCCGGCCGTCGGTGATACTCGACATCTCCGGCGGGAACCCCACCCGGCCGTCGATCAGCGTTGCTCCCCGGCAATGGCCGACAAGCTCGACGAGAACCCGGTGCTCCTCATAGGTGGCCAGCGTGGAGTCGATCATGAGAGCCGCTGCGAGGGGATCGTGCATTACGCAGCCCTTGCGTCCGTTCAGCTGCGAGTAGATGCCCACGTAGGTGTCCAGCACCTGGGTGGCGAAACGGGCGGCCGGGGTGTCGTGCGACGCGATCTCCTCCAGCCACTCGGTATCCACCCACGCCGACTCGGTGACGTCCATCGGCACCATCCGCATGTCGAAACCAGCGCGCATGACCTCCTCGCCCGCCTCGGGGTCGTGCCACGTGTTGGCGTCCGCCCAAGCACTGGTGTTGCCGGGCACCCGTATCGCCCCCCCCATGTAGACGATCTCCCGCACCAGTTGCGGCAGGGCGGGTTCGAGACGGAGCGCCAACGCGATGTTCGTCAGGGGGGCGAGCGACAGCACGGTGAGTTCGCCGGCATGCGTACGTGCCAGCCGCACCAGTTGCTCGGCCGCGGACTCGGCGCTGGGCGCGCGTCCGGACGGCGGGCCGGCGTGGCCGCCGAGTCCGTCGGTGCCGTGGACGACTTCGGAGGTGTGGAGCGGCTGTTGCAGGGGAACGGGGTGGCCGACAGCGACGGGCACGTCCGTGAGCCCGGCCACGTCGAGGATGCGCAACGCGTTCGCGGCGGCCTGCTGGGTCGGGACGTTCCCGTGGATCGCGCCCACGCCGACGATCTCGATGTCCGTCTGTGCGGCCAGGTAGAGGATCGCCCAGGCGTCGTCCACGCCTGGGTCGGTGTCGATGATGACGGGGCGGGTTCCGGATATAACGGTGCTGGATGTCACATGGTCTCCTCGAAGGTAGAGCCACGATTCTGCTCGGCGACGGAACCGGACACCAGTGTTGCTCGAATTGAGCAACAGGTAAACGGTGGCGGCCGGCAGCGCGGTGTCGGAAGGTTACTCCTACCTCAACGTCCGCATCTGTCACTCGTCACACAGATCGATCGACCACGGACCGCACAGACCCCTGCTTCAGCGCCATGGTGTTGGCTGCACCTTCACTACTGCCGGACGGGGGGCGCCTCCCTTTCTCACGGGGAGAGGGAGGGTGCGGGACACGGGCTGGCTTGCCATTGCACAAGCTCGTTTGGGAGGCACTGGGAGACGGGGGCGTGTACCAGGGGCGTGAGCAGAACGGGGGAGACCATGACGAGCACGGGGGAGGAGCCATGGTGGAGCAGGGAGAGGGCCGTGAACTGGCATCTTGTCGCTACCTGGCAGGCACGCAGGGGATACGGCAATCCCCTTGACAATTCCTCAACTTCACCATCGGCGAAGTTGAGGGAAGTCTCTGGTGGGCGTGATGGACACCGCCCTGCGCGAGTCGCTGAAGGCACAGCGGCTGTCGGGGATGCTGGAGACCTTGGACGCCCGCCTGGCCCAGGCCCACGGCGGAGAGTTCGGGCACCTCGACTTCCTCCAGGCCCTCTGCCAGGACAAGATCACCTGTCGCGAGACCGTCGCCTTGCAACGACGCCTGAAGCGAGCAAAGTTCGAGCCGCAGGTCACCTTGGAGGAGTTCGACTTCACCGCTTCCTCGAAACCGCCTGCTGCCCAGATCTGCGACCTGGGCGCCCTGCGCTGGCTGCACGCTGGCGAGTCCGTAATTTTGTTCGGTACCGTCGGGGTCGGCGAGACGCGTATCGCCCAAGCTCTCGGCGACCTCGCCGTCTGCCAGGGCGCCCACGTCCGCTTCGTCAAGATCAGCCGGATCCTCGCGGACCTGGCCGGCGACCACGCAGACCGCACCTGGAACATCCGCAAACTGGTACGGCCCGACGTCCTCATCTTCGACGACTTCGCGATGCGCCAGCTGACCGCACCACAAGCCGACTTATACGAGCTGGTCAGCAAGCGACAGGGCCGGTCACCGATCATCACCAGCAACCGGGGGCCCAGCGACTGGTACCCCCTCTTCCCCAACCCCGT
Source organism: Streptomyces sp. NBC_01454 (assembly GCF_036227565.1). NCBI lineage: Bacteria > Bacillati > Actinomycetota > Actinomycetes > Kitasatosporales > Streptomycetaceae > Streptomyces > Streptomyces sp. NBC_01454. The sequence continues at coordinate 32,876 of NZ_CP109461.1, forward strand.
CGTCGCCAAGTCACTCCTGGATCGGCTCCTCAACACCAGCCACCAGGTCATCATGAACGGTCCCAGCTACCGGCCGAACAAGCGACCCAAGAACCCCACGGACGAGCCGGGCAAACCTTCAGTCAAATGACCCCGGAGGGAACAGACGCGAGGTGGGGGAGTTACGCGAACTTCCAGCGGGGACTATCGCGTTGCAACTTCGCCTCACACACCTGCACAGGTTGCGCGGCGCAGCCAGAGCATCTCCTCCCCTGGCGAGCGGCGCGCGTCAGGAGCGAGGCGGACTCCCGGCAGCTGCTCCTGCCGCGCTGCAGTGAAGAACGGCTGAGGCTCGCTGCCTTGAGGCGTGTTTCGTAGCCGATACGCCCCCTGGCATCGCAAACCTCCCTGATCTTGCATATGAAGGAGCGCACCGATGATCCACCCCCACCCAGAAGCGTCCAACTCTGACGAGTTCAAAGGCTTCAACGAAGCCCGGCGCATCATGTGGTGCCATGAGGCTCGTACCCGCGTGTACGAGCGGTTCGAGCAGACGAGCTTCATCGGTGACACGAACGTTGCAGCGGTCCACGTCGACAACACCAACAGGGCAGACCGTGTGTTCCTCGTGGCATTCGACAAGGCCGGCCAGCAGGTCGGCGTCGACACGCTCTACATCGACGAGCCGAATCAACACCTGGACATCGCACCCGAGTTCGACCACGACTTCACCGGCATGAACGTCGTGCCGGACTCTCAGCTTGACCAGGCCATCTCTCGCGAGAACGGATGGGTCGTCAACCTGAAGGTACTGCGCGAGTACGACTCCTTAGCCGATCGCCGGGCCACGCAGCGCGCGGTGTTCCTGGCGCATCTGCAGGACATGATGAAGAACGGTGACGTCCGTGGATTCCTGTTTGGCCGGGGTGAGTCCGATGACACCGATGCGGCGTGAGAGACCACGACCTCGTACCTCAGACGACCCCGCCGGCAGCCTGGCCGACGGGGTCGTCTGATCTCTGACGCTGTTACAGTGCTGCATTTTCGCTCGCAGTAGGGGAGGGGATCAGCGCAGCTGATCCGGGTGTCGAACCCAGGCCGAGTGCTTTGCGGGGAGACATGCCGTGGACCGGCTCACGCCGGTCCCGGGTGACGCCTCGCGGTGAGCCCTACGAGGCCACGCAGTTCGCCTTCGACACCTTCGACTTCCAGGAGCAGCAACCATGAGCGAACCGCTGAGCATGGAGGACCTCACGGTCAAGTTCCACAGGAACGCGCCGGTGTCTACCGCGGCGAGACCACGATCTGGCAGGCCCCTGAGGGAAGTCTCTACCGCGTCGTCCAGCGTCTGGACCCGGCCGAGTTCGAGATCGCGACCCTCGTCCCCACCGGGTGGATCACGCTTCTGACCCCCGACCTCAAGCAGCGACTGGGTGGCAGCGCCCAGGACCGAAGCATGACCGCCTCCACCAATTCCGGGCTCACGCTGGACGACGTCCTCGATCTGAGCGCAGCGCTCGATCTCGCCGATGCGAAGATCGAGCTGCTCAGCGAGTACAAGCTCGAATACCCGCAGGACTACGCTCCGGATGGCATCCGGTCCATGAACGACGAGGTCGAGCAGCTGCACCAGCTGCGCGCGCGACTGATGGACCTGCAGGCCCGCTGAGAAGCGGAGTCCTCCGCCAGAGAAGACGACGACGCCCTGACCGCCTCGTGGCGGTCAGGGCGTCGAATCAGGCTCGGTACGCGGCGGTGCCGCCCTGCCGGGTCGTCACACCGGCGGGATGAGCAGCGAGGCCCCCGCGTAGATGAGATCCGGATTCTGGATCTTGTTCGTCTCGACCAGGATGCCGATCGGCACCCCCGTCGTCCCTGAGATCGCGGTGAGCGTATCGCCTGGCTTGATGGTGTATGGCTTCGCCTTCGGCGCGGGCTTCGCCTCGGCCGGTGCACCCGATCCGTTGGGTTTGTCCTCGTCGCCGCGACCCGGCGTCGGATCCTGACTTGCCCCGTTCTCGTCCTGCTTCCCCGTGCCGCCCTCGCTCGGCTGCTGGGCGCTGCCGCCTCCGGCGTTCTTCTCGCCGGGATTCCACGGTGCCTCGACCGGGGCGTGATTGCCCTGCAGCGCCTGGATGATGCCGCTGTCGGACGTCGCGAGCTGCGTCAGGCCCCATCCGGCGAAGAGCGCTGCTCCGCCCACCATGACGCTGGCGGCGATGACGGGTCCGTTGCCGAAGCCCATCGGGCCGGCGTGACTCCCGGCAGCTGCTCTCGTCTGCGCCGACGGCTTCAACGCCGTCCCCACTGGCCTCTGAATCGTAGCCGCCATCCCTGTCCCAACTCCTCTTTGAATAGCGCGCACAGTCATTCGCGTCCGGCATTGACATTCTACTCATAGCCGAACTGAAGTTGATAGAATAAGGGATTGGATGGCAGCCCGAATCCTGTCCGATAGCCCCCCAGTGGACCCCCGAACCACCGACCGCCAGACCGAACGAAGGAACGCACCACCATGGCCAACTACTCCATCTCCGCCAGCCAGATCACCGAGGGCAAGAACGTCTTCATCCGCGGGAAGCTCGGCTTCGCCGTACTCGCCCGCCTCATTGAGGGCGCGGAGCTCGTCGCCAGCGACCAGCGCAAGACGAAGAACGGCTTGAACCCCGTCGGTAAGCCGCACACCACTGCGACGATCATTCACGCCGAGGTCCAGTTCGCCGATCCGAACAACCCCACTCTCGAAGAGCAGTTCGTCTCCGAGCGCCGCTACGACTCCCCGAAGCGGTCCGAAACCGGACCCAACTACTCCATCGACTCCAAGGGCAGCACCCTGCCGGTCATCGCGATCCCTTCTCCGAAGGGCGACGGCACCTACGACCAGGACGAGTCCGGCCGGGAGCTCGCGCAGGGCCTCGACGTCACGCTCGTGCTGCGCACCTACAAGCCGAAGAACTTCAACAACCGCGGCCTGGCCCTCGAACAGGTGATCGTTCACGAGACGCCGCGCTACTACAATGCCGGCGGCATCGATCAGGCGGAGCTGGCTGCGCGTGGCATCGTGCTCAACGGCACGCCGCGCCCCGTTCAGGCCACTCCTGCCAGTGCTGCCCCTGCCGCCGCCGTCCCGGTGGCGACCGAGGTAGAGGACGGCCTGTCCTTCCCGGCCCCGCAGCCGGCGTCCGCACCTGTGGCCGTGGCCGCGCAGTCTCCGGTTCAGACCGCCCCGGCGACCGACGCTGTTGCTCCCGCTCCAGCTCCGGCTCCTGTCCAGCAGGACACCCTGGAGGAGAAGCTCGCGCGTCTTGAGGCCGAGAACGCCTCCCTCAAGGACGCCGGTTCGGCGGTGGGCTCGCCCGTGGCCACCGGCCTCTGGAACGGCTCCGGCCCGGCCCAGCAGGCGGGGATCACCTACCAGGGCTGATCCACGCTGACCATCGATGAGACCCCCGTACTCGCATCCGTGCAGTACGGGGGTCCTGTCTTTCTCTTCCCCTCCTGACGCCTCCGATCGAAAGCATGCGTCCCACGATGACTCCAGCCGACCCCCATGCCTGGTTCCCGCAGTTCTACGGCAACCCCGCGATCCGCACTCTCGCCAGTGCCTGTCGGTGGACCATCTCCGGACAGATCGGGGAAGAGACCCCCGACGATCCCACCAAGCCGCCGAAGCGCAAGGCCCCGATCGACGTACGGCACCTGCTCGCCGGCTGCACCTCCAGCTGCAAGCACGCTGGCCCACTACGCGGAGCCTTCGCCCTGGACGAGACCTGCCTGCTCACCCTCGATGAACTCACCGCGGCGATACCGAACGCTGCGAACACCGCCTTCTACCTCCAAGCCCAGACTGACGGGCTGCTCGTCCTCGACATCGAGGCCGACTGCCCGCCAGGTGTGGCCACAGACCTGCTGCGGCTGCCGAGAATCCTCTACTCGGAGCTGTCGATGTCCGGCCAGGGCTTCCATCTCGTCATGCCGCTGCCGAAGAACTTCCACGACTTCCCCGTAGCCGCCTGCAAGCGCGTCCTGCGTGAGGAACACGGCTGGTACGAGCTGCTCCTGGACCACTGGTCGACCTTCACCCGCGAGCCGGTGCCCGATCGCATCGTCGCTCACGTCAACGCAGCAACTACCGCGCCGGCCTTCGCCTCCATAGAGGGCCTCTACGCGCAGCTGGCCGTGAACGCCAGCGAGAGCTCCGGTGCTTCAGCATCAGCTGTCGACACCGCCGAGGACATGCCCGACATCCCGTACTCGCAGGCGATCGTCGAGCAGACCCTGACCAGTGCACGCCATCAGCTCCGGGATCCCGGAGACTTCAACCACGACATGTCCCGCTGGGAGTTCTCCGTTCTTGCCTCGCTCTACGGCTGGATGCGGACGCAACTGCGCGCCTACAGCGCCCTCGGCGTCGAGTACTCGACAGGCGACACCGCGTGGTTGCTCTACAAGGCGGCGGTCGATGTCATCCCTGCGCGCCCCAAGCACAGCGAGCGGCGCAACGGCCGGCCCTTCCTCCTTGACCGGGCGGCTGCGCTCGTGGCCGACCGCGAGGCCCGTTCCTCGTCGACCAACTGACCGACGCTCTGTGCCCGTTCCTGCTGCTGCTTCAGCTCCTGGTTCATCTGCTGCCTCCGGCAGCGGGTGGGGTGGGTGACGGGTGCTGCGGCGGGGCCGAGCACAGGTGGGGGACAGTGCTGGATCGCGCGGAGCGCGATCGGGCGGCGATGCGCAGCGGGGCTCCATCGCCACCCACGGCGGGAGTGCAGGTCTCCGCCAGGCTCCGACGGCGCGGCCCGCGCCACAGGACCGTTCACGGCCTATGCAGCCTCGGCGACGCCGAGAGCGGCAGCGCCGTCCTCCGACATCTCTTGCCTTTCTCTCTCTTCCTCGCCCACGCACAGAAAAGACGTCGACATGAAGTTCAACGACACCCTGACGACCCTCATCAAGCAGTCCCTTGAGGTCGGCGCGACGCCCGCTCTCATGGGCGAACCCGGCATCGGCAAGTCCAGCTTCGTCGAGGACCTGGCCTACTCCATGGGCACGCAGGCTTTCACGCTGCCGTGCAACCAGCTCGCCGACAAGGCCGACCTCACCGGTGCGCGCCTGGCGCCGTACACCAAGCACGACGGTACTCAGAGCTACAAGCAGGTCTTCTACCCGCACCAGGTGATCCAGGAGTGCATCGACTACGCCGAGAAGAACCCGCGTGAGTGGCCGATCCTCTTCCTCGACGAGATCAACCGCACCACCTCTGACGTCACCTCCGGCGCGCTGACCCTGGTCACGCTGCGCCGCATGGGCTACGTCGAGCTGCCCAAGAACGTCCGCATCGTCGTGGCCGGCAACGACAAGGGCAACGTCACCTCGCTCGACGAGGCGAGCCTGTCCCGCTTCGCGATCTTCCACGTCGAGCCCGACGCCGCCACCCTCATGTCTGTCCTCGGCGACAACATGAACCCCTGGGTGAAAGCGGTGCTCACGCAGTACCCCGCGCTGATCTTCCAGAAGTCGACGCCCGAGGCCATCGTCGCCGACGGCCAGGACGACGATGACAGCGGCAACGTCACGATGGCCGATCTGTTCGACGGCGGCGAGGAGATGAACCAGCTCACCACGCCGCGCACGATCGACAACCTGTCGAAGTGGCTCAACGCGGCGGATCCGCAGCAGCTGGCGCAGTACCTGGCCACCCCGATCCAGATCGGCGACCGCGAGACCTCGCTGCTGAACGAGGCCATCGAGGCCTACGTCGGGGACACCATGTTCACCACGCAGCTCGTGGCCACCATCTCCCAGGACCTGGCGAACAACGCCGGCGGCGTGCAGCAAAACCGGGTGAACGTCCCGAAGCCGAACTGCTACCAGAGCCTGAAGGCAGCAGCGACCGTGACCGACATGGCCGCGCTCGTCGCGACGCTGACCGACAACGAGAAGTCCGGATCGCTGCTGTACGCGCTCAAGGAGAGCGAGGACAACGCGCGCCTCATCGAGCAGCTGGCCCAGGCCGCCACCCAGATCGGGCCGGAGTACACCCGCACGCTCATCCAGATGGTGACCAGCCAGCAGATCGACCGCCAGAACCTGGAGGCCTTCATGGAGATCGACGCTCCGATCGTCAACCAGGCCAAGCCGGTCCTCTCGGCCTTCCTCTGATCGATCGATCACCGGTGGTGGGGACTGCTGCGGTGCAGCCCTTGCTGCAACTCCCCACCACCGGCGGCGCTCTGCCGCTGCCTTGTCCTCAGAAGGAGACCACGACACATGACGATCAACGTCACGAATCAGAAGCCGGCCGTGCTTGACGCACTGCACACCATCGCGTGCATCGGCGACTACGACCCGGTACCTGCGATCCAGCAGGTCCTCGTCGACCCGCTGCTGCAGCCGTTGAACCCCAACGCCCCGGCAAGCATCACCGACGCCCAGGGCGCGGATCTGACGGGGGGCATCTCGGACCTGATCATGAGCTGCTTCGACGACACGCTGAACGTGGGCAGCGAGCAGACCGTCAAGGAGTTGCTCGGGCAGACCCTGATCAGCTTCGACCAGGGCACGCCGCTGCCGGTCGCCGAGCTCTTCGCCGTCCAGGCCGGGCAGCAGAACAAGATGCCCGCGCCCTCCCCGCGGGTGCTCTACACGGCACAGGCTGACGTCCTCCCGGCCGCGAAGGCCCTGCTGGCGGGGACCGGCGGCGAGAGCGCTTTCTTCGCCTCGATCGCCTACACCTTCCACCCCGACACCCTCGGGTTCTGGTTCCAGTCCTCCGCGGCCTTCGACGACTTCAAGGTCTGGCTGTCCCAGAAGACGCAGACGATGGCCAGCGCGCTGCCGCCGGCCACCACCAAGTTGCTCAACGACTTCTCGGCCCTGTCCCTGAAGGGGCTCACCGAGTCGCTGCTGGTGCGCAAGGACGACTCTGACGCCAACGATGAGCACTCCTTCGCTCGCGTGCTCGTGCACATGCTCATGAACTACGTCGAGCAGCAGCGGGCCCAGGCCAGCCAGCAGAACACCACCCTGGACACCGGCGTCCTGCCGTTCACGGTCGGGGAGTTGTTCTGCCCGCGCTCCCTCGTCCTGGTCAACGTCGAGGCCCATGCCCGGGCCACCGCGGCGAAGATCACGGGGGAGTGGAACCTCATCAAACAGTCGCTGGCTTCGCCGGTGAAGGTCGTCTCGAACACGTCGCTGTCCAAGCTCACGTCACTGCCACGGGCAGCCGCCCGGGCTGCCGCCCTGGGAGCTAAGCAGCAACCGGGCCAGCCTGGCAGCCGTAGCGCCCAGGTGGCATTTCGCAAGCAGCCGCCGAGCAAGCTCGACCTGCTCAAGGACATCACCCGTGTGCTGCGCCGGATGGGCAAGGTCAACAAGTCGCAGAACATCTTCCGCACGACGAAGGCGACCTTCCTCAAGGCCAACCGCCGGGACCCGGACGACTGCAACAAGCCCGGCCGGATCACCTCGTTGCAGTACATGCCCGACCTGCACATCTACATCGACACCTCCGGTTCGATCTCCGAGGAGAACTACCAGGAGGCGGTCATGATGCTCATCCGGATCGCCAAGAAGCTCAACATCAACCTGTACTTCAACTCGTTCAGCCACTTCCTGTCCCAGGAGGTGATGCTGCGCACGGAGAACAAGTCGACGGCTCAAATCTGGAAGGAGTTCCGCAGGATCCCGAAGGTGTCGGGCGGAACGGAGTACACGCAGATCTGGCAGTACATCAACGCCAGCCGCGTGCGCCAGCGCAGGCTCTCACTCATGGTCACCGACTTCGACTGGCTGCCGCCGTCCACACGTCAGGACCACCCGAAGAACCTGTACTACGCACCGTGCTCCGCCATGGACTGGTCGTTCATGGTTGACCTGGCAAAACGCTACGCCGACTCGATGCAGCACATCGATCCAAGCATCCGGCAGAGGCTCCTCGGCATGGTGGTCTGACCCTGCTGCCCCAAGGACCGCCAAGAGCGGTGCCGTGCAACCAACTCACCTGGCCAGCACCGCTCTTGGCGACCCCTGCCTTTCTCTCTCACTCATCCATATCCCTGCTCGGGACACCGTGGCGCATCCACCCAGCGCGCCACCACGCCGAGCGACCCGCACCGAAGGAGGACCCGGTGGGTCTCAGCAACTTCACACCCGGCGGCTCCGACGACGACGACAAGGGCAACGGCGGCGGTGGCAGCTTCCCTCCGCAGTTCCCGCCCATGGGGCTGCCGTCCAGCGGTGGCAGCGCCGACGACGTCAAGGAGCTCCTCGTCGACTACAACGAGAAGTTCAAGAACGCCGATCCGACCATGTTCCGTGACACGCTCATCGGGCAGGTCCTCTCGGTCGTCATCAGCAAGACCAAGCCCAACGCTCTGCTGGTCGGTTCCGCCGGCGTCGGCAAGACGAAGATCGTCGAGGACATCGCCCGGCGCATCGCGCTCGGCGACGCCCTCATTCCCGACCAGCTCAAGGACTACACGATCTACGAGCTGCCCATCACCAACATCATCGCCGGGACAGGCATCGTCGGCTCGCTGGAGGAGAAGGTCCAGGCGATCGTCGAGTTCGCCTCGGACCCCAAGAACAAGGCCATCCTGTTCATGGACGAGATCCACCAGATCACCGGAGGGTCCGGCAGCCATGGCGACGCCGTCGGCCGCAAGATCTCGCAGATCCTCAAGCCGGCTCTTGCCCGCGGCGACATGTCTGTCATCGGCGCGACCACCAGCACCGAGTCTCGGGCATTCGACGAGGACCCGGCCTTCGCCCGCCGCTTCACCCGGCTCATCGTCGACGAGCTGAGCGTGGAACAGACGCTGGCCGTGATGACCGCGGTCCGGCCCGGCCTCATGGCGCACTACCGTCACCAGATCGGGGTCTCCGACGACGTCCTGGCCTCGGTGGTGCAGATCGCCGAAGCGAACTCGAGGGCCGGCCAGCACCGGCCGGACAACGCCATCACGCTGCTCGACCGCGCGATGGCTGATCGGGTCCTGGAGCAGAAGAAGCTCATCGTCCAGGCCGAGAACGCCGGCAACACGGTACTCGCGCAGACCTTGCGGTCCATCCCGCAGGTGCCGCTGACGAGCACCCGTGTGCTCGATGTGGCCAAGCGCCTGATGACCGGAAACGCCCAGCGCAAGGACCTCGACGTCGCCGCGCTGAGCGCCACGCTCACCAGCCGCCTGCAGGGCCAGGACGACGTACTCGCCAAGCTCACGGACCGTCTGGCCCGCGAAGAGCTCGACCTGTTCCCGACGAAGACGCCCACGACGTGGCTGTTCGCCGGGGCCTCGGGTGTGGGTAAGACCGAGGCGGTCAAGATCATCGCTCAGGAGACAACCGGCACCGAGCCGATCATCCTCAACATGACCGAGTTCCACACCCCGTCGGCCATCGCCAAGATCGTCGGGGCACCTCCCGGGTACGTGGGTTCGGACTCCAACCAGGAACTCCCTTTCGACACGCTGGAGTCCAACCCCCACCGGATGATCCTGCTCGACGAGTTCGAGAAGGCCGACAAGGCCGTGCAGCGCCTGTTCCTCTCGGCGTTCGACGAAGGCTACATCCGCAACGCCCATGGCAAGATGCTGGACTTCTCCAAGGCCCTGGTCATCTGCACGACCAACGCCGCCCGTGATTCGCTCGACGGCAAGATGATCGGCTTCGGCAACAACCCGAAGACCATCTCGAACCAGAGCCTCAACAAGGCACTGGAGCAGTTCTTCGACGCCGAGCTGCTGGGCCGGTTCTCACTGGTCGTGGGGTTCAACCCCATCGACCGGCAGACCTACCGGCAGATCATGGCCGCCGACTACGAGCGGCAGCGTGAGCGGATCGTCGAGGCCAAGCCGCGGATGGCCCAGGCGCTGCCCGTGTCGATGCCCGACGACGAGCTGCGCGCCATTGAAGCGACCACCTACGTGGACTCCCAGGGTGCGCGGCCGGCGCGCAAGGCTGTTCGCACCTGGATCGAGGACTACCTGCTCGCTGCCCAGACCGGCGGCACAGCCTCGGCATCCCTGTCGGATGACTGAGCAGCCGTCCACATCGCACCGAGCGCCCTTGTTCCGGATGTTCCGGAACAGGAGCGCTTGCGGGTTGCAGTCCCGTCAGGAGCACCACCACCTCGCTCAAACACCCACCGGCCGGCGCCACCACGGCGCTGCCGGCCCGTACCCAAGGAGTTTCACGTGCGCGTTGGCACTGCCCTCGACCTGGGCGGCGGTGATATCGACGGCGCCGAGCCCACTGTCGAGTTCGCCTGGGAGATCGGAGCGCTGCCGCTGCCGCGCGGCGGTGAACGCATCGCCTTCGGCGAGCTGTTCACCGTGGTCCGCTCGGTGCAGTACCTCTGCCCGGACGCCGACTACATCGCTTCCCGGGAGGTGAAGATCGACCCCGTGACGGTGGAACTGCGTCTGGCGCTGCCGAAGGCGTCCAGGGAGGCCGGGTTCACGCTGCCGGAGCTACGCGCGATCCTCGCCGGGTGGCCGTGCGTGAGCGAGCTGTACGTCCCCGGCGTCGAGCGGAGGACGGCATGAGCGGCCACCTGCCCACGGACGCCGCGCTCGCCGGGCTCCGGCTCGCCCCCCGCGCGCGGCACGTACCCGCCTGGATGTACGTCCAGGACGCCGGACCCGGCCTGGTGAGCTTCGTCGGCGCCAGCCGCGTAACCCCGCAGGCCGGAGCGCACCCGCTTCGGTACGGCAGCGAGCGCACGCACCAGATGATCGTCGGGGAGTTCGTGCTGCGGCCCCACTACGCGCTGGCCACCGACGCGCTGATCGGCACGGGCCTGGGCGGTATCGCCGGCCGCGGCTTCCACGACCTCGACGGCCTGCTGGACAACGGCGAGCTCCTCTTCGACCCCTACGGCCGCTACCCGGGCACCGCCCCGCAGAGCTGACGCCGAATCCCCCCGAACACGCCCCTTTGAGGATTCCCATGGTGACCACCACACCCTCCGCCCTGTCCACGGCCCCCGGCGACGCCGGGCCCTGCGACGTCGCCGACGTCCTGGCCGCGCTGGCCGGTGCCGCCGCCGACCCCTTCGACCGCTGGGACCATGCCCGCGCCGAGCAGGTCCTTCAGCTGGCCGGCTGGCTCCAGTGCGCCACCGCGTGGCGCACCCAGGATCTCCACGAACCCCCGGGCGTGCCCGGGCCCGCCCACGGCGGCGTGGTCCACGGGCTGATCACCGCCTACCAAGGGATGCTCGCGCGTCAGCGCGCCGAGATCGCGGTCTTCATGTACGCCGACGGGACACTGAAGGGCAAGGGTTACAACGACTACGACGCGGTCTTCGACCAGCACGTCGAGGAGACCGTTCAGATGCTCGGCACCGTGATGGCGGTGCTCGCCGGGGAGTACGGCCGTCCCGGCGACGAGCCTCGCCCGCACCCCGATCCGCAAGGCGACGCCCCGTCCGGCCCCACCGGCGCGCCCCGCCGGACGGCGTATCTCGCCCCCACGCTCTCATTGCTCAGAAAGGGGGACAGCCATGTCCACCATGCTCCCCGAACCGCTGCTCCAGGAGCACCGAAAGCGAGCCATGGAGCTCTCTTTCGCGGCCCGGGCGAACCTCACCACCCATGTCCGGAGCACCGATGAACTCCGCGAACTGGGCCTCATGCTCGGCCTGATGGAGGTCGATCCCGGGGGGTCCCTCGTCGCGGCCTGTCCCTGGGATCTCGATGCCGGCGATGCTGCCGTCGATGGTCCCGACCGGCGCTCGGACTCGACCTCGAAGTGAGATGAGCTGCCGCTGATGAACGACCGCGCGCCTGGGTAGCGCGCGGTGTCCGGGGCGTGGCTTCGCCACATACCCCGGATTCAGGGGCCTAACGGCCCCTGACGGGTGGGTTGAGAGGAACACGGGCGGGGCTCGTCAGCTGACGAGAGCCCCGCCCGTGTTCGTACCTGCGCCCATGACCCAGCCCTGTCGCTGCGCTTTTCGCTCGCCTTCGAGCATTCGGCTGACTATTCAACCTTGTCGGAATTGCTATGCGACATGATTTATGCCCTCTCTCAACCCGCCTCTCGATCCACTGGAGAAAGGCAACGACATGCCTGTCCTGCTTGATGACCTCGACCTCTCGGCCAATGCCGTTGCTCAGAAGGCCGTCGACCCGAAGTTCTTCTCCTCGAAGCTCACCGGCAACGGCAAGAAGATCGGCCTGCTCAACGAATCTCTGCTGCCGGTCAACACTGCCACCAACACCGCCTACGCGATGGCCACCGATATTGAGGTCAAGCAGAGCTCGACGCAGCACGACATCACCACGACATCGATCCCGCTCGCACCGATCACGCGCCGCGCTCTGAACGCGGGCGGGTCCTTCACCTTGCCGAGTCCGCACGCCGACGACCGCTTCGCTGTCGACACCTCGGCCAGCCGATTCGACGACTGGGACGTCGCCTTCGACATGACCCCGCAGGCGCTCGTGTTCTACGAGGACAAGTCCGGCGGCAAGTCCACGCGCGACCTCGTCATCCAGTACCGGATGGAGTTGTACTTCTTCAAGAAGGGGCTCCCAGAGCCCGAGTACGCAACCGCCGTCTCGCGCTCGGTCGGCTACGGCAACCACGACGCCGCCGTCTTCCTGCAGTGGGACACCAGCCCGCTGGAGAACTCCCGTGACTACGTCCAGGACGTGCTCACATCCGCCGGCCTGACGGCCTCCAACCTCGGCGATGAGTTCGACGAGTGGATGCGGCAGTACTCGATCTACGAGCGCATCACGCGCCTGGCCCAGATATGGGACTCCGAGGCGATTGCCGACGAGGTCTGCCGCTACATCCAGGAAATGCCCGCGGGCCCGACGGAGCAGCAGCTGAACATGCTCGCCGTCCAGCTGCGCTACCTGGAGAACTACAACGTCCCGCTGGAGGCCTATCGCCAGATCCACAAGCAGCTGGATGCGACCTTCTCCGACCGGATTGCCACGAAGCTGTCGAAGCAGAACCTCAGCCTGCTGATGAACCACACGCTCGACCACCTGGAGCAGATGAAGCCTCAGCTGGTCGTGCCAGCGCAGCCGGCCACGCCTCCGGCGCTGCCGGCCCACCTGTCCAAGCAGCAGCGCGACGCGTTCACCACGCACGAGCCGCTGGTGATGACGCAGGCGGGAGCCGGCACCGGCAAGTCGACCGTGATCCTCGAACGCATCAAGTACCTCGAAGCCTGCGGCGTCCCCGCCTCGGACATCACGGTGCTCTCGTTCACCAACGCCGCAGCCGACAACATCACGGAAAAGAACCCCAACGTCGGCTCGATGACGATCGCGAAGATGATCATCGACATCTACTCGATGAACCACCCGACCCACAAGGTCTCGGCCATCGACACAATCATCAACTCGATCGACATCTTCTACCCGAGCAGCCAGTTCGCCGCGCAGTTCCGCTCGCGCCTGCTGGAGGTCGACCAGAACAAGACCGGTGCGTTCACCGCGCTGAACACCTTCGTCGAGAGCCACTTCGACGAGGTGATCGCCCTGCTCGACCGCATCGAGCAGACGTCGCTGGAGCTGCAGATCATCATCTGCTACCAGAAGATCGACGACATGGCCGAGCCGGCCCACGTGCAGTCGAAGTACCTCATCATCGACGAGGTGCAGGACAACAGCGTGTTTGAGTTCATCTACGTGCTGAAGTACATCACCAAGCACGCTCAGTCCCTGTTCATCGTCGGAGATGCCTCGCAGACGCTGTACGAGTTCCGCTCAGCGAACCCACGCGCGCTCAACACGCTGGAAGGCTCGGGGGTCTTCGCGACCTTCAAGCTCACGACGAACTACCGGAGCAACCAGGAGATCCTGGACTTCGCGAACGTCGTGCTCGGGGGGCTGGAGACCAACCAGTTCGCCAACATCCAGCTGCAGGCGAACTCGCTCGCCATGCCCACGGCCGACTCGTTCCAGGAGAAGGTCACCCTGGAGTACCGCGAGGTGGCCAGACTCACCGGGTTCGTCACCCAGGACCTGCAGGCGATCGTGCGCAACACGGTCATCCCCGACTACGTGGACAAGTGCCTGGACCGGGGCGAGCAGGTGGCCTTCCTGGCCTACTCGCGCCGCGAGGTGTCCTTGATCCAGGATGTGCTCGAAAAGCGCTACCCGGACCGCCACGTCGCCTCTCTGGTCAGCGATCGCGTCTACGCCACGGACATCTTCTCGAAGTACATCAAGTTCTTCTGGAACGACGTCCTACAGGCACCGCCGGCCAGCGCCGCATTCGTGGTCTCCCAGGGGATCAAGGACAACATGGACAAGCTGACAAAGAACGCTGCCAACGCCAACGTTGAGAAGGCGATCCTGCGCACGATCTCCGAGTGGTGGATCGAGAACAGCGCGACCATCAACGGCTGGGTCGCGCTCTGCCACCAGGGCACGCTCACACACAAGGCGTTCTTCGATCGGCTGCGCGACAACCTGCTCTCCTTCGAGATTCAGCGGAACCAGCAGAAGCTGAATATCAACAAGCAGAGGAACCAGGAGCGCAAGCGGAAGAACCTCGAGTCCAAGGCCGACCTGGTCGTTTCGACGATCCACGGTGCCAAGGGTCTCGAATTCGACAACGCTGTCGTCCTCTACAGGGAGGACACGAAGATGACCCAAGACGCCAAGCGGATGTTCTACGTCGCCTTCACTCGTGCCATGAAGAGCCAGTACGTACTCGGCTACGGCACCGTGAAGAACCCGCCGATCCAGAGCAGTTACGAGCAGATCGTGACGGCTCTGACCGAACGCGACAAGAGGAACTCCGCTCGCGCCCTCGGCATCGATCCGGACCTCCTGGACGACAACGACAGCGCTGCTCCCGGCAGCGCCGACGACCGCTCCGCGGTCACCGCGGCCGTCTGACCAACCGCCGCCACCTCATGCCGCAGGGGCGGGTGTTCTCGACGAACGAGACATCCGCCCCTGCGATCTTCCACACGTCACGCCCCTGAATGACGCAGCCCGACGGGGCATGCCGTGATGACGTCTGGTACAGGGTGACTCCGACGAGTTTTCCCCCGGCCCGCCGGCCACCTACGACCGGATCATCTGCCAACAGGACCGGATCGTCTTCCGACCACGACGAGTCGCCCGAGCAGCGGCTGAGCTGCCTGCGAGAGTTGCCAGCACAACGGCCGAAAGGCCCCATGCCCGGCAGATGGCGGTGCTCCAGCCCCAAGAAATCTGCAGGCGCCAAGCACCGACGCACGTGCGTGATCGGTAAATCCCGCCCCACCTCAGGAAAGGCGATGCATTCCCACATAGATGACCTGCTCGACCCCGCTCTTCTCGCGCGATGCCTCGACGCCGACTGCATCCGCGAGCAGACCCACGCCACCCTGCCGCTGCGTATCTTCAACTACGCGGAGAAGGCCGTGTTCGAGCGGGAGTGGAACGAGGTCACCCGGCCATGCCGGGGGCTGGTCGGGCGTTTCCCCTTGAGCGTGGACACCCTGATCATTGGATCGTGATGATCCATAGGACAGGAGTTCCCGTTGGGGACGTCGAAGTACTCGCCTGAGTTCCGGGCCGATGCCGTCGCGCTGTATCACTCGAGCCCGGGTGGGACGTACGCGTCGGTGGCCAAGGACCTGGGCGTCAACCACGAGACGCTCCGCACGTGGGTGCGGGATGCCGAGCAGGCCGCCCGGCCCGGGGCGGTGGAGGCCACCGCGATGGAGAAGGAGAACCGGCAGCTGAGGGCGCGGGTGAAGGAACTCGAGCTCGAGCGGGAGATCCTGCGGAGGGCCGCGAAGTATTTTGCGGCGGAGACCAGTTGGTGAGCAGCCGCTTCCAGTTCGTCGAGGATCACCGTGGCGCCTTCGGCGTCAAGCGGCTGTGCCGGATACTCGCGGTCTCGCGTTCCGGCTTCTACCGGTGGCTGGCCGGCGCATCCGCGCGGGCCAGCCGGGCGAGGGCGGATGCCGAGCTCGCCGAGCGCATCAACCGGATCCATCAGGAATCGGACGGCACCTATGGGGTTCCGCGCGTCACCGCCGAGCTGAAGGAGGCCGGGAAGCCGGTCAATCACAAGCGGGTCGAGCGCGTCATGCGCAAGTTCCACATCGTCGGGCTGCACCTGCGCAAGAAGGTCCGCACCACCATTCCCGAGCCGTCGGCGACACCGGTGCCGGACCTGCTCCAGCGGGACTTTGCTGCCCCGGTGCCGAACACCAAGTACGTGGGCGACATCACCTATCTCCCGATCGGCAACGGCCAATTCCTTTATCTGGCAACGGTGTTGGACCTGTGCTCGAAACGCCTGACGGGCTGGTCGATCGCCGACCACATGCGGACCTCGCTGGTCACCGACGCGCTCAGGGCCGCAGCGAGGGCCCGCGGCGGGGACGGCCTGCGCGGGGCGATATTTCACAGCGACAACGGGGCGCAATATGTGTCGAAGGAGTTCGCCCAGGTCTGCTCGGAGCTGGGCGTGACCAGATCGCGAGGCACGGTCGGCACAAGTGCGGACAACGCCGCCGCGGAGAGTCTGAACGCGACCATGAAGCGCGAAACGCTCCAGGGCCGCAAGCGGTGGAACGGGGCCAGTGAGGCCCGCCCCGCGGTCTTCCGCTGGGCGACCCGCTACAACACCCGCCGACGGCACTCCCGCCTCGGCCAGATCAGCCCGATCACCTACGAACAGCGATCAACTACGCTGGCCACCGCCGCATGACAACCGGTGTCCACGATCACGGGGAAGGCCCCGACTGACCCGTGCAGCACACCACCACCCACCCGCTCGCCGGCCAGACCGTCACCGTCGCCCCGGCCGCCGCGCTCTTCAGCTACGCCGGCACCGAACCGATCGAGTTCCGCGTCGATGTGCCTGGCTGAAACCTTTGATGCGCTCGAGCGGCACCCCTGGGCCCCGTGTGCATCGGCCCGAGCGGCCATATCTCCATCCCCGACGTCTTCGGAGGCACCGATGGCCACTGACCGTACGTACTACTCCGGCCCCCACCTGATGTGCGGGTTCTGTGACCTGCCCCGTGAGGTGCTGACTGCTGAGACGGCCCTGTCCTACCCGGACCTGGGTGAGGCGCACGAGATGGGCAGCCCGCTCTGCTGCGACAGGGCGGCGGACGCGTGGCGTGCTGCTCGACGCACCGCGATCCGTGTGGACCGGGTCGCGACGGGGTGGCGCGTGCACTGGCGCGAGGGCGACCGCAGACGGGCCCGGACGTGGAACAGCCGGGACAGCCGACGGGTTGCCGTCGAGTTCGCGCAGTACATCGCCAAGGGCGGTGCCGCATGAGTCGCCGTCCGACACAGGATCCGAAGATCGACCCGGAGCGCGTTGGTGAGATCCACCCTGCCTTCGGCGTCGCGGTCGTGACACGGCGGAGCGGCGGTGGTCGTTCGCTGTTCCAGTCCGACCTGCTCCACAACGAGACCATCTCGCTCTCCGTTCGCAAGGCCGTGCGCAAGCGCGACCTCAACCACGACTGGGTCCATCCGGGCCAAGAACTCGTCGAGATCGAGATGAGCCTCGCCCAGTGGGGCTCGCTCGTGTCCTCCATGGGTCTCGACAGCGGCGTGCCGGTGACCATCCGGCGTACCGAGCACGACGCCTTCGTGCCCGAGATCCCTCATCAGCCCCGCACCGCCGAGAGCTTGCGGGAGGTCCGCGAGGTCACCAACCGGATGTACACCCGAGTCAAGGCCGCCACTGTGGCGCTGCACGAAGCGATCCACGAGAAGAAGGGCGTGAAGGCCACCAAGGACGCACTCTGTGCGCTCGAGAAGGCCGTCGCCGGTGCGGGCAGCAACGCCCAGTTCACCATCGACTCGCTCGTGGAGACCGGCGAGAAGGTTGTCGCCCAGGCCCGCGCCTATGTCTCGTACTGGTCCGAGCGGAACGGCGAGACCTTCGGCCCCACCCGGACCACCAACGGCGACGCCAAGCCGGGCACCGTCGGCCGCGCCATCTGGGACGCGGTGAACGCGGGATGACCACCGCCGAGCGCCTCATCGCGCGTCTCCGGGAGGCTGGCCTCGACCTCCCGGAAGGCTCGCGCCTCGTCCGCGTCTACCCCAGCCGCGCCATGCGCAACGAAGGCGCTTGGTCCTGGTCCGCCTTCGGGCCCGGCGGCCGTGAACTCCAGCTCGGCTCGCAGTACCCCATGGCCGAACTCCTCGCAGCCGAGAAACTCGACACGATGCAGGTCATGTCCGGAGCAGTCGGTTCGGACACCGAGGTCTTCCCGGCCAAGGCTTGCCAGCGCTGCCAGGGGACAGCAGTCACGGCGTGCCGCATCTGCCGCGCCCCGTTGTGCAGCCACTGCTTCACGGATCACCACCACGAGGGCTACGGCGCACCCGCCACCGAGTCCCGGTAGCCCCATCTCGCCTGGCCCTTCGGGGCCGGGCCGCACATCGGCCTTCGGCGCCGTCGGAGTCCTACGAGGCTGGCGGGTTCGACTCCCGCCCGGCGCGCTCACCGCATCCGCACTGTCCGAGGGGGACCCTGATGCGCACCGCCATCCGCCGCACGGTCGCCGCCGCTCTCACCACCAGCCGACACCTCCGCTACACGGCTCTCTCCGGCGAGGTCGGGCCCTCGCCACCACGGACCTCGAACTCGCCGCTTGATCAAGGAGATTCCAATGTCTGTCAACTTCTACGCGTTCGGCCCGTTCGTAGGCGGCGACGCCTCCGGCGAGGGCCTGCACATCGGGCAGTACGCCTCGGTTCACCGCTTCCTGTTCCGAGCCCACCCCGAGATGGGACTCATCAGCCGCGCGGCGTGGGCGGAGTTCATTCGCCGACCCGGCGTCTCCATCAAGGCCGAGCACGGCCGGGACATCACCGTCGAGGAGATGGAGGAGACGTGGCTGCGACGGCAGGACTCGCGCGGCTGGCCGCTCAAGACCCGCCATTCGCACCGCGCCTACCCCCGGTCCGGAGGTCTGGTCGACGCCGAGGGCTGCGAGCTGTACGACGGCGAGTTCTGCTGATCCAGGCCCTCGCATGCCGCCCCAAGCCCCTCCCGCCCTCTCTACCCCGAAGGAGCCCGCCGTGAGTCGCCAGACCGCCCAGCCGCTGGAGCACCTGAGCCTCAATGCCGCTGGAGCACCTGAGCCTCAATGCCGCTGACCGACAGATCAAGGAACTCGCCCGCAGCTTCCGAGTGTCGTTCGGCCTTGACCTCAACCCGCCGTATCAGCGCGGCCTGGTCTGGAGCGGCGACCAGAAAGTCTCCTTGATCCGCTCGTGGCTGACTGGCACCCCGACCGGCGTCGTCATCCTCAACGACCGGTCCACCATCGAGTGGAAGCAGGCCAACGGCTACGACCCGGTCGACCGCGACGAGCCGATGTATGCCTGCATCGACGGCCAGCAGCGCATCAGCACAGCCTGCGAGTGGTTTGACGACAAGCTCGTGGTACCTGCCAGTTGGTTCGCCCCTGAGGATGTCGAGGCCGCCGTGGATACGGACGACGGCCCTTACGTCCGGCACTCCGGGCTCACCCTTCCAAGGCGCCGACACTTCGCGAACCGAGCCCAGTTGACAGTGGCGGTCGCCCGGGTAGCCACGGTCGAGGAGGAGGCGGTGATCTACCTCTTGGTGAACGGCGGTGGCACACCGCAGACCGACGCTGACATGGCCAACGCTGCCCGTATCGCCCGGGGTGCCGAGTAGTCGCCCCGGTCCCGCTCTTCCCGGAGCCGTCGATACGGGAGCTGGCCTGAGAGGACCGGGATTACTTCAACGACCTGTACGACCTGGACCCCGACGACTACGACGACGCCGAAGCTTCCTAATGAAGTTGTCAAGCCGCTGTAGCCACTGGGGGTGCGACCTCGTAGCACCGTCGGTCACGGATCAGGGCCCACAGGACGTTGACGCGGCGGCGGGCGAGGGCGAGCACGGCTTGGACGTGCTTCTTTCCCTCGGCGCGTTTGCGGTCGTAGAACTTCCGCGAGTTGGGGTCGCAGCGGACGCTGACGAGCGCGGAGGTGTAGAAGACGCGCTGGAGTCTTCGGTGGTAGGCGACCGGCCGGTGGAGGTTGCCGCTGACCTTGCCCGAGTCGCGAGGCGCGGGCGCAACGCCGGCGAAGGCCGCCAGGGCGTCCGGAGAGTCGAAGTCGTCCAGGCTGCCGCCGACAGCGGCGAGGAATTCCGCTCCCAGCACGGCACCGATGCCGGGGACGCTCTGGACTATGTCGGCGAGTTCGTGCTCGCGAAACCGGCCCTCGATGAGCTTGTCCATCTCGGAGATCTGCTCGTTGAGGGTCATCACCTCCCCGGCCAGGGTGTGGACCAGCTTGGCTATGGTCTTCTCCCCGGGGATGGCGGTGTGCTGCCGCTCTGCTGCCTCAACGGCTGCTTCGGCCAGGGATCTTGCGTTGCGGACGGTGCGGTTGGCCAGCCACTTGGTCAGCCGTGTGACCCCGGCGCGGCGGATCGAGGCCGGACTCTGGTACCCCGTCAGCAGCTTGAGCGGGCCGGTGTTGGTCACGTCCAGGGCCCGTTCCAGGGCGGGGAACATGCTCAGCAGGGTGCCGCGCAGGCGGTTCACGGTGCGGGTGCGGTCCTCGACCAGGTCGGCGCGGCGTCCGGTCAGCAGCTTCAGCTCGATGGCGGCTTCGTCGCCGGGGCGGATGGGCCGCAGGTCGCGGCGCATCCTGGCCTGGTCGGCGATCACGTAGGCGTCGCGGGCGTCGGTCTTGCCCTCGCCGCGGTAGCCGTCGGAGGCCCGGTTCACCAGCCGGCCGGGCATGTACAGGATCTCCTGGCCGTGGTTGACCAGCAGGGCCAGCAGCAGTGCGGGTTCTCCGCCGGTCATGTCGATGGCCCAGGTGACCTGACGCCCGTCGGCCAGGTCGAGGACGTCACCGAGCAGTTTCAGCAGCTCGGGCTCGTCGTTGGCGACCCGCCGCGACAGCAGTGTTTTGCCGTCGGTGTCCAAGGCGAGGCCGTGGTGGTGGCCCTTGCCGCTGTCGATCCCCGCCCATATCCGGCTCATCGTGCTCCTGACGTTCGTGTTCGTACTGTTCGTGCCACGGACGACTTCGCCGGCATTGCTCTACGCAGCGACTTGTTCGCACTTCCTAATCGGCGGCCGAGTCGTCGTGGGGTGCCGGGCGGCGAAGCCTCGCAAGCCACAAGGTGGCAGCCGCCTGACAGCCACACCCAGCACCCCTGGGCGACCCAACCCTACGAATGGCTCGATCAACCCGATCAAGAAGGTAGAGCCGCCTGAACCACCCACCGATTGGAGACCCCCGTGTCCGAGTTCCATCCCACCCGTAGTTGCCCGCACCGCCTGTGCCGGCCGCTGCACGGCGTGAGCGCGATAGCCGGCCTCGTGGCAGTCATGGCCATCGTCCGAGTGCAGCCACTGGAGATCATCCTGTTCGCTGCCCTGGCCGTGATCGGCGTGGCCACCTACCAGCTGGTCCACAAGCAGTCGGTGGTCTCGACCGCCCTCGAGGAGGCCGAGGCCGAGACCACGGGTAAGCCGCTGAAGGTTCATGTCTGCCCAGGCTGGGCGACTGTGGCCATTGCGTTCGATGCCCTGTTCATGGCGATGGCTCTGCTTCTGGTCGCCGCCGTGTTCACAGACCGCAGCGGCGGCTCGGATTTCGTGCCGAGCGCTGATGTCGCGGGCTACATGTCGATCGGTGTCGGCGTGGCCTTGATGGCGGCCAAGGAGATCGCCCACCGCCGCGCCGCACATGTCACCAACGCATAAGCCCCGCGCGCGCCCCGGTCTGGGACGGGCCACCCACCCCGAGGAGAAGCAGTGAGCACCGAGTTGAAGCAGGCAGAGAAGGCGGTGACTGAGGCGCGCCACGCGATCCACGAGACCCTGATCCGTCTTCCTGGTTGGGCCGCCGACGCCGCGCGCGAGGAACTCGACCGGTTTGAGCGGGCCGTCCGCCGGCGCGACGCCGAGGTGGTGCGCAGCGAGGGCCACCACTGGTCCGGCCAGCCCGCCCGAGCCCTGCTCGCCATGGCCGACCGGCTCGACCCCGACGAGGAGCAGCGATGAGCACCCATGACGCCCTCGCCGCGCATCTGGGCTGGATCCCGTTCCGCCACCGGCCGGACTGCGTCAAGCCGGTCTGGGAGATCGACCAGCAGACCGAATCCGACCAGTGGCGCGACCGGCGCGGCGGCCCCGAGCACTCGTGCCCCAACGAGGACTGCGGCCACCACAACCACTACGACAAGGTCACCGTGCGGGTGCTGTGTCGCTCCTGCGGAACGGTGCGCCTGATCAGCGGCGAAGAGCACACCAGCCAGACGACCACCACGGCGAGCACCGGCTACGGGCAAACCCCCAAGCGCGTGGGTGGGCCGTGGCTCTACCCCGGCCCACCGTTGCTGGACTTCATGGACGCCGGGCCCAGCGTCTACCTGTGCTCGCTTCAGAAGGTCGACCGGCTGACCGAGAAGGACATCGTCGGCGGTATCAGCGAAGGCCGGGACCCGCGCGGCGGGACGATCTGGAGCGCGGGCGCACTCCCCACGTTCGAGCCGTCCGTGACCGGCCGGGCGCCGCGCTACCCGACCTGGGTGAAGGTCAGCGGCGACAAGAAGTTCACGAGCGTCGCCGCGGCGGCGAAGTGGGTGAAGGCGCAGATCGACGCTGCCGCCGCGACCGAGACCAAGGAGGACCAGAACCAGTGAACACCAACCAGATCGACGGCACGGCCGTCGGCGGCACGTACTTCGAGGACCGGATCACTGAGGCCTCCCGATGACGGACCGAGAGGATGGCCTCACCGAGCAGCAGGAGAAGCGGCGAATCTTCTGGACCCAGCGC
This sequence comes from Streptomyces sp. NBC_01454, assembly GCF_036227565.1. Taxonomy (NCBI): domain Bacteria; kingdom Bacillati; phylum Actinomycetota; class Actinomycetes; order Kitasatosporales; family Streptomycetaceae; genus Streptomyces; species Streptomyces sp. NBC_01454. The sequence continues at coordinate 55,641 of NZ_CP109461.1, forward strand.
ATGGGTAACCGCGACAACCCGGTGGTGAACTGGCTGGTGGCCCGGCCGGTACCGGTGCACGTGGCGGGCGAGCGAGTCTCCGTCCGTCGCTTGGCGCCTGCCTTCCGGGACTGGGTGGAGAAGGGGCGTGCCCTGCGCGATGACGTTCTCCGGCACGCGCGCCGTTACCCCCAGCTGCTCGACCCGGAGGAGACGGCCGCGGCCACCACGGCAGAGATCGGGCATCTGGCGGTACTCGCCCGTGACGCCCAGCGTGCCGAACGAACCCACCGCCGTACCGAGTACGGCCGCCAGACCGCCTTCGGCGGAAACTTCTTCGCCCGCCGGGACGCCCAAATCATGGGGGACAGCCGGGCTTGGTCAGGTGCCTACCACAGCCCGGTGGCCCGCGCCCTGCTCGCCCAGGCAGCCGCCCGGCTCGACGCCCTTGAGGCCCTAGCCGAGTCCTACCGGAAGCTCGCCGACGAGCGCCCCGCTCTGGACGATGCCGCCGTGGGAATGCTGGCCCGCGCTGAGGTGGCCGCCGACGACCGCCCCGGTGCCGACCTTGCGGAACGTGCCGCCCAGCTCCGGGCCCTGCTTGCCCCCGAGGCCGGGCCTGTTCTGGAGGAGGACTGATGAGTTTCCTGAGTCAACCTCTATGCAGCCAAGGGCTCCTCGGCGACTGCGTTGATCTTCCCGTTGGCTTGGTGGATTACGGGGTCGTAGCAGGTGCCGTCGCGCCAGCAGGCCCACATCACGCGGAGCCAGGAACGGGCCAGGATCCGGATGGCGTGGGGGTGTCGCTTCTGGCGGGCGCGGGCGTCGTTGTAGATCTTGGCGGCCCATTCGCTGTCGTGTCGGCTGTTGTCGGCGAACTGGGTCAGTGCCAGGCGGGCTCTGCGATTGGTCGCGAAGCGGAAGGCGACCGAGCGGGACTTGCCCGAAGCGCGGGTGACGGGGACGACGCCGGCTTCGGCGATGAACTGTTCGCAGCTCTGGGCGCGTTCCAGGAGCGGGCCGACCTCGCCGATGATCTGGCCGAGGTTGACCTTGCCGATGCGCGGCATCGTCGCGAACAGCGGTGCGTAGGGGTGCGTTTCGACTGCGTCGGCGATGCTCTTGTCGAGCAGACGGATCGTCGTGCGTATGCCCTGCACGAGCTGGACCTGGACGCGGACCAGCTGCTCGACGACGGCCTCGCTGAGGCGCGAGGCTGCGGCCGGGGCCGCACGCAGGCGCTCGATGAGGACGCTGCCGGGCTGGCGTCCGGAGTAGCCACGCCGTTTGCACCAGGCTTCCAGTCGTCCGACGGTGAGCTTGGTGGCAGAGGCCGGGGTCGGGTAGCGCTCCAGGAACGCCATCGCGATGTCGCTGTCGAGGTTGGCGAACAGCGCCTTGCCGCCGGGCCAGTGCATGTCCAGCAGCGCGGCGAGCTGGTTGACCGCGGCGACCTTGGCCTCGACGTGGTCGGCGCGCTGGCGGGTGAGGGCCTGCATGTCCATGGTGGCCTGCTCGGTGGGTTCCAGGCGGGGCAGCAGATGGCCGTCGGTACGGAGGTAATCGGCGAGCTTCATACTGTCGCCCGCGTCGGTCTTGGCCTTGGAGGCGCCCCAGCGCGCCCGCATGGCGTGGAAGGCGTTCGGGTGCACCGGCACCACCGGGTGACCGGCCGCCAGCAGCCGGTCCACGGCCAGGCCACGGGTGGTCTCGATCATCACCGGCAGATCGGCCGGGACACCGTGCTTCCCCATCCTGGCCAGGGTCTTGGCGAACCCCTCCTCGGTGTGGGCGAACTCCCACCGGTCGACGCGCTTGCCGGAGGCGTCCATGACGGTCACGTCATGGGTCTCGGTCGCCCAGTCCCATCCGATAAACACGAAAGAAGTACTCCTGTGGCTCTGACGAAGCACCTGCTCGGGGGTGAGGACGTCTGCCGGGAGCTCATTAATCGGCCCTCTGCGGGGCGTGTCCCTGAAGCCGATCAGACGGCCTCGGTCCGATGGGGCCGGCGGAACTCATGCTGGCCGTCGAACGGCTCGCCGCACTGGCCGTGCACCCACCGGGACCGAGAGGTCACAACCCTACCGAAAAGGGCTGCAGAAGGGATGGTCCTCTAATGAGCGCCCGTCCCCGCCGTCCGTGGCGCGTCGTCCTCGACAGTCCGACCGGCTCCAGCCCGGAGGCCGAGTTCACCAGCGAGGCCAAGACCTACGAGTACGTCCGTGCCGAGCTGCGGAAGGCGGAGGCCGGCGAGACGAAGACGAACGCGATCCGCATCAACCAGTGGTCCGACGGCCGCTGGTGGCACTTCGAGACGATCAAGCCGGGGGGAGCTGTCATGAGCGCCGCCACGGACAAGTACGCCGGGCATCACGAGCACTGCTACATCCGTGAAGGGCAGCACTGCTCGTGTGGACGGCGGATCGCTGGCGTCTACCCCGACCGCCCAGAAGGGGGAGCCCCGATGACCGCTCGTCGACCTTCCAAGCCGTGGCGCATCGTCATCGGTGGGCCCTGCGGCCCTGCCTATTACCCGCACCGCTCCGAGGCCGCCACGCAGAACGCTGTCGCGGATCACAAGGCGACGACTGAAGCGAACCGGATCGTCGTCGAGAAGTGGTCTGCCGGGCAGTGGGTCGAGTGGCTGCGCTGGGTCCGCGACGGCGACGGCAACTGGAACGCGGAGTAGGACGGCTGTGGCCATCCGTCCCGAGCCCACCCCGGCCCGCCGTGACCCGCGGCGGGCCCACACCACAAGGAGCAGCAGTGACCGAAGCAGGTGTCCACTGTCGTGCAGACCGAGCTGGACCGGCTGCGCGCCCTCGAGGCCCGCATCCGCGTCCTCCTCGACCGAGGGGCCGACATCACCTGGACCGAGCTCCGCGACGCATACGGCGGCGCCAAGGAGCGGCCGTGATCGGCGTCCGACGCGCCGTGGCCCGCGCGGCCAGCGAACGCAGGCAGCGAGTGGCGTTGAAGCGGTCTACCAGATGCCAGCCTTCGGGGGGACTTCAAACCGCACAACCGGCCGCCGGCCGACGAGAACCCCGAGGAGCACTGACCCCAGCGCCCAGGGGATAACACCCACTGGACCCTGGCGCTGTCCCACGGCCGACGGTGGCTGCGGCTACCAGACCCCGTGATACCTGCGGACCGAGGAAGCTGCCAGGCAGACGCACGAGGCATTGCAACGAGACCGGCTGATCGACTGCGGAACACCACCTCCGACCAGAATTGCGGCGCCTGCGAAACCTGCGTCAAGGCCGGGGCCGAACGCCACAACGACTGCTGACCCAACCTCGGCTGCGCCCCACTGTCCGACACGGCGGAGCGCACCCGTCCGACATGGCGAGTACGCCCAGGCCCGTGCCTTCCGGCTCCACATCATGCGGAACCGGGACACGGGCCCCTCCTCCTCTTGCCTGTCCCGCCGCGCATAGACGAGGCGAACCGCCATTCGGCACCCTTATCGACTCGACGAACGCAGTCGTATGCAAGGCAATGACAAGTCATTCACAACTTACTAGAGTGAATCTATGACTCACAACGACAGCACGCCCGACGCCGGCGTTCCGAAGTTCTCCGTCAATGTCGCCCCAACCAACCAGGTCACGCACAAGCACCTCAGTGCGCTGCTGAGCCGATATCGCCGCGGTGAGGTCGAGCCGCTGGTCTTCGGTGACAACAACAATCCCGAAGCCGCAATTATCCCGTTCGCCGCGTTGGTGCGCCTCATGAAGTACGACCACGCGAACCACGTCCACGAGGAGACCGCCTTTCAGGCCGAGCTCTCCCGCCGCATCCAGGAGTCCGACGCCTCCGACGAGGCGAGCATGACCATCGAAGAGCTCGCCGAAAGCCTCGGCCCGCTCGGTCAGCAGTGGGCGGATGAGCATCGTGCTGCCCAGCAGGAGAAGCGTGATGAGTGAGCGTCAGCCTCCCATCCGCCTCCTGCCGACGGCCGGTCTCAAGCAGGACCTCCAGACGCTCCACGACGCCGCGGTGATGCACCCTCATGGACCGGAGGACCGGCTCCTGCGGGTGGCTCTCAACCAGCTGGGCCGGATCCAGCAGGGCGCGCCGAGCACACACCCGCTGGAGTACATGCCCAGTTATCCCGACCTCTCCGATTGCGAGACCACCTACGTTGGTGCAGATCCGCATGCAAAGCCCTCGCACCGGATCGTCTGGCGGGAACGCGCACCTCGGCGCCCGGGTGATTCCATCACCTGCGAGATCATCGCCCTGGGCGAGCGTGCGAACGGGCAGGCCTACTACATGGCCGGCCAGCGCCTCGGCCGTCCCGTGGGCTTCACTCTCGCCGAGCTGGCCGCGCAGCGCGAGCCGATCGCGAGGGACTCGCGATCCCGGCAGCGCTCGATCCGTAACTTCCATGCGCCATCCTCGGGCGAACCTGACCTGCAGTTCGACTGACCTACGATCCGCCATTCTTCTGACCATTGAGGGCTTCTCATAGAATGGAAGAAATAGCGATTCGATAAGAGCGAGATGGTGACGATGTACGACTACGGGCCAGTGGCTCAGGCGATTGCTCCTGATGTCGAACTCCAGTCCAGCGCAGCCATGGGACGCCGCCGGCGGATCAGTCCTCGTTCCGTCCTCTTCGTACGGCGCGGCACCGGACTGGCGATCGCCCTCGGCATGGCCTACGGAATCTTCCACGTCATCTTCCGCACTGAGGTGCTCACCCCCGCGCTGGCCTACGTCGGACCCGTCAAGGACTTCATCGGCTGGGTGGTCGAGGGCCCGGGGCGGGCCTGGATTGCGCTGGCGGCCCTCGTCATCCCGCACATCGGGTTGTACTACCTGCTCTTCGAGGACCGGAAGTAAGACGGGGCGTCATGTTCAGGACCATGTTCAAGAGCGCTCGTGCCATCATCGCTCTCGGTCTGATCGGCGGCGTCAGTCTGGCGGTCATCGTCGGATGGGTCACCGGCTTCTTCGCCTCGATCGCGAGCACCGTCGCCGGCCTGTGGAACGACTTCATGGGCTGGGTCAACTCGCTGCTGGGGTGGGAGCACCTTCTCGCCGGGGCTGGCGTGCTCATCGTCCCGGTCATCGTGCTCGTGCTGATCTTTGCCATCGCCGACGGCTGAGCCTCGCAACTGGGCTCGTCCCGCCATAAAGAGAACCCCCGTGATGCCTGCATCACGGGGGTTCTCTTTTTCTGCTGGCCCCTCGTTGCCTACGATGCGGCCCGTAGCTCACGATCCTCAATGACGTTCTCGAACTCGTCGGCATCCTCGACCATCCCGTAGGTCTCCGGTGGGATCTCGTCCTCGTGAGCCGAAGCACGGTAGGTGTCACCTGCGGCGTCGGCTGACCTGCGGCTTCGACCGGGCGAAGCACGATGTTTGTCACCGGGACGGCACGCTGTCTGTCACCAGCAGTGCGCAAAGCAGAATCGGTGTCATCGGGCTCCGGCGCTCCGCCAATCGTCTGAGCTGCCCGGCAGCCCCGACGACGAGAAGCTGTGTCAGAACCCGTGCGCCGGGCTCTGACGGAAGTCGCTCCAACCGGTCACAGACCGGCGACGTCCCCGGCCCTCTTCAGCACGGAGTCGAGCGTGTCCACCACGGCGTCGTGTCGCCTCGCGCGCGCCGCCCGGTCCGCCGGCACCAGCCGCGCGGCGGCCTGCACGGCACAGGCGTCTGGGTCGCCGAAGGCAGTCCGCGGGTGCTCTGCCGTATCCGCGCAGTGCGTCGTGACATCCTTGACCGCCTGGAGCACGACTGCCCGGTCCACGCCCGGCTGCATGGCCAGCCGTACCTGGAAACGCGCCATCCACTTTTCGCGGTCCTTCTCCCTCGCCGCGTCCGTCCTCTGGTCCTTCTTCGCCATGTGCTCTCCCGGGTGATCGGCAGCCGTCCGTCATGGCGTTGGACGCCAAGGGCATCGAAGCGGGTTGCGGAAGCGAGAATCTGATGAGTTTCAGGCGACTGCCGGGAGCTGCACGAGCTCCACCGGCCGGTCCACTGTCACAAGACGTCAAGGATCACGGGTTCTGGCACAGCTTCCAGCCCCGCGCGCCCCGTCCGGAAGTCCTGGTGACAACAGCCTGCCTTGGTGACAGCTCTCGTGCTTCGGCTCACCTCGCCGCCGAGCCGGCGGTTGAAGCTGCTCGATGCGGAGAACTTCAGCACCACGTAGTCGTCGACGTTGCTCTTGCCGAAGCGCACCTTGTGGCCCTTGTGGTCCTGTCGGTAGAAGCGGCCGAAGCTCGTGAGCACAACCGCCTCTCCGCAGCTGACCGCGCCCGTGAGTTCACCGAGCAGCGACTCGTACACCTTGTTCACCACTCGGACCGACAACTCGCTGCGAGTCGCGACCCGCGAGATGAACTCGCGCTTACTGACACGCGGATTCGTCGTCTCCATGCCTACACCCTGTCCTATCGTCCTTCAAGCCGCGGTTTCGCTTAGAAACCAGTCTATCGAAGATAGTCATGAGTCGAGAAGGGGCGCCGGGCTTATTGAGTGCCGTTCGCTACGCTTGTCGTGGCCCATTCGGCTAGAGCTCCAGGTCCGGCTCGATCTCCTCCCGGTCGTCCTTGGGCTCGTAGTCGACCGACTCGATGATGTTCCGCGTGTTCGGATCGCGGCGCTGGTTCACGACCTTGTCGTGGGACTCCTCGAGCCGCTGCTGCGCCGCCACGCGGTGGGCCGCATCGAGCTTCGCACCGATGTTGCGCTCCCCGAACTCCATCATCGAGCCCAGCAACGACTTCGCGCCCTGCTTGATCGCGCTGACGCTCGGCTCGTTCTGCGCCCGCTGCTGCTCCCATCGGCTCCGGTCCTCCGGCGTGACGTAGCCGAACATCCGCGCGAAACGCGATCCGAACCTGACTTGTTGTCCCTCATCCTGTTCCTGGCTCATGACCCTTCCTCCCGCTCCTTGTTCGTGTTCTCGGATCGCCCTCAGGCGGGCTGGTAGTCCTCGGAATCGGCCTCAGTGTTCGGGCTCTCGTTCTGCGGGCCAGCCTTTCGCTCGGACGACGGGCCCGTATGGCGTGACCGCGGCTTGAGCCGCTGCTCCTCGAAGAAGGCACCCGGGTCGTCGACCGCCGTCTGCAGCGTCTGCTGCCAGTTCTCCCCGAGGCTCCGCTTCAGCTCGGCCTCAAGATCCGGGTACTTCTCGTTCACTGCCTCCATCGCGTCGACGTAGGCGTTGGAGTAGACCCGCTGCTGCTCCTCGGGCGAAAGACCGTCGATGTCCATGCTCGCGATCATCACCTCGGACTGGTCCAGGCGATGCTGGAGTATGTCGGGCAGCCCGTTGGTGTCCAAGCCCTGCTTCTGCGCCGCGAAGCCGACCAGGTAGCCGAGCATGTTGCCCCCGTAGCCCTCTTGGTCGCCGCGGCCCAGCGCGTCGAGCATCGAGGTCTTCATCGTCTCGGCGAGTTGGACCTGGTGGGCGTCCGCGTCCATGGGCCGGCGCAGCGTGAACATCCCGTCCTCAGGCAGACGCTGGCCCAACTGATCGTCGAACTCCCCGCTCCAAACCGTGCGGACCCGGTCCGAGCCCGCGATCCGCTCCTCGTGCGCAGGGGCCTTGACGATCCGGCCGTGAGCCACGCCGTTGAACATCATGCGCAGCTCGGGCTCGTACTCCATCCGCTCGCCGATGATCATCCGCGCGCGCTGGACGACCTCCTGGCGCTCCAAGCCGTCTTCACTCATCTGCTCGTGCAGCCGCTTGCGCATCGCCCGGTAGCTGTCGCGGATCAAGCCGGCATCCGCGCCCGGCTCACGCATCTTCCAGAAGGCGTTCTCCATCAGCGCGACCTCGGTCATGGCCGCCGAATCCGGAGTGAACATCTCCCGGTAGCCGCGCTCACGGTGCTGCATGGCGTCGAAGCGCTTGCGCCACTTCTTCGTCAGGTGATCACGCGGATCGGTGCTGCCGATGAGGCGCTCGCGCCGGGCGTCGCTCGGCACATCCTTGAAGATCCTCTGCCGGTGCGCGATGCCGCTCTCGGCAGAGGCGACCATGCCGCGGGTCCTGGTGTCGATACGCTCCTGGATCTTGTCCTTGAAGGGCTGGAGGTAACTGTCCATCTCCTTCTTGAAGTCCGGGGCAAGCATCCGCATCGCCATCACCATGCCGACCGCCTGGACGACCGAGTTGGCATTCACCCCTCGCGAGAGCGGCTTGAGACACGATTGCATCATCATCTGCATGTAGACGTGGTGCATGACGCCGAGCTCCTGCGTTCGCTCCTCGTCGTTGAAGCCGGGCACCAGCAGCTTCGAGTCCCGCAGCGAAGCCATGTACTTCTCGCCGGCCAGCCGCGTCTCCGCCCGGAGCTTGAGCAGCTGCTCGCGCTGGTCCAGGCCCTCGGCCTCGTCCTCGGCCCGGTCGACGTCGATCCAGTGCACGCGCTCGCGGTCGGCCATCCGCTCCCGGGTCTTCGCGCCGAAGAACCCGCGGGCGCGGTCCCGGAGCCGTTCGCGCCAGGCGCGCGAACCGTCTGCGTCTTCCGGTCCCGGCTCGTCGATCACCTCGGCGTCGATCGGCTCGTCCGAGCGCGAGTCCCAGTAGGCGTACGCGTTGCCCTGAGGCTCGTCGGCCTGCTGCCGATCGTCGTCCACCGGAAGCTCCTTGGCCGCGCGCCGGCGGCCCGCAGGGCCCGTTCCCAGTTCCTTGCGCTGTGCCATCTCAGTACCCCATCCCGTAGTCGTCGTCGCCCTGCGGCTGATCGATCTCGATGCTCGGCGTGTAGAGCGGGCGCGACGCGCCCACGCCCACGGCATGCGCAGAGCGGCGGTGCGAGCCGCGGGTGCGGGAGTCCCCCGCGTCCTGAGTGATCACGTCGCGCTTGACCACCGAGTCATCGACGGCAATCGCAGCGCTGTCCAGGCTGTGCGCTTCAGCGGAGCTCAGCTGATCGAGCTGCCGGGACATCTCCGCCCGGGCCTTCCGGGTCCCCGAGGACGCGAACTGCTCGTTCTTCTCGCCGTCGTAGACGCTCTCGCGGTTCTTGGCCGCCTGCACGAGCGCCTCGAAACCACCGCCGTAGGCCATCCGGTCCATCACGGTGCCCCGCAGCGACGGGTCCTCTTCGAGGTTGCGGATGAGCCCGGTCTTCGGGTCCTCCAGCGCGCCGGCCACGCGGGCCACGTAGTCCGGGTTGACCGTGACGCCGAAGCCCTCCTTGGACTCGTAGAACTCGATGAACTGCTTCTCCCACTCCTCGGCCGTGGCCTGGACCGGCTCACCGTCGAGGAATGCCGTGCGCCACTGACCGGGGCCGACGTGTTCGATGCTGCGGCCCCTCCAGAGCTCGCGGCCGGGGCCCTGGAGCATCGCGTACTTGTGCCGGGCCTCGGCGGCGTCGTGCTTGGCCTGCAGGATCGACTGGGTCACCGGGTAGGTGACCTCCAGAACGGCCTTGAGGTCTTCGCCGCGCAGCGCGCGCACGGCGCGCTGGCTGAACGAGCCGCCCAGGCCGGTACCGTGGGCCTTGATCGCCGTGGCGAACATCGAGGCTTCCTGGTCGGCCTGCGTGATGCCGGGCGTGCCCTGCGCATCGCCCAGGTTCCGGGCATAGTCGGTGAGCTTCTTCTCGCTGCCCTTGGCACCGGTCTCGACGCAGACCTCGCGCACGCTCTGCAGGTGCGCCGCGCGGTCCGAGAACGTCAGTGCCGCGCCGAACTCGCCGCGCTGCGCCTGGCGGTACAGCCCGCTCAGCTCCTCCGTCACAACCTGCTGGTCGAGCTTGACGTCCTCAGGCGGCTCTGCGCCCGTGAGCGCCTGCAGCCGGAGCCGGTTCGCTTCGCTCCGCGAGCTCTCCAGCTCATCGGCCAGAGCAGCGTCCTTGGAGAGCGCGACCTGGGTGTCCAGCGAGACCTGCACGGCCAGCGGGTGCGAGCCGTCGCCCTTGACCACGCCGGTGTCCAGCAGGTTGGCCGGCACCGAGAGTTTCGCCAGGGCTTCCGCCTTGGCGGCCTCGCTGTGCAGCTTCACCACGGCGACCGCGTCGCCGTCGAAGTCGCCGTCGAAGCAGGCGTCCATCACGGGGTTGATCGCGGCACCGGTGAGCCGGTCGTCGATCGCGACCCGCATGAAGCGCACGCCGGCGTCACGGAGCACCGGGTCACGCCACACCAGCGCGTGGTCGCCCTCGGCCAGCCCCAGCTGCTCGGCCTTGACCGAGCTGAGCGCAACCTGGTCGACGTCCAGCCGCGGGTCCGCAGTCCACACCATCGTCGCCGAGTCGGTCAGCCGCGAGGCCATCAGCCCGGTCTTGAAGATGTTGTTCTTGCCCGTGAGCACCCGGTTCTGCACGTCGGTCGTGATCGCCTCGAAGGCGCGCTGAGCGCGTGAGACCGATTCGCTCATGCCGCGACGCACCTCGGCGCGCTTCTCCGCGGACAGACCCTGGCCGTCCAGCTGCTCGGTCATGTAGCGGTAGCGGCAGGCCTCGACGAAGACGTCCTGGTAGCTGCGGGTGTAGTCGTGCGTGACGGAGGACCCGTCCTCGAACTCCTGGCCACTGCGCAGATTCGAGGACATCACCGGCAGCTTCCACGAGCTCGCGCTCACCGTCTCGGTCTGCTCACCGGTCGGATACGAGAGTGGGAACGGGATCTCCATGTCGCCGCCGCGGTCGCCGATGAGACCGCCGAAGGACTTGCGCATCGCCGTGGTGTTCAGTCCCGGGAGCTGGCCCTCCTTGCGCGGCTGAGTGCGCAGCAGCTCGGGCATCGGGATGAACCGGCGCTCGGGGCGCTCGTCGAGGCCCTCGGCCTGGCCGATCACCCGCAGCATGCCGTCAGCCTCCATGTCCATACCGGTCACCAGCAGGTACTCGCGCAGGTTCGACTCGGCCCCGCTGTTGTGTCCGTAAAACTCGCGCATGATCGACGGGCAGTCCTGGGACTGCAGCGCCCAGGCCAGCTGCGAGGAGGCCTTACGGCCCTTGCCAGCACGCACCTGCTCGTCGTCGTAGATCTTCGTCTTCTCGTCGACGGCCATGTGGGTGACCACGAAGCGCATCTCGCCCAGGGCACTCGGCCGCAGTTCTCCATTGGGGGAGCGCAGGTCGGAGACGTTCCCGCTCATCAGCTCGCGCGCCGAGCCCGCGTTGCGCCGGGAGATCAGGCTGAACGGGCTCATCACCACGTCCAGGCCCGGGTTGGCCCGGAACCAGTTGACCTCGTCGACGACATCCCGCTCCTGTGCGTCCTGCAGCGGCATGTCCCGGTCGACGATCAGCGAGATCACGCCCTTGTTGCCGTGCAGATCCGAGATCTTGTCGCCCACGACGAGATCGCGCTCCTGGCCGCCGGCTCCGCGGATGCGGTGGCGCTCAGCGAACTCCTTCGACACCACGATCGGGTCATCAGCCGTCCAGCCGCCGAAGGTCATCAGCGCCGTCTTCGCCGGAGCGGTGACCTCAGAAGACTGCATGATCGTCGAGGCCGTCATCTGCTGGCGGTCGAACGGGTCGTACCGCAGCGTCTCGAGCTCGGGGAGAGCCATGAGCGGCGCACGCTGTCCAGCCACGCTCTCGTCGCCCGGCACGATCCGGCCGTCGGCGTCGACCTGAGCCTGAGTGGTCAGGTACCGCACGATGCCCTGGTTGGTCGCACCTCCGGTCATCACCGGGTCGAAGTAGCCGCTGGGCGCAGCGACGTTGTTCCGGTCCTTGCCGGTGAGCACCGTCATGTTCCGCCCGCCGGTGAGCCGCCAGGCGTCGAAGCGGTTGTCGTCAGCCGGGTCAGTTCGGTCGCGCTGGGCCCGGTACTCGGCGTAGATCGTCGAGCCGGCCTTGATTTCGTTGGAGTAGCGCACACGGCGCGCCTCGGTCTGCAGGATCGCGGCCGTCCACTCGTCCAGGTGCTCCTTGACCTCGCCGGTGGACTCGTCGAGCTGGTACGTGGTGGCGCGCTCGATGAAGTCGATCGGGTGCTTGGTGCCGTACAGCTGCGAGTAGACCGTGTTGAGCGAGGAGGGCTCGCCGGTCTCGCTGCGCCCGGCGATGAGGTCGCCGGCGATCTGGTACTGGATGCGCTCGTGCATGAGCTGCTCGTAGCCGCGCAGGCGCGTGCGTTCCTCGACCGAGGTCGGAGCCTCGCCCGGAGTCTGGGCCGTGATCGTGGCCTCATAGCCCGGCACGACCAGGGCGTTCTCCCCGCTGGCGAAGGCGGTGGTGATCTCACCGTACTCGCCGACATCGAAGACCTGGCCGATCTCACCCGAGATCGGAGTCCCCTTGCCGTCACGGCGCAGCTTCTCGCCGCTCCAGCGGATGACGCCCTGCTCGTCGACCAAGATCTCGGAGACCGTTGCCGCGTTGCGCTCGATGCTCTCGCGCACGGTGGCCCCGATGCGCCGCATGAACGCAGATTCGTGATCGGCGATCGGCACGGAGCGCTCGGCGCTGAAGCGGACGAGCCGGTCCTTGAACCGGGTCGTCTGGAAGGTCGAGCCCATCATCTCGTCGGGGGAGATCCCGCAACGACGCAGCGCCGAGGCGAGGTTGTCGAGGTTCGACCACTGCCCGGTGGGGCTGGTCATGTACCGCGCCACCCGGTCCGGGTTGAAGCGCTGATCGACCCACTCGCCGTCGACGTCGTGGGGCTCCGCCTCCCAGGTCCCGATAAGTTCGAAGGGGACATCCTCGGCGTGCTGCCGGATCTTCTCAACGGCGGTGCCGCCGTAGACGAGGTTGCCCAACTCGGGCACCTCCTCGGCCTGCAACTCGCCGATCTCCTCCAGCCGTTCCTGGTACATCTCTTCGGTCGCACCCGGGCGCAGCAGATCGCTGTGCGCACCGGTGAGCACGTCCCAGTAGGAGCGCTGGATCGCAGCGACCTCAGAGTCAGCCGAGTACTCCGGCGGCTCGATCGCATCCAGCTGTCCGCCGGTTCGCTCCAGCTCGGCCTCAGCACGAGCGATCAGGTCTTCGACGTCAAGAGCTGCCTGCAGATTCTCCCGCGCGCTCTCGACGGCGGCCTTCGCGTAGGCCTCAGCGGGCTCGGCGTCGATGAAGAAGGTCGGCAGGGAGCGGTTCTTCGCGTCCCGGCGCAGCATCACCTTCGACCCGGGCCGGGGACCGGACTCGCCGGGCGCCACGTAGTCGCCGACCACGAACATCGACTCCCGGTCGACGTGGTAGCTGTCGGGCACATCCACCAACGTGCGGCCACGGCTGCGCTCCCGGTGCGTCGTGCCGGTCTCGCCGGCGGCGTACCCCGGAAGATCCGTGCGCTCGACGCGGCGGCCCTGGGCGAAGCGCAGCAGCTGAACGGCCTGTGCCGGCGAGGGGGAGTAGACCGCCATGCCGCCGGGGACCCGGTAGTTCGTCGAGTAGCGCAGCACGGTGCCGCTGTCATAGATCCGCGCTCCGGCGTACTCCTCCTGGCGCGTGTCGGTGAGACGGATCTCCATGCCGGTTCCGGCGATCTTCGCCTTGATCTGACCCGGCTCGCGGTCGCGCATCACCTCGTAGGACACGCCCTGGGCCTTCAGCTCTTCGAGCAGTGCTGCCGAGCGTGCCACGGCGCGCTGCGACATGAAGCGGTTGCGGTCGACACGGTTCGTCTGGGGATCCCGGCCGCCGTCGACGACCCACTCGCGCACCTGGTCGTACTCCTGCTGGCTCATCTTGTCCATCAGCGCGGTGAGCCCAGCGGCGTCATCGTTCGTCATCGCTCGGCCGGCCTCGAAAGGCTTGCCCTCGTCGTCGATGCGCCAGAGCACCATGTTCCCGCGCCGGGGATCGGCCAGGGTCTCCACCTCGCCGCCGGCCACGCGTCCGATCGTCTCGTCCGGCAGGTACACCAGCGCGGTCCCGGCGCGCTTCACGGTCGCGCGTTCGGACCAGTCGGGGGCGTAGGGGCTGATCGGCAGTCGGACCGACTTCGGGTCGGCCTGGACACCGACACCGGTGGCACGGGTGAACTCCCGCAGCGACTGCTGGTAGCGCTCGTTCTGCGGGGAATGGTCACCGAACTGCGCCTCGTAGTCGGACACCTTCTCCGCGAATGCCTGGTCGATGACGGTGAGGCACTCCGTGACGCCCAGCCTCGGGTCGGCCAGCGCGGTGCCCCGCTGGCCGAGGATCTCGTCGACCCGGGCGCGGACCGCCTTGGCCTGGGAGATCGGAATGACCTGTCCGGTCTGATCCCGGGCCTGCTCGACCGCCTTGTAGTAGACGTACTCGTAGAAGTACCGGCGCAATCCGTGTGCCTTCTTCATAGTCAATCAGCCTCCTGTGGATGCTCGGGGTTACATAAGTATGTATAGAGCCTACCCCTCTTATTGAAAGGGGGTGAGAGGTCATCCGGAAAGGCCAGTGCCGAGGCAGTCTCCCTTAGTCGGGAGACGACCTCGGCACTGGCCGTGATCCTTGACTGGCCCCCAAGTGGCCGTCGGCTACTTTGAGTTCATCTCGATGGCCATGGCCCGGTCGAACCGGCCGTCGGCCAGCACCTCCCAGCTCGGCAGTGAGGCCAGGTACTGGTAGAAGGCCGAGTGGACCTTCACCGTCGCCAGGGACTTCAGGTCGTCCTCGGTGACGTCCTCCTCCGCGAACACCCGCGAGTCTTCGTCGTTCACATGGCCGTTGATCCGGCGGGCCGCATGGGCGTACGCGTCCGAGCGGATCTGGCTGATGTACGTCTGGGACCCATCGGCGCTGCGCAGCTCGCCGTCGCCGCCGACCGAGAAGTGCTCGCGATCCTGTTCCAACTCGGTCTGCGCCGACTTGTAGGCCTCACCGATCTCGATGTCCAGGCTCTTGACCTTCGCCGAGCCGTCGGGGTTGACCAGCATCTCCTTGCTGATCGTCCCCTCGGCGTAGAGCAGACGCCGCCGCTCGGCGCTGACCGCCTGACTCTCGGCGACCGCAACCCCGACCTCGACGTTCTCGATGAATTGGTCCTCGTCGAACATGCTCATCCCCTCGTACTCGTCGGGGTCGACGACCACCGGAGCGTTGGGGTCCTGGCCCTCGTCGACCGTGGTCATCGTCGTGATGACCTCCATGACCTCGTCGGCGTAGACATCGGGATCCAGGCGCTCGATGTCGACCTCCTGGTAGCCGTAGATCTCCTTGTACTGCGCCTTCGCGTCCGCGGCCTTGACCGCCTGCCGCATGCGCTTCTCCAGCATCTTCACGAAGTCCGGCTGGTTCATCCGCACGTCGAAGTCCATGGCACTGGACAGGGTCGGGATCGTCTGCAGCGAGTACGTGTGCCCCGGGTGCTTGATCGTGTTACCCAGCAGCCGGAACGACATCGGCAGGATCGTCTGGTTGCGGTTCCAGATCGGCGCATCGCCGGCCCGGAA
The DNA here is from genome assembly GCF_036227565.1 of Streptomyces sp. NBC_01454. Classification (NCBI taxonomy): domain Bacteria; kingdom Bacillati; phylum Actinomycetota; class Actinomycetes; order Kitasatosporales; family Streptomycetaceae; genus Streptomyces; species Streptomyces sp. NBC_01454. The sequence continues at coordinate 70,941 of NZ_CP109461.1, forward strand.
GACGATCGAGTTGCGCGGCGAGAGGAAGGCCATGTCGTTGTAGCTGATCAGCGGCTCCTCCTTGGTGTTCATCGTGTAGGAGACCCGGCCCTCGGTCTTGCCGCCGATGACCTTGTCGAGATCCTGGCTGATCTGCTTGCTGTCCCGGTACGACCGGTGCGTCTTGCCGCTCATCTTCTCCAGCGTCTCGATCATCGAATCGTCCGTGGACTTCAAGAAGACGATGTTCGAGGTGTTGCCCTGCACGATCTTGTCGACGCTCTCGCCGTAGACGTCGCGCAGCTGCTGCAGGGTCTGCAGGATGAGCGTGAACTGCTGCTCCTGGCCCAGGCCGATGGAGAGCATGGTCTCGAAGCCGTCGATGCCCTTGCCCTCCGACTGCAGGTTGCCGAGCTCGTCGAGCATGAACCGCGTGCGGTAGAGCGGCTTCTGGTCCGACTTCGTCATGTACGCCTGGTCGGCGCTCACGTCGAACAGCTGCTTGACCAGGATCAGGATCAGCTTCGCGTACTTCATCAGGTGAGGCGGAGTCACCAGGAACAGCGCCTTAGGGGACTCCGAGTAGCGCGACAGTGTCTGCGTGATCGCCCGTGCCTGGTACGAGACCTTCTCCGGGGTGCCGCCGCCGGAGAAGTCGAGTCGCGTGTCCGGGTAGAGGGTGTCCCCGGCCTGGAAGGACAGGATCTTCCCGTCCCGGGTGCCGCCCTCACGCACCGGCTTCAGTTCACGCATCACGCCGTTCTTCACGATCTTCTTGCCCGTCACCGGCTCGACCACGTAGTGCCGGCCGTTGAGCGAGACCTGGTAGTTCTTCGTGAAGCTGAAGTAGAAGGTGCGCACCAGCATCTTCGTCTGCGGGTTGACCAGCTCCAGCTTGAGCCAGGCATCGTCGCCAGGGAACTTGCCCTTGAAGTTGTACCGGGCCCAACCCTCGCGGCCGACGATCTCCTCGTGCTCGAAGTCCTCACCCAGGTTCTCGGTGAACATCGGGTCCGCGTAGGCCGACCACACGGCCTGCTGACCGACGAGGTGGTCGCGCTTGACGTAGTTCGGCGCGAAGCGCACGCCGAGGCGACGCGGGAAGCTCAGGCCGGCCAGATCGGTGTTCTGCGAGGGCTTGCCCGAGGTCAGCGTCGAGATCGTGGGGTCGGTGAAGAACGACATGGCGGTGATCGCGATGCCGTACACCGAGGCCAGCATCTTCTCCGCGCCGGCCATCGAGCGCAGCGCGTTGTGGGCGTTGCCCACCAGCGTGCGCATGTTGTTGCGGGGCAGCTCCTCGCTCGCGTTGAAGTACAGGCTTAGCATGTCCTGATCGGCCTTGCCCTCCCACATGAAGGCCTGGGCCGCCGCCTTCTCCTGCTCCTCGGCCAGGGCGTCCTCGTTGTTCTCGAACTCACCGGCCTTGACCCGCTTCTCCAGCTCGGCCTCAGGGTTCTTGATCTTCTTCGAGCTCATCTGCACGAAGAGCTGGTAGCAGTTGTAGAGCGTGGCCTTGCCCCAGAGGTCATCGAGCTTCTGCTCCAGCAGCGCCGGGTCCATATTCAGCACGGCTGCGGCGCTGCGCAGCTCCCGCTCCTCCTCCAGATAGAAGTCGATGAGTCCGTAGGCCGCGCGCTTGAAGGCGTTGTTGGCGGCATTGGGCCAGACCGGGTCCTCGCCGCCGTCGAGCGGAAAGAAGATCCCGGCGATGTTCTCCACGTACAGCGCGCACTTGGTGAAGTTGCCCTCACGCGCCGCGTCGGCCGCCAGCCCCAGGGGGTTGTAGATGTCGGTCTTCATGGAGTTGATCAGGTTGAACTGCACCGGCTCGAACCCGCGTGTGACCAGGGGCACGTAGTTCTTCACCAACAACTCGCCCTTGGGGTCGTTGATGACCATGTTCGAGGGCTTCTTCTCCCGCGACCACATGTCGATGATCGGCTCGATGTACGTCTGGCCCTTACCGGCTCGGGTGATGGCCAGCACCATGGTGTTCACCGGCGCGGTATCGACCACGTACGCCCCGGCCGGGCGCTGGACCTCGTACGCCGGGAACGTCCAGTCCTCCTTGATCAGGGCAGCGACGGTCTTGTACGTGTCCGACTCGAAGCCGAGCTTGTCCCGGTTCTTGCCGTCAGGGTTGTACGGGATCAACGTCGTGTCGTACTTCTGCCGCAGGGTCTTGTCATCGGGGAGACCGGATGCCTCGAACAGCTCGTCGCCGAAGTCCTCGTCGATGATCGGCAGGGTCTGCGTCAGCGGATCGCCCTCGTCGTCGTCCATGACCTCGCCGACGTAGTAGACGAGGTTCCCCTCGTCATCGATGACGTCCTTCTTGGCGCGCTGGGCGACCTCGACGGTGCCCAGACCCTTCTTCTTGAGCATCATGTGGCTGAGCATCGAGCTGACCTGCACGCTCGAGTGAGCACCGGCGTCGGGGAACCAGTCGTAGTTCTGCTGGATCTCTTCCGGCAGAGCGATGTGCTGGTCGTTGTGGAACTGGTTGATGTCGCTCGTGGTGTTCATCAGGTTCGCCGCGGCGACCCTCCGCGAGAACCACGTGCCGATGATGAGGGCGACCATCAGACCCGAGCCGAGCGTGATGAAAAGCTTGAACCCCGAGACGTCGGCCAGATGCTCGCGGACCGTCGTCGCGCTCTTCTTGGGCTCAGCCGGCCTCTCGGCGCTGGGCTTGCCGTCCTTCGCCGGGGTGTACCAGCTGGGGACCGGAACAGCTTCAGCGCTGGGGTAGCACTTCGCCTTCACGTCCGGGTTGCCGTCCTTGGTCAGGGGCCGGTAACACTTCACGACCGAGCCGCCCGTACCCGTCGTGGTGTCCTGGACGTAGTACGCGCTCGGCTTGCCGGTGCTGCTGCCGCTGCCGGACACACCCGAACCCACGGACGCGCCCACCGAGAGCACTGCCGCGGCGATGAGCGAGTAGAAGACCCAGGCGACGAGCGTCACCAGTACGCCGGTAATCACCGCGACGACGATGCCGGGTCTGGTCGACCTCAGGGTCAGGAACTTGCTGCGGTCCAGCTGCTGGCTGTCGTAGACGTCTCGGTTCGTCAGCGTTTCTCCGGGCGTCCGCGCCGAGATCTTGTCCCAGCTGCTCGCCTTCGGCCGTGCCGCCTTCCGCCTGTTCGTGGCCATCGTGATCCCTTACTCTCGAGCCTCGCTCGTTCTGCTGTCCTGCTGTCCAGTGCGCCCTGCCGGCGCAGACGACGACGGCGCATGGGGAACGCGCCCCATGCGCCGTCAGATCACCCCGTCGGTCATGACCGGTCCGCTCAACGGGTCAAGACCACCCCGACGATGAAGCCGGCCACGCCCATCAGGAGCGAGAGCGTGACGATCATGACGACGAGGATCTTGTTCGAGCGGCTCTGCATCTCGGAGGCCCGTGCCAGCTCGTTGGTGTAGGACTCCTTGTCGGCCTGCACCTCCGCCAGGCGCACCTCATACCGCCTGGCCACTGAATCCTCGACCGTCGACAGCTGCTGGAGCAGGTCGGTGACCCGCGCCAGCTGGGAGTTGGTCTTCTCCTTCTCCAGGTCGAGGTTGTGCTGCCACTCCGCGTCGCGCGCCGTCATCTGCGTGATGGCGTCCTTGCGGTTGCGTTCGAGTTCGTCCTCCATCCGGCGGATCCGGTCGGCGTGCTCAGAGCGCACCGACTCCAGGAGGCCTTGCTGCTCCCGGCGCAGGACGCCGATCTCGTCTGTGGTCCGCAGGTGCTCGGCCAGTGCCTCGGACTGGGCGATGTCGGCCTTGCGGTTGTCGTCGACGATCCGCTGGATCTCGGACTTCCACTGGTTCAGGCACTCTTCCTCGGCCGCCAGGTACTCCGACTGCCGCTCGGCCAGCACCTCGAAGATCCGCGTCTGCCCGGTCTGCATCTTCAGCGTCGCGTCCGAACGCCGGACCCGCAGGATCTCCTGCTGGTTATGCGCGTGGGTATCCTCGATGTCCCGCTCGATCTCGGCGACGGAGTCGATCTGCTCGCGCTCCATCTTCGAGCGGTTGCGCTCCTTGTACTGCAGTTCCGCCGAGAGCGCCGCCTGCTGGGCCACCTTGGAGGCCTGCGACTCGTAGTCCTTGGCGATCTCCGCCCGGCGGGCCCGGATCTTCTCATCCTTCTCCGTCTGCCGCTGCTGGTGCTCGGCCTGGGCGGCGTCGTTCAGCAGCTTGTACCGGGAGCACGCGCGGTCGGTGGCCACATCGCGGATGACCTGCTCGGTGTGCGCCGACATGAGGTTGACGTAGAGCGCACGCAGCTCATCCTCGTGCGCGGAACGGAGCTGCATCAGATCTGCGTTGGCCTGCCGGTTGAGCTGAGCGACCTGGTCCCCGAGCCACTCCGTCGAGCCCTCGGGCACAGCGATCTGCACGACCGGCGCGCCGATGGCGAAGGTGGCGTTGAACTCATCGAGCCGGACGTCCAGGTCCAGCTCCTCGGAGAGGAACCGGCGGGCGATGACGTCGCGCACCTGGGCCTGATCGGCCAGCAGCACAGTGTCGTCGGCCTCCTGGTAGTCGCCCTCGACGCCGTAGCCGGCGTCGGTCTCGTCGAAACCCTCGTAGCCGGCCACCTCGTCGCCGTCGTAGTCCGGCTCCGACTCGACCGGGACGGTACCCGCGTCGTCGATACCTGCGGCGTCCTCGTCGAACATGGGTGTGTCCGCTCCTTCATCCGCGTCGACGACGTCGCTGAAGAGCGGCTCGTCGTCCAGGCCCTCGTCAGCCCCCCCGTCACCGGGGATCCCGTCGAAGATCGCATCGCCCTCGTCCTCCCCGAGGACCGCGGCGGCAGTGGCTCCAGCCTCGGCGACCAGGCCGCTGTGCTCTATCCATGCCTTCTTGCCCACGGCTTCTTCGAGGCTCGTGGTACCTGCAGCGACAAGGCGCGCCTGCGCGAAGGTCGCATCGTTCCCCAGATCGACGAGCAGTTCGCCGCTGGGCTTCTGCCACACGACGGCCCAGGCGTAGGTGGCGCCGGTGAGCAGCGAGTACTCCTCCATGCGCGCGAGAGTCTCGTCGGTGGGGATGATGCCGAAGACCTCCTCTTCGAGCATCTCCGCCGTGGCCACCGTTCGGATCTGGTCGGAGCTGATGAGCTCGATGATCGAGCCTTTCGCCTCGTCCCGGCCGTGCCGCTTGCTCAAGCCGCCGATCTCGTCGGCTGCAAGCACGAGCATCACCCAGGCCGTACCGCTGGGAAAGACGAACTGCGTGTTCGACCGCAGCAGCTCGACCGCCGCCGGGATCGCCGTCTCTCTCACCACGGAGGCCAGAAGCTCGTCGGGCTTCTTCTTCCGTCCCTTCTTCTGGCTGACCGCTGCCGCTCCCGGAATGGCCATTGACGCTCGATCCCTTCGCTAATAAAACACAGTTCGCCTGGTTTATGAGTACCCTATCTCCGTTCTATTATAGTAGGCAACTATAGGACATGAAAGGGCTATTGACGCACGAGTCGACTCGTTCCCGCTGTCCTCGGCTGGTTCATCGCACCGCGCTGACCTCGACGTAGGCGTCGGAACTCAGCAGGTTCTTGTCGTCGCTGACCAGGTCGCCGACGACGTCGATGCGGATCCGTCGTTCCGAGGGGTGCTCGTTGAGGAAGGTCGCCACCGCGGTGGTGACCTCGTCGGTCAGCTTCGCCACAGCCGCACGCGCGCCGCCGGCATCAGAGTCGGTGTCGCCCTTGTCCTCGATGAGGTACTGAAGGACCCTCGCATCGACGTCGACCCGCACGTTGTGCTTGACGAACACCTCCTGCACCATCTGGCGCAGCTTCTTCCGCACGATCTTTTGCTGCGTTGGCAGCGACAGCGGCTGGAAAGGCACGATCGCGTCGATACGGCCCAGGAGCTCGGGCGGAAACCGGTTGTCGCCCGTCGTTGAGGAGATCGAGCGGCGGATGAGCTTCTCGTACTCCAGCAGCTGCTTGCCCGACCCGGTGTCGTCGGCGGCGTACTGCGAGATGTCCTTGTAGATCTCTGAGCCCGCGTTCGTCGTCAGCACGATGTAGGTGTTGAGGAAGCTCACCTCGCGGTTGTTGTCGTCGTTGAGTCGGCCGTCGTCGAGCACCTGCAGCAGCACGCGTGTCACCATCGCCGAGGCCTTCTCGACCTCGTCGAAAAGCAGTACAGCGTGGGAGCGGTCCCACACGCGCTTGGTGAGCTCAGAACGGAACGCCGCGAACGACGAGTCCTCGGCGTACTCCGTCATGTCGAACCGGATATGGTGCCGCTGGTCATCGCCGAACAGCAGTCGCGCCAGCTGCTTCGTGAGCTCCGTGTTGTGCGTGACCACGAACTGACCAGCCTGGTAGAGGTGCTCCTCGTCGTTGACGTAGATGCACGACGAGCTCTGCTGCTCCGGCAGCTTCTCGATCGACGCGATGCCGACCATGTCGAACTTCTTCACGCGCTTACGACCCGAGGTCTCGATGACCGCCCGCCGTGCGATCTCGTGCTTGCGGGGGAGGGAGAAGAACCGGGCCTTATCCTCGTTGCCGACCTTCACGTGCACGCCGTACTCGGCCAGTTCGCGCCCGCCCTCCTTCGTGCGTGTCCACGATTTGATCGTGTTCGAGACGCCGAGCGAGAACAGCACCTCCCTGAGGTCCTCCGCGAGCCCCTTGGAGAACGTCGAGTACGAGACGTTGAAGCGGTCGTTCGAGCCGCCGATCGATCCGTCGGTGTCGAAAAGACCCTGCACCAGTGCCCACCGCTGCTGTACCGATCCGTGTTTGTACCTCTCCGGGATACGGCGCTCCGCCGACCGCGCACCGATCAGATCGGGAACCGAGGCAAGCACGTCCTTCGTCTGGTATAGCGAATCGCGGCGGTCGTCCACCGGGCCAACGCCGACAGGGAAGACCCAGCTGTAGCTGTGCCCGTACGACTTCGGTGCCGATCCCAGCCATTCGCCCACCGTCCACACGGTGTGGTCGGCGTCGTCCCCGTCAGACGAGAGCGTCAGCTGCGTCTCAGTGAGGCACCCGTTGCCGATGAGGACGCCCAAGACGTACGGGTCGACGTCGAAGTCCTGCTCCGGCCAGTGCACCGGTCCGTTCGCCGGGATGAAGAACCTCAGATGCTCCCGAGAGTCGCCGGGGTAGGTCCGCACGACGCCACGCTCGACCATTTCCCGCGTGCTCAGAACCATCGGCGCGACGTCCTTGCCCGCATGCTTCTTCGACCGCTGCTTGGCTGTGTAGACCGTCCACAAGTGCGGTCCTCCAACGTCGAGAGTCCGGCCGTCCCAGAGCGTGACCCGGTAGACGTCCTGCATGCCCTGCGGGAAGTGTCCGAGCACCTCGACCGGGCGACCTTGGCGACCGAACACTCTGTCGCCCGGGACCAGGTCGCCGTGCAGCTTCCAGGTGGTCTCGCCGTCGCTCGAGTAGACAGGAACCTGCGTCGAGTCGATGCAGAATTTCCCCGTTCCCGTCGATCCCGTGAACAGCAGGCTCGCCATCGGCTTTCCCTTGTCGTTGAGGTCCGCCACCGACAACTGCAGACGGCGCGCCACCGCGCCGGTCGCCCAGTCCTGGCTGAACACCTTGGCGTCCAGCTGCTGCTTGATCTTCGCGCCGTCGACCCGGAATGCGACGTTCACGTTCAGGGACTCCATGAGCACGTCCGAGAGCAGGTCCCGGTCCATCGGCCGGTGCGTCAGGCGATGCCAGCCGACCATGGAGTCGAGCACGAGGATCGACTTGCGCGGCTGGGCGCTGGCCGGCATGTAGCGCTGGGTGTACTCGTAGATCTGCCGGAAGATGTGGTCGTCGTAGAACTCGTCGGCCACGCCGTACCGTTCGGCCATGCCCTGCAGGATCTTGATGGTCGTCGCCTGGTCGGGCGGGTTGAGATTGATGCGCTGCAGGCGCTCGACGAGCGGCTGGTTCGGCGAGATGTGCTTGTGGAACTCCTCGTAGGTCGTCGCCGCGATGATCCTGATGCCTCGGGTTCCCGAAGCCGCGAGGACCGGCTTGATCGCCTCGACGGCGGCGTCGGAGAGCTGGATGATCTGGTGGAACTCGTCGATGAAGAGCACCAGTTCGTGCTTCTCGTCCTTGACGAAGTCCTCGGCCTCGTCGAAGAAGCCCTTGAGCTTCGCGGCCATGTTCTCGGCGTTGCCCGCTTCGGAGATCATGCGCGCCGGGTCCACCTCCAGGTAGAGGCGGTCCATGTCCACCAGCATCGTGGCCTGAACCAGGGCGGTGTTGTGCGTCGGCACGAACCCGGGGCCGCACAGATACATGTGGTCCTCGTTGTCGACCTGGATGCACTTACCCGGCTGGGTCGGCGCGGGGGAGATGTCCGTGATGTAGAGCCGCTCCTGGGTCGAACGCGTCGTGCGCGGCATACGATCGGCCTTGCGCGGCAGACGGAACACCTGTTGCGCCGTGGTGAACACCATGCGGTGCAGCGGCTTGCACTTCACGAGCTCGCCGTGGGCGTTGCGGTATCCCGCAGCCGACTCCGTACGATTCACCTTGATGCCCAGCGAGCGGATCAGCTCCTCGGCGCCAAGCGCCAGCGCCTCGTCGGAGAAAGCCAGCTCGCATATGCCGTGTTCGTCAATCATCCCGTCCGTGTCCATGAGCCCCTGCAGCAGCGCCAAGCGCTGCTCGATCGACCCACGCAAGTAGACAATCGGGATGTGCTTGCGCCTGAGCGCGCCGACCTGGCGCAGCTGCGCCCGGAGTCCTTCGGCACCTACGGTCTTGTCATCGCTCGTCAACCGATGCGGCTTGTAGCCCGCCGCGTCGGTCTGCTCGATCAGGTGGTCCATGTCGGACAACGTCTCGCCGTCGGCGAGCAGATCGGACTGGGTGAACTTTCCCTTCCCCACTGAACCGTCGCCGAGCCACGCTCCGAGGACGTAGGGATCGACCAGTAGATCGGCCTCCGGCAGATCCAGGGGCTCGGTGATACGGATGGAGAACCGGCGGCGCTTGCCTCCCGCGCACAGCACACCAGCGTCCACCATCTGCTGGGTTGTGAAGACCGACTCCTGCAGTTCGCCGTTGGTGCCCCACGACGTACGGCGGAAGACCTGCTCGGACAGTGCCTTCAGCGCTATCTGGGTGTTGAACTCGTGTACATGGACCGTAGAGGTCCGAGTGCCGCCCTTCCAGGTCTGTTCCGTGGTCCGCGTCGCATCGCGCCGCTCCACACCCTCCTTCGACAGGTACGTGTGCAGACCCGTGGGCCTGTGCCACGTCACGCCCTCAATCTCGCTGATCAAGTTGATCAGTTCGCCTGCCGTGGAGAACTCGGGGACGTCGCCCTTTGCCAATGCCAGGAGAGCCTCCCTGCGGACCTGGACGCGATCGCGACGCGCCTGCGTCGTCGCGACATTCGTCGGATACGACTCCGCCCGTCCGGAGACAGACGCCACCAGCCACTGGTGATCCGCGCAGGCGGTGACCACCTGACCGTCGCTCAGTGCGATGTCGTACAGCGCCGGCGTCTCGTCGACCTCGGAGACGTACGAGACCCTGGTCGGCTTGCCGTCGCGCCCGAGCACGAAGTCGCCGGGCTGCAGATCGCTCATCGTCGTCCATCCGGACGGCGTCGGAATCGGAGTGCCCAGCGGCAGCAGCTTTCCGCTACCGGCTTCGGCCAGCAGGAGTGCATTGCACAGCTCAGGCCGGCTCATGGAAGCCAGCAACTGCATCGTCTCGTGCTCACGGCCGACGATGTCACGCTCGGCCTTCTTCAGTGGCTCCGAGAGCTTGGACAGGAGTGGGTAGCGCTCATCGAGCTGTGCCTCGTGAAACATGCCGCGCAAGACCTCTCGACTGGACTGAGGATTCAACTGAAAAATCAGTCAGAATCGTATCACGAGTCGCATTCGATAGGATATTCAATGGGTAACGCAAAAGGCCCCGGAATGGACTCCGGGGCCTTTCGTTCCGTGTACTGGTCGCGGGTCGCTCACTCACCGATAAGGCTTGACCCGACCTCGGTCTCAGCCGACCGCCGGGTTGTCGACCTCGACCTCGGCTGCCTGCTCCTGCTTGGCCTCGGGAGCCGGGGCCTGAGCCTGCGACTCCTTGGCCGCCGCCCGTGCCTCGCGGGCAGCGCGCATGGACGCGAACTGGTTGTCCAGCGTCTTGTCGTCGACCTTGAACTCGGAGGCCTCGACGGACTTGGTGTTGACCACCAGGCCAGTTCCGCGCGTCGCGGGCATCACGTTGCCCTTGAAGCCGTAGATGGTGCCGACCTCGTTGCCGTCCTTGTTCAGGATCGGCTCGGTGTTCGGATCCGCGGCCTTGATGATCTCCTCCATCTGACCGGTGGAGTACGGGGCGCCGTTGTTGTAGCGGACCTTGCCGTCCTCACCCTGAACCCGATCGGACTTCAGATGCAGGTTCGTCTGCTCCGGACCGCGCGGATCTCGAGCGTCGAGCTGGACGTCGACGTACTGGGACTTGCCGTCCTTGGTGACGCCATTGTTGTAGACCTTCGCGATGAGATTGACTCCGGTCATCGCGCCCTTGCCCTTGAGAAGTGCCATGATCTCTTCCTTCCGTTTGTTCCGACTGCCTCTGACAAGTCGGCCGCGATTAGTCACATCGCCTGGACAAGGCATTGAGTCCCTGCCGAACGCTCTTCACGCTAATACTGTTATAGAGCATTCGACAAGACCTGTGACTAGTCTTTCTGCTCGCGTTCCAAGTTGGTCGGGATGGAAGGTGACTGTGAGTCGAATGCCATTCCGGCATCCGCTGTGGTCACAGCCTGATCGGCCTGGGCCTGGACCCGCACGACGAGGCCGGCGTCGAGCGACGAAGCCTTGGACCGCCGCATCCGCTCGGCCTGCTCGCGCTCGGCGCGCAGCTCCGCGATCCGGGAACGCAACACGAGCGTGCCGGATTCCTCGTCCGTCTGCTGAGGCGTCAGCTCCCGGGAGACCCGTGTCATCGCCGCGACATCGTCCACCGGCAGATCGGGAATTGCCTCGGCCTGGCCGGACTGGTCCAGGTAGTCCATCGCCGCCAGCAGCAGCCGGCGGCGATCCCTGGTCGTCTCGACGAAGGTCTGGCGTGCCTGCGGCCCGATCTCGATGTCGGTGACGAAGTCGTATTCCAGGTGGTGCAGGTCCAGGGCCTTGACCTCGGCGAAGTCATAGGCGGCACCGGCGACGATCTTGAAGTCCGTGCTGACCGCGTCGGTCTCCGTACTCGCCGGATCCTCGGCGCTCGACCCCACGCGCAGCACCAGGCCGGAGGAAGCGAGATCAGCCCGCAGGCCGTCCAGCTTCTGGTCATAGGACTGCTTCATCGTCCGGATGCGCGCGTCCAGCACCGCCCGGCCGCGCTTGCCCTCGGTCAGAAGCCGGCCGCCGGCCTGATCGTAGATCGCCCGGCCCAGGTTCTCGGCCTCCTCGGAGTCTTTCATCCGCTGCAGGGAGGCATCCGCGCGCAGCGCCATGAGCGAGAACAGCCGCTGGCCGTAGGCCGCCACGTCCTGCTGCTGCTCGTACCATTGGCCGGCGTCCCCGAGGAAGGGCAGGAAGTGCCGGTATTTGCTCATCAGCCGCCTGTGGTAGTTCTCCTCGAAGCAGTAGAAGTCGTAGAGCGGGCGCGAGTCCTCGTCGGCGACGTCGGCCTTCTCGGCCTGTTCCCACTGGTGCGCGAGGTCGCGGTAGACCCCGGCCTTCTCCCGGTGGTGCTGCAGGCGTGAGGCGTAGCTGCGCAGTCGGAAGCCGAAGGAGACCAAGTCGGCCTCAGCATTCTCGTCCTTGCCTTGCCGGTCCGCGGCGAGCACCGCCATCTGCTGGTAGTCCATCCCCATGACTTCGAGCATCGGTGTGCGCACCCGCAGCTCCGACTCCGGCATCGCCCGCAGCATCTGATAGACGCCGTTGACGGCGCGCTCCATGAGCTGCGTACGTCCTTGCTCGACGAGCTTCTGCCATTCCTCCGTGCTCAGAGACTCTTTGGCACGGCGCTCGTTGGCGTAGTCGACGATGCGTTCCATGGCCTCCGGCATCGGGGATCCGGCACGGTCGAGTTGCTCCTTCACGAGCTCGGTCACCAGTTGGTTCGCCTTGCGCATGCGGGCGTCGTTCGAGCCGGCGCGCCACAACGTTCGGTCTGCCGGCAGGCAGGCGAGCAGGAATTGCGGCAGGGACTCGGCGCGGATCCGCTCGTGCGCCCACCGCTTGATGAAGGTGGTGACGTTGCGCCGCTCGTAGCCGACGGCGCTGGAGAGATGAACCACCGCCTGCTTCTCATCGAGCCAGGCGTCAACACCGCGGCGGAGCCTGGACTTGTGCCGGTCCAGGAGCTTGCCGCGCTGCGTACCGTTCTTCGTCACCTGGCCCCGGCCGCCGTCGACCATGGCCAGGTGGCAGTGCACGTGCTCGGTGTCGACCTGGATGACCCCGACGTAGCGCAGGTCGTCGAAGCCGCTGGTGCCCGAGCTCATCCGCTCCAGACCGTGCACAATCGCCATGCGCAGCTTCATCTGGTCGATGTGACCGCGGTAGTCGCCGCGGGCTTCGCAGTGGAAGTCCTCGTCGACGATCTTGCGCTTCCGCAGGTACTCCTCGTCGAAGGACAACACTGTCTTGAGCACGGTCTTGCCGTTCTCGAAGTGCTGCTGGATATCCTTGCCGGCCGCGCGCAGCTGCTCGTCGGAGAGTGAGACCGAGCCGTAGCCGAAGGCCACGCCGCCGGCACCCTGGGCCTGGCGCATCTCATGCTTCGCCGCGCCCCGCGAGATGCCGGCGCGCTCGACGGCCGACTCCCGCGCCATGTAGCGCAGGATGAAGTCGTCGGTGCGCAGTCGCTGGATAGGAGCCAGCGACTCGGTCGCCTGCTCGCGGGCCATGTACCGGGTGACGTAGTTGCCCGGCGTCGCACCGCGCGATCCCTTGCCTCCGGGCAGCGGCACACTGAACTCGTTGACCACGATGATGTCCTGCTTCAGGCCCATCGTCGCTCTCCTTCCTGTCTCGGTACCGATGCACTACGGCCCCGGCTGCTGTTCGCCAGCAACCGGGGCCGCGCTCGCCATGGCTGATCCGTCCTCAAGTCCCCAGGCTCTGCTCGCCGTCCTCGCCGAATTCCAGGTCGGCCGCACGCTGGGTCACCTGGCGCTTGCGCTCGTCGAGACTCGGAGCGGGCTTGAACTCAGGTCGCCGGGTCTCCTGTGGCTGCTCCTCCAGATCCAGGTTCAGATCGCGCTGCGCCTCACGGGCCGGGGCCGGGGGAGCCAACGGCTCCTCCTGCTCCTCGGCCCGGTGCAGAGCCCCAGCCACGCGCTCCCGGTAGAGGTTCTCCGTGGTGCCCTCGGTGCTCGCGCGCTCGGTCTGGTACTGCTCCCGTTCGGCGGCGATCTCCGCTTCGATCTGCTGCAGACGCGCGCTCATGCCGTCAGCGACCGGCGCTGCCTCAGGCACGGGCGCTCCGACGACCTGCTTGACCTCGGTGTCCAGGCCCAGCTCGTCCTCGGTGAACAGCGAGTTGATCGCGTCCGAGCGCGCCTTCATACCACGTGCATTGACTACGGCCTCAGCCTGCGGGACGCCGTCCTTGGAGTGGTCGGCGAAGTAGCCGGCGAGGTCGTAGCCGCTGGACTCGAGATCGATCTCCAGGCCCCCTATGTCGTGGATCTGGGTGAAGACCACGGGCGCATCGCCTTCGGTCTGCGCCCCCGACGGAGCGAGGACAAGCATGTCCGCCGTGGCCGGCAGCTCCCACTCGATCCCGGTGACCTGCTCGGGCACGGCGAAGCCGCTCGTGAAGTAGCCCTTGCTGGCGAGCACGACCAGCTGCTGGTCGTCGAACTCGTAGAAGGCGTCTACCTTCTCGCCCTGGCCGGGGGAGTAGGTCACCTGGGAGATGCCGAACGGCAGGGCCTTGGCCGGGGTGACCGAGCGCAACTCGCCCGTCATGTGCAGATACGGGCGGTAGTTCTCCTCCTTGCCCCGGTGCTTGAGGTCGAGCGATTCGACCATGACGCTGAGCTCGGTGGTCACCCCCTCCAGTCGGTACGTCTCCACTCCTCGTTCACGCAGGACACGGTGGGCCCATACGTCGTTCATCGTCAGTCCTGCGGTGCGCATCACTTGCTCCTCTTGCGGTTGGTCTTGCTCTGGTTGGTGGTCCTGGTCGTGGACTTCGGTGTGACGTCGGCCCCGGTCGTCTCGCCCCGGGCGTCCCGGATCTTCGCGATCATCCGCGTTGCCCAGCGCCACATGCCGCGCATCACGACGATCTCGCCCGCGGCGAGCAGTGCGACCAGGAAGAGGAGCGGCATCAGCCACATAGCGATGGTTCCGTCCGCATTGAGCGCACCCCGGGATGCGCCCGACTGCTGGTGCAGCCATGCGCCCAGCAGCGGGATGATGACCACGGCCGTGATGAACGCCAGCAGGTAGTCGGTGAGAAGGACGATGGCCCGGAAGAACCCCGCCCACACCACGACGGAGAACCTGCCGGTCTCCTTCTTCGGGGCCAGACGCCGCCATCCGGTGCGCAGCTTTGAGTGCTTCTGTTCTTTCACGGGCTTCGCCGTGGTCTTCTTCGCCGTCGCGGCCGTGCTCGTCGGGGCGGTCGTCTCGGTCTTCTCCAGGCTCTGGGTCGACATGTTCGTGTCCTTACGTCTCGTTGGGGTCTTCTGGGGTGCGTGCTGAAGCGGTGGGCGCTTCGCTCACCCGGTCGGCTTGGGGGAGGGGTGTTCCTCGCTGGCGGCAGCGAGGGCGTCGCGGGTTTTGCTGGAGGCCCGATAGGCGTCCAGCGACGTCACCGTGCCGACCTGAGAGGTGGAGTAGGTGAAGACCACGAACTCGCTCTTGGCAGCGCTGTTCTGCTTCGGTCCAACGCGGACTGGATCGAGCCGGGCCACCCCCGTGTAGGAGTAGTTCAGGCCCTGCACCCGACTCACATCGATGTCCAGATCGGCGAGCGTGTACGTCGTCCCAGCGCCCTTCGTGGCTCCGGTCGCCGTCATCCACTCCGGCACGAACTCGGTGAGCACCCGGGACTTGTGGTCGAGGAAGCCGTAGCGCGCGTCGAGCAGTACCTGCTGCTCCTTGATGGTCCGGGTCGACGCCGAGCTGTCGGTGAGGCTGAGCAGGAGGGACCGGCCCGTCGCCCTGTCACGGTTCACCCGCTCGATGTCCATGCCCGGCAGCTGAACCAGCAGTGCCGTGTGCTGTGTTGCCAGCTTGGCCTGGGCGTCGCCGAGGTTGCCTTCGAGCTTCTGATTAACCGCATCGGCCTGGGTGCCCGACGCGGCCGGGCCGTCGCTGAGCAGGCTGGCTCCGAGCGTGACCACCGAGAGCGCGAGCAGCGCCCCGGTACCGCCGAGCAGGATCTTCCCGGTGTGCTGGCGCAGCCTGTCCTTGATCTCCTCGTTCACGGTGCCTTCACCTCCTGCTTCAAGGCTTCGCCGGTGGCCGTCGTGCCGGTCTGGATGTTCACGAACGCCTTGCGGACCAGGTCGTAATCGGCGCGGGCCCAGGCCAGCACCGCCGGCTTCTCGCCCGCACCTGTCCTGGTCTCCATCGCCAGCCAGGTCACCGTGATGGTGCTGTCGTCGTTGACCAGGTAGGGCACCTGGGCGACCCACTCAAAGCCGGAGTTGAAGCTCATCGGGATCCCGACGCCGGCCGCCACGTCCTTGTCACTGGCGAGCAGGTACCACGGCCCCAGGTCCGCCTGGTGCACCGAGGGGGCGAAGTAGGGGATGAGGTTGCGCAGCGTCGACTGAGACATCGCCGTGTCGAGCGTGCCGCCGCCTGCCGCCACGCTGGGCGTCAGGTAGCGGTAGTCGTTCTGCAGCTTCGCGACCTGACCAGTCGCCGTCAGGGCCGCGGTCAAACCACGCTCGGCGTCGTCGGCCTTCGGTAGTGCCGCCGTCTTCGCCTCGGTGATCCTGATCTGCTCCTGCACAGAGGGGATCTTCGGCGCAGCTGTATCGCTCACCGCGCTCTGACCGCCGGAGAACCCAGCGGAGAGTACGAAGCACAGCAGTGCGCCCACACCCATGCTCACGCCGGCCACGAGGGTGCGCTTGCGGAGGCCGCCCGCGGGCTCCGTCTGCTCAGGAGTGTCCGCGCCCTCCTGCGAGGACGCGGACGTCGCGACGAAGTGCGTCTTGCGTACTGCGCCTCCACTCGACTCATCGGCCTGTGTCGATGCCATTAGCCCTCAACTCGCCGTTCCACTCGAATATCAAGACAACTCTATCAACAAGGCGAATCAAAAGAGAGTCTGAGTCATCCGGAATAGCGAGTCTCGCCACTCGCCGGGACGCCGGAGAGATCCGAGACCTTGCCCTGGGCGTCGACCGTGACGAGGAGCAGCGCGCGCCGGTGCGCCGTGACGCTGGCTTTGCTCGCCTTGTTCTGGGACACCGCGTCGGAGGTGACCTCGACGTCGGCCAGGACGGCGTAGGTGTAGACGCCTGCCTTGACGTCGACGACCTCGATGTCCGGATCCGCGCCGAGGGCCGAGTTCAGGCCGACTGTGTCGATGTAGTAGTAACGCCGCCCTTGGGAGTCCTCGTTGAACCTCGACGGAGGCATGAACGACTTCAGGAACGTCTCGTTCTCGGCGAGGCCGAACCGGCTCTTCAGGCTCGCGCGCGCCGCCTCGTAGCTCTGTCCCGAGTCCCACGTGAAGACCATCGAAAGCAGCGCCTTGATGTGCTCACCGTCGGTGCTCAGCCGGTTCTGGCTGACACCCAGGGCCGCCGTAACATCCGCGTTCACCTGCTCGGCGTTCTTCTTCTGGATGCCTGCCAGCCGTCCCTCGACGTCGTTGATCTGGGCTTCCTGCTCAGCCAGGGCCGCGTGCTGGCTGCTCCAGGTCACGCCGGCAACCGTCGCGACGACCGTGAGGACCGCTGTCGTCACCAGGACCGAGAGGTTGCGCCGGAAGAATCCCCGCCGCGTGGGTGCTGCCGTCTGCTCCGTCATCGCTTCCCGCCCTTCTTCTGTGTGCCCCTGCCGCTGAATTCACGGACTCCGGACCCGGCCGTCATCTTGATCGCGGGGTTCTCGTACTGAGCCCCGGCGGCGGTCATCACGAGCGCCAAGTGGTCAAAGGCCCCCGTCGTGCCGTTGTGCACGTAGCGAGCGCTCGCCCAGGCGAGCACCTCGCCGCTCTTCGTGTCCCGACACAGCCAGACGACCTTTGCCTGGTTTGACGCGCCCGAGCCGTTCTTCATGCTCAGGTCTGGCATCACCGTCTCGACCTTCCATGCGTACGTGCTCGGGGCAGCTGCGTTCTGGCCGGCGTAGCGGATGTACCAGGCGTGGCGCGGATCGATCTCGGAGGTCGCATCGAACGGTGTCAGCGACGACAGGCTGTACGCCTCCTTGTCATCGATCAGGAAGGAGTCCCTGCTGAACAGCGGCGCCATTTCCCGGCGGTGCTTGATGATCTCCAGCGTGGCCTGGTTCGGGGCCCCGTTGTTCGGGCTGGGCTGGACGCTGGACTGGTGATACAGCTGAGCGAAGATCTGCTGCCCGGTCGCGACCTTCTTCGCGTCGGCGGCTGCCGCCTTCGTGAGCTTCAACAACTGCGCGCCGGCGTCTGCCTTCACGGGTGTGGACTGAGCATCGGCCAGCTTCCCCTTGAGCTGGACGATCCGGGCCTCGGTGTCAGCCGTGGTCGTCTTGAAGCTCTCGCCCGTCACCCCCGTGGCGACGACCAGAGCGAGGATCCCCACTCCCATCACCGCGGCTACGCCGCGCCGAATCAGGCGCGAGTGGCCCTCCAGGGTGCGTGCCTGGATCTTCTCGCGCCGACGCATCGTCCAGTTTGTGAAGCGCTCCTCGAGTTCGACACCGGTGAGCTTCCTGCGCGTCCTCGGTGCCGTGGGCTTCTCCTCGGGCGTCGGCCCGGTCGACACCACGTTGTCGTTCCCCTGCTCTGGGCTCGCGCTCTCGAACTCCCCATCGGCTGTCGCCACGGAACACACTCCTCACTTGACATTGCTCTCATAAATGACTCAAGCCTATCTCTAATGCCATTCATGGCTGAGTACGAATCCATTCGACAGGGTGGCGAAAGGTGAGCCGGAAGTCCACTCTGTCCCAGGCATGAAGAAGCCGGCGCCCAGCGATCCGGGCACCGGCTTCTCGCTCCGAGATCAGATGCGGCGCATCAGGCCTTCTTGATCTTGTAGGAGGGGAGCATCCGATCCGACATATCCACGAACTTCCAGCCCTCGGCCGCCATCCGCGCCGCGCTGTCGACCCGTACCCGGCCCATGTAGGCGCAGTAGCCCGCCTCGCCGACGATGGCCTTGTCGCCCTGGACCCCGAGCACCACGAGGGTGTGGCCGACAGGGCTGTGTCCCGGCCAGGACCCGACCGAGTAGGGGACCGGGGTCGACTGCATCTTCTTGCCGGTCTCCTCCGCAATCGTGTACGCCGTCCGCTTGCCGTCACCGGCCGGGTAGGTCTGGAACGTCGTGTACTTGTTCACGAAATAGGTCGAGAAGCTCGTGCAGTTCATCGCGTGGTCGTGCCCGCACGAGCCAGGCCCGCCCTGGTCGCCGTAGCGGCCGTCGAGGAACTTGTCGCCCTCCTTGTTGAAGAGGTCGACCAGGGCCTGCGCCTCCTTCTGCGTCATCCCGCCGTCCTTCAGTGAGACGGAACTGCCGCCCTTGGAGGTGCAGTTGCCCAGGATCGTATTGATCCCGTTGCCGATGTTCTCGATGATCCCGCCGACGATTTTCTTGACGCCGCCCACGATCGAACTGTCGACCGACCAGCCGCTCATCTTGCCGAACCACATCTCGGCGTTGTCGCCTCGTGCGGTGAGCCCGGCCGCGCCGTCAGCGGAGCGCTCCCAGTTCTCGTGGAAGTGCAGCGCCGCCGCACGCGGCGAGCCCTGCGACTTCTTGAGCATGTCCTTGAAGACCGTGGCGTCGCCCGGGTTGTCGCCATCGACCATGAAGGCCAGCTGGGCCTTGATGGTGTACCAGTCGACGCCCTTGCTCTTCGCGTACTGGCGCAGCAGCGTGTTGCGGCCGAACGTCCACTGCCCGAGACCGATGCCCTTGTCCGTGTTCTGTGCAGCGCTGGCCTTCTCGGCGGTCATGGCATATGTCCCCGTGGGGAAGTTCTGCACGCTCGTCGGGTCGATCCCGGACTCCTGCGACCAGTTGCCGAGGATGCCCGCGATGTTCTCCATCGGCATACCCCAGCTGCTGAGCACCGAGTAGATCTCCTTGGCGTTCTTCTCCACGCCCGCCGGGACGGTGGCCCCGGAACCGTTGCCGACGCTACCCGCGTTGACGACGCACCCCGTCCCGTTCACCTTGATGCTGCCCTCGGTCAGCGCCGTCGAGTTGAGGACGCCGGTCAAGACCGTGCCCAGCAGAGCAACGGTGGCGGTCACCGCGGCCACGCCCGACATCGCTGCCGCTACAGGGGCCATCGTCGCCGTGACGGCGACGCCCAGGACCGCGCCGACCCCCTTGGCTATAAAGCTGCCGATCGCCATGAACGGCGCAGCGATCGCATGACCAACCGCCTTGACGATGTTGACGATGAGCGTCCACAGCAGCTTCCCGGCGTTGATGGCCATTGCCATGGCCGCAAAGAACATGGACTTCAGCCAGTTCAGAAGGGCCATGGCCATGACCACCCCCATGGCCGGCGGAGCCGCAGCCGCGCCACCGCCGACGGCGACGCCCTTGGCCGCCTTCGAGCCCAGGCCCTCGTCGCCCTTCGACGCACCGCGCTCGTAGCCCGTGCCACCGGCACCTAGCTCGCGCTGGTCGGCCGGTTTGGCGTCCGGGCTGCCACCGGTGACCTTGGACACGCCCTTGACCGCGTCCTGGGCCCCCTCGACGCCGACGTTCTTCGCTGCGCCAACGGCGGCTCCCGGAAGCCCGCCAGCCTGTGCGCCGGCCACGGCACCGGAGACGGCAGCTCCTGCGTAACGCCCGGCGTTACGGCGGGCCGCGCTGCTGCCGTCTCCCTCGATCGCCTTTTGGGCTGCGCCTCCGGCCATGTTCCCGGCGACGCCGTTCATGCCCTGCTTGATCTTCGACCCGGCATTCGCGGCACCGGCCGCCGTGCCTGCGGTGTTTGCAGCGTCCGGCATCTTCGGCGCGGCCTCTGGCATCTTCGGCGTCGTGTTCACCGCGCCAGAAGGACCAGAAGAATCAGCTCCCGGCCCCGGGAGCTGCTTGGGCGCGCTGGCCTTGTCCTCGGGAGGCTTCTCGATGCCCTCCTTGGGGCCGAGACTCTTGGTCCCGCGACCCTGCCGGGGCATCCCCTGACTCACCGACGTGCTCGGCTGGTCCTTCGTCGTCCCCTTCTTGGGACTCCGATTCGGCTTGTCGGTGGCCATGTCGCTTTCCTTTCTGGCTCAATGCCAGGTAACGGGATGCGTCACTTCCTCACCACACTCAATGGAGAGTGGTGAGGAACTCCTTGTCGTCGCGAATGGTGCTATTGGACTGCACGTCCCGCAGGCTCGCGTCCAGTCGGAGCAGGTCGAGCGACAGATCCGACTCGTACTGCGACTTGTTTCTGGAGTAGTTCTGATACGCCTGTGAAAGGTTGTTCATGATGTTCATGAGAGGGCGCATCGTCACGTCAGAGGACTGGTAGTCCTTGGTGAGGCTGGTGCCGTCCGAAAGGGTCCACTGCATGCCCGAGATCTGCTGGCTCGTCGGATCCGAGCCCTCGTCACGCTTCTTGGTGAAGAACTGGGCGTAGCTCTGACCGGCCGGCACCAGGGCGTCGAGGTAGCCGTCGTAGACGTTGCCTGCACGCCAGTTGAGGTCGAAGCCGCCCGGGACGACGTGTTTGGTCTGCAGTGCCAGCGTCGAGACGCCGTCCTTGGCCTCGGCCGCGGAGACGCCCGTGATCTTGTCGGTGGCAATCGAGACCGGAACGGTCGGCGGACGCAGGAACAGGCCGTCGATCTTCGTCGTCTGCAGGTCGGAGGTGTACGACTGAATCTGCGTCAGATTCGTGCGCATCTCGACGAGCTTCTGGTCCAGGGCGTCCCTGGCGTCGGCCTCCTTCTCCTTGAGTGCGACCTCGTAGTAGGCCTGCGCCGGGTCGAAGGTCAGGGCGTTGAGCGCCGCGATCTTCCGGACCCCGGATGCGCCGGGGTTGAAGAAGACCCGCCACTGGTCGTATTTGGAAAAGGTCTCGTCGCCGGCCAGCTTGCCGCTGCTCTGCGCCTGCGCCGCTCCGGGCGTGGTGAGTTCAGCGTTCGCACGGACCGTCAGGTTCAACACCTGGCGGTCGAAGGGCCGGTCGGCGTTCAGGAGGACCCCGACGTAGCCGGTCGAGCCGAAGGCGTAGAAGGAGCCCTTGATCCCGCTGGTGCTGACCGACTCGCTGTTCAGTGAGGTGTCCGACCCGAGCAGGAACGCCCTGTAGTCCGCGGCGTTGTACGAGATCTGAGCGGTCGGACTGAAGTGCATCATCACGAGCGCCTTGTTGCCGCTCTCGTTGGTATAGACCCCGTCGACGGTGCCGTCGAGATTCGTCTTCGAGGTCTTGAAGTCGCTGGTGTACAGAGCCGTCTGCGACAGCGAGTCATGCTCCGCCTGGTACGCCGAGGCCCCCGATGCGCTGATCACGATGACGCCCGTGACAGCGAAGATGCCGAAGAACACCCCAAAACGCTCGATCGCGTGGTGCGAGTCGAGCTTGAACTTCCTGCTGAAGGCCAGCGCTTTGTCCTTGATCCCCATGTTCTGCTCTCTTTCGTGCCTGCACCGTGCTGCGGGCCCGGATATGGCGAACCGGGCCGGAGGAGGCCTTGCACCTCAACCGACCGGATTCGCTCGACGCCTCTGTCCCCGGTCGTGTGCGCGGCCTGTGACGGCCTCTTACTTGGAAGGGCCGCTCAGGAAGTCGCTGAACTGATCGACGGTCTGGACGATCACCGTGCCGCCGCCGAGGTCCGTGATGGTCTGCTGGCCGCCGGAACCGACCGTCGAAATCAGCGCCCACCCGCCGGTGCCCAGGGCTCCGCCGACGAGAATGAGGAGCGCGATCGTGCCCCAGCCCTGCTGCTGACCCGCGGACTGCGGGTTGGCCATCAGCTTCTTGATCAGGAGCACGCCGCCCCAGACCAGGCCGACAGCACCGAGCAGCATGAGCAGAGAACCGCCCCAGAGCTGGATCTGGGACTTGGCGTTCGTCAGGAAGCTGGTCAGGTCCCAGGCTGCATTCGGCAGGGAGGCATGTGTGAGGACGGCTGCCTCGTAGATCTTCGTCATGGTTCTTTCCTCTCACCTTTCGAATCATTCGGTGGCATGACAGTGAGTCACAAGGCAACAAGCGCAGCTCGCCCACCCGGACGGGCGGCGATAGAGACTGAAGTGATCGGTGGCATGCTGTCGACTCCCCCGCTTGCTCGTATACGTGCGCATCTGCAGTGACTAATCTACCCCATTCGAATAGCGGACGGCAGAGGCGTGCAAAAGGTGTATCGATAAAGAGTCCAAAGGGACTCGGAAACGAGGTGAATCGGCATCGTGGCGCGTGACCGCAGCGCCGTGGCGGACGCCTGTGGAATCCGCAGTGCGAGATGTGTAATGTGCCGCTCCAGCACTGCTGCGACGCTGGCCTGCTCGATTTCGAGGCGGGTCACCCTCACACGCCCCGTCGATCGCGATCTTGACCAGGAAGTACCAAACCGCCATGAACCCACTGCCCGGGGACCTATTCGCCCGCCGGCTTCGTCAAGAACGCGAACGCCTCGGCATCAGCCAGGCAGAGCTGGCGCGGCGCATGGCCGAGCTGCTCGGCGCGAACGTCGACTCCACCGCCATCACACGCATCGAGCAGCAGACCCGCGCGGTCAGGCTCGACGAGGCGGTCACCGCTGCCGAGGCTCTCGGGGTTCCTCTGATCACATTGGTCAGCGACAACTACGCCCGCGAGAACGAGACTGAGATCCAGAACCAGCTCGCCGAGCTCGCCCTCGCCGAGCAGGAATGGGAGAGGCTGCGCCAGAAGATCCACCGGATCACCCAGACCATCCAGCAACTCTCCGCCGAGCGGGAGGCCTTCCACTCTCACGCGCTGGACGTCAACCCTGAAACCGCCAGCGACTACGAGCTCGACCCTGAGACCCAGGCAGCTCTCGACGCCCGGATGCGTGATGTCCGCAACAAATCGGCTGGAGAGGTCACAGACCCAGGCGCATGACGCTGTTGCGGGCGGCCGGGTTGAACTCCCGACCGTAGACGTTCACCGTCTCGAGCTTTCGCCACCGGACGGCCCGCATGATCTCCTCGGTGCTCGCGCCCACGCCTTGCCTGAGTGATGTGACCAGCTCGCAGACTGTGGAACCGTACGCCAACGGATCCACCCTCAAGGCCTCCCTCGTGCGCGTGTGCAGCGCGTAGCCACGTACACCAGTCTCGTGAATCCGGGCGTCCCCTCTATTGCGGTACGTCGCCCGCAGCGTGAGGAACGGACGAGGCCAGGTGCGAGCTCGTGATGAGTCTCGCGCCGCGTCAACGCCGCAGACCTGCTCGTCGAGCCGATACGCGAGAGTGCCATCCTCGCCCGCCGGCGCTCTCGCGCATCGCCCCTGAAGAGGAGGAGCGGATCTTCGCCTGGGCCGACGAGATCAACGCCCACATCGCCAAGCTCCTCCAGGAGCTCGAATAGAGTCGCACCCATGGGAACAGACTGGGAGAGCATCCTCGGGGCAAGTGGCGCAGACCTCGCTGATGCATATGACAGAGTCGCTTCCGAAGCCGTCTACGACGACGGGGGCCTCGGGGGCGACGAGCCGGCGCTACCCTTTGATGAGGACTGACCGGCGTCCCCCTCGAGTGACCGACCCTACCTATGATCGCTCGTCCTCTCGGCGGCGCACCAAGGCCGCCTGCGCAGGCCCCCCCCCGAGGTCGCCAGCGCTGTGACGATCACTCGGCTCTACCCCCGAGACGATGGGCAAGCCACCCGGCCGGCCGGAGTTCTGCGCAGGGCCGGTCGGAGCGGGGTGTCCCGCCGCACCGGAGACCCGTCGGGGTGCCGTGCGACCAAACGGCTCTTCGTCTCACCTCGTCTCACACATCTCTCACACACGAGAGCGCACGGAAGCACGCGAGAACCCCTGACCTGGACATTCGCCGTTGCCATGGACCACAGCAGACCAGGTGGACATTGCATAGGCTAGGACTCGATTCTAGTGATCAAGCCAAATGCCCAGGTCAGAGGGGCTTTTTGCTCCTTGCTGAGGGTGTGTATCTCACATCACGGTCACCGACGTCCACGCTGACGGGGACGTCGTCACGACTGCATTCGGCAGTTCGCCGGCCTCCTCCCCACACCACTGGCCAGCCTGGTTCGCGAGCTTGTCGCGACTCGCCGCGTGTTGATTGCCGTTCGGGATGGGGACGTTGTGGGCAGGAATGTGCCACTCCGGATGATGAGGGGGTGAGTGGCCCTGGTCGTGGTGCCCGGCGGGGCTGTGACCATCTCGGGCGTCTGTGCTGCGCCGAATCGTCTTTCGTACGGTGACCGACTCGACCGACGAAATGCGTGCATCATGGCTGCGCCAGGTGAGCCGCCCCGGTCTTCGGGTGTCGGCCTGGAGGGTTCGCCGATCATGGACATGGTCGTCGGGGTCAGGCTTCGGCGTGGTGGTAGCGGCCTGCTGGATAGTCCGCCATCAGCATGTAGTCCACCTCGGTGCCCTGCGGCTGCATCCTGGCACCGGCGGGCCGTTCGGGATCCCCGTCTCGAAGCCCACGAGCACGAAGTGGCTGTACCAATCGAAGTCACCGGGGCCGTCCGCGACGCCGATGCTGACCGGTGTGTCGTGTGGCACGCTGTCCAGCGCGTCCCGCAGTTGCCCCGCTGTCCACACTCGGGGAGCGTGCTCGAAGGTGTCAGTCATACCGAGCAGGCTAGGAGGCAGCTTTGCCCGCCCCGCCCCGCCCCGCCCCGCCCCGCCCCGCCCCGCCCCGCCCCGCCCCGCCCCGCCCCGCCCCGCCCCGCCCCGCCCCGCCCCGCCCCGCCCCGCCCCGCCCCGCCCCGCCCCGCCCCGCCCCGCCGGGGCGGGGCGGGGCGGGCGCTGCCGGTGGCGAGGGCCAGCCCTGCGGCGGTCAGCGCGATGGCGGTGGTCGCGGAGGCGAGTCGTTGTGTCGATCGCATGGGGGCTCAGTGGTCGGGCCCGGCTGGATCCGCGCTCTTGACGCCATGGCGCCAAGACCACGGTCTATGCGGGTAGAGGTTGACGGTGAACAACAGGTAGCCATGCCGTTTTCTGGCCGCTGCTTGGTCTCTCGTTGGCCAACGTCTGACCCGCAGAAGGGACGCTGACCTGACCGGCACCCCCTGCCGATACGTGCAGGCCAATTCCGTGTCTGCTCGGGGTAAAGAACTCGTCGACCACCCCGGACCGGGCGGTGCGACCTGTTGTGACGCCGTCTCGCCTCTATCCTTGCTGGGTCTACGGCGTCACATGGCGAGCGCCGAACGGAGGTAGCACCTCTATGCTGATCGCTCAGCGTCCCTCGTTGACCGAAGAGGTTGTTGACGAGTCTGGCTCGCGGTTCGTGATCGAGCCGCTGGAGCCGGGCTTCGGCCACACCCTCGGCAACTCCTTGCGCCGCGCGCTCCTGTCCTCGATCCCCGGCGCTGCTGTCACCAGCGTCCGGATCGACGGCGTTGGGCACGAGTTCACCACCGTGCCGGGCGTCAAGGAGGATGTCACCGACCTGATCCTCAACATCAAGCAGCTCGCCGTCTCCTCCGAGCACGACGAGCCGGCCGTGATGAGCCTGCGCAGGCAGGGCCCGGGCCTGGTCACCGCCCGGGACATCGCCCCGCCGGCAGGTGTCGAGGTGCACAACCCCGACCTGGTCCTCGCCACGCTCAACGGCAAGGGCAAGCTGGAGATGGAGCTGACAGTCGAGCGCGGTCGCGGCTACGTCTCTGCCGTCCAGAACAAGCAGGTGGGCCAGGAGACCGGCAGGATTCCGGTCGACTCGATCTACAGCCCGGTGCTCAAGGTCACCTACAAGGTCGAGGCGACCCGTGTCGGACAGCGCACCGACTTCGACAAGCTGATCGTCGACGTCGCGACCAAGCAGTCCATGCGTCCGCGCGTCGCCATGGCGTCGGCCGGCAAGACCCTGGTCGAGCTGTTCGCTCTGGCGCGCGAGCTGAATGTCGACGCCGAGGGCATCGACATGGGCCCGTGGCCGACGGACGCCGCACTCACTGAGGACCTGGCGCTGCCCATCGAGGAGCTGGAACTGTCGGTCCGCTCCTACAACTGCCTCAAGCGTGAGGCCGTCCACTCGGTGGGTGAGCTCGTGGCCCGATCAGAAGCGGAGCTGCTCCAGGTCCGCAACTTCGGGGCGAAGTCGATCGACGAGGTCAAGGCGAAGCTGGCCGGCATGGGCCTGACGCTGAAAGACAGCCCGCTGCTACCCTTCGACCCTGTTGCTGCTGCCGCCGCCTTCAGCTTCGCCGAGGCGGCAGACGCCGGGTTCGTCGAGACCGAACTGTACTGACCAGAGCAGTTCACGAGAGTCGCCAGCGGCCCAGCTAAAGCGATCCATCCGCCCGCTGAACCGGCCGCTGCACCGATGGTTCCTCATACAGAGCGACAAAGGGGGTCATCGTGCAGTTCTCCACCAAGGGATGTTTGCTCTTCCTGCTGCTCGTCGTCGCGGTCGGCGGGGCGATCGGTTCGATCGTCGGCCCACCACCACACTGAGCCGCAAGAGACTACCAAACGGCCTATTCCCGTTGCCGGTTGGACTGCGCGATCACCGTCAGATGCACGGTCAGCGGCGCGTGGTCGCACTGAGTATTCCTGCCTCCTGCGGATCGTCTGCCCCCACCCCAGGGGCCTGGCGGGTCGTGGGCGCTCTGCCGGCCCTCGATGACCAGGCCCGGGCACGTCGGACACCTGTGGACGGCCAGGGCGTGGCAGCGGCCGTGCCCGCCCCGAGCACGCAGGCCGACTCCGCCCGGGCGACCCCGGCATCGAGACCGACGCGGTCCCTGACCTGGTCCGGTCGAACCCTGGTTTCCTGAGTCTGAGCGCGTGCTCGAAGTGCAAGCTCGTGGTCCTGCGGGGCGGCCGAGCTGGGCCAGGTCGCGGGCGGAGGCCGCGCGGGCGCCGGCGTGCTCCGCCGCATCGAAGTAGCCCCCAGTCGGGGTCGGCGGTCACGCTCCGGCCCTGTTTGCTCTTTTTCTGGGCATGGCTTCCCGCTACCAGCCCGCCGAAGGGCCGGCCCTCATGATCCCGACGCCGCCGCACGGGACAGTGGTACAGGCCATGCGTTGACCACCACCAACTCGGGTCCTGGGCGATCACGGTGGTCACCAACTCTGCAGCGCTGCGACGTCGGACTCTACCGGCCGCAGAATCGAGGGATCCGCACGCCTGGAGCCCGACGGTGCGGAATACCCCTGGGCGTGGCGCTCTGTGCTGCGCTTTGTAGCGGGTGAGGTGTGTCCGTTGTCGCCGTCTGCTGGGCTCGGGCTCACTACGCTGCTGGGGCATGAGCAATGACGAATCGCGTGGTGCCCGTGCTCACGTGATCCCACTGCCGGAAGCGCTTCGTCTGAAGCGGGCGATCGAGTCACTCAGTGCGGGGATCAGGGTCAACCGGTCTCCAGGGAAACACCACCCGAGGGGAGAGCGGGGTGAGGCTGCGCAGTTCCTCGGCGTCCTGAAGGCGCTGGTGGAGCAGATTGAGGAGGGGCTGCGTGGCGGCGAGCTGCAGGCCGATGTGGACAGGGGCCGGTTGACCGGGTATGAGCGCAGTGCGTCGGCGATGCTGACGGCGGAGGCGTCCCGGTCGTTCTCTCTCGCGCAGTTCGCCGAACACAATATCGACAGGCTGCCGTGCGCTTACCAGCAGATGGCGGTGACCGCACTGGCGCTGAGGGTGGCTGGCCACGGTTTCGCCGCGTCCGCAGAGATCGCGATGGGCCTCGACTCCGACCGCTTCGACGCCGGAGAGGCAGCCCGGCAGTCCGCGGCGATGTATGACGCCGCGGACGAGCTGACAAGGTACGTCTCGCAAACCCGAGACCTGGCTGACGACGGCGATGCACAGACGGACCGGTGACGCACCAGCAGCACGAGCTGGGGGACGCCAAGCAACAGGCCCGCGTACCGGACGAGCTTCCGAGTGCAGTTTCGGACGGTATGGCATTCTTGTTGTCGCTCGGACGGGTGAGTTGGGGGACATGTGGCCGGTCAGCAAGGGTGCCTTGTCCGACAGGCCGTTGGCAATCAGCGACGGCCGGCCCCGGTGTCCCGGGCGTCAGATGCCGGGCGACGACAGCCGGGTGTAGGTCTGCGGGGCGCTGGTGCCGCCGCCGGTACCGACTGACAGCGGCCACCATAGACAGAGGCGAACCCGGCAGCGGGGTCCGGGCCAGATCACGGAACGTACGCACACTCATCGCATTCGATCGTCACGCTCTGCTACGAAGTGGTGGCTATTACGCGTATCTTCTCCGCCCACCTGTATGGGTCCGACGGAGTGGAGGAGTGCGCCGTGTTCGCGGTGAGCGGTGAGTGCAGAAACGTGCCGTCATGCGGGCTGCGGCTGCGGTCTGTTTCCCCTGTGGCGGGTCCCCGGGGTGATGCCGGCCGGTGGGCGGGATATGCCGCTGTGGCGGCTGTGCGCTGCCCGCAAGGTGGTGCTGGTGTCAGGCGACAGTGCGTAGGCCGGGTGCCGGTGCGTGGTGAGCGGGACCGTGCTTACCAAGGCTTCCGGGGGCTTACCAGGGTGGTTGTGCCGCTTCCGCTACCTCAACCAACCGATTTGGTGCGCGGGTTGGTAAGGACGCGGGCGCTAACTGGGGTGGAAGCGAAATGACAGACGAATCGGGGATGTGCGCCGTGAACGAGACGGATCTGAGGCTGCTGGCTGCGATCGCGGAGGCGGCTGCGCAGTTGAACCGGGAGATGGCTGAGGTGCGTGAGCGTGCCGGTCGCCTCAGCGAGCGTCTTTCTGCTCTAGCTTCTGGACCTTGCCCTCAAGAGTCTCGACGTGCTGCTTGAGGGCGGTGATCTCCGCAGCCATCTCGCGCAGCTGCTCCAGGGTCTGGGTGAGGACGTCGGTCACGGAGGAGGGGGCCGTCTTGTTGGCGGAGGCGGTCTCTTCCTTGGCGGCGCTGTACCAGGCGGGCGGGGTGTAATCGATCTTGAATTGGCCCGTGTGTTCCGCGCTGGTGGGGTCGCTGACGTAGGTGCCGCGGTTGGGGACGGAGTAGACCAGCCCCTCATCGCGCAGTACCCGTAGGGCGCTGTGGACGGTGGCGTTGGCGATGCCGAGTTCCGCGCGCAGTTCGCGTGAGGAAGGGAGCCGGTCGCCGGGCTTCAGCTTGCCTTCCTGGATCTGCTTGCGCAGTTTGCCGGCCGCCAGCTGGTAGGGCGGCAACGGGTGGCCTGTCGGCATGCTCATGCCGCGAGGGTAGTCCGCTCTAGACCACCCTGGACAGTCCGCCGTCCCACCTACGGTCCCACCTGCCGCGATCCGGCTGACGGCGGTCTCCGTAAGCTCCCTGGTGGCGGCCATATACGGCGCAATCTATGGCCACGGTTTTCCCCACGTACGGCATGGGTTCCCGTGTACGGCCAGATTTCTCCCCGCTCGCTCCGAGTAATCCCGCTCGACGACGCTGGAGCGGGTGAAGAACAGCAGGGTCGGGTGGCCCGGAGGGATCTCACCTCCGGGCTCCCTCAGAACGGAGCGTGACAATCTCTCGTCACTCCGCTCTTGTCGTCCTGGTCACCACACGTCCGGCATCCATGCCCAGTGGGCGAAGAGCCTGGGGTACTGGCGGATCACGCGTTTCCAGCACCTGTGGGCCTTCTTGAATGCCCGGAGCCGCTTGTACTTCCTGCGGACCCAGCGCAACAGGTAGGCATTAATGCGCTGGAGGAGGGGATACAGCGCGGAGCGACAGAACGCGCCGAAGTACTGCATCCACCCGCGTACAACGGGGTTGATCCGCTGGGCGAGTTCGGTGAAGGTGAACTGGGTCTTCCGGTGCAGCCGCCACGAGCGGACTTCCCGGCTGATCTTCTTCTCTCACCGTCCCTGTTCCGCGCCCCGCGGGCTCGGAACGTGAATCCGAGGAAGGTGAACGACGTGTTCTCGTACGAGCCACGTCGCCTCCCATCCTTGAGGTACACGATCCTGGTCTTGTCGGGATGCAGCCGCAGCCCGACTTCTTCCATCCTGTCCGTGAGCCCTGCCAACACCCTCCGCGCCTGGCGGATGTTGATGCAGTGCACGACCGCGTCGTCGGCATAGCGTTCGAACGTGACGTCCGGGTGGTTCCGGGCGAGCCACATGTCAAACGCGTAGTGCATGAACAGGTTCGCCAGCACGGGCGAAACCGCCGATCCCTGAGGGGTTCCTTGGCTCCGCTTCTGCAAGGTGCCGTCGGGCAGTTGAAGCGGCGCTTCGAGCCACCGCTTAACATACAACTTCACCCAAACGGCGTCGGTGTGAGCCTCCACAGCCTTGACAACGAGGTCCCACCGGACGCTGTCGAAGAACTTCTGAATATCGAGATCGATAACCCAGTTGTCCTTCCAGCAGCGCCGTCGGCAGGTTTCCACCGCGTCAAGGGCCGACCGATAAGGTCGATATCCGTAGGAATCCTTGTGGAACACAGGCTCCACGCGGACTGCCAGGTGTCTGGCTACTACGGTTTGCGCCACACGATCCGCCACGGTGGGAATGCCGAGCATTCTCGTGCCTCCACCATGCTGCTTCGGGATCTCCACCGCACGCACCGGAGGAGGAAAGTACGTCCCTGACGACATCCTGTTCCAGATTCTATAAAGGTTGCCCTTCAGATCCTCCTCGAAGTCGTCGATGGACTGCCCATCCACCCCTGGTGCTCCCTGATTCCTTTTCACCTCCCGATATGCCTCCAGTACTTCCCACTTGGAGATACTGAACGGCTTGTCCGGTGCTTTCAGCTTGTCCATCGGCTCCTCCCGGAGAACGTCCGGTTGACCTGACACACACAGCCACGGATGACCCGGTCCCTTCGCTCCACCCCCATTACAGAGGCTTCGGCACTACTACGGACCGGTCCGCCAACGCGTCCCGCGACGGTACTCAGCTCCTTGCGGTTCAGCCGCTTGGAGGGCTCCCTCTCGCACTACCCTTGGGCGAGTGCTGTGTCGGGACGTGCCTTCCCACGTTCCATGCGAGAGCGGCAGATCAGGCTCACGCCACCTCCATGCCGGACACCGCCTGACCAGTAGACAGGTTTCCCGTCAGGCTTATCCCGGACACAATCTCAGGGCCCGGTTTCGATGCCACTTGATTCTCCATAACGACACTTCAGCAGTGGTTCACTTGCGTTCGTCTTCCTGATCCCTACCTGACGCCTCTCGGGCGCCTTTTCCACATCGCTCACCACGGTCGCGTCACCGCTTCCGCAGCATGTGGGGGTTTGAAGCCTCCTCCTGCAAGGCGGCTCCGAAGGGCCAATTCCTTCATCTCTCACATAGCATCGCTTTGAGAGAGCTTGCCTACATTGCGCGCTCCTTCCGCGTTCGTGGCACACGAGATCATGGAAATCCTTGAGGCTTACGACCTCACGGGCAGTTACCGCGCCGCGGCGGAGCTGGCCGGGTGCGACCACCACACGGTGGCCCGGTATGTGAAGATGCGGGCCGCAGGACAGCAGCCCGACAAGCGCCGCCACCGGGCCCGGCAGATCGACGACTATCTGCCGAAGATCGAGGAGCTGGTGGTCCGCTCGCAGGGCAAGATCCGCGCGGACGTGGTCCACAAGAGGATCGCCGCGATGGGCTTCACTGGCGGGGAACGGACCACCCGCCGCACCGTCGCCGAGGCAAAAGCCCAGTTCAGGGCAGGTCGGCGGCGGGTCTATCGACCGTGGGTGACCGAGCCCGGGCTCTGGCTTCAGTACGACTTCGGCGACGGCCCGGTGATCAAGGGCAGGAAGACGACCCTGTTCTGCGCGTGGCTGGCCTGGTCTCGTTTCCGCGTCGTCATCCCGATCTGGGACAAGACGCTGCCGACCGTCACCGCCTGTCTGGACGCCACGCTGCGAAGGATCGGCGGGGTCCCGGCCTACGTCCTCACGGACAACGAGAAGACGGTCACCACCGACCACGTCGCCGGGATCGCGGTCCGTAACCCGGAGATTGTCGAGGTCGCGAGGCACTACGGGCGTTTCCCCTTGAGCGTGGACACCCTGATCATTGGATCGTGATGATCCATAGGACAGGAGTTCCCGTTGGGGACGTCGAAGTACTCGCCTGAGTTCCGGGCCGATGCCGTCGCGCTGTATCACTCGAGCCCGGGTGGGACGTACGCGTCGGTGGCCAAGGACCTGGGCGTCAACCACGAGACGCTCCGCACGTGGGTGCGGGATGCCGAGCAGGCCGCCCGGCCCGGGGCGGTGGAGGCCACCGCGATGGAGAAGGAGAACCGGCAGCTGAGGGCGCGGGTGAAGGAACTCGAGCTCGAGCGGGAGATCCTGCGGAGGGCCGCGAAGTATTTTGCGGCGGAGACCAGTTGGTGAGCAGCCGCTTCCAGTTCGTCGAGGATCACCGTGGCGCCTTCGGCGTCAAGCGGCTGTGCCGGGTACTCGCGGTCTCGCGTTCCGGCTTCTACCGGTGGCTGGCCGGCGCATCCGCGCGGGCCAGCCGGGCGAGGGCGGATGCCGAGCTCGCCGAGCGCATCAACCGGATCCATCAGGAATCGGACGGCACCTATGGGGTTCCGCGCGTCACCGCCGAGCTGAAGGAGGCCGGGAAGCCGGTCAATCACAAGCGGGTCGAGCGCGTCATGCGCAAGTTCCACATCGTCGGGCTGCACCTGCGCAAGAAGGTCCGCACCACCATTCCCGAGCCGTCGGCGACACCGGTGCCGGACCTGCTCCAGCGGGACTTTGCTGCCCCGGTGCCGAACACCAAGTACGTGGGCGACATCACCTATCTCCCGATCGGCAACGGCCAATTCCTTTATCTGGCAACGGTGTTGGACCTGTGCTCGAAACGCCTGACGGGCTGGTCGATCGCCGACCACATGCGGACCTCGCTGGTCACCGACGCGCTCAGGGCCGCAGCGAGGGCCCGCGGCGGGGACGGCCTGCGCGGGGCGATATTTCACAGCGACAACGGGGCGCAATATGTGTCGAAGGAGTTCGCCCAGGTCTGCTCGGAGCTGGGCGTGACCAGATCGCGAGGCACGGTCGGCACAAGTGCGGACAACGCCGCCGCGGAGAGTCTGAACGCGACCATGAAGCGCGAAACGCTCCAGGGCCGCAAGCGGTGGAACGGGGCCAGTGAGGCCCGCCTCGCGGTCTTCCGCTGGGCGACCCGCTACAACACCCGCCGACGGCACTCCCGCCTCGGCCAGATCAGCCCGATCACCTACGAACAGCGATCAACTACGCTGGCCACCGCCGCATGACAACCGGTGTCCACGATCACGGGGAAGGCCCCCTACGGCACGACCATACGTACTTGCCTGCCGGCGGATCCGGAAACGAAGGGCGGCTCGGAGTCCACGGTGAAGATCGCGAAGGCAGATCTCGTGCCGAAGGACGTGAATCTGCGCGAGCAGTACCAGACCTTCGGCGAGCTGGAGGCGGCCTGCCGGGCGTTCTGTGAAGAGGTTAACTCCCGTATTCACAAGGCGATTCGGCGCAAGCCCGTCGAGCGGCTCGCCGAGGAAGTCCAGCGGCTGCACCCGCTGCCGAAGAGCCCGTTCACCGCAGCGTTCGGCACCACCCGCCGGGTCTGCTGGGACGCGACGATCTCGGTCGAGGCGGTGCGCTACTCGGTCCCGCACGAGCTGATCGACACCCGGGTCTGGGCCCGTTTCCACGGCGACGAGCTGATCGTCACCGCAGTCGGCGAGACCGGCTCGGCCCGCGAGGTCGCCCGCCACCGCCGCGGTGAGCCGGGATCTCCGGTCCTGGACGATGCTCACTACCCGCCCCGCGAGGACAAGCAGGGCGACCGCATCCCGAAGGCCACCAGCGCCGAGGAGGCCGCGTTCCTCGCCCTCGGCCCCGGCGCCGCGAGCTGGCTCATCGAGGCTGCGGCCGCCGGAGTCCGGCGGATCAAGGCGAAGATGGCCGAGGTCGTCGCCCTGGCAAAACTGCACTCCGCAGCGGAAGTTGACCGCGCGCTCGGCACCGCCGCGGTCACCGGCAGGTTCGCCGACAAGGACCTGTTGTCCATCCTCGACTACCAGGCCGTCCATGGACCGGCCGAGCTCCACCGCCGCAGCGAGGACCACTCCCTGCAGCCCGGCACCGGCGCCTGGTCCGCGTTCGGCCAGTCCACCACCGCCTCGGACGTTTCCGAGTACGACGAAAGCGATCTCGACTGATGGCCACCCCTCTTCGCACCGTTCCCGGCACCAACGGCGACCCCCTCGCCGAGGCCATCGAGCTCACCAGGCGGCTCAAACTCCCGCACATCCGCCGGTCGTTGACCGACATCATCCCCACCGCGAAGGCCCAGAGGTGGGACCCGGCCGAGGTCGTCCGCGTCCTTCTCGCCGAGGAGGCCGCCGGACGAGACCGCGCCAACCTGCACACCCGCCGCAAGCGGGCCGGCTTCCCCACCGGCAAGACCTTCGGCGACTGGCGCGAGACCGAGTCCTCGATACCCAGGGCCACCCAGGACGCGCTCAAGACCCTGGAGTGGGTCGGCCGCCGGGAGTCCTTTTGTATTTGCGGGCCAAGCGGCACGGGCAAGAGCCACTTCACCGAGGCCCTCGGTCAGACCGCGGTCGAAGCCGGCCTGGCCGTCTCCTGGTTCACCATCGAGGACCTCGGCTCTCTGGTCCGCCGCCACCGCGCGGACGACTCCATCGCCCGAGCGCTCGCGAGGATCATCCGCTCAGATCTGATCATCGTGGACGACATCGGGCTCCTGCCCGTCTCCGAGGACGCCGCCGAGGGCTTCTACCGCTTGGTCGATGCCGCCTACGAACGGCGCTCGATCGCGGTCAGCAGCAACCTCCACCCCTCGGGCTTCGACGAGATCATGCCCAAGACCTTGGCCACAGCGACTGTCGATCGCCTTCTGCATCACGCTCATGTCGTTGTCACCCAGGGTGATTCGTTCCGGCTCACCGAGGCCACCACCGGGAAGGGCGTGAAGCCCTTCAGCTGATCCACACCGACCGAAGGCGGGGAGAACATCTGGCCGCGAGTGGGGCGATCATGCCGTCCACCAGCGGGGATGTCTCCAGGCCGCCAGCGGGGCGCCCCAAGAGGCCGTTGACATCCGGCCACTGTGAGGGTTATGCAACGACGCTGCTGGCCCTGGGCCCGTCTGGACGGCTGTCACCGGCTCGCAGTAAGTGGAAAGCCACCCTCACGCCCACGGGAGGGTGGCTTTCGGGGCGTGGTGTGATCTGCGCAGCCCACCGGCCTTGGCTCCATTCTGTCCAGGAATGTGCGGAGTTACTCCACTTTGGGTCTACCGCTGGCAGGTCGCTCACGAGCGTGCTTGTTCCAGGGCGCTCTGCTGAACCGCCCCGGACAGGCCGCGGTCCCTGTGCTGTCCCACCTGCGGTCCCGGCTGGTGCGTTCCGGCCGCCGCGGGGCTAGGTATCGGCGCTCGTGGTCATCGCTGGGCCCTGGGCTGGTCTGGGCGACTGTCGTTGGCTGCTGCGGCAAGTGGAAAGCCACCCTCGCTGGCGCCGAGAGGGTGGCTTTCCGAGTGCGGTGAATCATCGCCCTCCGCCGCTCTCCGCTTCATTTTGCCCAGAGGCATGCTAGTTATTCCCCTTTGGGGTCGCCACTACGGGCCGCACGCGTATCTGTCGCTCTGGGGCGCTCTGATTCGCCTTGACTGCTCGGGAGCGTTCGGGTGCTACTTGTGTCATGCCAGCCGCACGGTGCGGCCGGTGATGGCCAACTCCTGGGCCAATCCCTTCAACGGCCAGGTGTCCTCGGGCGTGGCCTACCGCGCCAAGGCCCTGATGGTCGGGGAGTCGGTCGAGTGATGGACTTCATCGGGGGCTGGGATCGGGCTTATCCGGTCCCAGCCCCGGCCTCGGGCGCGGCCCCGCGTTTCAGCGAACAGGTCACGCATGACGTGGCGGCCGTACTGGCCGCTCACGGATTCCGGCTCTGGCGCTGATCTTGTGACGCAGGCAGTGTCAGTGGTGGCTGTGATCATGGCTCGCGTGTTCTTCGCGGAGTTTCGAGGTGTTGTTCCCTCATCTGGCCGGCGTCGTGGTGGAGTTGGTCGAGCGGGCCGTGGCCGGGGTGGTCACGATGCATGCCCGGGCCCGCTCGGTAGGTGCGAACTGCCCGCACTGCGGTAGTGCGTCGGGACGGGTGCACGGCCGGTACATGCGACGGCTCGCGGACGCCGCGGTCGGTGGGGCCGGAGTGGTGATCGAGCTGCTGGTGCGTCGGTTCAAGTGCTCGAATCCGGCGTGCCCGGCGGCGACGTTCGCCGAACAGATTGCAGGGTTAACGAGCCCACATGCCCGCTACACGCCACTCGTGCGTGAGCAGTTGACCTCGATCGCTCTCGCGCTGGCCGGCCGCGCGGGCGCCCGCCTGGCCGGTGTGCTGGGCCTGCGCGTAGCCAAGGACACGCTGTTACGCCTGGTCCGCGCCGCGCCGGAAGAACCAGTGGGAGAGATCCGCGTGCTCGGTGTCGACGATTTCGCGCTGCGCAAGGGCGATTCGTACGCCACGATCCTGGTGGACCTGGAGAGGCGGCGCCCGGTGGACGTGCTGCCCGGCCGGGATGCCGGGCCGCTGGCCGCATGGCTGAAGAGCCATCCGGAGGTGGAAATCATCTGCCGGGACCGGGCCGGAGCTTACGCCGAGGGTACCCGCAGCGGAGCCCCGCAAGCGGTGCAGGTCGCAGACGCCTGGCATCTGTGGCACAACCTCGGCGAGGCCGTCGAAAAGACCGGGGCCTTCCCCGTGATCGTGGACACCGGTTGTCATGCGGCGGTGGCCAGCGTAGTTGATCGCTGTTCGTAGGTGATCGGGCTGATCTGGCCGAGGCGGGAGTGCCGTCGGCGGGTGTTGTAGCGGGTCGCCCAGCGGAAGACCGCGAGGCGGGCCTCACTGGCCCCGTTCCACCGCTTGCGGCCCTGGAGCGTTTCGCGCTTCATGGTCGCGTTCAGACTCTCCGCGGCGGCGTTGTCCGCACTTGTGCCGACCGTGCCTCGCGATCTGGTCACGCCCAGCTCCGAGCAGACCTGGGCGAACTCCTTCGACACATATTGCGCCCCGTTGTCGCTGTGAAATATCGCCCCGCGCAGGCCGTCCCCGCCGCGGGCCCTCGCTGCGGCCCTGAGCGCGTCGGTGACCAGCGAGGTCCGCATGTGGTCGGCGATCGACCAGCCCGTCAGGCGTTTCGAGCACAGGTCCAACACCGTTGCCAGATAAAGGAATTGGCCGTTGCCGATCGGGAGATAGGTGATGTCGCCCACGTACTTGGTGTTCGGCACCGGGGCAGCAAAGTCCCGCTGGAGCAGGTCCGGCACCGGTGTCGCCGACGGCTCGGGAATGGTGGTGCGGACCTTCTTGCGCAGGTGCAGCCCGACGATGTGGAACTTGCGCATGACGCGCTCGACCCGCTTGTGATTGACCGGCTTCCCGGCCTCCTTCAGCTCGGCGGTGACGCGCGGAACCCCATAGGTGCCGTCCGATTCCTGATGGATCCGGTTGATGCGCTCGGCGAGCTCGGCATCCGCCCTCGCCCGGCTGGCCCGCGCGGATGCGCCGGCCAGCCACCGGTAGAAGCCGGAACGCGAGACCGCGAGTACCCGGCACAGCCGCTTGACGCCGAAGGCGCCACGGTGATCCTCGACGAACTGGAAGCGGCTGCTCACCAACTGGTCTCCGCCGCAAAATACTTCGCGGCCCTCCGCAGGATCTCCCGCTCGAGCTCGAGTTCCTTCACCCGCGCCCTCAGCTGCCGGTTCTCCTTCTCCATCGCGGTGGCCTCCACCGCCCCGGGCCGGGCGGCCTGCTCGGCATCCCGCACCCACGTGCGGAGCGTCTCGTGGTTGACGCCCAGGTCCTTGGCCACCGACGCGTACGTCCCACCCGGGCTCGAGTGATACAGCGCGACGGCATCGGCCCGGAACTCAGGCGAGTACTTCGACGTCCCCAACGGGAACTCCTGTCCTATGGATCATCACGATCCAATGATCAGGGTGTCCACGCTCAAGGGGAAACGCCCGGCAGGTCACAAGGACGATTCTGTGGAATCAGAATTGTCAAGCTTGCTGTGCTTTGCCCTGGCGGACGTCGAGTATCGGCAGGAGGGTGGCGCCGACCGGGACGTCGAGCTGTCGGGGTGTTGGTCCGGCGGGGGTGGGGGTGTCGGCGAGTCTGTCGAGGAGGCGGTCGAGCGCGGTCTGGCCGTCGGTGACGGCTGCTTGCTCATCCTCGGTGAGTGGGATCGAGACAGCCATCTTCTGCAAGTTGCCCTTGGCTTCCAGGAGTTGGGCTCTTGTGGAGTCCTTGGGGGTGTAGAAGTCGCAGCGTGCGCAGGCCATGCGGTGCTGGCACTGCTCGAAAAAGGTGTAGGTGCAGTAGCCGTGGCCGAGGTCGTAGTGCTGCCAGGGTTCGCCGGTCGCGGCGGCGCCGGAGGCGACCGCGTCGCGGTCGACCAGGACCTCGATGGTGCGGACGTTCCGCTCGAAGTAGCCAGCTTCGGAGTACGCCTTGGACAGAGTGTTCGGGGTGATCTTCGCGTAGTACTGGGTGGATTGTGGCGATCGGTGGCCGAGCCAGGCTTGCAGCTCGAACAGCGTCATCGGTTCCTTGGCGTTGTAGAGCTGGCTGGCGATGGTGGACCGGGATCGGTGGCTGGTGATGTTCCCGCGGACGTCGGCGTCCGGGACTCCGGCCTTGCGGCAGAGCATCGGGATGATGGTGTTGTTGATGTAGCTGGTGGAGACCCGGCGGGCCCGGACGGCGAACAGCAGCTCGACGTGCTCGCTGGTGCGGCGGTCGGTGAACTTCGGCTGGTCCGGGCGGACGGCCTGCCAGGCGTCGATGGCCTGGCCGAGGATCGGGTCGACCGGCTTGGTGAAGGCGGTGCCGGTCTTGTGGGTTGGGACGTCGAGCAGGCAGACCGCATCGCGGGCCAGCACCTGCTGTGAGTCGCCCGCGATGGGATCTCCGTCTTGCTGCCAGCGGATGCAGCCCAGCCTCAACCGGGCGATCTCGTTGCTGCGTTGGCCGGAGAACAGCCAGGTCAGCGTGACCGCGCGGACCAGTTCGAAGGGGTGGAAGTGCCCGGACCGGGTCTGCGGAAGATCCGCGGGATCGAGGTTGAGACCGGCCCACAACAGCTTCGCCCAGACCTCGTCGGCGATCACGCGTGGATCGGGGCCGAGGAGGGCGGTGATGCTGCGGGGGATCGCCAGAGCGCGTAGTGGGTCGAACCGGCGGGGCAGCCACTCCCACTCCTGGCAGTCCCGAAAGAAGGTCCGCAGCGCGGTGATCTGCCCGGCCTTGGTGGGCGCCTCCAGCGGCTTGCCGAGCCGGTCCTTGAGACCGACCGCGCGCTGGACGTAGTCGCCGACTTTCATCCGGTCCAGTGCCGCGATCCAGGTCGCGCAGGTCTGCCGGGTCCAGTCGGTGGGATCGGCGGCGTCGGGCTGTTCGGCGGCAATCCACCGGCCGACCCGCAGGAGGGTGGAGCGGATGCTGCCGCGGACGCGCGGGGTGAGGGTGGAGGTGTCGTGCCAGCGGTCGGCCCACTGTTCCCAGATCTTGGCGCCGCCAGTGGCCCGCACCGAGTGGCGGCCGGTGCTCTGCAGGGGCGGCTCGCAGAAACCGAGCTCGGCGACCGCTCGCTGCAGAGCGTGCAGGGTGTTCAGCTGGGAGCCCTCCAGCAGCCGTTCGCGGCGGACCCTGTCGAACAGCGCGGTGCCCATGTCTTCCAGGTGCGGGCTGTGATTAAGCAGAAACAGCTGGCAGGCGACCGCCGGCAGCAGCGTGTCGTCGTCCTGGCCCAGCTGATAGCCCCAGGTGCGAAGGACCGTGCGGATGCGGGTGATCTCGCTGGTGACGCGGTCGCGTCCGAAGATCCGCCAGGACAGCGTGAGACGTTGGAAACTGCTGAGCCGGTGGAACTCGTTGAAAGAGCCGAGCAGGTAGGCGTGCGCCGCGAGGTAGGGGCGGACTTCGTCCCCGGCCCAGCCGGGTGCGTGCTGGCGGAACTCGGCCTGGGTGCGGCCGAGTAGACGGGTCCATTCCTGCATGGTCCAGCCCCAGTAGGCCCGTCCGGTCTCCGCGCTGTGCGTCAGCAGCAGGGCGATCACGTCGAGCATGGCCCGTCGGCGGTGCGGGGTGGGCGGCGAGTCGAGTGCGGCGTTGACCGCCTCGAGCGGTCCCAACAGCCGTGCGATCACGCGCCAGCCCGGTGCGGCCGGGTCGTGGTACTGCAGCCGGCGCAGATTGCGCACGCCGAGCTCGAGAACGGCCCGTGCCTCAACAGGACGGACCGCGACGGTCGTGTCGTAGCGGCCCGGGACGATCGGCCAGGACCAGCGACCACCGGCGTCCTCAGTGGCGATGACCAGCGACGGTGCACTCACCGCGACACCTCCGCCGTCGCGCCGGCCGGGGCGATGAGCATCTGTATTCGCCAGGCGTGAATATGGTCCATGCCGCGGGCCAGCTTTTCCGCCAGGTCCCGGCCGGAGAGGTGGATGTACTGGAGCGTGGAGTCGGTGTGACGGTGTCCGGCAAACGACGCGATCGCGTGCAACTCCCAGCCCATGCGGGCCAGATCGGTCAGACACAGGTGCCGGGTGGTATGCGTGGAGAACCGCTCGACGCCGGAGGTCAGCGCGATCCGTCGGACCACCTTTGACCAGGTCCACAGGCTCAGCGGCTGGGCGTGATTGCGCCGCGACTCCGACAAGAACAGCGGCCCTCGGGCCCGGCTGATCCGGGCGCGGTGGGCGAGGTAGTCCGACAGCAGTATCCCGGTCGGTGCCGAGTAGGGCACCACCCGCTCCAGCCGGTTCTTCGTTGTTTCCGCCCGTATGCGCAGCGTGCGGTGGGCCGGATCGACGTCGTCGGTCCGCAGTGAGCACAGTTCCTCGCGGCGCAGGGCGGCGTCGTAGGCCAGGGCGAGCATCACGCGGTTGCGTACGGGCTCGCGCTTGGCCATCTCCAGGACGCT
Organism: Streptomyces sp. NBC_01454; assembly: GCF_036227565.1. Taxonomy (NCBI): domain Bacteria; kingdom Bacillati; phylum Actinomycetota; class Actinomycetes; order Kitasatosporales; family Streptomycetaceae; genus Streptomyces; species Streptomyces sp. NBC_01454. The sequence continues at coordinate 112,084 of NZ_CP109461.1, forward strand.
GAGCCACTGCTGTTCTCCGGGAATCCACGGCAGCTTCGTCAGCCGGGGCACCAGGCCGCGCTGCGGACCGCCGTTCCGTCGGCCGGGGGTGTACCGACCGCGGCCGACGGGGTTGGATTCCCGCAGCCCCTCTTCCATGAGGAAGTCGTAGAACAGGCGGACCGGCACGAGCCGTTGCTGGATCGTCGCGTTCGCCAGTCCCGCCCCCGAGTCGATCGAGATCACGTTCGCGCCCCGGCGGTGCGGCCGCGAGCTCAACTCCCGTACGTAGACGGCGACATGGGAACGGTTCGCGGTGACCGGATCGACATCCTCCCGCTCGCACATCAGCAGGTATTCGGCCAGTCCCCGCCCGTACGCGTCGATCGTGCGTGGCGCACGTCCGAGATCCGTCCAGACCGTCAGCCAGGCCGCCGCCTGCGCGTGCCGGCCGAGCACCGGCCACTTCTCTGTGAGCACCGTCGTGCCGCTCAAGCCATCTCCCAAGTCCGTGGTTGCACCAGGGAGACATGATCACCCCGGCAGATTCCACGTAACTTTTAAGCTCCTCAAGCGCACCGGGTACCGCCGAGCCAAACCCGACCTCCTCCGCACCCGAATCCTCCTACGGACCTGAACCGGGCCACGTCACAAGATCAGCAACAGAGCCTAACTCTGTACTCGGTGGTGCACTCAGACGAGTACGAGGACACGTGGTCTCGTTGATACCGAGATCCTTGGCGACCTGCGCGATCGGCTTGCGGGTCTCGGTGACGATCCGCACAGCCCCCGCACTGAACTCCGTGTCGAATTCCCGCCTTTTGTCCGCCATGACTTCCAACTTCCCCTGCAGTCACGGTTTCTACGCTGTGAGGGAAGGTCGGTCTCGTTGGCTGTGCAGGTGGGGGATTTTGCTGTCTTGCTCTGGTGCTGTGGGGCTCTGCGTTGTGGAGAGTCGGGCGGGGGTGGTGGGCCGGTCGGGTGAATGTGCGTCTGAAGGGTTGGTTGACTGTCGTGCCAGATGCCTAATGGATGTGAACCGGTGGGCTGCCCATCCCTCCTGGATGAGCAGCCCACTATGCGATCATTCGGTTCGTTCGTGCTGTGTGGTGCCGCCCTTTCGGGAGCAAGGCGTTCTGGTGCCGACGTCATCTGGCGTTGTCCATGCCTCGGCCGCATGGGCAGTGCCGCTCAGAGCGAATCGAGAGGCTCCCTGACCATGAACACAAACGCACAACTGTGGCTGCCGCCGCAGATCTCCGCTCTTCTCGCCCAAGGGCAAGCAGCTGCAGGGCTGGCCGCGCTCGGCGCCGGGAGCGTGGCTGGAGCGCAGCAGCACATGGCGCTGCTCGCCGCTATCACTCTCCCCGCCGGCACCAGCCCGGTGGCGGTGGCGGTGGCGCCCAACGGCAACGTCTACGTCCCCAATGGTACCTCGGGCAATGTGACGGTGATCAACAGTGCCACCAACACCGTCACCACCACCCTCCCCGCCAGCATCGGTCCGAATGCGGTGGCGGTGGCGCCCAACGGCAACGTCTACGTCCCCAAGGGTCCCTCGAACAGGGTGACGGTGATCAACAGTGCCACCAACACCGTCATCGCTACCCTCACCGCCGGCACCAATCCGACTGCGGTGGCGGTGGCGCCCAACGGCAACGTCTACGTCACCAACAGGAACTCGGGCAATGTGACGGTGATCGACAGTGCCACCAACGCCGTCATCGCTACCCTCACCGCCGGCACCACTCCGCGGGCGGTGGCGGTGGCGCCCAACGGCAACGTCTACGTCGCCAACTTCGGCTCGAACAATGTGACGGTGATCGACAGTGCCACCAACACCGTCACCACCACACTCACTGCCGGCACCGGTCCGCGGGCGGTGGCGGTGGCGCCCAACGGCAACGTCTACGTCCTCAACGCTACCTCGGGCAATGTGACGGTGATCGACAGTGCCACCAACACCGTCACCACCACCCTCCCCGCCGGCACCCAGCCGGAGGCGGTGGCGGTGGCGCCCAACGGCAACATCTACGTCACCAACAGGAACTCGGGTAACGTGAGTGTGTTTCCGCCGGTCCCGCATCTGATCTTCCTCAGTCCGGCGCAGGGAGTGCCCGCAGGGGGCAATACGGTGACCATCACGGGCACTGACCTGACCGGCGCGACACAGGTGCTGTTCGGGGCCACGCCGGGAACGAGCGTCGTGGTGAGCCCGGGTGGTATGTCGCTGACGGTGACGGCTCCTGCGGGGTTGGGCACCGTGCCGGTGACCGTGACCACTCCCGGTGGGCCGAGCAACGCGCTGAACTACACCTTCACGGCGCAGCCGACGTCGTCGACGGTGGTGTCGGTGAGCCCGAATCCGGTGCCGTGCGGTCAGCCGGTGACGCTGACGGCGCAGGTGTCCACAGTTCCGCCCGGTGGCACTCCCGTTCCGACGGGAACGGTGACGTTCATCGTCAGCGATGACGGCCCGGCGCTGACCGGCACCGTCAACGCTGCGGGCCAGGCCACCGTCGTGCTCACCACTCCGCTCATTGCCGGGGTGCATCAGGTGGTGGCCGTCTACAGCGGCGACAGCAACTACCTCGGCTCAGGGTCTGCCCTCACACCGCTGAGCGTCACCACCTCTGCGACCACCACGACGGTGACAGCCACCCCGAACCCGTCCACTCCAGGACAGTCCGTGACCGTCTGCGCGCAGGTCACCGCCACCGCCCCCGGCGCAGGCATCCCGACCGGAAGTGTGGTGTTCACCGGCCCCGGCGGACTGAACCAAACCGTTGCGGTGGATGCGACCGGCAAAGCATGCTTCACCTCCACCACCCTGGTATCGGGAACCATCAACGCCGCCTACAGCGGACAGGCATGCTTCACCACGTCGTCCGGCACGGTCACCGTCACCGTCCAGCCGCCCTCCACCTGCGCTGTCACCCTCACGCCCCCCGCGGGCACCGTCACGGTGGGCCAGCCCACCACCGTGTCCGCCACCGTCACCTGCAACGGGGCGCCGGTGCCGAACGCGGGGGTGACGTTCACCAGCAACGGTGCGATCATCGGCTTCGCGCTCACCAACGCCTCCGGGGTGGCCACCAGCCCGGTCATCTTCACCACCCCCGGCGCCAACACCCTCATCGCCACGGTCACCGCCACCGGAACCGCCTGCACCTGCACCAACGTCACCTCCACACCGGTCACCGTCACCGTCCAGCCCTCCGGCGGTACGTTCACGGCGCACCCGGCCTGCTACACGCTGGACTTCCCCCCGCTGCCCTGGTCCTTCGCCCACACCACCCTCACCGCCACCGGCGCCACCCCCGGATCAACCGTCACCTTCCACTCCGACGGACCCAGCGGACCCGTCCTGTGCACCGCCGTCGCCGACACCTTCGGCAACGCCACCTGCCTCGCCCACCTCACCGTCTTCCAACTCGCCTCCGGCTACACCGCCACCACCCCCGTCCCCGGAGGATTCCTCACCTCCTCCAACACCCTCACCCCCTGCATCATCAGCTGACGCGGGTGTCAAGCTAACGGCCCTATCTCACTTTCGGTGGTGCTTGGTCCGCTTTGACGGACATCCGAGATCAGGGGTTCAGCCCCGGGAGGATGTCCATCATGGAGAGCATGGGGAAGAAGAAGCCTCGCCCTCGCCGCTCGTTCACGCCGGAGTCCAAGATGGAGGGTGACGCCGGGCGAGTCCATCCCCCCGGCCCTCGTCGGCCCGACCTCGCCACCCCATGTCCCCCACTTGCGCATCCTCGCCGGTGGGGGACGAAATGGCCGCCAAAATGATATTTCCGCAGCGTAGGTCGAGAGAGGGACTCTCCTGCTGGGCAGGCGTACGGTCACACGAATCAACTAATGGGCGATCTTTCACCTTGCAGACGATTTGTGCTGATGTGAATCTGGTAACCCATTCTTCAAAGGAGCTGATCGCATGGTTGCTGATCGCACAGGGCCGGTCGAGACGGCCACTCTGTCCGCCGAGGTCGAGGAACTGCTTAATCCCGCCGAGGCCGACGGCGCGTTCCGCGACACCCGCGAGTGTAATGGTGGGTTGCTGCTGTACGCGCTACTCCTGGTCTCGCCGCCCACCCCCCGGCCCAAGGCTCACGTTCTCTGAGGCCGAGGAAAGCAATGGTTGAATAGACGCAGATAGCAGTCTCGGTTGTGCGCTGTGAACCGTAACCGGGGTCGCCCTCACCCTGCGGGGCGAGGGCGGCTCTTATAGCCCCACTCGATAGCGAATCAGCTACCCGAGTCGGAAGGCCGATGAAGATCTTGGGGAGGGGCTGTCCGGCCGGAGGCCGGATGGCCCCTCTTCGTTATGTGGTGGCTGGGGCGAGGTGCCAGGCGCCGTCGATGCGGGTGAGTCCGAGGTTGATCAGTCGGCGGAGGTTGAGGGCGGCGGCTCGGATGTGGAGCCAGGCGTCGTTCTTGAGGGTGCCGCGGTAGCGGAGTCGGCGGTTGCCGTGGTGGACGAGCCATGCGACGGCGCGTTCGACCGGTGGTCTCCAGCGGCGGTAGTCGGCCTGCCAGTCAGGATCGGTGGCGGCCTGGTGGCGGGCGGCCGCTTGGAGGTCGTGGTGCGGACGGATGGTCAGGATGCGTCCGGCCTTGGCTTTGGTGCACTGCTCACGCAGGGGGCACCCGGTGCATAAGTTGCCGAAGGAGGCTTTGCGTTGGTGGTGCTGCCCGCCGGGGTCGGACAGGCCCACGGTGTGTCCGGCCGGGCATGTCACGACGGCGGCTGTGGTGTCGATGGCGAAGTCATCGAGGGTGAAGCCGCCGGGGACGGCGGGCCGCAGCGGGGCGGGCTTGAGGAACAGCCGGTGCCCGGCCCGGTCCAGGGCCTGGCGGGCGTCGCCAGTGGAGTAGGCGGTGTCACCGAAGGCGTCCACCGGGGTGTCCTCGTCGGCGAGCAGCTCAAGACCCACGGCAGCCTCATGGTGCTCGGGCCCGGAGCCGGGCCGCAGGGCGACGGCGGTGTATAAGCCGGTCTCGGGCTCGATGGCCAGGTGGGCCTTGAAGCCGTCCTGCCGGTGGCTGCGGGTCTTGTGGACGTGCCGGGCTTCCGGATCGACGGTGGAGACCATCCGGCCAGGGGCGGTGCCCCGGGTGATGCGCCAGCGTCCGTCGCGGCCGTCGGAGTCCTCGGCGGGCTCGATGTCCTGGTCGGCGACCAGGGCCAGGATGCCCACCGCGTTCGCGGCCTTCTCGCCGAGCTGCTGGTCGGGTAGGTGGCCCAGCAGCCGCAGCGCGTCACCGACCAGCGCGTCGACCAGCTCGGCGCGGGCCTGCTCGTCGTTCCAGGCAATCTTCGGTTTGCCCGGGTCGGTGTAGTCGTGCGCGGTGCACTGGGCAGCGGCGACCGTGTCGGCGCCGGGGACCTCTCGGATCACCGCGCGGACGGCGGCGATGATCTGGGTGACGGTGTCCTGGGTGGCGACCGCGTCGTCCAGCACGGTGGAGTCCAGCGCCCGGCGGTGCTTGCCCTTGAGGACACCGGTGGCCTTCACGACCTCGCGCACGGCCTCGAAGGTGCGGTTCGGGCGGGCGGAACGGGCCAGCCGGCGGCGGAAGTAGGCCAGCAGTGATGGATCGAACGCCATGTCGTGAAGGCCCAGGCCGCATGCGGCCTTCCACCGCAGGTCGCACCGCAGTTCCTGGACTGTCTCGAAGTCCGACAGCCCGTTAAGGGCCTGCAGCGTGATCGCGGCGGCCAGGATCTGCGGCGGCATGCTCGGCCGTCCATTCGCCGACGGGTACATGTCCACGAACATCTCAGCCGGAAACAGCCCGCCACGATGCTCGGCCAGGAACGCGAACACACTCCCGGCCGGAATCAGGTCCCGGCACGTCTCCCACACATCCGGCCCGACGGTCTCGCCGACCCACTCACCCATCGCCACAAGACGAGTCTGGCCCTGCCGCTGATGCGGCCGGGCCAGAACCCAAGATCTTCACGAGCCTTCTAGAGCCCAAGCACGCGGGTGCGCCCCTGCCAGCCAGGGGGAGTCGAGGGCTGCGCCCGGACATGACGAAGTCCCCGGCAGCGAGAGCGCTGCCGGGGACTTCAGCGGTCAGTCCAGGTTGGGCATGACGACCTCATCAAGGACCGTCGGCGGCTTGCCGGTATAGGTGTAGCGGGCCATTCCGTGGCCGCACGGGAGGTCGACGGTCCAGGTACCAGCAGCCTCGCCATCGACGCGGGCGCCGGGCGGCTGGAAGCCCATCTCGTGTGCCTCGCTGATCGCCACAGTGACCGCGAAGAACGCGCTGAAGGCGTCCGCGTCGTGCAGCGCGGTGTGGTTGAGGACGGCCGCGGCGCGCTCCGAGGGAACGACTGGCCAGCCCTCTTCGTCGTCTAATTTGTCGCTGCCGCTCACGCCGCTCCGGCGGCGGCGCGGGCCCGGTCGATGGCGTCCCAGTCGATGGTCCGGGCACCCCGGCGCCGGCGCATAGCGTCGAGCTCGTCCCAGTCGATCGCACCGCCGGCCGCAATGCGCCGGAGGGTCAGCGTCGTCATCGAGACGGTTCCCCCCGGGCCTGTCTCCTCGGCAGGCGCGGCGGCCTCGAGGACGGCAGTGCCCCACCACCTGTCCAGGCACGCGGGAAGGTCTGCGGCCTCAGTGCTACGGGCCTCGGCGTTGAACGCGGCGCGCTTTGCGGAAGGCAGCGCGTCGGCGATGCCGTCGATTGTGCGCGGGATGTGGGCCACGGCCCGCGCATGGGTCTCATCGCGTTCCTCCCGACGGGTTCGAGTCTGCCGCCCTACACCCAGCCGAGTCGAGCGGCGGGCCGGTTTCGGATCATTGCAGGCGGAGCCAGAGCGGCGAGCGGGCACCGTCCGCGATCCGGGAGGGGGCGCCGCTCACGGCCTGGGCCCCGCTTCCCGGTAGCGCCAGGTGTAGCGAACCTGAGCGCCATACCGGCGCAGCGCTTGGTCCGCCTCGTAGACCTGCTCATGCCGTGGGGAGACGCAGGCCGGCCACCGGGTCAGGACGAAAGCGACGTCGCCGGCCTCGTCCAGCTTCACGACCTGCTGTCATCCGGGCCGCTGGGTGGGGTCGTATCCCTCGCCGTAGGGGGCGCGGAGGGTGTCGGTGATCGTGAGGCCGTGCTGCTCGGCGTACTCCTCGCCCTCCACACGGGCAAGCTCTTCGGGATCGTCACGGTGCCGGTATCGGCGGCAGCAGAGGTAGAGCACCGCGGCGGCAGTCCCGGTGATGCCCGTGGGTGCTCCGCTGTGCTGGGCGCGGGCGCTCATCACAGGCTGCCCCCGTCGGCTCCGCGGCCTTCGTAGCCGGCGGCGGCGTCGGCGTCGGCGAGGGCCTGTCGGCGGGCGGTTTGCGCGGGGGTGCGGCTCGGCGGTGCGTTTGTGGTGGTACGGGCGGTGACCAGGAACGCGCCTCGGTCACGCATCAGGGGGCGTACCGCCTCGTACTCGCCTTCCGGGACGGCGACCATGGCCGGGCTGTACGTGACCACTCCGCGGATGGATCCGTGCGACAGCAGCGCGAGCAGGCGCACCCATCCGATGCGTTCCATCAGCGGCGCTCGCCGGTCGGTGTCCGTGACCGTCTGGACGGCGTGCCAGTCACGCGCCGCGGCGTACTGGCGGCAGTAGTCCGTCAGGAGCTCGGCCGCGTCCTGGGCTGAGGTGGCGACGTAGAGGGCCACAGGGATGCGGCGGGAGGTACCGGTGCAATCCATACCGGTAACCATCCCGCCACCCGGAGTATTGATGAAGAAAGGAGGCGGACCACTTGGCGAAAATGCCGCTGCCGAACTCGCCCGCCTCGTACGACCGTTGACCACTCAATGGCCCGCGCTCGTCCGCCAGGTGCTAGTCACAGCGCGGTGCGCGCTGTTGCGGGCGCGAAACTCTCCGCACCGGACCGCACTCCGATCAGCTCGGATACGCGCCGCAAACGGGCCATTGAGGCCTTCCCCACTTTCTGCACGATCACCCCCGGGAGGGCCTGGTGACGGCCCCACTCCGGGGCATCCCTCAGTACGCCGTCCAAGGTGTCCAGACTGGCGTCCCACATCTTCGCGTCCGCCTGCGCGAGCGCCTTATCCATCGCGTACCGGTTGCGCGCCGCCGCGGTGAGGGCCGAGACATCACGGATGGAGTCGGCGAGCGCGAGAGCCTTACCGGCATGCCCCAGGGCCACGCTGATCCCGACAGCCTGAGTCGTCGCCGTCACCGGGCCGAACAGGGTCCCGTGCGCCCGGTACTCGCAGCTCATCCTCGCGCCGGCGGCGTGCGACTGCGACAGATAGTCCGCCGCCCGACCCTTGTCCTCCATACGGGACGCCACCACCGCAGCGAAGTTGACGTGCGACCCGTACACCGTGAGCTGCTCCGGCGTCGCCGCCGAATATCGCGGCTCGATGTCCACAGCCGCCTTCTCCGCCAGGCTCAGCGCCTCCGGAAGCCGTGCATCCCGCAGGTGCGCCCACGTCCGCCCGGACGCCACCAGGGCGCCCCGCAGGTCGTCACAGGCTCGCTCGGCAACAGCCTGCGCGTGGCCGATCGCCGCATAGGCCAAGTCGCGGGCACCCGTCAGATTGGCGACATACCCCGCGATCCGGTACGCATCCGAAAGCACGCCCAAAGCCGGGGCCTGCGCGCCGACCGGCGCAGCGTGCACCAGTGCAGCAGCGGAGGCGACCAGCGGCGCGACCAGCGAGCCGGCCTCTGTGTAATGCCCCTTCCAGCACAGGCCCCAGCACAGGCCGGTGACCTTCTCCAGCTCCTGCAGCGTGGACTCCTCATCGGCCGTGACGAGGCCGGCAGCCGTGTCGTGCACCACGCGCGACAGAGCCCGCATCATGGCCCGGTCCTGGCCCTCCATCGACCGGCGCAGCTCCTGCTGGCCAAGGACCACCGATGTATCGGTGTTCAGCGCATCCGCGATCTTCATCAGCGTCGGCAGCGACAACGCCCGGTCCTGCTCCGCCTTCTGGACCATGACCACGGAAAGACCAGTCCGTTCCGCCAAATCCGTCTGCCGCTCCTTCCCCCGAAGGATCTTGATCCGCTCACCCGTCGTGTAATCGCTCCACTGCGCCATAGCCGGTGTGCTCCTTCCGTCATACGCCTACTCGGAAGGTACCCGCGCCAGTTGGGTCCGGGACACGCTTCGGCCCGCTCTCCCCTTTGGGGGATGCGGGCCGCCAGCGTTCAGAGCGGCACTGATGCTCATCGAGGCCACTGACAGCGGCGTTCACCACCGATACCGCTGAGGAGCGTCCGGCTGCCCACCATGGGGGAAAGACGTGGGAGCCGGACGCCTGTTCACAGTCTCTACCGCATCGCGCCCCGACACGGTCAGGTGGCGAACAGCATCACCCACTTGCCAACGACGGTGCATCATATATGACCGGAAAACAGCTACCGGCACGCCTTTGCATCGGACGTGTCAGCCTTCCGAACCCCGGTTTTCCTCCTGCCTTCCCCTGGGATCAGGCACGGTCTTGCCACCGATGTACTCCAGAAGCTTGTGCATCTCACCGACGCCCTCCGCGCGTTCCCTCCGGACCTTCCGATGCGGTACCTCCGCGACCACGATCGCCACCACGGCCGCGATGAGGAAAACCCACAGGATCTGCCAGTCCTTTTTCCAGCCCAGACCCTCGTAAAGCGCCAGGATCGTCAAACCACTGGCCCCGAACGCCATCAGCTCGGTCAGCCACCATCGCCGGTACCAATAACGCATCTGCATGCCCCGACCTTTCACACACCACTCCAGGCCAACAACCGAACCCCAGGCTCTTGCAACACGACCCTAAGGCCCCAGCACAAAGACACCGTGAATGCCGATTCCGGGAGCGCCAAATTTCACCTGGATAGGTGGCACATTCCAGGCCCCCTCTAGCGGGCCGTGGCAATGCTAGCGATTCCTCAGGGGAACTCTGAGAAGAACGAATCAACGTGGAATGGCCCGGAGCCGGAGGAGGGCGAGGAGGAGTCCCGCATGGTGCTCCGCTTCTCCACCCCGCGCGACCCGGCGGCCGTCTGTGGGACGCGCTGAGCGCCGAGCAGCGCACCATGACGGAGTTAGCGGCGAATGCCGGGGGGGGGAGAGAATACCGAACAGGACGAATGGACGTTGTGCCTGCTGATGCCTGGAGGAGGGCCCGCCTACGATTGTGTGCACACAGCCAGAAGGAGTTTTCGATGAGTGCTGCGCCGAAGCCGGCTGCCGCGTATGCCCGCTTGTCCGTGGTGGAGGCCCGGATGCTGGCCTACCTGGCCTGCGCCGCGGCCGGAGGCCGTCCGGTCACCGCAAATGACCTTGCGCTGCTGCCTGGGCCGGCGGGCAAGCCAGTGGGACTGCGGGAGGCCTTCGCCCACGCACGGGACCTGATCGACAGCGGCTGGGTGAAACTGCCCGGTCTGGTGACATCCGCCCGCCACGAACCGCTCCCGGTCCTCCTGCCGGGCCCCAAGGTGCCCGCGCAGGCCGTGCAGAAGGTCGTCAAGGGCGTCAAGCACGACTCCGCAGCTCCGCCGCCCAAGCAGGAGGAGACGGTGGGCCGGCTGGGCAAGAAGCTTCCGATTCCCGCCTCCTTGCCGGACGACCTGAAAACGGAGCTGCTGGCACTGTCGCAGGAGTTCGCCGGGGGCGGCCCCAAAGACCCGCACGAACTGCTGAAGCTGATCGAACGGCGGGCAGCAGCCCTGGCCCGGTGGGCGACGCTCCCCCAAGCGACCACAGGCGTCCTCAACGAAGCAGAGCGAGTGAAGAAAACCCTGGAGACCGCCCGCAATCACCCCGCTCTCAGGGCGGACAACGCTGCTACCAGCAGCTGAACACACGAAAGGGCCCGCACCTGGGGTGCAGGTACGGACCCCTTCACGGTGAAGGATCTTCCGGATCGCTCAGGAAGAAGAATAACCAAGTCGTGCGCCTGGCGCTCGTCGCCAGCCGGTATGTGCACGTCATCGGCGTACGTGAAATCGCTGACGTACCGCGGCGAGCGCGGCCGGGCTCACCGTGCACCCGAACGGGCAGTTCCGGCCTCTGGTCCGGGCCTGTCAAACGAGCGGTGTAAATGGGGTTGTTGGTTACTGACGGGCTGCTGAGAGGCGGCCGTCGAAGGTGAGTCGAAAGCGTTCAGCGCGGTCTTCCAGCGCATGGTCCAGCGGGCCTGGCCCTTGCCGGTGGGATCGAGTGACATGATCGCCATGTAGACGCACTTCAACGCGGCCTGCTCGTTGGGGAAGTGTCCGCGGGCTTTGACCGCTCGCCGGATCCGCCGCGTTGACCGACTCGAAGCTCTCTTGTCAAGCAGTTGCCGGTGTGGACGTCTGTTGGGTGCCTCGGCGGGCGGCATCCTTCCATATATGCCGGATGATCACATTGGCGAGCTGGCGCTTGTGAGCACGACGGGCAGAGCGTTTGGGTATGTTTGCGTTGATCTTTCTGGCCATGAAGGAACGAGCCGGATCATGACAGCGGACTTGGGTGACGTGCACGATGTGCAGTACGGAGTTGACCTTCCGGTTACCGCCGCGGTCCAGCCGGTGCCGGCGGGCCCGGCCGTGGCCCTCTCCGGAGGAGACAGCCAGTGGGGCGGCACCGCACCAGCGGGCGAACTGGGAATCGGTAAGGAATCGGCACGGGTCTCCGATCTCGGCCAGCAGCTCCATGGCAGTGACCGTGCCGACGCCGCATATCTCGGTCAGCGTGCAGCCCAGAACTGCCAGCAGAGCGGGGACCTGTTTGTCGAGGTCCTTGATCCGCCGGGTCAACCGGCGGATGTCGTCGAGTGCGGCGATCAGGCGGTTGATGTGTATCAGGGACGCGGAGGACACTTCGGGCAGCTTCGCCGTGGCAGCCTCCAGTGCCTCCAGGGCCTCCAGCCGGGGCAGCACACGGCTGGTGGAGGGCAGCTGGGCCCGGACGTCCATGGGCAGCGCGACGAGGACGGCCTCGGCTTCCGTCAGCTGGCGTACCCGCTGCAGGACCAACGAGGAGCGCCAGTCGCGGATGGCGGCGAGTTCGTCCCAGGCAGCGTCCGGTGCGGAGTGCTTGCCGGCAGGCGGCAGGTGCGGGTCGGACAACGTCTCCCGTGCGATCGCTTCCGCGTCCTCGATGTCGGTCTTGGCGCGGCGTCGGCGCCTGCGGCGCTCGGCGGTGCGGTTCGGCTGCACTTCCCGCCCGTCGTAGCCGGCCGCGGACAGAGCCAGAGTGAGCGGCAGTCCCAGACTCGATGATCCCTCGATACCAATCCGGTCGATCACCAGCTCACTGTCGCTGAGGAAGCCCAGCAGTTCGGTGATCCCATCGGCCGTGACGCCGAAGGAAGATGTCTTCCACGCTTCGCCTCGATGATCAACGAGAGAGATGGTGGCGGTGTGCTTGTGCGGGTCGATGCCGGCGACGCCGTGACGTGGTTCCAACTCCTATGCCCTCCCTGCTGCAGCCGATACGGTGGCAGCGCGGCCCCCGCGACGTCGGCAGATCTGGGTTGAGTCGGACAGGCTCTCTTCAAGCCAGGCGCCCGGGGCCGCGCCGACGGCCCGCCCGACACTTCGAATCCAGGACAACCGCATGGCCGTCAATCGCGTTCAGAGTCAGGGCGGGCCGCTTCGAACGCCGCCCGGGGGAGCAACTCCCCAAGCGGTGGCAGAAGTACAACACCCAAATCGCGTTCGTCGTAAAGATCACTCGGCGTATGTCCTGGTCGAAGTCGAGGAACGGGATGAACTGCTCCCGCGCGTCCTCGAACACGTTGATCGCGCCGGGGTACTGCCGGCCCCAGTCTTCCCGGACGGCTTCGAGGGCTTCAAGGGCAGCATTCTCGTCGACGGCGGTGTAGACGGGCACGGTCCAGCGGCCGGTTCTGCCACTCGGCGATCCCGTCCATGACCTTGTCCGTAATCGTCGAGATTGTCTGCTTAGACACCTCGGCGCCGTAGACCTCGGCCAGGTGCGCGCGGAGATTTCCCCGTGCGTGAGGCCCTTCGCGGACAGCGACAGCACCATCTTGTCGACCCCGGTCAGCCGCCGCTGCCGCTTCTTGACGATCTGCGGCTCGAACGTGCCGCCCGTGTCCCGCGGGACCTTGACCTCGACCGGGCCGACGTCCGTCAGGACGGACTTGGCCCGAGTGCCGTTGCGGCTGTTACCGCTGCCCCGGCCGACCGTTTCGTGCTTCTCATAGCCGAGGTGGTCGGTGATCTCGCCCTCCAGGGCAGACTCCAGCACCCGCTTGGTCAGCTGCTGCAGCAGTCCTCCCTCCCCGGTCAGCTGCAGCCCCTCGGACCGGGCACGATCGACCAGCATCGCGATCAGCTGCTCGTCCGAGGCCCCTGCCGTTGGCGACGCAGTGGTCTCCTCCTCCACGCCGGCCGCGGTCTTCTGCTCGGTGGTCGTCTCGCTCACTTGGCGTCTCTCCCTTGATCAGCAGATCCGCCGTCTATTGGACACTCCCCTACGTCATACGCGAGGTCTACCACCTGATTCGCCCCGCTCCACGGACGATCCCCGCAACGAGTTGACAGCTATAGGAGCGTCAACGCTATGGCCGAATCATTCTTCGGCGCCCTGAAAAACGAGCTCGTCCACCGAACTTCGTTCCCGACACGTGCACATGCTCACCGGGCGATCGTCCGATACATCGAGATGTTCTACAATCACAGACGCCTCCACTCCGCACTCGGCTACCGAACCCCCGCAGAAGTTCATGCCGAGTACGAAGAGTTGCAGGCCGCAGCATAGGAATCCCGCAAACCCCCTGTCCGAGAAACGCGGGGCGCCTCAGTTTGCGGGCGACCTGCTGGGCGGTGATGGCGAGACTCCCGTGGTTGTCACAGGGGTCGAACCTCGCAGAGGAGCTGCTGCTAGGCGGGACGGCGAGTTTCGGGATGGACGCCCCGCACGCTCGCCGCGAAACCGATCAAGAAGGCCACCCCACAAGCGCGGCCAGCTGCTCTGTTCCTCGCAGCCCACAGCTCGAACGACCGCTCCGGCGTGCTGCCCGAAAGCACTGCCGTCAGGCGCTGCCCAAGCTCACGTCGAAGAGGATCGTCGTCGATTGGCCGACGACGAGTACCTGCTGGACGAACCGTGCGGCACCTGTCCAGCATGCACCCATGCTCGCACGACGGCATGGCGCTCGTCCGGGTGCGCTGAGAGGTGTGGAAGGACGGGGCGAGTCCGGCGTTGCGCCGTCACGCCGAGACCGCGGAGCACAGCCCGCTGTACAACGCTGCCCCTGGAGCGGGTGGCACAGGCGATTATGTAGCAGGTCTGCGGCGAACCGCGTACGCCGCATGGAAGGACACACAGCCCGACCGCGGCCCCCGCGCTGCCGAGTTCGCCGCGTCCTGGCGGGTCGAGCACGGCCACAGCCCGTCGACCACGACACGCAGTTCCCCTGGTGGTGTCGCTGCACAGAGACGCGATCATGGAACGGGTCCGCTCTCCCCACGAGCCGCCACGCTGCTCTGGCTGGCGCTGAAACAGGCCGGGCGGCGACGGCCCGAGGGGCTCCCGACGATCAGGAACTCGCGGCTGCCGTTCCTGCTCGCGCCCATCGATTTCCTGCCTCCCGGCGAGGTCCCCGAATCATCGATTGGCTCGCCGCCCTCGGGTTCGTCAAGCGGGCGGGTCCCCCGTTGCGTCTGGCTCACCCCCGGCGCAGTCGGCGTCATCGCGCGCCGTGAGCTGCCCGCCAGCCTCCTCATGGAAGGGAACGCAGCCATTCGAGCTGGGGTGGCGATCCGACCCCTCCTGTGTCGTCCCCCTTCGCCTGACATGAAGAGCCACCGGCCGCGTCAGGCGCGCCCGGCTGAACGGGTGAATAACTGTCAGCGCCCCTTGTGCGGGGGACACTCGACTGGGTTACTGGCTGTACGTCAGGTGGGCCGCTATCTCTCCGCTGGGAGATGCGGCGGTCGGCTCATTGGTGTGTGGGGCCGGCTTCCATAGGCATGGTGTCGCCTGACGGAGGGAGGGCCCTGCCAGCTGACGCCCTCTGGGGCGTTGGCTGGTGGGGCCGACTCAAACACGTCCGAGGAGGCATCTTGCGAACCATTCACGTTCTGCGAACGTTGGTGACGACGGGTGTCATTCCGCTGGCGTTGATCTCCGCTCCCGATGCCCACGCAGCGTCGCCGATTCCGGTGACGTGCGGTGAATCGGCGTTGGTCGATGCGGTCAACACGGCCAATGCTGCCGGGGGCGGCAGCCTGATCCTCGCTCCCTTGTGTACGTACACCCTCACCAGCCCCCATAATTCGGGCGGAGCCGGGATATCTGCGGGGTTGCCGAACATCACCACCGAGATCTCCATGGCCGGCCTGGCCACGCAGATCACCCGGGCGCCGGGCGCGTCGGCCTTCAGGATCTTGGAGGTCGACGGTCCCTCACAAGTCCCGGGGGCCAACGGCAAGTTGACCATGGCCGCAGTGACTGTCAGCGGTGGTGACGCCGGTCTTGGCGTGGGAGGGGGAATCGCTAACCTCGGCGGCGCCGTGGCCCTCACCGGCAGCACGGTCCGCGACAGCAAGGCGTCATACGGCGGCGGCATCTACACCGACGGTGCACTGACGCTCGTCGGCAGCAGCGTCACCGCAAATACCGCCAGCGTCAACGGCGGCGGCATTTTCACCAACGCCGGCGGGGTGGCCTTGATCGGCAGCCTGGTGACCGGGAACTCTCCGAGCAATTGTGGTGCCCTGCCTCCCATCTCCCTCGCCTGCTGAAGACGGACATCCCCAGGCTTCGAGGTCACGACGCACCGGGCCGCCCGCCCACGCGCCCTCGCCGCGGAGCGAACGACAGCCCCGTCCGGTCCCTGGCCGACGCCCCGTCGGCCAGGAGCGGCCGGTTCGAAGGCAGTCACCGAGCTGCTCGCCTTTGGCGTGGCGGTCAGCCACGACGGGCTGCTGGGGTACGTCACCTGTGATGGCGATGGCAGCGTCGCTGTCATCGACCTTGCCAGCAACGAGATCACCGATACGGTGCCGGGCTCCACACGCCGTCCTGGCTGGTGATCGCGCCTGACGACTTCGACTTCTACGGGGTCAACACGGCAATGAGCCGGCGAGTGTGCTGCGCACGCCGGACGGTGGACACCCAACGTGGAGCCTATATCCGGTGGCACGCCGGTGACCACCATCAGGGAGGGACTGGGCAACTCCACCGCCGTCCGCTTCGGATGCCATCCGGCCGCCTCGTTCACGATTGTCAACGACCGTGCGATCCGGGCCGTTTCGGCACCCCCTCCACCGACTCGACGGCGCGCTGCGGTCCGCCCCTGACCGAGGGCGCCGAACCATTGCGGCCCGGCATCGCGCATCCAGCCCGCGCGTTCGGCCAGACTCTGGAAGCGGACCAAGAAGTGGATCCGCCCGCTTCAGCCTTGGCCTGTCCTACCTGGGCGGTCCCGGGCGAGATGAGCCCTGTCATGACGCCGGGCGGCGGGGCGCGAAACACTCAAGGCCTGAGCCGAGATCATCCACATAACCTGCCGCCTCACCCGGAATCGCCACCCAAGACCGCTTGCGGCGTCCTCGTTCGCGCAGACGGTGTGAATTGCCAGGCCGACCAGCTCTCTTTCTCACATCTCAGCGCATAGCGCACAACCAGCACTTGGCGGTCGCAGCAAGCGCCGAATTCCGCCGCCTGGCCAGGCCGGGCAAAATGAAGCGGACCGGGATCAGAATCACCTTCTGACGAACGCGCATACCGCTGGACTTTGAACGACTGACCCCATCTGCCCGCTCTTTTCAAGCTCTTTGACGCCAGATTGCACCATACACGCAGGGGCGTGCAACGGCGCCCGGAGTCGAAGAGTGAACTCTTAATCTATTTACGTACAGAACCCTTGGTGCGCCAATTCCACCTGTCGCCTCCTTCACTCCTTGGCTTTAATCGAAACAAGCGAGATTGACGGCGCTCAGTGATGCGGCGCCGCGTCGCTTTACATAGGAAGACCCGCCCAGGCGCCGTGAGGCAACAGTCTCCGCCATCCCCTTCCCGCCCCACGGGGAGACAGGCATCCCATGCGGTTGCAGGCCGCGTCAGCTCACCGCCTGCTCCTGTGCCCCCGGCAGAGCGGCCACTTCAAGGAGAAAGATCATGGCAACCATCACGTCGTTGGTGGACACAGCAACCACCACCAACCAAGGCAAACCCGGTGACACCGTCCAAATCAACGGTACCGCCCTGTCCACCACCACGAGGGTGAACTTCGGTTCGGCGGCGGTCACCCCGACAGGCGTCACCGCCACCCAGGTCACCTTCGTGATCCCCAACACGGCGCCGTGCTCCGGCCAGGTCTCTGTCAGCGTCACCAGCAGCGCCGGTGCTACCAGCAACGCGCTGCCGTTCTTCGTCATCGCCTCGCCGACCACCACAGGGCTGAGCGTCACCTGTGTATCGGCCGCCACAGGTGGCTCGGTGACACTGTTCGGCACCAACTTCCTCTCCGGAACGCAGGTCGGAGTGGGCAGCGTCGGCAACGTGGCGGTCACCCCCACGCAGCCGAGCCAGGTCACCTTCACCGCGCCGGCCAACCCGGGTCAGGTCGGTACGGTGTCGACCCAGTCGGTGTCCATTACCACCGCCGGCGGGACCAGCGCCGCGGGCACCACCCTGATCGACTACTACCTCGCGCCGGCCATCACCTCGGTGCTTCCCACCTCGGGTACGGCGGGGGACCTGATCACCGTCACCGGAACCGGTTTCGTCGGCGTCGACACCGTCACCTTCACCGACAGCACCACCGCAACTGCCCCTGCAGTCTTCACCCCCGTGAGCGCCACCCAACTCGTCGCCACCGTGCCCGGCGGACTCGCCACCGGCGCCGGGACCATCACGGTCCACACCTGCGGCGGCAACTCCAACGCCCAGGCCTTCACCGTCACCTGACCGTCAGGGACGACCGGGGACCAATGGCACGACCACCAAGTCGCCGCCCGTCCGCAGCGTGTGGCGCGGGCGGGCGGTGACGCCCCCGCGCCCTGGCCGACAACCGCCGGCCAGGGCGCGACTGCTCAGGCGGTACACGAAGGAGAAGAACATCATGGCCCCCGTAGTGACCAGTGTCAGCCCAGCCCAAGGTGCTCCAGCGGGGGGTACCAACGTCACCATCACCGGCTCCGGCTTCACCGGGGCCACCATGGTCAGGTTCGGCCCCAATGGCACCACCTTTGTCATCGTGAGCGATATGCAGATCACGGCCAAGACCCCCGCAGGGGCCGGCACGGTCCAGGTCACGGTCGCGGCGCCGACAGGCACCAGCACCCAGAACGTTTTCTTCACCTACACCCCGGCCCCCGTACTCACCACACTCATTCCGCCCTCGGGCCCCACAGCGGGCGGCAACACGGTCACCATCAACGGCACCAACCTCTCCAGTGCCACCTCGGTAAAGTTCGGGAGCAATTCGGCGGTCATTGTGACCAATACCGCTACGCAGATCACCGTCATCGCGCCCGCCGGGTCGCCCTCCTCAGTCAACGTCACCGTCACCACAGCCGGCGGCACCAGTAACGCCCTCCCCTACACCTACGCCACTGTTCCCGCCCCGGCCATCAACAGCCTCAGCCCCACCTCGGGCCCCACAGCGGGCGGCAACACGGTCACCATCAACGGCACCAACCTCTCCAGTGCCACCTCGGTAAAGTTCGGGAGCAATTCGGCGGTCATTGTGACCAATACCGCTACGCAGATCACCGTCATCGCGCCCGCCGGGTCGCCCTCCTCAGTCAACGTCACCGTCACCACAGCCGGCGGCACCAGTAACGCCCTCCCCTACACCTACGCCACTGTTCCCGCCCCGGCCATCAACAGCCTCAGCCCCACCTCGGGCCCCACAGCGGGCGGCAACACGGTCACCATCAACGGCACCAACCTCTCCAGTGCCACCTCGGTAAAGTTCGGGAGCAATTCGGCGGTCATTGTGACCAATACCGCTACGCAGATCACCGTCATCGCGCCCGCCGGGTCGCCCTCCTCAGTCAACGTCACCGTCACCACAGCCGGCGGCACCAGTAACGCCCTCCCCTACACCTACGCCACTGTTCCCGCCCCGGCCATCAACAGCCTCAGCCCCACCTCGGGCCCCACAGCGGGCGGCAACACGGTCACCATCAACGGCACCAACCTCTCCAGTGCCACCTCGGTAAAGTTCGGGAGCAATTCGGCGGTCATTGTGACCAATACCGCTACGCAGATCACCGTCATCGCGCCCGCCGGGTCGCCCTCCTCAGTCAACGTCACCGTCACCACAGCCGGCGGCACCAGTAACGCCCTCCCCTACACCTACGCCACTGTTCCCGCCCCGGCCATCAACAGCCTCAGCCCCACCTCGGGCCCCACAGCGGGCGGCAACACGGTCACCATCAACGGCACCAACCTCTCCAGTGCCACCTCGGTAAAGTTCGGGAGCAATTCGGCGGTCATTGTGACCAATACCGCTACGCAGATCACCGTCATCGCGCCCGCCGGGTCGCCCTCCTCAGTCAACGTCACCGTCACCACAGCCGGCGGCACCAGTAACGCCCTCCCCTACACCTACGCCACTGTTCCCGCCCCGGCCATCAACAGCCTCAGCCCCACCTCGGGCCCCACAGCGGGCGGCAACACGGTCACCATCAACGGCACCAACCTCTCCAGTGCCACCTCGGTAAAGTTCGGGAGCAATTCGGCGGTCATTGTGACCAATACCGCTACGCAGATCACCGTCATCGCGCCCGCCGGGTCGCCCTCCTCAGTCAACGTCACCGTCACCACAGCCGGCGGCACCAGTAACGCCCTCCCCTACACCTACGCCACTGTTCCCGCCCCGGCCATCAACAGCCTCAGCCCCACCTCGGGCCCCACAGCGGGCGGCAACACGGTCACCATCAACGGCACCAACCTCTCCAGTGCCACCTCGGTAAAGTTCGGGAGCAATTCGGCGGTCATTGTGACCAATACCGCTACGCAGATCACCGTCATCGCGCCCGCCGGGTCGCCCTCCTCAGTCAACGTCACCGTCACCACAGCCGGCGGCACCAGTAATCCCCTGCCGTACTTCTATCTCGCCGCGCCCACTCTCAGCGATCTGTCCCCGCACCTCGGCCCCACCGGTGGCAACACCGTCACCGTCTTCGGCACCAATCTGACGCTTACCAACGCCGTGAGCTTCGGAGGGAATCCGGCCACCAGCATCAATGTGGTCTCCGACAGCCAGGTGACGGTGACCGCTCCGGCCGGTTTGGGCACGGTCGCTGTCACCGTCACCACACCGGGGGGGACCAGCTCGGCGGCCACCGGGAATCCGTACTACACGTATCTGGGGGCACCCGTCCTGACCAGCCTCAACCCCTCCCACGGTGCTGATCTCGGGGGCGACGCTATCGTGTTGGGCGGCAGCAACCTCACCTACACCGACGCGGTGTCCTTCGGCGGCGTCCCGGCCTCGTTCGCGGCGATCTCCGACACCCAGGTCGTCGCGACCTCCCCGGGCGGCGCGCCCGGCACGGTGAATGTCGTGGCACACACCCCGGCCGGGAACAGCAACACGCTGCCCTATGTCTACGACCCATCCTGAGCCCAACCCTGCCGCAGGCCAGGGACGTCCGCCCCAGAGACAGCCGCTGGCTCGAACGACAACGCCAGCCCAGCGTCTGGGAAACGCCGACCGGCGGGCAGCGCGAGCGCCGTGAGCAGCTCGGCATCGTGCAGGCATCCGGTGCCGACGAGGAAGCCAGGGGATGGACGTGCTCGGCTGAATGCGTGCTTGAGTGCCGAGTGCGCGGTCTGCTGGCGTCCCCTCGCAGGACTCAACGGCACGTTCCACACATATCCACGGAGTAGGACACGCAAAGGAGTCCGGGCATGCCGACCCTTCCCATCATCACCTCACTCGCCCCCGTCCAAGGGCACGATGGAGCCACCTTGACCATCACCGGCACGGGACTG
Source organism: Streptomyces sp. NBC_01454 (assembly GCF_036227565.1). Lineage (NCBI taxonomy): Bacteria > Bacillati > Actinomycetota > Actinomycetes > Kitasatosporales > Streptomycetaceae > Streptomyces > Streptomyces sp. NBC_01454. The sequence continues at coordinate 133,005 of NZ_CP109461.1, forward strand.
TCCCGCACTTTCAAAGTGAACTTCGGGGCCAAGGCGGTCACCCCCACCACCGTCACCGAAACCACCGTCACCTGCGTGATTCCAGTGTTGCCCCCGGGTGAGAACGACGTGACCGTCTCGGCGGGAGCCTCGACCAGCAACTTCCTCCCGTTCTACTACATCTCGCCGCCGACCGTGCTGGCTCTGAGCGCCAACACCGGGCCAGCCACAGCCACACAGCTCACCGTCTTCGGCCAATCCCTGTTGACCGCGACCGGGGTGATCTTCGGCGCCCTCGGCCCCGGTACCGGGCTGAACGTCGTCTCCGACACCGCGCTCACGGTCTTCACGCCCCTGCACCCTGCCTTCCCCCTGGTGTGTGCATCGACGCTGTGGATGTCACGGTCGCCACCCTTGGTGGTACCAGCGTTGCCCAAACCGCCCTCTCCAAGTACACCTTCTACAAAGCCCCGTCGGTCACTGGAGTGGTTCCCACATCGGCCTCCATCGGCTCGCTCGTCACCGTCAGCGGCTCCTGCCTGCTGGACACCGTCAGCGTGGCCTTCACCCCGGTAGGAGGGGGCCTACCGACCGCGGCCAACTTCACCAACATCTCCACCAGCCGGATCACCGCGATCGTCCCGCCAACCCTGGTCACAGGTACGTACGACATCCAGGTCACGACCCCGGGAGGCCAGACCCCAGTGGTTCCCATCGACGTGTTCACCGTCCCCCTCTGAGGTCGGTTCGCGAGCTACCCGGCTGCCTCCGGCCCCTGGGGCGCCCCAGGGGGCGCTGCCTGGGCCGTGAGACACGACGACTACCCCGGGACGGGCCCTCTGTGACAACCTGAAGTGAGTCAGGGGATATTGATACAAATACTCACTGGGTGGAGAAACGGAACGTAGTGGACTGATGTCTGTCCTGACCACAGGTGCATCCGACGGGGATGCCGGATCTGTGACCTCTTCTTCTCGGCCCGATCCCGAGGTTCCCGCGAAGGCGAAGCGGCGGGTGTTCACGGCCGCGTTCAAGAAGAAGGTCCTGGCCGAGTACGACGCCGCTGTCGAGGGAACCAAGGGGCGAGGTGCTGCGCCGGCACGGAGTCGCCACCTGGCACATCTCGACCTGGCGCAAGGCCCGAGAAGCGGGCGCCGAGCAGGCCCTGTCCATGCCGAGGGGCCGCAAGCCGGCCGACCCACGCGACTCCCGGATCCGTGAACTGGAGAAGAAGAACACCCAGCTCGAAGGCCAGAGAGTGGATGGGAATGTTGCGCAAGGTGGGGTCGGCGAGGTCGCAGGATGGCGCCGGATGAAGGCGGCGAGTGTCTCCTTTTGGTGCTGCTTGTGCGACTTGCACTCCCTCAGGCGGTCGGGGCTGCTCAGGCGACGGTGGTGGGGGTGATCCCGACGGTCCGCACGTCGCGGATCCCGAGACGATGGGCGAGCCAAACCGCCGGGATCACGCCGCCGCGCATGATGCCTACCACGGCTTGCCGATGTGGAGGCTGGGCAGAGATCCGCCCAGCCTCCGGTGCGTCGACGGGCAGGCACCCGCCTGGCAGGAGCTCCGTGCGGGGCCGGTGAAGCGGGGCGTTCCGCCGCACCGGAGGCCCGCCAGGGTTCAGTGCGACCAAAAGGCTCTTCGTCTCGCCTGGTCTCACACATCTCTCACCAACGAGAGCGCACGGGAGCACGTGAGAACCTCTGACCTGGATATTCGCTGTCGCCACGGACCACGGTGGACCAGGTGGACATTACATAGGCTAGGATTCGATTCTAGTGATCAAGTCAAATGCCCAGGTCAGAGGGACTTTTTGCTCCTTGCTGAGGGCGCATGTCTCACATCACGGTCACCGACGTACATTGACGGGGAAGTCGTCACGATTGCATCCGGCAGTTCGCCGGGCCTCCTCCCCACACCACTGGCCAGCCTGGTCCGCGAGCTTGTCGCGACTCGCCGCGTGTTGATTGCCGTTCGGGATGGGGACGTTGAGGGCAGGAATGCGCCACTCCGGATGATGGCGGGGTGAGTGGTCGTGGTCGTGGTGCCCGGCGGCACCGTGACCATCTCGGGCGTCTGTGCTGTTTCTGCTGTCGTCCCTCGCCACTCCATCACCGTGGTGCCGGACTCGGTTCAGCTCGTATGGCGGGACGAGGTCTCCGACGGCAACGATGATGACTATGTCCCGGCTGGCGCCGCGATCGGCCTGGCTGCCTCAGTCCTCGGCCGGCTCGGCGACTCGCCGAGTTCGTCCGAGGATTCCGCCTGGCTCCGTTCGCTGTTGCCTGGCTCTCCAAAGGGCCCAGCGCCCCCGCTCGGCCGCCGTGGCGCGGTGTGTGGAGCCTGTCGCGAGGAGTTCGACCGCGCCGCCGCGTTTCGGGCGGGCACCCCTGCTGCCGGGGGGCAAGTCGACGAGCTCGGCGCTGCCCGCCAGAGGTCTGCCCTCTGTCGCGCCGCCGTCTGACACACCCTCATTGCAGTCGGAGCTGCACCCGACTCGACTGGTGGCATGTGGTGATCTATCCCATGCCACTTCGCGTGCTTAAGTCCTTGACATCTGGAAGGTCCGGCGTGGCGGATGGGGGAGTGGTAGGCGCCTATCAGGGGCGCGTCGGGTAGCAAGTGCCGTGTATAGGGGCATGATTGCGACATTCGGGCATTCCGTCGCGGGCTCGGCAGGCAGCCTTGAACTCACGCTTGTTCGCCGCGCGCACGTCAAGTGTGGCGTACCGCACCTTGGTTGGCAGCGGCCTACGACTCGTGATAGTCGTGGTTGCCATGTCCCCAAATGTACTCGTACCCATAGCCAGCCACCGGAAGCCCCGTCGACCTTCCGCGTCCTCGCGGGCCCGTGCGGGAGTGGCCGGTGGCTTCCTCACCCTCGCGGTGACCGGTGCCACCGTGCCGGCCGACGCCGCGGAGAAGCCCGTCTCCGAAACCCGGGAGATGCCGACGATCACGACGGCGCTGGCCACCAGCGCCGCGAGGAGCGCCGACACCGCTGAGCGGGTCGCGTTCAACTACGAGCGTCAGGGGCTCCAGGACATAGCCTTCGCCAAGGCCGCCGAGTCCGCGCAGAAGCGCAAAGCTGAGGCGGTGGAGGCCGCCAAGGCCGCAGCTGCGACAAAGGCCAAGGATGCGCAGAAGACCGACGACCACCGAAAGGCCAAGGAGGCCGTGCAGACCCGTGCTTCACGCTCCTCCGAGCGGACCACCCTGTCCGCACTGTCCTCCCCTACCTCCGCCACCCTTGTCGCTTTCCTCAAGGCGCAACTCGGCAAGGCGTACGTGCTGGGCTCCAGCGGCCCCTCGTCGTATGACTGTTCCAGTCTGACCCAGGCCGCGTTCAGCCAGATCGGCGTCGACCTGCCGCGGGTCTCGCAGGCCCAGTCCGCATCCGGCACTCAGGTTGGCCTGGACAGCCTCCAGGTCGGCGACATCCTGTACTGGGGCAGCGCGGGGAGCGCCTACCACGTGGGTGTCTACGTTGGTGAGGGCATGTTCATCGGCGCCCAGAACCCGAGCACCGGCGTCGTCGAGCGCCCGCTCAGCTACGACAGGCCGACCGGCGCGGTGCGCGTCCTCTAACCTCGAGTTCTGGAGGTGCCAACGGCGCGTCCGGGACTCGACGCGGCTCGGTGTCGGGAAGCATGCAGAGGCCGCGGCGCTGGACAGAGCTACGCTCTGGCGGAGTTCCAGCGGTGGCCGTCGCCGGGCCGGGGTAGTCAAGACTGTGACGATTGCGCAGCACGGGCGACCCGCTTCGACGCTGTGCACCTGGCGCGAGGGCCGCGTGGTTCAACCACATCACGTTCCATGTCGGCGCGGGTCGCCCCGATGCCCGTGAGGGCCCTTGAGGGCGCAGGGGCCGGCTTCCCCGTCTGCGGTGTTTCTGCGGTTCAGTAGGCGGAGTTGACGTTGTCGATCGAGCCGTAGCGGTGCGCCGCGTAGTTGGCGGCGGCGGTGATGTTGGCGACCGGGTCGGTGAGTTTGTTGGCGGTGCCTGCCACGCGGTACTGGTTGAACGTGGGCTGGATCACCTGCAGCAGGCCTTTGGACGGGGTGCCGTTGATGGCGTTGATGTCCCAGTTGTTGACGGCGTTCGGGTTGCCGCCGGATTCCCGGATGATGTTGCGGAGCAGGCCTTCGTAGGAGCCCGGTATGCGCTTGGACTTCATGATGGCGAGTGACTCACGGATCCAGCCGTCGAGGTTGTTCGCGTAGCGCTTGGGAGCAACCTTCGGCGCTGCCTTGGGGGCGACCTTCGGCGAGGCGATGGCCTTGCGGTCGGCGGACCGGTCGGCAGCCTGTTTGGCCTCGTGGCCCTGTTTGGCGACGGCGGTGACCTTGAGGCCGGTGCTGAGGGAGGAGGCGAGCGGCTGGTCCTTCGTGCCGTCGTCGGCCCGGTCCTTCGCGGTGGGCGGCAGCCCCTTGGCGCTGACCGGCTTGACCGTGGCCGGTGCGTCGGAGGCGGTGGTCTCGGCGTTGCCGGGCGCCGTGGTGAGTGCCAGGGCGGCGGCGCAGCTCGCGGAGGCCACAACTGCCCCGGAGATCTTGTGCGTGCGGGTGATGCGGGCCGTACGGAAGGCACGGGGGAGCGTGAAACTGGGCATACGGATATGACCTCTTCCAGGGCTTAGTGGCAGGAAGGAGACGGTCTCCGGTTGGCGCATGAGGACCGAGGGGCATGCCGCGTCCGCGGTTCTGGCTGAGTCCGCAGGCTCGTTCTCGGTCCTACGCGGAACATGGTTAGCACGAGCCCTGGATGGTGGCAATGATGCCTTGTACTACCTCTCTTCGTGAGATGAGGCGAGATGTCCGTTATAAAGGTCGCGTTGTGCGTGCGCGCCGGGCAACGCATCACACTAGGCGTGCTCGTATGTGACGTACGTCGCGTGCCGCGTATCACCCGGCAAAGGTGTCAGGACCTCCTGCGGGGCCCTGCAGAGTTGAGGCGCGTGTGTGTGCCGGGGGCGGCGGCGGTGACTCGACTGACGGCAGTTGTCACCACCCACTACGAGGCTCCTGACACCCCACGCGTGGTTGTTTCAGGCGCTGCTGGACTCCGCTTTCTGGCTCTGTGGCCGGGAACTTCAGTTCAGCGGCGGCTCGGTGCCCGGCTCGGTTAGGCTCAAGGGGCGGCTTGATCCCTGCCGCGCAATTCGGATCGAAAGCAGCTCACCTCCGTGGCGACCGCACCTCATGTCATAGAGACCCCCGACGATGAGATTCCCGCCGCGACGCCGGCTGCCATGGACCCTGCCCAGTTGGGGGAGCTGGCTGCCTGTGCGGCCGTTTTCCTTCCCGCTGACCCGCCCCGGCTTGGTCGGGTGGCCTTCTGGCGCGGCGACGGTCACGCTCCGCCCGGGGTGACCGATCGGCTGACGGTGGTGAGGCCGCATGGTGTTTCTGTGCGGCGCCGTGAGGTCGATGCCATGATCGTGCCGGTCTCCCAGGCCCTGCCGGCACTCGGCCGGATGCGCGGTGTGCCGGGCACGGACCGAGCCGCCGTGTTCTGGGGTGCGGCGACCGTGCTCGCTTTGCAGTTGGTCGCTCGTGGCAGGCTCTTGCCCGGTGTCAGCCTTGCAGGTTTCGATGCCTGGCGTATCGGACCGTACGACCAGGAAGATGTGGCGCGGGTGAGGGAGTTGGCTGCTGCGATGCCGCCCGGGGCCCGGGCGGTGCCGCTGGCCGGGCCGGCGCCGGTGCGCCTGGCCGAGGCGGAGCAGCTGTTGCGGGCATTCTTGGATGCGGTGGCCGATGCGCTGCCCCGTAGGTCCGCTGCGCCGGCGGCCGCCGGCGCAGCGGCCTGGGCGGCTCAGGTGCCGCAGCCGGTTGTCCACCAGCGCGCCTGGGCTGAGGAGGTTGCCGCGGGGCTGGATGCGGGGGTGGGGGTCTCCCTGCGGCTGGAGCTCCCCGGCCTGCCCGCCCGCGACCGGGACGACATCGACGATCCGGGCGCCTGGGCCGATGCCTGGGAGGACGAAGAGGGGGGCAGTCCTTTCCGGGCTGTCGTCCAGTTGCACAGCCTCGGTGACGCCACCGTGGTGGCGGACGCCGCGGACATCTGGGCGGGCCGGTCGGCTGCCGGAGGCGTTTTCGGTCCGCGGACGAAGATCGACACGTTGCTGACGCTGCGCCGGGCCGCGCGGGCCTGGCCGCCGCTGGGCCGGTTGCTGACCGCCGTGGCTCCGGCCGAGCTGGAACTCTCGGACACCGAGGTGTCCGAGCTGCTGGGGGAGGCCGCCGCCCTCGCCACCCGGCTGGGACGGCCCCACGAGATCGTTCCTGAAGACCCGCACGGCGCAATCGGAACGGCGCGCTTTCGTAGGACTTTGGCTTGGCACGTGGCGCGGAAACCCGGCGGTCTGGTGGCCCTCGCCATCCACTACGGCCACCTGCGTACTTCGGTTGCTTCCGCCTACGCCTCGCGCAGCCGCGGCGGCATCCACGATCTGCTCGACATCGAAACCGCCCGCGCGACCGCAGACACCCTCGCCACACTGAACGCCGACCTCGCCGACGGCGCGGGCATCTCCGGACCGGCCGCCCGCCGGGCCATCCACGCCGCCGCCCAGGCCCCGACCTTCCTCGGCACGATCCTCACCGCCCGCCAGGCCCGAGACCTGCTCAACAACCCGAACCTGGCCGTGTACGACAACCCGAACACGTTCGTGATGTGCGTCTACAAACCGGACAAGGCCCTCTGTCACCGCGAGGGCACCAAGGACGCCCCCAGCCTGGACCGCTGCGTCAGCACCTGCGCGAACATCGCCCGCACCGACCACCAAGCGGACCTGCTCATTGAACGTGCCGAGACCAGCGAGAAGGCCGCCGCCTCCTCACCGGAACCCTTGGCCGAGCGGCTCAACAGGAACGCCGCCAAACTGCGGAAGAGCTCTGAACGCCACCACCGCGACCGCATCACGACCGACACACCCAAGGAGAGCGCCCGTTGAGTCCCGCACCGGATGAACGCGACCGGATCCGCGCCGCCATGGACCGCATCCTTGCGGGCTCTCCGCAGCACTCCAACGGCGCGCTGACCATCGTCGCCCTGGCCGCCGAGGCCGGCGTACCCCGTAACGCACTCACCCAGCGGCACCTCGACCTGAAGAACGAGTTCTACGAGAAGGTCCGTGACCGCGGCGAAACACCGGATGCCGAGAAGCGGCTGCGCAAGCAGGTGGTCAAGCTGAAGGAACTGCGCGCCGCCGACGCCCAGGAGATCAAGCAGCTGAGGGCCGATGTCGAAGCGCTGGTCGGTGCACTGCACCAGTCACAGATGGAGAACCGGCAGCTTCGTAAGCAGCTCACGGACCGTCCCTCCAACCTTCGGGTCCTTCCCACTCAGCCTCAGCCATCTCCACGTACCGTCGCGTCGCAGGCACACGTAGCGCCAGCCACTGACGAGTAATCAAGCCTCGCCCGCTGGTGTGGGATGCGCCCAGCCCTATGCGGGGATGAGTACGAAGGATGGTCGACGAAGGGGGAACGTGCGGTGAAATCCATAGGCGCTGAACCGACCACGGATCACCAGGCGGGAGGATGACCGTGGCTGGGCTGACAAGCGGAGAGTCGGCGCTCAGACGTGCCCGTACGGCACGGAATCTGACGTTGGAGGAGGCCGCCGACGCCCTGAACGCGATCACCGGGGGCGCAACCGACGCGAGCCTGCTCAGCGCGTGGGAGACCGGGCGGCGCCGAACCGGGGCGAAGAACCGGGCTGGGCTGTGCCAGCTGTACCGGGAACGCCCGGAGGTGCTGTTCGCCCACCAGGACGGGGAGGCCACCAGCGTGCTGGAGACCTCCGGCACGGCGGTGGTCGTCAAGGTGCTCACTCGCTGGACCGACCTGATCGAGGCGATGGTCAGCGTCGCCTCCAGCGCGCGCGAGCAACTGGTCGTCACCGGCAGCCGGAGCCGGGAGAAGGCGTATCTGGCGGCGATCGAGACGGCGGTGGCCCAGCACCCGGACCTGGTCCACTACCGGGTGCTGTACGGACCGCCCCGGCACCGCGCGCTCGCTGACCACCTGGTGCGGCTGCTGGAGCTGCGCGACCCGTCCGCCCGCCGCAACGGCGTCAAGACGCTCCACATCGGGATGGTCGAACCGGCGGCGGCGCTGGAACGCTTCTTCGTGGCCTCGGAGACACAAGCGGTCGTACCGCTGCCGTCCTTCCACGGCGCGGAAGGGTTCGACTGCGGCGCCTTACTCAGTCGCGAGGCCGCGGTGGGTCTGGTCCACCATGGGCGGGAGGCGTGTGCTTCGGCGCGGACGGTGGAGACGATCGAGGCCGTCCGTGCGCTGCCGGTGCGGCACAACTGATGTGGTGGGGAGAAGCGTGAGCGAGAACCTTCAGCAGGCTCGGATGGCGTCCGTGACCGAGCTCGCCCAGGAACTGATCCGGCGGCCGAGCCGCGCCGGGATCGACGACTACGGACCGGTCCTCGGCGTGCTGGAGGACTGGCTCACCGATCGCGCCGTACCGCACCGCCGTCTGTACGACAACGCAGGTGAGCTGGTGGGGCTGCTCGCGGAGATCCCCGGGGGCCGGCCGGGCCAGTGGTGGGCGCTGGATGCCTGCGTAGACACCGCCCCGTACGGCGACGAGACCGCCTGGTCCTTCCCTCCGGACTCCGGGGAGGTACGTGAGGGGTGGCTGCTCGGCAGGGGCAGCTCCGACTCAAAGCTCGCCGCGGCGATGTTCTGCCACATCGCCGCCGACCTGCTGCACCGGGCCGCTGAACTGCACGGCGGGCTCGCCGTGCTGCTGGACGTCGACGAGCACACCGGCGGCTTCGGTGGTGCCCGCGCCTACCTGGCCGACGAGGCCGCGGTCCGCCCGGCCGGGGTGATGATCGGCTACCCGGGCCTGGAGGAAGTCGTGGTCGGCGGCCGGGGCCTGTGGCGGGCCGCCGTCGCGGTCCACGCCCCCTCCGGGCACTCCGGGTCCAGCCGCACCGTGGTCGGTGCCATCTCCCGCGCCGCACACCTCGTACGTCTCCTCGACGCGGCCGACCTTCCCGGCGTCGACGGCGGGTCGGGTTTCCCGTTGCCGCCGAAACTGTCGGTGACTTCCTTCCACGGCGGTCAGGGCTTCTCGGTTACCCCCGACCTGTGCGAGCTGAACGTCGACATCCGCACTACCCCGACCTTTGACGCCCACGATGCCGAGACCTTGATCCGCAAGGCCGTCGCTGAGCTCGATGCGGAACTGCCTGCCCCGAAGCCCACCGAGGTCACCTCGGTCGCCGCCTGGCCGCCCTTCCGCCTGGCCGAGGACGAGCAGCCCGCCGCCGCCCTGCTGGGCGCCGCCGCCGAGATGGGGCTCGCGGCCAAGGCGAAGACCGCGGGCCCGTCGAACATCGGCAACCTGCTCGCCGGGGAGGGCATCTCGGCCACCGCCGGATTCGGGGTGCCGTACGAGGGACTGCACGGCATCGACGAGCGCGCCCACCTGGCCGAGCTGCCGCAGGTCTATGCCGTCTACCAGCGGGCCGTCCTTGGCCTTCTCCGGGCGGGCTGAGGTCCCAAGCGCGTCCCAACTTCCTCCCAGATCCACTCCCAGCAAGTACCCAACTCCGTCTCTGGGAACGGATCTTCGATCGCGGTGACATAGAGGCAGCACCACCTCACATCCACCGATGACAAGGGAGGCCAGTCATGGCCGCGCAGACCATCGTCACCACCCAGCCCGCCGTCGAGGACAAGCCCGCCGCGGCGCCGAGCACCGGCGGCTTCGCGCCGCAGGTCAGCAACCACCCGGTGGCGACCCTCACCCTGGGCCGCCAGGTGTTCAACGACTCGGACAAGTCCAACTACTTCGAGGGCTGACCAGCCCGCAGGACCTGACCGAGCACCCCGGGGGCCGGCCGTCGTATGGCCGGCCCCCGGGCGCGTCACAGGGCTGATCAAAGGGGAGGCGTGCACATGGGACAGGAGTGGATCAGCGGCGGCAGCGCCGCCGTGGACGGATTGACGATCGACGGGCTCGGCGACGTCCGCCGGGCCCCGGCCGCGCGGGTCCGCGCGGCCGCCGAAGGGCTGGTTGCCCTCGCGGTCGTGGGCGACTGCGCTGTCACCGAGCAGGAACTTCGCGCCGCGCTTGTGGCGGTACGGGCGGGCCGGTGGGCCGAGCTGACCCGGTGGCCGGGCTCGTACTGGGTGGTCGCGAGCATTGGTCGGCTGCGGTTCGTGTGCGGCGACCTGGCGGGTATCCGGGCCGTGTACTACATGCTGCGTGGCGAGGAGACGGCATGGGCGAGCATGCCCGGAGTCCTGGGGCGTCCGCTCGTGCCGGACCTGCCGTGGCTGGTGGCGCGGCTGACGGTGGGTGAGCACCACTGGCCGCACCGCACGCTGTGCGAAGAGATCCGGATGGTGCCCGGCGGGTTCGGGCTGCTGCTCGCGCCGGGGGCGCCGCCGCAGCTCATCGACATCTCCGGCGTCGAGCCCGTAGACGAGCTCCGCGAAGGCGCTGAACGGTTCGGCCGCGCGCTCACGGAGGCCGTCCAGCACCGGGTCCGCGCCGCTGGCGGGGTGGTGGGGGCGGACCTGTCCGGTGGGCTGGACTCCTCGGCGGCCGTCGTGCTCGCTGCTGACGTCGGCCGGGTGCACGCGGTGACGTACACCGACGGCTACACCAGCGGGGAAGACATGGCGTTCGCCTCCCGCGTCGCTGAGCACACCGGCGCCCGGCACACGGTCGACATTGGCGCCGACGAGCAGCTGCCGTTCTCCTTTCCGGCCGGGCAGCCGACGGGGGCGGAGCCGGTGCTGGAGGCGGCGATGTTCGCCATGGACACCAGCTACTTGCACCCCGTACGGGGGCTGCCGCTGCACTTGACCGGGCACGGTGGGGACATCGTCCTGGACGCTTCCAGCTCCTGCTGGGTCCGCCTGCTGCAGGACGGCCGACGGCGCGAGGCCCACCGCCAGGTCGTGGCGTTCGCCCGGCTCCGCAACACCGCACCCGGCCCGTACTGGAAAGCCCTCAAGCAGGCCGCCGACCTGGGCCGGGCCGGCTCCCTCGAACGCGCCGCCGAGGCCCTGGAGCGCGGGCCCGTCAGGCCGGAGGCCGCCGTAGCCGGCTGGTCCTGGTGCCGTCTGGGGGCCGCAGCGTCCTGGCTCACCGGCTACGGCCGCCACCAGGTCGCAGCCCTGCTGCGGCAAGCCGCCGGTGACCAGCAGCCGGAGCCGGCGGATGAATTCGACCAGTGGGCCGCTCTGCGGTCGGTGGGCGCCTCGGCCCGCGGCTGGATCCCGTACGGCCACGCGCTCGGTATCCAGCCGGTGTATCCGTACCTGGACAACACCGTCGTCCGCGCCGCCTTCGCCGTCCCGGCCCTCGCCCGCCGCGGACTGGTGGCATACAAGCCGCTGCTGCGCGAGTCGTTGCCCGAGCTCCCGGACTGGCTGACCTCCCGGCGTTCGAAGGGCTCATTCACCGCCCAGCGCATCGCCGGCCTCGCCCGGCATCGGGACCGGCTCGACGGGCTGATCGTGTCGAGTCCGCTCGTCGACGGCGGGCTCATCGACCCCGCGGCCATCCGCTCCGCGCTCGCGCAAGCGGCCCGGGGCCAGAGCGCCACGGTGATCGCCGACCTGCACCAACTGCTCGTAACCTGCTGGTGGCTCAGTGGCCAGGCGACCGAGCTGGAGGCGGCATGCTGACTCCCGCCTCTCACGTCCACCACGCCACCGGTCCGTACGGCACGGCGGTGCTCGATGTCCGGCGCGGCCGGTGGCTGATGCTCGATCCGGACGCCTCGAAGATCTGGCACGCCGTCACCGTCCGGGGCGGCACCGGCGGGCTCGCCGACGAGATCGCCATCCCGACCGGCCAGGACCCGCAGGCTGTCGGCAAGCAGATCGCCGCGTTCGTCGATGAGCTGGTGGCCACCGGCGTACTGGTCGACACCGACCGCCCGCCCCGGGGGAGGTGGTGGCGGTGACGGTCATGGTCCCCACCGCCCGGCCCACCGCGCCGCGGCGGGACCGCCTGGTCGCGGGCGTCGCGCTCACACTCTCCCTGGTGATGAGCCGGTGCCCGCTGCGCTGGCAGATCGGCGCCGTACGGCTGCTGTGCCGTCTGCCGCACGCGCGGCTCGCCCGGCTGGAGGCCCTGTATACAGCGGTGCTGGCGGTGATCCCCTCGTGGTGGCCGGGCCGGATCGCGTGCATGGAGATCAGCCTCGCCACCGTCCTGGCGACGGCCCTCACCGGCCGCCAGGCCCGCTGGGTGCTCGGCGCCCGCTTCCTGCCCGACGCCGCGCACGCCTGGGCCGAGGTACCCGAAGGCACGGTCGGCCGCGACATCGGCGACGCCGTCGACCGGCCGTGGATGCCGGTCCTGTCCGTGCCGTAGACGGCCCTGGGCTGCCGTGGTCCGGGGCTGGCCCGAGCCTCCCCGCCCCGGACCACGGCCTCACTCGAACGAGTGAAAGCCGGGCGGCGAGGCTGACGTTCGGTCCGGGCGACCTGGGCCGATGAGGAACCTGCGGAACAATCCCGTTGCCCGGCTGCCTAGTCCGGCTCCCTGATGGGGATCGTGAGTTCTTCCGTATCCTCGCCGTCCGTCGCCGGCACGGGGCAGCCGCCCGTGATGCGCCTGGCTTCCGACCGGCACTTCGAGGCGAGCGTCAACCTGTCCACGTGGGCGATAGCGCGCCGTCTGCCCCGCACCCTCACCGATGCAGCTCGGCTCGGCTGGCGCACCGACCGCCGCGCCGTCCTGGCCCTGCTTGGCTGCCAGATCGGCGCCGCCGCCCTCACCGCGACCGCGCTCGCGGCCACCACCCGCGTGCTGGCCGCCGTCTTCACCGGCGACGACATCGCCGCCGGGCTCCGCGAGAACCTGACCGCCGTGGTGGTGTTCGCCCTCGCCGCCTGTGGCCGCTACCTACTCGACGTCGGCGCCCGCGGGGCAGCGGCCCAGCTCGCGCCGAAGGCCGTACGCGAGGCTGACCTGGAGGTCATCACCGCGGCCACGGCCGCCGAGCTGGTGGCGTACGAGGACCCGGACTTCGAGGACGCCCACGCCGCCGCCTCCGACGGCGCAGAGAAGACCGGCGACCTCATCCTCGACGCCCAGCTCCTGACCTCAGCCGCCGCCCAGTTGGCCGCCGCTGCAACGGTCGTCACTGTCCTGCACCCGGTGATGCTTCCGCTGCTGGTCCTCTCCGTGATCCCGTGCGCGTGGGGTGCCGTACGGGGGGCGCGGGTCGAGCACGCCGCCCACCACCGCAACCTCGCCGACTCCCGCCTGCGCAACGTCTTCCGCTCTTACACCACCGAGCGGAACACCGCCGATGAGGTCCGCGCGAGCACCATGGCGGGCTTCCTGATCCGGCAGTACCGCATCGTCTCCGGCCGCCTGGAGGCCGAACAGCTCAAGGCCACCCGGCAGGCCCTGGTAGTGCAGGGCATCGGCGACGCACTCACCGCCGTCGGCACCGCCGCCACCTGGGGCGCGCTCGTGCTCCTGGTGGCAGCCGGCCGGATGGAGCTCGCCGCAGCGGGAACCGCCGCGCTGGCGGTGCGGACCTCCGGCGCGGCACTGGCCACGACGGTGAGGGCCGGGGCCCGGCTGTTTCGCACCTCGCTGTCCCTGGACGACTGGGCCCGGTTCCTCGCGGTAGCCAAGCCGTGGACGGCCCGCCGCGGTTCGGCACAGGTCGCCGAGGACGGACCGCAGGTGATCACCGCCACTGACGTCTCCTTCACCTACCCCGGCGCCGACCGGACCGCGCTCGACGGCATCAGCCTGGACCTCAAGCGGGGCGAGGTCATCGCCCTGGTGGGCGAGAACGGCGCCGGCAAGAGCACTCTCGCCCGCCTCCTGACCGGCCTGTTCCTCCCCACTGCGGGGTCGGTGCGGTGGGACGGGGTGGACCTGGCCGACGCCGACCCGGCCAGCGCGCTGGCGAAGATCGCGCTTGTCCCGCAGGACTACACCCGCTGGCCGCTGGCCGTCCGCGAGAACATCACCCTCGGCCAGCCCCGCCTCGAAGGAGACCCGGCTGTCCATGCCGCCGCCGAAGCCGCCGGAGCCGACGCCGTCATCGCCACACTGCCGCACGGGCTGGACACCTCCCTGGCCCGCTCATGGTGGGGCGGCCACGACCTCTCGGGCGGACAGTGGCAGCGCATCGCGGTCGCCCGCGCTTTCCATCGCGACGCCCCCGTGCTCGTCATGGACGAGCCGACCGCCGCCCTCGATGCCCGCGCCGAACATCGGATCTTCACCCGGCTGAGAAACCTTGCTGCCGGACGGGCCACCATCTTCATCACCCATCGCCTGGCCAACACTCGTCTTGCCGACCGCATCATCGTGCTCAACCAAGGCCGCATCGAGCAAATGGGTACGTACGACGAGTTGGCGCATCAAGGGCTATTCCACGAACTCCTCAAACTCCAAGAAGACCGGTGATCCAGTAAGCCCCGCGCACAATCGAGTTCCAGCGAGAGCCATGGGCCCACCGGGAATTCTGTTGGAATGCCAGCCCGAACACACTTCAGCCCGTCTCCCGGAAGGGGACGGGCTGAAGTGTTGTGCTGTGTGGGCCCAGCGGGAGGTGGAGGGTGTGCACGAGCTGCCACATCCAGCCTCAACACGCAGGACTTGACAGAGAAGTCGTCGGCGGTGTCGAAGGGCTGCGTGCCCAGCGTCACCGCAACGACGTCACCGGCGTCAAGCACGACGGGCGCCTCGTAAACCGGGGTGGTGTGCTTCATGACGAATTCCCTTCACTCGCCGCCCGGCTCGGTCCGCCGGGCTACGACGAACAGTCAACGCGCAGACGCACAGGGTGGGCAGCTGCCACAATGTGGGCCAGCTGTAGGCCAGTTGTGAACCAGCACGACCAACGATCGGCCGGACATGACTATCGGGGAGCGCATCCGCGCGGCACGCGAAGCACGGCGCCCCAGATGCAGCCAGCAACCGCTCGCAGACGAGCTGTCGATGGCGCGCTGGGGGAAGGCAGGGTTTCTCGACCGGCAGCAGGTCTACCGGTGGGAGACCGGACGGCGGGAGCCGGAAGAGTGGTTGCCGTTCATCGAACAGGTACTGCACCTTGACCTGTCCGGGGACAATAAGGCCCAGTTCGCCGATACCGTGACCTCAGTCATGCTCTTGGGAGGCACCGACGTGGAACGACGGCAGTTCCTCGCGGCATCCGCTGCCGTTGGCCTGGCCGCGCTCGATCTGCCCGACGCCGAAGCCGTTACCCGCCGCGCGAACAAGCCCGGCCCCGTCGGCGTCGGGATGGGCGAAGTCGCTGCGGTCCGCACGATGACCACCACGCTCGGCGACGCCGCCTCAGAGCTCGGCGGCGGACACGCCCGCCACCTGGCCGTCCGGTACCTGACCCTGGACGTCAAGCGCTGGCTGGACGGCCGCTATACCGAGAAGGTTGGCCGCGAGCTATTCGCCGCCACCAGCGAACTGGTCCACCTGATCGGGTGGATGGCCCGCGACGAAGGCCACCAGGGGCTGAGCCAGCGGTACAACGTGCACAGCTTCCGGCTCGCGGCCGAGGCTGGCGAGAACGAGCTCGCTGCCACCGCCCTGCGCGGACTGGCGGACCAGGCCATCGACCTCGGCCACCTACCTACCGCCGTCCGGCTCGCCGGAGCATGCGAGCAACGCGGCCGGAAGCTGGCCAACCCCAAGGCCCTGGCGTACTACCGCAACACCCTCGCCCGCGCGTCCGCCGCCGACGGCGACCGCACCACCGCCACGAAGATGCTCACCTCCGCCCAAGCCGCGATCGAACACGCCCCGGCCCGGCCCGGCCAGTCATGGGCGAGCCACTACAGCCACGGGCGATGGGCCCACGAGTCCGGCATGATCCACGTGCAGATGGGCGACCTCGCCGCCGCCGAGGAACACCTGCACCTGGCCCTGGACATCCACGGTCTGGACCGGAAGCGCACGCGGGCGATCGTGCTCGCCGACCTAGGCCACGTCCAGCTCAAGCGCG
Organism: Streptomyces sp. NBC_01454; assembly: GCF_036227565.1. NCBI lineage: Bacteria > Bacillati > Actinomycetota > Actinomycetes > Kitasatosporales > Streptomycetaceae > Streptomyces > Streptomyces sp. NBC_01454. The sequence continues at coordinate 148,977 of NZ_CP109461.1, forward strand.
GCAACACCGCTCAGGCCCTGGACACCTGGAACGACTTCCTAAACTGCGCAGACGGCGTGCAGTCCGTCCGCATCAACGACGGCCTGACCAATATCGCTGCCCGCCTACCGGGCATCCACGACGTCCCAGCCGCTCAAGAGCTCTGCGAGCGCATCGCTGGCCGAGGGTGAACATGGATACAAGGCGGCTGTCGCAGGGACCAGCGACGGCGAAGCCGATGTCGTCGCCATCGCCACCTACGGCAACTACTCCGCACCTCCATGCGCTTCGCTTGCACCCAGGGCATCTCTTTGACCGGACACCGCGAGACGTGATCTCCCATAAATAGGTGGCCACGGGCCAGAACATCCACAGGTTTCCAGTTGCCGGAAGCCACGCTGCATTGTAGGGCTCGCGCAGCTGAGGCACGTTCCCAGCAGTTCCACACGACGGCAGCCGCCCGGTCATGCGGCTACCCTATTTGACCTTGACTGCCCGTCCGAGGTCACTCAACCCGCCGGCAGCATTTCCGTCACCCAGGCGCCAGACGCTCAACTGATTGCGCCCCAACCCCACGACGATGGCAACAGAGCCCAGAGGCAGCTTCGCGCCGGAGACATCAATGATGTAGTCACTTGTGTAGTGAATACCAAGCTTATGGTCTCCTGGCCTGTCGCCGCCCCTGGCAGCGGTCCGGTGACGTGCCTCGCGCAGGATCTCCTGGGCAATGGCGTGTGGGAAGCGATGCACCCCTCCCCCCTCGGCACAGGACACCAAGCTGTACTTGGGACCCACCCGTTCAACAAATTCGAGATTCACTCCGTGCTTAGACCCGTGATGCGGCACCTTGAGTACATCAGCGTCCAGGTAATCTACTTCCCGGCGTTGCCGCGTCTCGCCAGCACCTCGTGAGGCACGGGTTTTCGAGGCCGGGAAATCGCTCTCCACGTGGGCCCAACTGGCGGTCTGAGCGTCTGCTCCGAGCAGTAGACGAGCTCCCCGGCGGCGGTGGAGTGGGGTTCGCTCTCCTTGTCGCTGAACTGTTGGTATGTAGGGATATTCGACCATGAGCACGATCGAGGAGTTATTCTCCTCGATGCCCCGACTGTCAAATTGATGCTTCAATGCAATCGACGGAGCAAGTACCGTAAAATTAACATTCTTAAGCAGTCTCTCGTACCCACTAGTCGGCTCGCAGACACGGGATACCGCCTCGGCTTTATCGCGCATCTCCCAATAAGTCGGCTTACCCGTATCGAAGCCCGCATCCCAGAATTCATGGACCTTGCAGAAATCGAGGAGGCTACCCATTCCAGCGATGTGATCCCGGTGCGGATGGGTCGCAATGGCGATATCAATTTCCACCGGCTCCGAAATGAACCCCCCCTGCTGCAATGAGGCAATCAACTCACGCATCACTTTAAATCTACCGACATCAACAACGACAAGATCGCGCCTACCGTCACGAAATGGCAACATTAAGAGCTGAGCATCGCCATTTCCCACGTTAAGCAGAAAGTAGACCATGTCAGTTTCAGTGATGCTATCGATAAATCGATTACCAGATCCAGAAATATCGAGATCAGTAATCGGTATCACCCTTGGGTCGCCCATGACTCCTCCTTCAGAAGCGCGACAGGTTAATCCTCCTCTCCCTCCTCTGCAATGGCGGCATATTTTTCTTCGACGGGGGGTGCGATCGAGGCTAGCCTCACGATTCGGGACATTTCTCGGGCCTCGGCAGTGACGTCATACAGCGGCGAGCACATGAGTCCTGAAAGAGCCTCTCCGTAGACGACGCTACCGGGCTGATCGGGCCATTTAGCCGGATCAATAGCCACCCCGAAGGCGTCATCAATCTGCACTGGCTCCCCTTGGACTGTTTGCCCGAAGCGCACGCGCTTTTTCCCGTGCAGAGCCTCCGGAGCGACGGATAGTAGGACGATTCTCTCGTCTTCCTCATAGCGCCCGCGAACCTTTTCCGGAAGTGGCAAAAACTTCGGGCGACCCTTATCATCCATCATTGGCCACCGGGATACCTCTAGGATGACGACATCAGGAGTCATTTCTTCGACCACCACGTAGTAAAGCTCTAGTAGGGCTTGGTCATGTTGGTGCGGGGTCTGGCATGTCGCGGTGACAGGTGGGACAGGCGCCGGTCCAGATCACGAGGAGTATCTGCAGCTCGCGAACGATTCGGTAGAGGCTCAGGCCGACGCCGTCTCTTTTGGGGATCGGCTCAGTCGCTGAAGGGTGCAGAAGGCGTGCGCGACCGAGACGAGGGTGACGTGGTGGTGCCAGCCTGGCCAGGTTCGGCCTTCGAAGTGGGCCAGGCCCAGGGCCTGTTTCATCTCGCGGTAGTCGTTCTCGATGCGCCAGCGGAGCTTCGCGGTGCGCACGAGGACGGGCAACGAGGTGGTCTCAGGCAGGTTGGAGAGCCAGAACTGCACGGGCTCGTCCTGGTTGGCGGGCCATTCGGCCAGCAGCCAGCGGACCGGAAGCTCGGTGGCGGCTGTGGCCTTGCGGATCTCACGTCCGGCGGGCCGGACCCGCAGGGCCACGAAGCGCGAGTACATGCGCTTGTGTCCGCTGCGGCCACTGCCGGGCCGCGATCCCTCCCTCCACTGCACCGGCCGCGCGGAAGATTTACCGGCCGCGATGACCAGGCTCTTCACCCTCTGTGCTGGCTCGGGGTAGGCAGGAGCCGGCCGTCGGCCCCGGTCGGGGAAGGCCGGGGTGCACGGCTGCGCGTCCTCGGGTTGCGCGGTGGTCGTGGTCGAGATGCCCACCACGTAGTCGAGGCCGCGTTCTTCCAGACCGAGCCGGAAGGCGGCGGTGTCCCCGTAGCCGCCGTCGGCGATGACCTGGGGCACCTCGATGCCCCAGGACCGCGTCTCGTCGATCATGTCGAGGGCCAGCTGCCACTTCTCGACATGGCCGACCTGGGCGGGGATAGCGCACTTGTCACGACGGGCCACCTTGGCCGGATCGGCCTTCGGTGAGGCGGGATCCCAGCTCCCGGGCAGGAACAGACGCCAGTTCACCGCCGCCGAGGCGCCGTTGGAAGCCAGGTGCAGCGAGACCCCGGCCTGGCAGTTGGTGACCTTGCCCGCGGTGCCGGTGTACTGCCTGGTCACGCACGCGGACGCGTCCCCGTCCTTGAGGAACCCGGTGTCATCGATGATCAACGCGGTGGGTTTGACGACCGGCTGCATACGCCAGGCCAGACGGGCCCGCACATGCGCCGCATCCCACGGGCTGGAGGTGACGAAGTGGGCCAGGGCCTGCCGGTTCCCGTCCTCGCCCAGGCGGGCGGCCATCGGCTCCACCGACTTGCGCCCGCCGTCCAGCAGCAGGCCCCGCAGATAGACCCCGCCCCACCGTCGCTGATCCGCCCGCGCGAACGGCTCGAACATCTCCGCCGCGAAGTCCTCCAGATCACACCGGACCGCAGCCAACTCCCCACTCAGCACACACGGTCAACGACACGACCGATCAAGAAGACACGCCATCAAGGACCGCACATGACCAAGCCCTACTAGTGGCTGCCACTCCTCCCCAATGGACCCTGTGCCCAACGCCTTCCCCTCAATGACCGACTTAGGGTCCCACTCTCGCAAACCGGACACCCCCCATACGTCTCCCGTCTCAACAAGCGTCATATCTTCCTCCCTCTGGCCAATCAGAGCGCCACCTCAGGGAAAGGGAATTCCGTGGGAGGGCTCAACGACCTGTCCACATGTGCGCGCAGCGCCGCATCACATACGGCATAGCCCCAGTTCACCAGCTCAAAGCGATCACGCTCACTTGGCGATGCCAGACGAGTACGGATGGCTGCCAGACGCAGAGCCTCTGTGTAGGGGCAGGGGAGTGCATCGGCGAGATGGTAATTCTCTATGTCTGTCCGAATTCCCCAATAAGCTCCAGTGAAAGAATTGCGCTGGTAGCCATCAATCAGGGCGCGTTTCCGCAGCGCTCGAACCTGGTTGTCCTCGACCGCGAGCACGCGTCGCAGTTGGCCCAGCCAATTGTCCTGCGGCCGGGGCGTTGGGGAAAGGTGACCGCCGCCGTCGCTCACGAGTAGTGTCGTACAACGTTTGGCGGATTCCAGCGCGAGATTGTCGTATATCCCACCGTCGCTGAGTACGACGCGTGAGGTGTACGGCTCGCGCTGCATGCGCGGATCAGCTCCCCGCCAACTCCAGGCGTCCGGGGAGAAGCGGAGGATAGCTGGCGACAAGAACGGAGGAAACGCCGACGACGCCGCCACGGCCTCCGCGAGCCCGACGTCCGGCTTCTCGATTCCTCCGACCTTGTAGTCACGGGCATATGACTTAGAGAAACGCCAAAGGGCTCCGCTCTGCATATTCGTGGCGTTGATAACGAATCGCGGGTGATCGGGTATCTCCTGGAACGTTTTCCCGTGAAAGAGGTGCTTCCCGTAGGCAGCCGCCACCCTGCGTGCGCTACCCCCCGGTGTGGCAAATCCCCTGGCGACCGCTGGCATGTCAATCGTCTGACGCGATAGGGACAGGAGGGGGTTGAGTACCAGGTCACGGTAGCTTTGCGAGAGGTCGTCACCAGCGATCATCGCGTCCCACTGCGAGGCAAGGTGGCCTGCAACGATCGATCCACCGGACACGCTGGACACCAAGTCCAGCCGCTGTACCCACCTGAGCTCGCACAGCCTCAGAAGCGCGCCCGCATGGAAGAGCATCGCTCGGTAGCCACCGCCAGAGAGGCACAGTGCAACCGGAAGCTCGGCTCCGGCCGTCCCTTCGGCTGACGCAGCCATACCGACTCCAGAGGTCTCGGCCTGGGCGAACTGTGCCGTCGAGCTTCCCCCACAATTCCAGTGGAACACCACCCTCATGCAGGCGCAACGCAATGCGAGACGGTGACGCGACGCCACATACGACAGAGGACCGATGGACAACTCTCGGTGGCCTGACCGATATCCTAGAGACTGGAGACACCGGAATGGCGACGTGTGACCTTCGTCACATTTACTCTTGCGGTCGTGGCAGAAAGAGACACACCGAGCACCTCAAGGAACCGTTGGTTGGGGATGCTGGCGCCTCCATAAAGCGACACGAGCTGCGTGGGACACGGCAGCTGCAACGACTCAGGCGGTGGTCCGCGAAGCTCTGGCCGAGATCGGCGCCAGCACCGGCATCGCCCGGCGTGGCCTGGTGGTCAAACTGCTCACCGCGCTGAAACAGACCTGCAACCACCCCGCCCAGTACCTGAAGGAGCCGGCGGGTAAGACGGTGGGCCGTTCGGGGAAGCTCGAACTGCTCGACGAACTGCTCGACACCATCCTGTCCGAGGAGGGCGCGGTGTTGGTTTTCACCCAGTACACCGCGATGGCCCGGCTGATCGAGGCGCACCTGTCGGCGTGCTCGGTGCCCGTCCAGTTCCTGCACGGCGGTACCCCGGTCAGTCGGCGCGAGGAGATGGTGCGGCGCTTCCAGGATGGGCAGGTGCCCGTCTTCCTGCTCTCCCTCAAGGCGGCCGGGACCGGCCTGAACCTGACGCGGGCAGGGCATGTGATCCACTTCGACCGCTGGTGGAACCCGGCCGTGGAGGACCAGGCCACCGACCGGGCCTACCGGATCGGCCAGACCCAGCCGGTCCAGGTGCACCGCATGATCGCGGAGGGCACTGTGGAGGACCGCATCGCCGAGATGCTCAAACGCAAGAAGAATCTCGCCGACTCCATCCTCAGTGGAGGCGAAGCCGCGTTCACCGAGCTGACCGACGCCGAACTCGCCGAACTCGTCCAGCTTCAGACGGGCCCCCGATGAGCCGTCCGAAGAACGCCGACGACGGCCGCAGCCGGACCTTCCCCCCGCTTCCCCCCGCCCGCGGCCGCCGGTCCTTCGCCGAATCCTGGTGGGGCAACGCGTGGGTGGAAGCACTCGAAGGCAAGCACCGTTCCACCACCGGGCGTCTTGCGCGGGGGCGGACCTACGCACGCGGCGGCAACGTCGGCGAGATCACCGTCACCCCGGGCCGGGTGGCCGCCCGCGTCCAAGGCAGCCGCCGCGCGCCGTACCGCACGTCGATGGACATCCCCCAGCTCAGCCCCCGCGACTGGGAACTGCTCCTGGATACCGCCGCCGGCCAGGCCGGGCACATCGCGGCTCTCCTCGACCGGCACATGCCCACCGCCCTGGCCGACGACGCCGCCCGGGCCGGCGTCCGACTGCTGCCCCGGCAAGGCGAACTGACCCCCCACTGCTCCTGCCCCGACTGGGGCTACCCCTGCAAACACGCCGCCGCCGTCTTCTACCAGGTCGCCCGCCTCCTCGACCACGACCCCTTCGTCCTGCTCCTGCTGCGCGGGCGCGGCGAGCGCGAACTCATGGACGAACTCCAGCGGCGCAACGCCGCCCAGGCAGCGGCCGAGGACACCGCACTGCAGGCCCTCGCCCCGCCCGGACTGCTCGGTGTGCCCGCCCGCGACGTATTCGCCGCCGCCCGCGCAGGGACAGCACCCCTCCCTGCCCCGCCACCCGCGGTCGACCACCCAGGCCAGGTCGCATCCTTCGCAACCACGGGCGACCCGGCACCCGAACTGGACCCGTCGGCCCTGGAATTCCTGGCAGCCGACACCACCGCTCGCGCAGCCCGGCTGCTCCGCCAGGCCGCGCGGCCCCACGGCGTCCCGCACCAGCCCACCGGCCCGGCCGGCCTCACCGCGGCCGAGGATCTCGTACGCCTCGCGGCGGCCGAGCCTGGGCCGGAGGTCTTCGCCCGGCTCTGCCGGCACGCAGGCCACACCCCACAGGCGCTCACACGAGCGGTACGGGCCTGGCAGCAGGGCGGCGCCACAGCCCTGCCGGTCCTGGACAGCGCGTGGGACCCAAACCCCTCGCAACTCAACCTGGCCCGCGAGGCGATCAAGCAAGCGTGGGAGGGCGAACAGCCCCCCAGACTGCGCACCGCCCGCAACCGGTTGACGGTGAACGGACACGGTGCCCAGCTACGGCTGGGCACCGACCAACGCTGGTACCCGTACCGCAAGGAACAGGGCGACTGGTGGCCGGCCGGACCCGCAGACCCAGACGTGACAGCAGTACTGGCCGCGCTGCTCGCCGGCCTGGACAGCATTGCCAACCATTGACAATGCCCCTCCGACGCCGCCTGCGCGGCGCGGTCTGCTGCTGTCTGTCCGTGACGCCGCGTCGTCCGCAGGACGCGAAACGGCCCACCGGTGGCGGGGCTGTTCGTCGGGCCGAATCAGTGGGAGTCGCGGTCGACGCGGCGGCGCTGGGGGAGTGGCGGTTTGCCAAGCCCCCGGTTTCGTCAGCTCCACTTCTACGCGCCGAACACAAGCGCCTGCGCCGGATCCGCACGACCTCGCGGGCCTGGGGAAGAGCAGGGATCGCCGCATGGTGATCATGCTGTGCTGCGGGTGCTCATCGGCCCCGAGGCGCCAGGCGCGGTGGTGCTGCATCTGGCTCGCTACTGCTTGAGGCCGAGCGTGGCTTCCGCCGTGGTCCAGTCGTGGGCGATGGCGTACTGGGCTTTCGTCAGCTCTACCTTTCCCGTGCAGATCGCGGCCTTGAGCCTGTTTTCCACCACGTCTTTGGGGTTGTTGGGCCCGGAGCCGGGCCGGTGGCCCGGAGAGGGGGGCTCGACCCACAGATTGCGTGCGTCGTTGGGGTCGCCGCCCAGTTCCAGGCTGACGAGGTGGTCGTATTCAGAGTCGTGTGGGTTTCCCGTATAGCCGTACGATGCGGCGTTGGCCTTCTTCTCGCGGCTGGTGATGCTGAGGGGCGGCCGGATGCCGGAGGTGTAGCCGCTGCGGCAGATCGTGGTTTTCAGTGTGCCGGGTGTGACGTTGGGATTGGTCGCCCCGGGCGTGCACTTCGAGTCGGGGAGTGGCTGTTTGTCGGCGGTGTAGCCAAAGTGGCAGGAGCCTGGGGCGGGCTGCTGCTGAACGCTGTACGTGCTCTGAGGTCCGGGGCCCGTGGGGAGCGAACCGGGCGGCACAGAGGAAGCGGACGTTGATGTTCCGGGGTGTGCGGAGTCATTCTTCGCATCGGAGTGCGTCTGGCCGGACGAACAGCCGGTGACGGCGGTCGCCAGAATGGCGAGGGCCACGACTGCGGCCCGGCGTGCGGGGATCGGCATGGATAAGGACTACCCCGTTCCGCCACGCTGTACCGCGGTGGTAGGAGCGCGGTCATGTCACAGCCCTGGAACGCGCCGTGTGCGCGGGTAGGGAGACGGTGCTGCATGACGAATGTCATTCGTCTTCGCGCTGTGGTATCGGGAGTGGGACCGGGTTCCGCCGCGCGCATACACACCACCCGGGCGTATCCCGATGTCCTCTTCCGCAGATGCAGGCGGCCGGCCTCGTGCCGGAGCACCGGGAGCCCGTGTTCCGGCACTTGCTTGTAGCTGTCCTTCACCAATGCCATGGCGTTCGGTCCCACCGGTGTGATGCTGCTCAACCGCTGGGCGAAGTTGCTCATACTTGTGGAGGCTGCTGATCGTTGTTCTGGTCGTCGCCCGCGCGGTCAACATCCCGAAGTGGCCGCACAGCGCCGCCCCGTGTAGCCCCGTGTGGTGGTGGGGAGGTTTTGGCGGGAAGTGTCGAGGTGGCGTTCGGATGAAGTCGTAGGTTTTGGCATTACATAGTCAAAGCTTGGCTTGCTGGCTCCGCGGCAGGCCGCTGGCGAGCCTCTGATCTGGGTTTTTCCCGGAGAGCGGCGTACGTCCGAAAACAGTTTCCGTGCCTGGTCAATTCTTTCCCCTGGGGTGGTCAGGCTCTGGCGGCTGCGATGAGGTGTCACCTGCCGAACCATGGCCGGAGCCCGGGTCATGTGCGTTCGATTGGGGGAATTCCGGCCCGGAGCGCGAACCCGGCACCAGGTTGGCGCCATCTGTACGGGCGAAGTATCCGCGGGTTTGCCCACCGGACCAGAACAGAGGCATATCGATGTCGCCGTCCCTTCCCCAGCCATCCTTAGAACCGCCCGTGCCGTTGCGCGAACGAGCCGTGTACCGCAGTGGAGCTGCACCCGTTGCGCGGACACTGCTCGGGATACTCGACGCCACGGCCACCGCGTATCCCGAGGCACCCGCCCTGGATACGGGTACCGAGGTGATCAGCTACCGCGAACTGTGCGCGGAGACCGGACGCCGCGCACGGCAGCTCACGGACCGGGGAATCGGCCCGGGGGACCGGGTCGGTGTCAGAGTGCCTTCCGGCACGGCCGACCTGTATCTGTCGATTCTCGCCGTACTGCGCAGTGGGGCCGCCTATGTGCCGGTGGACGCCGACGACCCGCACGCGCGTGCCGCCGCCGTGTTCAAGGAGGCCGGGGTCTGCGCCGTATTGAGCCGGGAGGAGGAGCCACCCGGCCTGCGCCGGTCGGCGGCTGGAGCGCCCTGGGAGCCGGGGCCGCAGGACGACGCATGGATCATCTTCACCTCGGGGTCCACCGGCTCACCCAAGGGAGTGGCGGTCAGTCACCGCTCCGCCGCGGCCTTCGTCGACGCTGAAGCGGAACTCTTCCTCCAGGACCGGCCGTTGGGCCCCGGCGACCGGGTGCTGGCGGGCCTGTCCGTCGCCTTCGACGCCTCGTGCGAGGAGATGTGGCTCGCCTGGCGCCACGGCGCCTGCCTGGTACCGGCCCCGCGCTCCCTGGTCCGCGCGGGCCACGAACTCGGTCCGTGGCTGGTCGAGCGGGGCATCACTGTGGTCTCCACCGTGCCCACGCTCGCCGCGCTATGGCCGGACGAAGCCATGCGCCGGGTACGGCTGCTGATCGTGGGCGGTGAGGCCTGCCCGGCCGCGCTCGTCGACCGCTTCGCCGGCCCGGAACGCGAGATGTGGAACACCTACGGTCCGACCGAGACCACCGTCGTCGCCTGCGCCGCCCGCCTCCGGCCAGGTGTGCCGGTACGCATCGGTTTTCCGCTGAGCGGCTGGCACCTGGCGGTAATCGACGAGTGCGGACAGCCGGTGGCTCACGGTGACGAGGGTGAACTGCTGATCTGCGGGGTGGGCACGGCCCGCTACCTCGATCCCGTCAAGGACTCCGGCTGCTTCCGGCCCTCCGCGGTCCTTCAGACCGCGCGCGCCTACCGCACGGGGGACCTCGTACGCGCCGACCCGGAGGGTCTGGTCTTCGTCGGCCGCGCCGATGACCAGGTCAAGCTGGGCGGGCGGCGCGTCGAACTCGGCGAGATCGACGCTGCGCTCGCCGCGCTGCCCGGTGTACGCGGCGCTGCGGCTGTCGTGCAGACCACCCCGGCCGGGACGCAGGTGCTGGTCGGCTATGTGGTCGCCGAGCTGCGCACCGAGGGTGGCTCCAGCTTCCAACAGGACAAGGCACGGACTCTGTTGACGGAGCGACTGCCGGGTCAGCTGGTACCCGTACTGGCCGAGGTCGACAGCCTGCCGACCCGAACATCAGGAAAGGTCGACCGGAGTGCCCTGCCCTGGCCGCTGCCGGCCGGCCCCGACGAGGCGGATCCCCCCGGCGGACCGCAGGAGCTGCATGGCACCGCCGCCCGGCTCGCCGGCGTATGGGAAGCGCTGCTCGGCATCCGGCCCGGTCTCGACAGTGACTTCGTTGCGCTGGGCGGGACCAGCCTGACGGCCGCCCGGATGGCGTCCCTGCTGCGTGAGCACCATCCGGGCGTCTCCGTCGCCGACCTCTACCGCCATCCGGTGCTACACGGCATGGCCGACCACCTCGACTCGCTCGGCGACACGGCGGACGACACCCGCCAGGTGCGCCCGGTACCGCGCCGGGCAGCCGCCGTGCAACTCCTCGTCCAGAGCGCCCTGTACGGAGTCGCGGGCCTGCGCGGGCTCGTCGGACTCGCCGCCGCGGACAACGTACTCGGACTGCTCGCACCGCACCTCTGGGCACCGCACACCGCATGGTGGCTGGTCATCGTCGGCTGGGTGGTGCTCTTCAGCGCACCGCTGCGATGTGCGATCGGCGCGGGAGCCGCCCGCGCGCTCACCGGCTCCCTCACTCCAGGTTCCTACCCGCGCGGCGGCCGGACGCATCTGCGTCTGTGGGCCGCCGAGCGGACGGTGGCCGCCTTTGGTATCCCGTCCCTCCTCGGCACCCCCTGGGCCCGGCTGTACGCCCGCGCACTGGGCTGCACCACCGGCCGCAATGTCGCGCTGCACACCATGCCGCCGGTGACCGGCCTCGCCGAGCTGGGCGACGGCTGCAGCATCGAGCCCGAGGCCGACATCTCCGGCTGGTGGCTCGACGGGGACACGCTGCACATCGGCACCGTACGCATCGGGGCCGGGGCATGCGTCGGTCACCGCAGCATGCTGATGCCCGGTGCCGTCATCGGCCGTGGCGCCGAACTCGCCCCCGGCGGCTGCCTGGCCGGCGAGATCCCCGACGGCCGCCGCTGGACCGGCTCCCCGGCCCGCCCTGCCGAAGCCCCCGAGCACCTCGCCGGCACCGGCTGGCCCGCGCCCTCCTGGCAGCGCTCGCGGCGATGGAGCGCCGCCTACGCCCTCTCCCTCATCGGCCTGCCGCTGCTGGCACTGCTGACCACCGCCCCCGCGCTCACCGGCGCCTACGCCCTGGTCCACAACTGCGCCACCCTCCCCGACGCGGCACTGCGCCTGCTCGCCGCCGTACCGGTGTTCGCCGTCGTCACGACCGGCTGCTCGATCCTGCTCACCGCCGCCGTGGTGCGCATCCTCGGCCACGGCATCACACCGGGGCTGCACCCCGCGAGCGGCGGGGTGGCCTGGCGCGCCTGGCTGACCACCCGCCTCCTGGACGGCGCCCGCGGCAGCCTCTTCCCGATCTACGCGAGCCTCGCCACACCGCACTGGCTGCGACTGCTCGGCGCACGCGTCGGCAAACACGCCGAGATCTCCACCGTCCTGCCGCTGCCGTCCCTGCTGCACATCGAGGACGGGGCGTTCCTCGCCGACGACACCCTGGTCGCCCCCTTCGAACTGCGCGGCGGATGGATGCGGGTGGGACAGGTCCGCATCGGACGGCGTGCCTTCGTCGGCAACTCCGGCATCGTCGGTCCCGGCCACGACGTGCCCGACCACGGCCTTATCGGCGTGCTTTCCGACGCCCCCGCACACAGCGAGCCCGGCATGTCCTGGCTCGGCCGGCCCGCCATGCCGCTGCCCCGCGTGGCAACCGAGGCCGACCCCGCACGGACCTTCGCGCCGCCGCGGCGGCTGGTCCTGGCACGCGCCGCCGTCGAACTGTGCCGCGTACTGCCGCTGATGTGCGCGGTGGCGCTCGCCGAGGCGGTCCTGCTGGGAGAACAGGACGCGCTCGATACGGGCGGCCTCACCCTGGCCGCGCTCGTCGGCGCACCGCTGCTGCTGGCCGCGGCACTGGCCGCCGGGCTCACTGCCACCCTGGCGAAGTGGCTGCTGGTCGGCCGGTTCACCACGGGTGAACACCCGCTCTGGTCGCCCTTCGTGTGGCGCAACGAGCTGTTCGACACCTTTGTCGAGTCCCTCGCCGTGCCGTGGATGGCCGGCGCGTTCACCGGAACCCCGGTGCTCAACCTGTGGCTGCGTAGCCTCGGCGCCAAGATCGGCCGCGGTGTGTGGCTGGAGAGCTATTGGCTGCCGGAGACGGACCTGATCACCCTCGAGGACGGCGTCAGCGTCAACCGGGGCTGCGTACTGCAAACGCACCTCTTCCACGACCGGATCATGCAGCTGGACACGGTGCGCCTCGCCGAGGGTGCCTCACTCGGCCCGCACAGCATCGTCCTGCCGGGGGCCACCGTCGCAGCGCGCGCCGCCATCTCGGCCTCCTCCCTGATCATGCGGGGCGAGAATGTCCCTGAGGGCACACGGTGGGCGGGCAACCCCATCGCGGGCGAGCGTGCAGCCCGGCCCGAGCCGGCCCGCACCGAGGACGGTGTGGCCGCGTGACCCGGTGCAGCCGCCGCGCCCTGCTCAGGGGCGTGGCCCTGCTGCCGCTCGCCGCGACCGTCGCGGACGGCCTCATCACACCGACCGACGACCGCTACTTCCCGAGCCACGGCACCTACGCCCACCACACCGTCTCCTACGACCTGCATCTGGCCTACGACCCGGGCAGCGGCAGCCTCGACGGACGAGCCCGCATCAACGCCGTGGCCGACCGGCCCCTGGAGCGGGTCGAACTCGATCTGGCACGACTGACCGCCCACAGCGCACGGATCGACGGGAACAAGGTCCGGGCCCGCCAGCACAGGGGAAAGCTGCTCCTGGACACGCCGTACCCAATCGCCCAGGGAGCCCCCTTCACCGTGGAAGTCGGCTACGGCGGGCGGCCGCGGCCGGTCCGCTCGCCGTTCGGACCGATCGGCTGGGACCGCACCGGCGACCCGTATGACGGCACGCTGGTCGCCTCCCAACCCCTGGGAGCACCCTCCTGGTTCCCGTGCAACGACCGCCCCGACGACAAGGCCGCCTTCACGTTCCGGGTGAGTGTCCCGCACGGTCACCACGTCCTGGCCAACGGCACCCTGCGCGAGCGCCGCCGCAGCGGCCGCTCGGAATGCTGGACCTACCACCACCCCGGGCCCATGGCGCCCTATCTCGCGGCCCTCTACACCGGCCGCTTCAGCCACGACGCCGATAACCTGAACATCGGCGCAGCCGGCTCGCCCATCGCCCTGCACAACGCCTACCCCGCACGACTGGCCGAGCCCGCGCGACATGACCTGGCCCGCCAGCCCGACATGCTCCGGGCCTTCAGCAACTACTTCGGCGACTACCCCTTCGAGGCGTACGGCGCGGTGGTGGTCGACGCCGAACTCGCCGCCCCGGTGGAGAACCAGACACTGTCCGTGTTCGGTAGCAACCACATCGACGGACGGCGCGGCTGGGAGACGCTGGTGGCCCACGAGATCGCCCACCAGTGGTACGGCAACAGCGTCAGCCTGCGCGACTGGCGCGACATCTGGCTCAACGAGGGCTTCGCCACCTACGCGGAGTGGCTCTGGTCGGAACACCTCGGCGAGGACAGTGCCGACCAGCTCGCCCGGCAGGAGTGGCACTCACTCCACCGCCGCAGCCAGGACCTGCGCATCGCCGACCCCGGCCAACGCCGCATCTTCGACGACAGGATCTACGTACGCGGCGCCTGCACCCTGCACGTCCTGCGGCGAGCCATGGGCGACCACCGCTTCTTCGGCATGCTCCGCACCTGGCATCGGACCCACCGCGGAGCAAGCGTCGACACCGCCGCATTCATCAACCACGCAGACCGCTGGGCCACTCACCCCATCAAACCCCTACTGCACTCATGGCTCTACGAAAAACCGCTGCCGCCCGGCCTCAGCTGAGCAAGCCGGGGCAGGACCGGTATACGCGAAGGAAAGCGTGACCGGAGCGAGGCCTTCAAAGTGAATCAACATTACTGACTTCAGCTCGTCAGGGTGATTTTTCGTGAAGTCTCTGATGGGGCTGGACTGTCGTCTGTATCCCGTGGTGTATGAGGTATGCAGATGGGGGTGGGCTGAGTCCTGGGGGGCGTCGGCGCCGGGAGTCGGTTCGGATGCGGGCGGTCGAGCTGTTCGAGCAGAAGATCAAGCCGCCGGATGTCGCCCGGCGGCTGCGGGTGAGTCGGAAGTCGGCTTATGAATGGCACCGGCTGTGGCGGGACGGCGGGGCCAAGGCTCTGGCCTCACGTGGACCGAGTGGATCACGGTGTCGGTTGTCGCCACGCTGCCTGGAAAAGCTGGCCGCGTGCCTCGATGAGGGACCTGCCGCGCACGGCTGGGTGGAAGACCAGGTGTGGACCGCGGCGAGGGTGGCCACACTGATCGGCAGGAAGTTCCACGTCTCCTACAGCGTGTCCGGGGCCACGAGGCTGATGCACCGCCTCGGCTTTTCCCCGCAGGTCCCCGCACGACGGGTCGCCGAGCGCGACGAGCAGGCCGTGACGACCTGGAAGGAGGCGACCTGGCGGGAGGTAAAAGGGCACGGGCGGCCTGCGGGGGTTACATCTGCTTCGAGGACGAAGCCGGCTTCACCCGACGGCCGCCCCGCGGACGGACTTGGGGCCGCCGCGGCCACACCCCGGTCGTGACGGTCAGCGGACGCCGCTCCGGACGGCTCTCCGTGGCCGGGCTGATCGCGATGCGGCCCGGCTCCCGGACCCGACTGTGCCACCGCCTGCGGACCCACCCCGCCGGCGGTGGCACGCGCCGCAGCATGGGCGAGCGGGACTTCATCGCGCTCGTCGACGGAGTTCATCAGCTGGTCAGAGCGCCGATCGTACTGGTGTGGGACCGGTTGAACACCCATGTCTCCCACAGGATGCGCGACCTCGTCGCCGAGCGAGCATGGCTGACGGTGTTCCTGCTCCCCGCCTACTCGCCGGACCTCAACCCCGTCGAATGGGTGTGGGCACACGTCAAACGCAGCCTCGCCAACCTCGCCGTCATGGCCCTCGACCGGCTCGAAACCCTCGTCCGCAACCGACTCAAACGCCTCCAGTACCGCCCTCACATCCTCGACGGCTTCATAGCCGGCACCGGCCTCGCCCTCGACAGCCCAACGCCACCCTGACGAGCCGAAGTCAGTAGGAAGGGGCGAGTCCGTTATGCGAAAGCCATACCCTACGGGTGTCCGGGAGCGGGCCACGCGCCCGGCGCTCCGCCGCACTGCCTCCGACTCATCAGCAGAGAGCACATCAAGGCCACATCAGCACCCTGCCAACATGAGCAAGGCATGCGCCAACGAATCTCGCAACGCGACTGCGTGCAACTCGGGATGAAGTTCCCCCTGCGAGCTGGGCAGCGGGTGTTTACGCTGCCAAGGCGAGGTTCTGCCTGAGCAGGGATCTCGTTTCGAGCGGAGTGGCGTACCCGTAGTCGGGGTGCCGGCGGAGCCGGCTGCGGTTGTACTCGACCTCGATGTAGCGGAAAACGTCGGCCCGGGCGGCCTCGCGGGTTGCCCAGACGGTGGTTCCGATCCCCGATTTGAGGACGACGAACCAGCTTTCGGCGGCGGCGTTATCGTAACAAGAGCCGACACGTCCCATCGACCGCCGCATACGCAACTTGCGTATCTCGGTGCGGAATTCGTCACTCGTGTATTCGGCCAGTTCAACCGGTCGTTGCAACACCGGGCTGTTGTAGTGAGCGTAGCTGCTCCTCGAAGACCTCGGCTGGTGTCCGCCAGCCGAGGATCTTGCGGGGCCGGTTGTTGATCGCCAGGGCGACGGCTTCGAGGTCTGCGGACGACCACCGGGACAGATCGGTGCCCTTCGGGAAGTACTGACGCAGCAGCCCGTTCGTGTTCTCGTTCGTGGGCCGTTGCCAGGGCGCCGCGCCACGGCCCTGGATGAACAGCGCCTGGTAGATCGCTTCGTGGCTGATGCGCATGGACACTCATCATCGGGGAAGTCGGCACGCAGTCGGTGCGAGATCCGTTCCGGGCTCCACGCTGTCGCCCATCGCCTGTCCTGCCGATGCGGCTTGTTCAACCCCTTCCACGCGCGCGTCTCAGGCCCGGTGATGATCGTGCCGTCGGGTCGACGGACACTGCCGGCGAGCCGATCCTGCACGTACTCGCGCAACCTGTCGTTGCCTACGAGCTTCGTGGTCTTCGGGCGCTTCGCGGCCTGCTGCGCCTTCCACTGCGCCACCAGAGCCCGGTAGACCGGCTTGCCGCCCCGGGTCGCCGCGTTGCGGCGCAGCTCGCGTGAGATCGTGCCCGGGTCACGCCCGACCCTGCGGGCGATCTCGCGCACGCCGATCTCCTGGGCGCGCAGCAGCGCGATCTCCTCACGCTCAGCGAACGACAGGCAACGGCCCGTGGGCTCATCCAGGCTGATCGGCGGCATACCGCCAGCGTGACGGAACCACCGGGATCCGACCGGCCATGAAACACCAACAGCCACCGCGGCTTCTGCCGTCGTTACTCCCGACGCGATCCGCCGCCAGAAGTCCCGCTGCACCGCACGAGACGGCTCCGGCCGGCCCGGCGAACGCATCGGCGGTCGCAACGCCCGATCCGCCGCCCACTGCCGTCGCGCACCCGCAGGCGCCTTCGGCATCTGCTTCTCGTCTCGCCCCATCGCGCACCTCCGTAATCAAGGTGTTGCAACGACTGGCTGAACCCAAGTTGTGACCCGGCATCGCTGTGGTGGATCAACTGGCCGCGCCCGACGGGGGTTCCTTCGTGGCTGCGGCGCCACAACGCCATCCGAAGTGGCACGTCGACCAGCTCCACGTCCCGCTTGATGGAAGTGTGCCAGCCCACGATCTTCTGGGAGAAGCAGTCCACGATGAACGCTACGTAGGTGAATGACTGGTACGTGCGCACATCCGTGAAGTCGGTGATCCACTTCTGATCCGGGGCCGGAGCGGTGAAGTCCCTGTTCAGTAAATCCGCTGCCCGGGTGTCGGCCGGGTTGGGGATCGTGGTTCTGAGTCTTCGCCCGTGCACGACGCCGGCCAGGCCGAGGGAGCGCATGGCGCGGTCGACGGCGCCGAACCCGGCATCAGGCGGCACGGTGCGGCGGATGAGAGCCAGCATCTTGCGCCGGCCATAGAGCCCTTCAGGGGCAAGGACACGTTGCCCGGCCTGGTTGGTGGTGAAGGCCGGCCGGCGGACAGCGTCCTCGACCAGGGCGTCACTCACAGTCCGGGGCGCGGGTCCGTTCGTGCCCGTTGCAGGGGCACACCAGGCTCGCAAGGTTCGTGCCGCGATCTTCAGTCCTGCGGTGTTCAGGGCGCTGAGGATCGACTCGACGGCATGACCGACGGCCTTCATCTGGTCGACGAAGGCGACGATCAGCGGTTTCGGGGGTCGAGTTCCTCCGCGAAGAAAATCGTCGCGGACTTGAGGACTTCGTTGACCTCACGTAGCCGCTTGTTCTCCGCTCGCAGCCTGCGCAGTTCCTCGCGCTCGTCCGTACTCACGCCTGCGGTGACACCCATGTCGATCTCGTGCTGAGCCACCCAGCGGCGCACGGACTCACGTGAGACTCCGAGTGATTCGGCAACCTGGACATGGGCAGCACGCTCGGTGGAGTACTCCGACCGATGGTGGGTCACCAGACGCACAGCCTGGCTCCGAAGCGCGGGGTCAATCTTCTTGGGCACGTGTCCCATCCTCTCTGATGGCTCACAACGGAGCGGCAGAGAAGTCGGAACGGTTCACCGTGCCCCTCGGCACTCCGGAGATCAACCCACCTGCAACGATCACATCGCCATGCTCATCCGGAGTGGCACCCTCCGCCCCTCAACATCACTATCCTGAGTGGCACTCAACACCAGGCGATGCAGCCCCTCGACGTGCAGGCGATCCTCACGACCGAAGTCGACCAGCACCTCCGCCTGGGTCGTGCCGTCCCTTGCGCCTTTGCATTTGCGCAGGTCACGGCCTTGTTATCAGAGACGATAACGGTCATCGGTACAGCCTTTGTGTACACCGCAACAACCCTCTATCGTCATTACATGGACGGCTATCCAGGTCAGCCCATTCGTGGGAACGGCCACACGTCATGGGCGGCCGGCGGCCTCTTGGGTGCCCTGGCCGCCGGAGAGGGACACTGATGGGCCACGGGCACAGCCACGGCGGGGGTTCGGCCACCGGACGGCACAGGTGGCGGCTCACGGTCGCGTTCGGGCTGACCGCCTCGTTCTTCGTCATCGAGCTGGCATACGGGCTGATCTCGGGATCACTGGCACTGCTGTCCGACGCAGGGCACATGGCCGCCGACGTGGTGACACTGGCGGCCGCACTGGCAGCCAGCCGGATCGCCACCCGCCCCGACACCACTGGCCGCCGCACCTACGGCTCCTACCGCGCCGAAGTGTTCGCCTCCGCCTTCGCGGTACTGATGATGCTGGGCGTCTGCGTCTACATCGTCACCGCGGCCGTCGGACGCATCGGCACCACCCCCGAAGTGGCCACCGGGCCGATGCTCGTAGTCGGTGCGATCGGCCTGGCCATCAACATCGTCGCTCTCCTGCTGCTGCGTGGCGGAGCCTCGGAGAGCCTGAACGTCAAGGGCGCCTACCTAGAAGTCGTCGCCGACACGGCCGGATCGGTGGGTGTCATCGTGGCGGGCTGGCTGGTGGCATCGACCGGCAACGCGGTCTGGGACACCGTCATCGCTCTCGCGATCGGAGCCTTCATCGTCATCCGCGCCGCCATGCTGGGCCGCCAGGTGCTCGCCGTGCTGGGCCAGCACGTCCCCGAGGACATGGACATCGACAAGGTCAGTACCGACCTGGCCACCATCGACGGCGTCACCGCAGTACACGACCTGCACCTGTGGACCCTGACCTCCGGCATGCCCGTCGCCACCGCCCACCTCGTCGCCCACAACCAAGCCGACAACCACACCGTCCTCGATCAGGCCCGCGACGTACTGCGCCGACGCCACGGCGTCACACACGCCACCCTGCAGATCGAACCAGCCAACCACCAAGGCTGCGACGAAATCGGCTGGTAACCGCCACCACATCGTGCCGCACCCGCCGGCTGAAGCCACCCCACGGTCTGTCCAGCAAACGGCCCCGTCCCACATTCGGTGGTGAATGAACATGCTGCTGTCCAAGGCAGGGGCAGGATGCTGCTGCCGGTGGCGACCTCGTCGGCAGCCGTCTGCAGCACGGCCAAACGCCCACCTGACGGCTGTCCAGAACTCGCCACCCCGGAGTGCGCCTCAGACGGGCGCTGAGGCGCACTCACGGGCAACGCGGACACTTCTCCCCAGCACCGAACTCACCCAGGCCCGAAAAGCACGGGGTGAACCCGGCACCAGGCTGGTACGGCTGCCTTCTCTCCTCCGCCATGCGCGCCGGCCGGCCACGAGACACCGGTACCGCAGCATCAGAAGGCCGGCATGCCCACAGCCTGGTGGCAGCACCGCCCTACGACACGCCTGGGCAGATCCGCCAGGCCCGAGAAGGGAGGAACCACATCACAGACCACGGCACGGCCGCGCGCATCCTCAATACGGAAACTCCCCAAGATAGGGGCTATGCTCGAGAGCCCCGTTGACTGCCACGCAATTGAAGCCCTCGGCGTAGGGAAGTTCCTCGTCAACAAGGGACATGCACTGGTATGTCGGCTCCAGCGGATCCGCACTGACCGCAGCTGCCGCAGCGACAGGCATCACCCCCACTGCCGCTGCCAGTGCGGGACCGATGGTGATCGCCAGCTTGCCCATTGCCTTCATGAAGACCTCCCGGCTCAAAGTGAAATCACTCACATCACAGACCGGCGACAGTGAACTGAAGACGAAAGATTGCACCGCTCCGCCCCCGGTACCGCCACCGCCAGGTCATCAGCGGCCCTACGCAACCGGCAACAGCTACACCCAGCTGTCACCCTCACGAACTGCCCACACCCCTCGTTATGACGAACTGGAAGCAACTGCCGTGGGCCACACACACTGCGCCGTTGTGCCCGCCGCAAGCCGCGGCGTACCCTCACATGCCCCGGACCGCCACAGCCTTCCCTGGGCGTCGACAGTGGCCAGGACCAGGCCCCGGCTGTGCACCTCGACACCAGCCGGTGCCACCCGGTCACGGCAGAGTCCCATTAGGCTCCGTGCCATGCGTAACGACCTTCCACTGACAGTGATCGGGAACCTCGTCGACGATCCCGAGCTGGGATTCACCTCCGCCGGGGTACCGTTCGCCCGGTTCACCGTCGCCTCCACCCCCCCCGCTCCTACGGCCGTGACACCAACACCTGGCAGGACGGCGAAGCCACCTTCCTGGACTGCAGCGCATGGCGGCAGTTCGCCGAGAACCTCGCGGAGTCCAACGTGACCAAAGGGACACGGGTGGTGGTCGCCGGCCGCCTGCGGACCGACCGGTGGGAGACCCCCGAAGGCGAGAAACGCTCCCGCATGGTGATGGACGTCGACGACGTAGGCGCCTCGATGACGTTCACCACCGTCACCATCGCCGCACCACACGCGGCATACCACCCCGAGAAACAGCACCCGACTACCCTTGGGCCACCGCCAGCAGCACACGCCCCACCACACCCCCTCCCGCCGAAACCACCGACACCGACGCCCCTACGGGCGCCCCCCTTCTGACCCCACGGACCGCTCGCACCACGTCGAGGAGAGCCCACGGGCCGCGGCGGGGATCCCCTACACCCCCACCGCGGGCCGGCCCGGCCCGCCCGCCTGGACCGACGTCTGCGGGAAGCCGCTGGTCAGTGCCGTAGCAGCCGAGGCATCATGGCCCTGTTGACCGCCAGGCGAAAGGAGCGCCTCCCGTGACACTTCCCCCACTCACCCCCCAACAGCGCCAGGCCGCCCTCGACAAAGCCCTCGCAGCCCGGCGGGAACGCGCCGAGGCAAGGAAAGCACTCAAGCGCGGCGAGCTGACCCTGACCGAGGTACTCGACAGCCCCTCCCACACCCTCCGCAAGATGCCGGTGCTCTCGCTCCTCACCTCGCTCCCCGGCATCGGCAAGACACGCGCCCAAAAGATCCTCACCGAGCTGAACATCCCCGGCGACCACCGCCTACGCTGCCTCGGCCCCCGCCAACGAGCCCGCCTCTGCGCACACCTCGCACCCAAGAACTGACCCGCCCCGCCGGCCGGAGAACACAGCAGAGCTGCGGAGCATGACCGCCGGCCAGACGTTTTCAGCTTCCGGCCACTCCGAACCGTGCGGCACACTTCTCCCGGCCCCGGCGCGGCGTACCCGGGGCGACACAGCCGGACTCCTAGCCTGCCCGGTATGACGTGGTGCGCGTTTCCCTTCCATGCATTGGCCGAGGGTCTGCTCGTGTTGATGTGCCTGTCAATGGTGGCGCTTGTGTGCAAGCTAGCATCGTGTCAACGGCTGTGAGACTCGGGGTGGCGGGGCGCGGTCCTCTGTCGACGACTGAGATTGCCCGTCCCCTGCCCGAGCTGCGGTCCGCCACGTAGGGCGAAGTACCTGGGGGAGGGGACGAAGGGTCTACCCGCAGCCGGGGCTGATGCCCCCCCCGGTAGGGCCGAACGGATCTGGCCGGCGGGCGACTGGGTGAGCTGTACTGAAAGTGACCTGGAGGATGCGGAGGCGCGGAGTGAGGCCGTGCACCGTGCAGTAGCGGTCGCGTGTCCATACGGGGAGCTTCCCAGTGGTCATCAGCTGGTGGAATCAGGTCAAGCAAAGCCCGATTCCACAAATCGAACGTATCGCCCTCCTGAGGGGTAACGGTAGAGCGTTCAAGAGTAATCGCCGGGTCTTCTGATTGGGGGGCGATTTGCGCATGCCTCAGTCTCAGGGTGGATGCATAAGGCCGAAGGTAGGGTCCGGAGGTTCTCCGCACATGGAAACGGCGACCAGTGGAACTGGCATGCACACGCAATTCTTAAATTGCCTATCGCGGGTCGAAGTAATGCCAGAGAAGGTCCGAAAAAGAATGAATAGAAAAGTGAGGAAAATGCTCGCCAATCTCAGTCGGCGTGCAAGGCGCGTCATTGTAGGAGTCCACGGTACCCCCGGAAGTGTGCAGGCGCTTCGACACGCAGCGAGCGAAGCGCGGCTGCGCCGGGCTGTCCTGACGGTCGTCAACGTATGGAGCCCGATCGGTGGCGAAGTAGCCGAGCGCATGACCCCATGCCCCGAGCTATGTCGGGTCCAGCAAGAACACGCCCGTCAGGATGTCGAGGAGGCATGCCGTCAAGCACAGTTCGGCGACGACCTGACGGTGGAGAAGCGCATCGTCCGTGGCGCGCCGGGTGAAGTACTAACGCATATAGCACAGCAGAAAGGGGACCTGCTAGTGGTAGGGGCTCCACGGCGGAGCCTGTTTGCCCCACGTTACGCAACAGTCATCAGATACTGTCTTCGCAATTCTCACCTTCCAGTGATGATCGTACCAGCGCCTGCTAGGCAACGAGAAGCTCATAATGGCTTCCTTCGCCGTTCCGCTGAGTTTCTTAGAGTTTCATCGCGGCGTTTTTCGTAGCACAGTGACGTCCATGAGACTGAGCTTGCCGGCGGCGCGGAAGCGGGTCCGGAAGCGGGTCTACAAGCTGCAAGCTGAGGGAGAGTCGCGGCCCTCTCTGCAAGAAGGCCCCGTGTTTCACCGAGGAGCGCCGGTGTCTACTGCCAACCTTACGGCACACGGCACGGTGATCAGCCCGGGAACCGGGACTACCTCACTGCTTATCCCGGCTTGACTGCGTGTTCAGTCGCATTTCTCGTCATCGGAGGGGAGTTCCTCATGTCCCGCAATTCCCTTGGTGCATCCGCGGTCCTCGTCTGCGCTGCTCTTGTACTGACCTTTGATTACGGGCTTGCTACGGGTGGCTGAGTTCGAGGCCGGTCCCGGCCAGGAATCCGATGAGGAGTTCGGGGTGGCGCTGGATGTAGCGAAGGGCGTTCTTCACGGCCTGGTGAAGCTCATGAATCGAACGGAACGCCCGGTTCGCGATCTTCTCCTTGGTGTGCGCCCAGAGCAGCTCGACGGGGTTCAACTCCGGTGCGTAGGAGGACAGCTGGATGATCGTGAGCCAGTCCTTGCGCTGCGCGTACTGCTTCACGTGTTTGCTGATGTGGCTGGAGCAGTTGTCCCAGATGACGGTGACGGTGACGGGGCCGTCCAGGCGCCGGTGGAGCAGATCCAGGAAGCGTGGGAAGTCCTTCTTCGTGAAGCCCCCCGACGGCTTGACCGCGTTCACTCCAGCCGCCCGGCCCACGACCCGGATGCCGCCATGGCCCAGGCTTCGGGCCTCTACGGCCATCAGCAACCGCCGCTGTCGCTCGTCCAGATGCGGGAGCAACACCGCAAACTTCACGGTAAGTTGATCACGAGTCTCGTCCGGGATGCGCATACGCCATCAACGAGCACCAACCTCGAAAGCAACACCTTGATGACCGGCAGGCCCTTAGGTTTGGACCGCGGGCGTGAATACCCGGCTACGACTGTTCGCGCTCTTGGAGGGGGCCCGTCCTTCGTCGGCCGGGTCAGGGGGCGCCGATGTCCACTGCCCATACGCCGGTGCCGTCATACGCCTGCGGTGCGGCGGTAAGGACCTGCCCGCCGTCGGCTTCAGAGACGGCCGCGTAAACCGCGTGCGCGCAACTCCATTCGATGCCGGACGCAGCGGCTTCTTCAACCGCTGCACAGGCAGCGAAGTCCAAGGGCAGGAATTCCAGCCCGGAGAGAGCGCCGACGTGAGCGGTGGCGCCGGGCAGCTCCTGGCTGGCTGCGACCAGGCAGAGCGCGGGCACGTGGGCGCGTTGCTGCAGGTCGCCTGCTTCGATGACGACAAGGCCAGCGAGGAACCGGTGCCCGTGGCAGAGGGCTAACACCGCGGTGTGATCGAGGATGATCACCTACGGCCGCCGAGGCGGCCGGCTGCGATGTCAGCGCGCCACTGCTGGGCGCGGGCGACCTCATCATCGCTCAGGTCCGGGCACAGGTTCGTGCGAACGTAAGCCAGGGCGCGGGCGGTGCGCTCTGCGCGGTCGGCGTTGGTGGGAACCTGCGCGATCAGGCTCTCCACAACGTTGCGGGTGCTGGTGCCACGTTCCTTGGCCAGGATGCGAAGCCGGTCCCGGACCTCGTCCGTAATCTTGATCGTCGTATCAGCCACCCCGGAAGAATACATCCGAATATCCTGGGTGCGGTACCAGGACGCCCAAGAGGCCGACGGCAACGCCGGGTGAGGTAGGGAGGGGCGATGACGACGCAGTTCGATGTGGCGACCGGGTCGGGGCTGCCGATCGATCCTGGTGAGCGGCGGCTTCATGCGGCGCGCGAGGCCTTCGAGGCGCTATGCGAGATCCGCCGGCTGATGAACACCGACGCTGCGGACCCGTTGGCGACACCGGCACTGTGGGAGCGCTGCCAAGCTGTGCGCGCTGTCGCGCTCACGCTGGAGGCCAACGGACTGGCTCCGTCCGCGCTCGACAGCCAGGGTGTGCGGGTCGCGACGGGCTACTGCGTCGAAGACGTCCCGGACCGCGGCGGCGTGGTGCGGGTGCGGTGGGTTGGGCCGTCAGGTAGTGGGGTCCGGTTCGACCAGCAGCGGGCGCTGCAGCAGTGCGAGCAGGTACTGACCGGGTGCGGCTGGACGGCGCTGCTGTATCGCGGACCGCGCCGCCAGTGGTACCTCGAAGTTGAGGCTCTCTCCCTGTGAGCAGCACGATGCCTTCGTCACCGGGGACGCACATCCGCACCGCCAAGAGCCCCAGCCGCAACGGGGTACGCGAGCGCTCTCTGAAGTACGAACACCTCTACCGCCTGGAGAGTGGAAACCTCACTATCCTCGCCGGCCTCGCCCGCGAGGCCGGGCACTGCCGGCACGTCTTCAACCATGTCCGGCCCCACCAGGCCCTCGCCGACCACCGCCCCATCGAGGTTTACCACGCCCCGAGCCCGCACGCCCCAGCTTTCAAACCAAGATCACTGGGCCACAAAGCTGACGCCGGGCCAGAAGTCAATCCACGAGCTATTGATCAGAAACTCATGGGGTTCCCGTCCAGGATGTAGCGGACATGCGGGCCGCCAAAGTAGCCGCGGACGATCTGCGGTTGACGCTGTCGTCTGCGGAAGAAGCGACGGGTCTCGGCGGCGAGTTCGGCCTGGTTACGGGCCCGGTGCTGCTTGGGCAGGCTGTGCTTGAGGTCGGCGTTGACCAGCTCGTCAGGGTTCAGCTCGGGCGAGTACGGGGGCAGGAAGTGCAGCTCGACGTCGTCGGGGTGGGCAGCGAGCCAGTCGCGGACCCTCTTGGAGCGGTGGGCGAAGTGCCCGTCGACCACGAGATGGACCTTACGGTCGAAGTGGCCGGCGAGCCGGTCCGGGAAGCGGCACATCACTTCGGCGGTGAAGCTCTCGGCGAAGACCATGAAGTGCATCCCGCACTTGGTACTGATCGCCGACATCGCGTCCACCGAGAACCGGTTGCCGGTCCGCCGCACGACGGGAGTCTTCCCCTTCTCTCCCCAGGTGCGGCCGGTGACCTGGTCGGAGCGGATGCCGACCTGGTCGGCGAACAGGACCTCGCCCAGTCCTTCTTCGCCTTCGCCCAGATCGCCGGCCAGCCCTGCCCTCCTCGTGCCAGCTGTCGGCGTACATGTGAACGTGGCTCTGGCAAGATTTTCGTAGCCCGAGATCATCTCGCCGTGATGGGCGGCTCGTCCGCGTCGTGGGCAGCCTTTGGTTGAGCTCTGTTGAACTGGGCAATTCATTCACGCAGTTGGCGGATGTTCTGGTGGTGTCGATCAACATCTCTGGTCCTTTCGTGGTGATCTCCGCCTTACGAGATCGCGTCCTCCGGCCGGGTGCACTGGGTGCGGCGCGCTGAGTGCGTGGGTGCACAGTCGTTACGTACGGCGCCTCGCCGATGCTGTTGGGTGCCATTCAAAATCGTGACGGGTTTGCCATTCCCGATGGTGATGTTCGGGGATGAGAAGAGCCCGCCGGTGGGGTTCCGGCGGGCTGTTTGATCTTCATCGTGTCACTGGGATGTTGACGGTGCCTATGGTGGGCGCGGTCGTCATTCGGCGGTGACTTCGGCGACGGCGGCGCGGGCGCTGGTCTCGTCGACGATGGGCTTGCCCTCGGCGTAGGCGGACAGCAGGGCCTGGACGGCGAGGTTGTTGACGGCGCGGGGAAAGCCGCGGGCGGTGTCGTGGATCAGCGTGATCGCGTCGTCGGTGAACAGGGTGTCGCTGCGGCCGGCGAGCGCGAGGTGGTGGACCAGGTAGGAGGAGGTCTCCTCGCCGGTCATGGACGGCATGTTGTAGCGGACCTGGATCCTCTGGTCCAGGGCGGCCAGGACACCGAGTTTGATCTTGTGCCGCAGGGTCGGCTGGCCGATCAGCAGGCAGGCCAGCGGGCTGTTGGAATCCATCTCGTCGTTGGTCAGCATCCGGATCGCCTCCAGCTGCTCGTGGTCCAGGAGATGTGCCTCCTCGATGATCAGGATGGGGACGCGGCCGCGCTCGTTGTTCTCGGTGGCCAGCAGGGCGGTGGCCTGCGGGATCAGCGTCGACTTGTGCGGACGCGGGACGCCGCCCAGCGAGGCGACGATCGCGTGGTGGATCCCGGCGACGCCGACCGCGGGGTTCGCCAGGTAGATCACCTTGTGGCGGGGGTGGTCCAGCTGGGACAGCGACGCTCTGACCGCGACGGTCTTGCCCGCGCCGACCTCGCCGGTGATCACCCCCAGTGCGCGTTCGCCGATGCACCAGGTGATGCGGGCGACGGCCTGCGCGTGGGAGGAGTGCCGGTGCAGCATCGAGGGGGCCAGGTCCTTGTCGAAGGGCATGCGCGTGAAGCCCCAGTGCGCGGTCAGTTTGTCTATCAACGTCCGTCCGTCCTCTCCAAGTGGGCGATGCAGCGGTCCAGTTCGGCTGCGGCGTGTTCGGCCCGCCGGTGGAAGCGGACCGCGAGCCGCAAGGCCGGGCCGGTGACCCGGTGGTGGTCGAGCCTGCGGCCGGCCAGCCGCAGCGTCCGCTCCAGCAGCAGGCGGGCCGACGTCTCCTGGTCGTCGAGCTCGTCGAGCCGGTCCTGGACCGGGTTGCCGCTGGTCACGAGCCTTCCTCGGTCAGGTCGACGGCTTCGGTCGGTTGGGCCTGGCCGGGCAGGAAGACTGAGGTGATCCCCGTGATGTGGACACACCTGACAATGGATCTTGTTGATCCTGGAAGGTGTAGATCTCTGTGGCACGGCCCTCGAAGTACAGTGCGGAGTTCCGGTCCGACGCGATCGCGTTGTGGCGGGCTTCGGCCGGCAGGCGGACGTTCAAGGACGTCGCGGCCGATCTGAACGTCAACCCCGAGACGCTGCGGACCTGGGTGCGCGACATGGACGCACCGTCGGCCGCCGCTGGCGCGTCGGATGGCGCGGAGGGCGAGCTGGCGCGGCTGCGGGCGGAGAACGCCCGGCTGCTGAAGAACGAGAAGGAATGGCAGCTGGAGCGGGAGATCCTGCGCCGGGCAGCGGCGTATTTTGCCCGGGAGATGAAGTGAAGACCGCCGCTTGGGACTTCGTCTCCGCCCATGCCGAGATGTTCGGCGTCAAGCGGATATGCCGGGTGCTGGAGGTCTCCCGCTCGGGCTACTACGGGTGGATCGCCGGCGCCGAAGCGCGGGCCGTGCAGCAGGCCGCCGAGGACACGCTGGTCGCCGAGATCCGCGAGATCCACGCCGAACACCGCGGGAACTACGGCGCGTTGCGGGTCCACGCCGAGCTGCGCGGCTTCGGCCACACGGTCAACCGCAAGCGGGTCGCGCGGCTGATGCGCAAGCACGACATCGTCGGCCGCCACCTGCGCAAGAAGAAGCGCACCACGACTCCAGACCGCCTCGCGCCGCCGGTGCCGGACCTGGTCCGGCGGGACTTCACCGCCGGCGATCTGGACGAGAAGTGGTGCGGTGACATCACATACGTGCAGGTCGGAGCAACGTGGCTCTACCTCGCCTGCGTCGTGGACATCCGGTCCCGCCGGGTGCTCGGCTGGTCGATGGCCCCGCACATGCGGGCCGAACTCGTCATCGACGCGCTCCAGAACGCGGTCGCCGCCCGCGGCGGCAACGTGGCCGGAGTGATCTTCCACGCGGACCGCGGGTCGCAGTACACCTCGGCCGCGTTCGCCCAGGTCTGCGACCGGTACGGCATCCGCAGGAGCATGGGCAGGGTCGGCTCAAGTTACGACAACGCCCTGGCCGAGAGTTTCTGGCAGGGCCTGAAGCGAGAAACGATGTACGGGAAACTGTTCTTGACGATGCGGCAGGCGAGGCTGGAGATATTCCAGTGGCTCACCTACTACAACGCCCGCCGCCGCCACAGCGCCCTGGGCTACCTCTCCCCAATGGAGTTCGAACAGCAGCACCACAAGACAGCTAAACTCTCACTCGCAGCATGAACCCCTGTGTCCACACTCCGGGGGTCACCTCACACCTCGTAGTTGATCCGCTGCCCGAGTTCCCTGGTGCGCTCGGTGTCGATCAGGCAGAGGTAGTCGATCCCGGTCGGCGCCGGCGGGGCCGCGACGGGGGTCTCGGGCTTGGCCTTGGGGTGCGCGTGCCGGGTGATCTGGTGCGGGATGGCCTTGCCGAACGAGCGTCCGCCGAAGCGGACGTCGATGTCGGTCAGGTCGAAGGGGTCGAAGACGAGCTCGACCTGCCGGCCGACCAGCGAGGCGTCGACGTTGTAGGTGTTGGACTGGAGTGAGACCGTGGCGGTCTTGGCGACCTTCCGCAGCTCTGACCAGCGGAAAGCCTCCCTCAACGCGTCCGGGGTGGGGACCGGGAACGGGGCGCTGGCCATCCACCGCTCCAGCGGCTGCTGCCCCGTCTCGGAGTGCGCCCGCCGGTGATAGACCTGCTCGACCCAGGCTGTGAAGAGGCGATTGAGCATGGCCAGGTCGGTGACCTTCTCCGTGTCGACCTCGACCAGGAACTGTTCCCGGACAGTGCGGAAAAAGCGTTCGATCTTGCCCCTGCCCTGCGGGCGCCCCGGCGTCGAGTGGATCAGCTTGATCCCGAGCCTCGCGCAGGCTCTGAGCAGGGCGGAGTCCACGAACGCGGAGCCGTTGTCGACGTAGACGCCCTCGGGGACGCCGCGGGCGGCCAGTGCCGGCCGAAGCGCCGCCGCCAGTCGGACGCTGTCCTCGGCGCCGCCCCAGCGGTGCCCGACCACCGCCCGACTGTGGTCGTCGACGAACGCGAAGAGATAAGCCTTGTGACCTGCGATCTTCGGCCCGTGGAGGGCATCCCCGACCCAGAGCTCATTCGGCCGGTTCGCCTCGAACCGGCCGAACGCCTCCGGCGCCTGCCCGTCGGGGCGGGTCAGCAGTTCCAGGCGCTGAAGGTGCCGGTGGACGGTGCGGTAGGACGGGCCCCAGCCCAGGTGCTGCTGCAGGATCCGCACCACCTGCGCGGTCGACCGGCTCGGATTCTCCCGCTTCAAGGCCGCTGCCAGGTCCAGCACCTCCTCCGGCGTGCGCGGGGTGACCTGCCGGGTCGGCGGCAGCAGCGCGTCGAAACCGCCCTCACGCCAGAGCTTGAGCCAGCGATCCACCGTCCCGCGCGTGATCTTGACCGGCTTCCCGAACGGATCGGTGTGCACCCGGGCAGCGATCGCGCGGACCATCGCCCCGCGCTGGCGCGGGCTCAGGGCAGCGTCAGCCGCCTCGCGGATCAACTGGTAACGGAACAAGGCGACTTGGTGGGCCCGTTCGGCCCGCCGTCGCTCCTCCTCATCGACCAACGCCATCCGGCGCCCTCCTGAAACGGCTGTGGACATGCCAGCCGCCAGGATGAGCCGAGCCCGACGATCTTCGTCAGGGTCAGCTCGTGTTGATCGTTTCGGAGGTCAGGCCGGAGGCCAGCCCGGCGCCAGCAGGCGGCCGTGGCAGGCCGCCGACACCAGCAACCAGGTAGGCACCTTCAACTTCCCGAGCCTCGCCCTCGCGGCGAACGCGAACCCCGTCACCGCACTGACCGCGTCAGCGACCGCCGTCCCGGCCGGGGCCGGCAGGACCGCGGCCGGGTCGTCCGCCAGCGCGACCAGCCACGCGGTGAACACCGCCGTCGCCCGGACCGCCCGCCGCGACCAGCACCGCAGCCAGCCCCGCACTGTCGTCACCGGCCTGCCCAGCCGCCCGGCGATCCGCCGGCAGCCCCAGCCGGCTGCCGCGAGCTCCAGCCCGGCCCCGACGACCTCAGCCGTGTCCGCGCGTCTGACCAGGGACAACGCTGGAAGCAGGATGTGCGTCGCCTCGCAGGAGCGGCACCTCGCCCGACGCGGACGCACCACCACGACCCCGCCCGGACCCCGCAGGCTCCGCGACCGGCCCCAGCCCCACCGGGCTAGCACCCCGCCGCAGCCCGGACACGACAACTCGCCCTCGACCAGGCGCCGTTCGACAACCGAAGTTGCCACCTCTACCGTGACCAAAGCGCCCTCCGTTGGCGCTCGCACGGCCCTCCCGGACGCCGCCAAACGAGCGGGAGGGCCGTGATCATGTTCAGGACATGATCACGGTGCCGCCCAGCACCCAGAAGATCAATTACCTTCTTGTGAACTCTTCCTCATCAACATCACCAATGGCACAACACTGCCCGTTCGTCAGCATGTTGAGTGACTATCTACAACCGCCCGGCGCGCGGGCACCTGCGGACTGAAACCGAGCCGGCGCATCAGCCTCGTTGCGCCCGAGACGCTGTAGGAGACATGGAACTTCCTGCCGATCAGCGTGGACACCCGCGCCGCGGTCCACACCTGGTCCTCCACCCAGCCATGCGCGGCCGGACCCTGCTCCAGATATGCGGCGAGCTTCTCCAGGCAGCGCGGCGACAGACGGCACCGTGACCCGCTCGCCCCACGCGAGACCAGGGCCTGCATGCCGCCGTCTCGCCACAGCTCCTGCCACTGGTAAGCCGATTTCCGGCTCACCCGCAGTCGCCGGGCCACCTCCGGCGGCTTGATCTTCTGCTCGAACAACTCGGCCGCCTGCATCCGCACCGTCTCGCGACGCTGACGCCCCATCGCGGTCAGCCCGCCCCCATCCGCATACCTCACACACCACGAAGTACTACCAACACCCCAGCCACATCATCGACTTCCACAAAGATCACCCTGACGAGCCGAAGTCAGTAAGGACAGCTCTCGCAGGGACGCTGCGCAGGAGGGCGAAGTGACGAGGCCATGCAGTCAGTATGTCGGAGGGGCCGTGATTGGGGAGTCACTCCCTAGTTCGGCATGCCAGAGGCTGAGCCACACCGTCGGCATGGATTCGCTTGCAACCACTCGTTGATCAAAGCGAGCCAGGACGGTAGACCCGCTCGCCTCCAGCTGCTCTGCGAGCGTGAACACCGCAAGTTCCAGAGGCATTTCCAGCTGCAGGGACCGCCCGAACATGATACCCACCTTTCCGCCATAGGTGAATCTTTGGCATGCTGGCTGGATATCTTATTTCTCTTATTTGGCCAGGTCGGGTTATCTTATCGGCTCATCCTGGTTGCCGGACCGTGGGCCAGGAGCAGGCTCTAGTCTCCGGAGTGTTACCGTGACGGGTGCGCCGACATTTCCATGGAAACCCATGGTCGTAACAGCTGCGCTGTGGGGGTCTGCCTTCCCGGCGATCAGTATCGCGCTGCCTGGGTATTCTCCGACGGCAATCGCCGTATTGCGGATGGGCATCTCAGCACTCCTTCTGCTGCCATTCCTGCTGCAGGGACGCATCCGAACCTTGGGGCTGCGTGATGCCCTTCGGATGGCGACCTTCGGCCTCGCGGGCATGACGGCTTATCAGCTTCTGCTCTACGCGGGCGAGCAGAGCGTGGACGCCGGCACTGCGGCCATGCTTATCTCCACTTCCCCAATTTTCGTCATGCTCTTGGGGGCATTCCTACTGGGAGAACGCCCAAGCGCCCGGGGCACGGTTGGCCTGGGAGTAGCCCTGTCCGGGGCACTGCTGATAGCCATGACTACGGGACATAGTGGAGGAACTCTCGCCGGAGCCGGACTCGTCATTGCGGCTGCGGCAGCTCAGGCCGCATCGTTTGTCGTACAAAAACCCCTGCTTGCCCGGTACTCCGGCATCGAATGCACCTTCTATGGAAGCCTCTTCGGTGCCCTACCCCTCCTTCCGTTCTTGCCGTCAACCATCTCTCAGGTAGCAACCGCCGACTGGCACGGCACCGCTGCAGTGATCTGGCTGAGTGTCGGCTGCACGGTATTTGCCTTCTGCTCCTGGTCCCGCACGCTGTCGGCAACCTCTGCCTCCACCAGCTCACTGGTGTTGTACGGCGTCCCCGTAGCAGCTCTTGCCGTTAACGCTGCACTCACCCAGTCTGCGCCAGCGCACACCGCATTCGTCGGAGGTGCTCTCGTCCTAGCCGGAGTCGCCTTCACCGCTACCCGCCGTCCTCAAACCGCGCCCAGTTCTAGGACAGGGACACGCCCAACGCAGGCACCGTGTGCAGAGCCCTCGTTGCCGCAACTCAGCCAGTCGGCCCGGCTATCGACCCAATTCTTTACCGAACGCGACTCACCGGGTGCGGAGTGTGAGCATCTTTGCGGTGAGAGCACCAGTTCTCCGGCTTTTCATTAGCAGCCTGCATGATTCAAACGTGACCGATTTACGGCCTATAATCACCCACTACCAACTTCCCCGGATGGAGAACATCATGAGCCGCAGTGACGTCCTCGTAGACGCCGACTGGGTCGAGGCCCACCTGAACGACGCGAACGTCGTCATCGTCGAGGTGGACGAGGACACGTCCGCGTACGACAAGAACCACATCACCAACGCCGTCCGGATCGACTGGAAGAGCGACCTCCAGGACCCGGTCCGCCGCGACTTCGTGGACCAGGAGGGCTTCGAGAAGCTCCTCTCCGCCAAGGGCATCTCCAACGACGACACCGTCGTCCTCTACGGCGGCAACAACAACTGGTTCGCGTCCTACGCCTACTGGTACTTCAAGCTCTACGGCCACCAGGACGTCCGCCTGCTCGACGGCGGCCGCAAGAAGTGGGAGCTCGACTCCCGCGACCTGGTCGACGGCGCCGACGTCCCGAACCGCCCGGCCACGCAGTACAAGGCCAAGGTCCAGGACACCTCGATCCGCGCCTTCCGTGACGACGCGGTCGCCGCGATCGGCACGAAGAACCTGGTCGACGTCCGCTCTCCCGACGAGTTCTCGGGCAAGCTGCTCGCGCCAGCGCACCTCCCGCAGGAGCAGTCGCAGCGTCCGGGCCACATCCCGAGCGCCCGCAACATCCCGTGGTCGAAGAACGCCAACGACGACGGCACCTTCAAGTCTGACGAGGAGCTCACCGCCCTCTACCAGGCCGAGCAGGTCGACCTGGCGAAGGACACCATCGCCTACTGCCGCATCGGTGAGCGCTCCGCGCTCACCTGGTTCGTGCTGTACGAGCTCCTGGGCCAGACGAACGTCAAGAACTACGACGGCTCCTGGACCGAGTACGGCTCGCTGGTCGGCGTGCCGATCGAGCTCGGCGCCAACAAGTAATTCCGCGGGCACGCGACGCCCTCGCAGTAGACGTACGACCTCTCTAGGACAGGACAGAGAACATGTGTGGAGCACAGATCGGCGGGCCCGACCTCGCGATGCTGAAGCCCGGTGAGACCGCGATCCAGGGCCAGATCACCCAGGGCGGCGAGCCGGTGTCCGGCTACGTCCGCCTGCTGGACTCGACCGGCGAGTTCACCGCCGAGGTCCCGACCTCGGCCACCGGCCAGTTCCGCTTCTACGCGGCCCCCGGCTCCTGGACGCTGCGCGCGCTCGTCCCGGGTGCCAAGGCCGACCGCGCCGTCGTGGTCGCCGAGGCCGGCGGCGTGACGGACGTAGCGATCGCGGTCTGAGCTCTGGTAGCGCGCTCGCGCAATGGCTCGCGGGCGTGCCACTAGAGGTGACACCGTGCTCCCCGATGGGCGCGAACAGGTCGAGTGGAACACCGGACACGCCCCTGGCGTCTGGCCTCTACACGCTCTGCTGGCTGGTGACCAGCGCCCGGCCTCCGGCCGCCACTCAAAGCCAGCTGCTGGTGGTGATCTGCGCTTCCCGGCACCACTCCCACTTCTGAACCAACGCGGAGCCGACACCGCGAACGCCAAGGAAAGAATGAACGCCTGGGCGCAGGCCGGACCCCCAGTCGTCAACGAACGCGGAAGAAGAGGCCGGACAGGGTGAGCGCCCTCATACTCGCCCTGGCCGCCGGGGCCGTCGTCGGCTTGGCACTCGGCGCGATGGGCGGAGGCGGCAGCGTCCTGGCCGTCCCCGCCCTGATCTACTTCTTCGGCTTCACCCCGGCCACCGCCGCCACCGCGTCCCTGATCATCGTCACCACCACCTCGGCAACCGCCCTTTACACCCACGCCGCCTCGGGCAACATCCAGTGGAAGAACGGCATTCTGTTCGCGGCCGCCGGGATCCTGCCCGCCATCACCGCGGCAGCCCTCTCCACCCGCGTCCCGAGGCAGCGCTGACAGCGGCCTTCGCCGCGATAGCGGCCCTCGCGGCGTGGCGCATGCTAAAGACACCTCATCCCAGCCCGCAGACTCAACAGCTCCGGCCCGCACGGGCCGGCGCAGCGGGCGCCGGACTCGGCGCGGTCACCGGCTTCCTCGGCGTCGGCGGCGGGTTCCTCGCCGTCCCCGCCCTCGTCTCCGTCCTGGGTCTGCGCATGCGTGCTGCGGTCGGCACCAGCCTCCTGGTCATCACCGTCAACTCCCTTGCCGCGCTCGCCACCCGCGCCGGCCCCCCTGCACTGGACTGTCATCGCCCCCTTCACCGGCGCTGCGATCATCGGAGCCTGGGACGGCAAACGCCTCGCCGCCAAAATCTCCGAACCGCTCTCCAGCACGTGTTCGCGATCGTGCTCCTGGCCGTCGCCCCCTCATGCTCATCGACGCCCTCCACTGAACCCCGATCGCCACGCAACGCGACAGTCCTCGGTGTCCTCGTCGTCAACGGTTATTGCGTCCGGGTCCCGCAGAGGTCGCAGTCCATGAGTCCGCAGGCTCCTCAACCGGCTTCCCGTCGCCCGTGTTGCGGGGGCCGGGCACCGTGACCGCGGTGAGGTTGAGCCGGGCAGCGATGTCGAGGTTCACCTCGCCGTACATCTCCTTATCTGGACACCTTCGAGTGACGCCTGAACCGGCGCCGTGGCGATCGAGGCGCAGGGTTCGTTGGGCCATCCGAGTGCAGGCTCGGGGGGGGTGCCTCTATGTCCTTCGTCAAGGCACCTCTGTCGGGTTTGGGGTGATTCGGTCTTGCTGGGGTCATGCGGCGAGCTCGACGTCCGCGGGCGTGCGGGATTCGTAGAAGGTGCCGTCTCGGAGCATGGCGAACAGGACGCTGATGCGTTGGCGCGCGAGGCGGAGGAGGGCCTGGGTGTGGGTTTTGCCGCGGGCGCGTTGCTTGTCGTAGTAGGCGCGGGAGGCGGGATCGGCGTTCATGCAGGCGAAGGCGGAAAGGAACATGGCGCGTTTGAGCTGGCGGTTGCCGCCTCGGGGCGCGTGTTCGCCGTGGATCGAGGTCCCCGACGACTTCGTGGTCGGGGCGAGTCCGGCGTAGGAGGCCAGGTGGGCGGCGTTCGGGAAGCTGGTGCCGTCGCCGACGGTGACCAGCAGGACGGCGGCGGTCCTGACGCCGACGCCGGGCATCGACGTCAGGACCGGGGAAAGAGGGTGGGCCTCCAGCAGGGCGTTGATCTGGGCTTCCAGGGCCCGGCGCTGTTCGTGGACAGCGGCGAGCGAGCGGGCCAGGGAGGGCACGACGATGTCGAGGGTGCCGGTCCCCGGGACCA
The DNA here is from genome assembly GCF_036227565.1 of Streptomyces sp. NBC_01454. Taxonomy (NCBI): domain Bacteria; kingdom Bacillati; phylum Actinomycetota; class Actinomycetes; order Kitasatosporales; family Streptomycetaceae; genus Streptomyces; species Streptomyces sp. NBC_01454. Next base: position 185,204 of record NZ_CP109461.1, read on the forward strand.
CGACGGTCTGCTCGTCCAACGCCTCGAAGACATCGTCGATCAGCCGCTGGGCCATGCGCGGGGCCTTGGGCCGGATGAGCTCGACGAGCCTGCGGCGGCCGGCTTTGCGCAGTGCGGCGGGGGAGCCGTAGCGCTCCAGCAGCCAGGTGACGGCCTGGTGGTCGAGGCGGGGGCCCAGAACGCGCTCCAGCGACGGGTGGAACTGGGTGAGCAGGCCGCGTATCCGGTTGGAAGTGCGGGTGGCCTCGGCCGCGAGGTCCTGGTCGAAGCCGACGAGGACCGTGAGTTCCGCGGTGATCTCGTCGGTGAGTTCCAGCGAGCGCAGGGTGTGCGGCATGGTGCGGGCCGCATCCGCGATGACCGCAGCGTCCTTCGCATCGGTCTTGGCCTCGCCCGGATACAGGTCGGCGATCCGCCGCATCGCGAGTCCGGGCAGGTAGGCGACCTTGCAGCCCGCGTCCCGGGCGACCGTGAGTGGGAGGGCTCCGATGGATGCGGGCTGGTCCACGATCACCAGGACGGTGCCGAACTTCGCGGCCAGTTTGTCGAACACGGCCCGCAGTTTCGGCTCGCTGTTGGGCAGCTGCTTGTCGAAGACCTTCTTCCCGGCCGGGGTGAGTCCGTGGCCGTGGTGGGCACTCTTGCCGACGTCCAGGCCCAGGAACACGCTCACGTCTTCGATCTCGAACATTGTGCCCTTTCCCGGGTGTTGACGGTGCCGGCCTCGGCTTGGGTGTCGTGCTCGCGCATCCACGTTATGCAGACCTGCCGCCCGCGAGCTGTCCGGCATTGCGCCGGACCGGGTGGTGGCCGGACCTCTCATCAGCGTCTCCGACGGCACCTCCCGGGCCCGGGTTGAGTCGGCCTGGGGCGCGGTGCCGGGATTACTCCCGGTCCGTCTCCCCAGGCCGCTCGCCGAACCCGCCGTGCGTCTCACAACGCAACGGGCTCTCCACGGTCTCTGCCGTTCTGCGTGGTTATGCAGGGACCCAAGGATTGGGAATCTTGCTGCCCCGGTAGCGGTAGCGGGTAACCGGCACCGCCGCCATATCGAACAACTCGACCCCGTCCACCGAAATCGGCTTCCAGCTCCCATTGGGTGCCTTCAGCCAGCGGCGGACGTCCTTCCACCTCCAGCGATGCAGGGTCTGCATCCACTTGACCACCCGCCACCAGACGAAATTCGCCAGGTTGCTCAGGGTGTGTTTGCAGACTGCATGCCTGAAGTAGTTGGCCCAGCCGTGCATGATCAGATTGAGCCTGGCCAGCACGTCTCTGGGGTTCTGCTGCGACTTCCTGCGTGTCAGGGCACGAATCCTGTCCTTCAGCGACCGGTGGGCCGGTCCGCGATGAACGTGTAGACGTACCACTTGTCCGTTCCTCGCTTGCGCTTCCACTGGATGCGGAACCCAAGGAAGTCGAACGCTTCACTCATGTGCACGATCCGGGTCTTGGCTGGTGACAGCCGCAACCCAAGTGGTTCGAGCACTTCAGTGACCTCGTGCTTCAGGTCCTCGACGTCGGCCCGGGAGCCATTCACGAGCACCACAAGGTGAGTCGGCGGCGGGAATCTCACCCGCCGCCGCTCTCAGAGGACGGTTCGTGAGTCTTCGGGTGGTTCTGTCGTCGCCTGATGGTGTGGGTGCGGACTGAAACCCGCTGTCCACGGTCGTTGTTCTGGTGATCTGATGAGGTGACTGAACGTAAGCCGTACCCGAGTGACTTATCGGACGGGCAGTGGGCGCTGATCGAGCCGGTGATCACGGCGTGGAAGAGCCGGCATCGCTCGGTCAGCGGCCACCAGGGCGCCTATGCGATGCGGGAGATCGTGAACGCGATCCTCTACCAGGGCCGGACCGGCTGCCAGTGGGCCTACCTCCCGAACGACCTGCCGCCCAAGAGCGCGACGTACTACTACTTCGCCGTCTGGCGGGACGACGGGACCGACCGGGTCATCCACGAGCTCCTGCGCTGCCAGGTCCGCGAGCGGGCCCGCCGATTAGAGGACCCGACCCTGGTGGTGCTGGACACGCAGAGTGTCCACGCGGCGGCCGGGGTCCCCGCCTCCACGAGCGGCCGCGACGCCGCGAAGCGCGTCCCAGGCCGCAAGCGGGGCCTGGCCGTGGACGTGCTCGGGCTGGTCATCGCGGTAGTCGTCCTCGCCGCGAGCGCGCACGACAACGCCGCCGGCATCGCTCTGCTCGGCCAGGTTGCCGAGAACACCGGCAACACCGTCGAGAAGGCCCTGGTCGACCAGGGCTTCAAGACCGCCGTGGTCGCCCACGGCACCACGCTCGGTATCGACGTGGAGATCGTCCAACGCAACCCTCAGGACATCGGTTTCGTCCCGCAGCCGAAGCGCTGGAGGGTCGAGCAGACCTACGGAATCCTGATACTGCACCGGCGCCTGGTCCGCGACTACGAACACCGCCCGGCCTCCTCGGCCTCCCGCGTCTACTGGGCCATGACCCACGTGATGGCCCGCCGGCTCACCGGAGAGAACACCCCCACCTGGCGCGACCCGCGAGTGATTGCCGCGTGAACCTCCAGCCCCTCCTCGATGCCCTCGGCATCCAGGAAGACGCCGCCCGGGCCCTGGCCGACGACCTCCGCGGGCAGATCACCGAACTGCACAACCGCCTTCGGGAAGCCGAGACCCGTCTCGAACACCTCACGATCACACGACAGACCGTCACCAGCCTCACCGACCGGCTCCCGGCCGGCCCACCGGACCTGCCCGAGCACCCGGACTACTCCCGCATCCTCAGCGTCTTCAACGATGCGACCGGCCCTCTACGAGCTCGGGACATCTGCGAAGCCCTTGACCACGAACCGCTGCCGAAGAACATCGAGGGCACCCGCGCAAAACTGAAACGCCTGGTCAAGCTCGACATCCTCACCGAAGCCGACACCGGCAGCTTCACCAGGAAGCAGTAGCCCGCACCAGGCCTCGCCTGGAAACCGACATCACCTTACGAACCGTCGGGTAGCGACGGCGCATTGCTGCGCCGCCGCCCCCTCGGAACCGTGCATGCGACTTATCACCGCACACGGCTCGGGCAAGCCACAAGGGCTGGCAGGTTCTGCTGAGTTCGCTGTTCCGATGCCACTCTTGCTGAGCGTCGGTGGTGGCAGTAGCTATGCAGGAGATGGATGCGATTCCGATCGCCAGAACCATCGTTCTGCAAGGTCAACACCTCTTTGCGGAGAGCCTTGCGGACGACGGTGAACCACGTTCCCCATTCCTCTGGAGCTTGTGGTTCCTGGTCGGCGTACAGAAGGTAGTCCCCGCACTCCGGACAGCGTCCTTCTTGCGCTTTGAGTAGGCGCAAGGTCGACTGATCGAGGGGCGGTGGTCTTCTCCTGCGTCGTCGTTTGGCCCAGTACTCGGCCAGCTCAGGGTCGTCTGGTGACGCCCCAGACTTGACCGCCTGGTGCCGAACGATCGGAATCCAGGAGAACTTGATGAGATAGGCACCGTTGTCACGGTTGCCGAAGACCCATCGATCCTTCCTGGCGGTGTTGAAAGCGCCGTAGTACCGATCCACAACCCAGCGTGTGGGTTTGCTCTGGTGACTATGTAGACCCCACCGGTAGGTGAGCCTCCACACATAGGCATCCAGCGCGTTGAATATTCGGCTGGACACCACGGTCCGGTAGTAGCAAGCCCAACCCTTGATGATGGGATTGAGCTTGGCTAAGACTGCCGCCGAGTTCGCACCGCGTAGGGCATGCATCTCATCAGCGAGTCTCTTCCGGATTCGTTTAACGGCGTCTCTGCTGGGCTTGATGATGAGCTTTCCACTGTCGTAACGGCGGATGTTGAACCCTAGGAAATCGACCCCTTGTGTCAGATGGACGATCTGGGTCTTCTCTTCGTTGAAGGTAAGACCCTTGGGAGTCAACCACTCACTCAACCGCGCTTTGACCCACTCGGCTTGCTCCTGGCTGGAGCATAAGGCGAGAAGATCGTCAGCGTAGCGGACCAGCACCGGGGCACCACGCACTACCTCGACGATGTTTCCGTCTTGGCCGGTGCGATAGCGTACCCCGGCCGCACTCTCCATTCCATGGAGGGCGATATTGAGTAGCAATGGACTGACCACACCGCCCTGAGGCGTTCCCTCGCGGGTCGGGGTGAGCCAGCCCCTCTCAACCACACCTGCCTTCAACCAGCCGTGGACCAACTTCCTAGCAGGGAAGGTGCCGAGCTGGTTGAGGATGTGATCATGACTGATGCGGTCGAAGGCTGCCTTGAGATCCGCGTCGAGCACCCACAGGCGTTTGGCATTCTTACCGCACGCTGTGGTGAAGATGGTCTCAATCGCGTCATGACAGCCGCGGCCCGGCCGGAATCCGTAAGATCTCGGCTCGAACCTGGCCTCCCACTCTGGTTCCAGCGCATTGACGACACGGGCTTGTCGCACGCGATCTACAATGACGGGAATCCCCAGTGGGCGCCGCTTCCCGTTCGCCTTCGCTACATAGACCCTCCTGACTGGCCGGGCTTTGGGTTCTCGAACGGAACGACGCAAGGCTTGCGTCAACCCTGTCTTGCCCTGGGAGGTCGTAATGACCCTCCCATCAATCCCCGGTGTCAGGCGTCCAGCGTTGACCTCCGTGACCTTCCGTACGCTGACCAGCGTGTTGGAAAAGCTCCGAAGCATCAATTTTTGCAGATTGCGGACCTTCTTGAGGTCCCCTTCCTGCGTTGCCTTGAATATCCGCTGCCTCAGACGTCTTACCTGGGCTTCGGCATGCCCCCAATCGATGGCATCCCAGTGCCAGTCCAGGTCCTCCGGTCCGTTCACCAGACTCGGAGCAGGCACGACGGCCGGCGCCGCCTCACTCGTCCGCGTTGTCATGGCGCCTAACTTGCCCTTCGGTTCGGTTGTCCTTGCGGCGTGAGCATTCAAAGGCTCACCTGGTCCACGTCAGCTCCCTTTCGGGCCAGGCAAGAGCCTGTATCCAGCCAGTTATACGGAGGTCACCAGCGGAGGTGCCAGTTCGCGACATCCGGCTTCCTGTTTCCTTTCGGCTGCTGGCTTTGGCTTGTTGGACCATCCTGTTCCCGCTGGGGAGTTGAGCTCTCCTTACGGTCGGCCTACCGGTTATCGCCACCGGACCTCAACGGGGTTACCACGTTTCACACGATCGAGATGCAGCTGGGAAGGGTGCCCGCTCAACTCCGAGGCTGCGGTGTCCTTACGGCTGCGTAGAGCTGCACAGCCGCCGCCTGCCGCTTTCCAACGGCCAGCCCTACACCCTGGTCCTACATGCCATCTCCAGGGCTTTCTGTGACGGAGCATCATCACGGGTTCACTGTCGTTCACCCATCAGCCTTTCCCTGGCCTGTTGCGCTCGGATGGTACGAGCACCCTTGGGCTTGAACCCTGAGCTTCGCACCCCGCGATTACTCGCAACGCACGTCAGGGCGGGAACGGACCCATGGACACTAGTCCGGAATTACACCATCAACACCTCTGATCCTCCTTTCAGTGCAATTCACTCGATTCGTGCGACTTCGTGTCGCACGCCCTCTCAGAACCGTGCGGGAACCTCTCGGCTCACACGGCTCCCATCGCCCAGCCATCAGGCTTGAGGCCGAACCGCCAATGGGCAAACATGTTGGGATACCGGCGGGCTGTGCCCGCCAGCAGTTCTCCCGCTCGTTTCTCCCGGCGGCGTAGTCGCTTGTACTTCTGGCAAGCCCAGCCCACCAACATCCTGTTGATGCGCCGGAGAAGGGGATACAACATGGACTTGTAGAAGCGCCCGTAATAGTTGATCCATCCCTGCACGATGCTGTTGAACATCCGCGCAAGGTCCATCAGGGACTTGTCACTACGGCGGGAAATGCGCCAGGAACGCATCTCCTTGCCCATCGCTTTGATCGCCTCCTTGCTGACCGCGGGCAGGAAGCTCACGAAGTGCTTCCCGTACCGGTTCTTGGCCAGCCTGGGCCGGAACGTGTACCCGAGGAACGTGAACGACGTGTGCTCATACGAGCCTCGCCGGTCTGCGTCCTTGCAGTAGACGATGCGCGTCTTGTCCGGATGCAATTCCAGACCGACCTGCGCCAATCGCTGCGCGAGGGCGTCCCGCACCCTGCGGGCCTGCCTCTCGCTGCCGCAGTGAATTACCGCATCGTCGCAGTACCGCTCGAAGGTGACCTGCGGGAACTCCCGCGCCAGCCAAACGTCGAACGCGTAGTGCAGATACAGATTCGCCAGCACGGGAGAGATCGCCGACCCCTGAGGAGTCCCGCGATCCCGTTGCTGCACCGATCCGTCCTCCTTCGCCAGCGGCGCAACCAGCCACCGCCGGACATAGAGGAGGACCCATTTCCCATCCGCATCGATCTGCCGCTCGACGGCCTTGAGCATCAGCTCATGGTCCACGCTGTCGAAGAACGCCCGGATGTCGAGATCGACCACCCAGTCGCTGCGCCAACAGCGCCGCCGGCACTGCTCCACCGCATCCAACGCCGACCGCCTGGGCCGGTAGCCATAGGAGTCCGGATGGAACACAGGCTCCACCCGCCGCTCCAGATACATCGAGGCCACCGTCTGAGCAATCCGGTCGGAAACGGTGGGCACCCCGAGCACGCGGATACCCTTCCCGCCTGCTTTGGGAATCTCCACGGCCTTCACGGCCGGAGGGAAATATGAACCGGACGACATGCGGTTCCACAGCTTGAACAGGTTCCCCGAAAGGTTCTGTTCGTACTGCTCGATCGTCACACCGTCCGCTCCGGGTGCACCCTTGTTGGCTTTGACCCTTTGAAATGCCTCCCACACCATCGACTTGGGGATATCAAACGACTTGACCTTGGCCTGCGGCCTTGATCCGTTCACCTGGCTCCTCCCGGGAACTCCGGTTGACCACCAAACAAGATCGGGGCAACCCGCCCCCTTCGCTCCGCCCCCATTACAGGGGTTTCATCACTACTACGAGGCGGTCCGTCCCCCTGCCACGCATCGGTACTCTCCCCCTTGCAGTTTCAGCTGCTTGGGGTTCTCCCTTGTCGCCGACCGGCCTTCAACATGGCCGGTGGCAGCATCGCGGCGAGGGGTTCCCACGTTCCGCACCGGCGCCTGAACCGAGCTCGCGCCACCTTTATGCCGGGCACCACCTGGCCAGGAGTACAGGAGCCCGCCAGATTCATCCCGGGGCAACAACTGGACCCCGGTTTCGGTAACCGTTGCTACGCTTTCGACACTTCATCAGTGGTTCACTCGCGTTCGCCTTCTCGGTTCACACCTGACGCATCTTGTGCGCCTTTTCCGCAGTGCTCATCACCCCGGCTCATTCACCGGAGCAACCTGCGGGGGTTTGAGACCTCCCCCTGCATGGGCGGTCCCGGAGGGTCTGCCTCCATCACCAGTGCAGCACCACGTCGGAAGACTTCGTCTACATCGAAACCTCCCGTTGTGTTCGTGGCGCACGATCGTCCGCGTAGCGGCAGACCTTCCAGTTCGGCAGGCCCTTCGCCCGGCGTCGGACGCGTCGGGCAGCGGTTCCCATCGTCCCGCCGTCCTTCCACGGCTCCTGCAGACGCTCATCGAGCGCCGACATAGCTATGTTGAACAGCAACGGAGACAGGATGCCTCCCTGCGGCGTCCCGGCGTCGGAGGCCCTCTGGTCTCCGAGTTCGGTGAGAACTCCGGCCTTGAGGAACGCCTTCACCAGGGCCACGACTCGCTTGTCCTTGACCCGCTTGCGTACCCGCTCAAGGAGAGCGGAGTGCGAAACGGTGTCGAAGGCCGCTTCGACGTCAGCATCCAGCACCCAGCGGTAACCCTTGGAGCCGAACAGCTGAATCTCGGCGATCGCGTCGTGAGCACGCCGCTCGGGCCGGAACCCGTAGGAGACCGGCTCAAAGTCGGCCTCGAAGATAGGTTCCAACACCAGCTTCAGCGCCGCCTGGACAACCCGGTCCGCCACCGTCGGAATACCGAGGCTCCGGACCTTTCCGGAACCACCCGGCTTGGGGATCTTGCGTTCCCGCACCGGCTGAGGTCGGAACGAACCATCCTTGAGACTGGTCCGCAAGTCGTCCAGGAACCGGAGGACGCCGGTCTGCTCTTCGACATGAGCGACGGTAACGCCGTCCATGCCCGCAGTCCGGGCCCCCTTATTACCTGCGACCCGGTAGAACGCATAACGCAGCGTCATCGGGTCGTGCACGAAGTTGAACAGGTCGTCGAACCTGCGGCCAGGGTCGGCCGCCGCCCAACGGTGAAGCTTGGCCTGCATCCCCGATACCCTCCCGCCGGACTCTTCCGAGTCCTCGACAGGCGGAGCACCGCCGTTCATCAGTGCGTCTTTCGGCATTACAGCCTCCTTCCCTTCTCGATACCGCTGCCGCCCTTCCCCATGTGCGCACCTCTCGTGCGCTCGAAGTACTACGGCGACTCCGCCCCGTCCCGGCCCGATCGGCCGACGATGGACCCAGCCCGTCCACCAGGACGGATCCCTGGCAGCGGGCGTGAGCCGGAACGGTTCCCGTGTTCACTGCAACTCGCTCGACGGAGTAGGAGCCCAGCTCTGTCCCTGCGGCATCGCCACGGCTACCCCGCAGCACTTCACCGTGGCCTCCCGACGGGCATGTCAAAGCCCGCCCAGGAGTTCCCCGCTCCAGTCACCCGGTTCGAAGACGCACCGCACCCGGCCCATATCTGCACAGGTTTGAGCCGGCGGGGGGTTGAGAGACGTAAACGCTGGTTCCTCTCGTACTCCTCTCCATCACGCTCGCCGGACCCAGGCCATCTGGCAGTTCTGGCCCGTCCCGGCTTTGTCGGGGCCGCTCTCACCCTCACCGGCACCTCCCGGATCAGGCTGCCCCCAGCTTCATCACCCTGCTGCGACAGGGACGACGGCGACGGTCTCTCACCTCCGCACGAATTGCAGCGCCTCACGGCGCACTGACACCACCCCCCAGGTCATGCCTTCGACAGGGGGCAACAGTCATGCCGGGCCCAGAGGCCAGCGGCCCCGTTGCGGAGCCGCGGAAAATATAACGGGGCCAGTGTGCGGGTGGTCAAGGAACGCGATGGCGACGTCACCGCCGCGGGTGGCCGCGGCCATGTTCAGGGCGCCGACGACGAGTTGGGTGTCGTGGTGGGCGTCCATCGCGTAGCCGAGCAGGCGGCGGGAGTGCAGGTCGATGACGGTGGCGTCCGTCCCCGGTCTCGTAGAGCTCGCCGATCTCAGGCAACACGAAGCGCGATACATCCCGCTGTGGATCTCCAGGCTCAAGCACGTCGGGAAGCTAGCAGACACCCCAACTGACCTGCGAATACAGAGGAGTTAGTTCAGTTAACAGGCCGACATGGCCAACGCCGCCCGCGTCGCCCGGGGTGCCGAGTGACCGCCCCGGTCCCGCTCTTCCCGGAGCCGTCGATACGGGAGCTGGCCTGAGAGGACCGGGATTACTTCAACGACCTGGACGACCTGGACCCCGACGACTACGACGACGCCGCCTGAACCACCCACTGATTGGAGACCCTGTGTCCGAGTTTCATCCCACCCGCAGTTGCCCGCACCGCCTGTGCCGGCCGCTGCACGGCGTGAGCGCGATAGCTGGCCTCGTCGCATTCTCCAGAGTTCGCAACTCTCATGAGAGCGAGAGCGCCTTGCCTTGTGGCGCCAAGGAGCGAGGGGTTGGGCGCCGGTCGTCGTGACCGGCGTCGTTGAGAGCCGGGGTGCCTTCTGATCTTTCACCCGCAAGGGTGTCACCAGAGGGTCAGCGGGAGGCCCTGGCGTTCGGCGTCTTGAATGCGCTGTTCGATCTGTTGCGGGGATTCGCCCTCGCGGAGTCGCTCGCGGATCGCGTCGGCGATCGCGCGGGTGCGGCCGGCGGCTCCGCGAAGGTCTGCGAGGGGGCCGCCGGGGTCGCGGGGTCGCTGTGCCCACTCGGTGCGGTTCTCGGCGCTGGTGCCCAGCCGTAGGCGGGCGGGGTTGGTGCAGCCGTGGGAGTCGCATCGGTGCCAAAGAACGGGGTCGTCCGTGCCGGTCCAGCCCAGGCGGGGTATGACGCCGTGCGACAGCTGGAAGGTGAACAGGTGGGCGGGGACGGTGCCGCGGCGGGATTTGCCGGGCAGGCTCGCCGCGCGGAAGGCTGGTGGAGAGCACTTATCCAAAGGATGCGGTATTCTGGCCTTCGGCTGTCCTTCGTGTGTAGGAACCCGTGCGTTGAACCGAGGATTTTGGGGCTCTGCGCACGGGTCTTGGCCCGGTAGCCCCAGCTCGGGCACGAGGGGGACAAGTAATCCGCAGGTAGGTTCTGGAGGTTCAGCCCCGGCGCTGTGCAGGCGGGGTCGCGATCGCCTCGGCAGCCGGAATCCTCCGCCGCAGGTCGGGGTGATCACGGTAGAGGCTCCGCCGCAGTATATCCGGTACTGCGGCAGTGGGGTGACGATGGCTCGAAGTCTGGAAGCGCGGCCCATCATCTATAATGAGTTGCCACCCTGCTGCTTAAAGTAGCGCTATGTGAGGGGGATGCTTTGTGCCTCAGACAGCGGTGTTGCGTGCTTACAGGTTCGCTCTGGCTCCCTCCGACGCTGAACTCGCCAAGCTGGCCCGCTACGCCGGGGCCTGCCGGTGGGCCTACAACTATGCCCTGGCCAAGAAGACCCATTCCCACCAGGCTTGGGCGGAGCGTCGGGCCGCCTATCTGGAGGCGGGGCTGAGCGAAGCCGAGGCGAAGGCCCGGATTAGGGCCGACGGCGCTGAGCTCACCGACCGCATCAAGGTGTGGGACCACCATCGCAAGAGCCTCTTGACCGCCGCCGCCGGCAAGTGGCCCCTGCCCGCGACGCAGCTCCCGGCCGGGCAGGAAGCACTCGCCCGACGGCTGGCCGCGGCCCGTGTGGAGGCCGCGGGCATCGGTGGCGAACGTCGGCTCCTGGCCGAAGCCCGCACTACGGTGAACGCGCTCAAGGCGGAAGCGTTCAGTGCCGGATTCCGCACACCGACCGCCACCGATACCAGCGCCCTGTGGCGCATGGAGAGGGACCGGCCCAAGGAAGAGGGCGGCAGCCCGTGGTGGGCCGAGGTCAACGTCTACTGCTTCACCTCCGGTTTCGACCGCGCCCAGGTCGCCTGGAAGTACTGGCAGGATTCCCTCGCCGGCTGCCGCGCGGGCCGCCCGAACGGGTACCCCCGTTTCAAGACGAAGGGCCGTGCAGCAGACTCGTTCGCTCTTTTCCATGACGTGAAGAGGCCAACCATCCGTCTGGATGGCTACCGGCGTCTGGTGATGCCGGGCCTTGGCAGCGTCCGCATCCACGACAGTGGCAAGCGCCTGGCACGGCTGGTGGAGCGCGGTCAGGCCGTCATCCAGTCCGTGACCGTCACCCGCGGTGGCCACCGCTGGTACGCCTCCGTGCTGGCGAAGGTGCAACAGCATGTTCCCGTGCTGTGGGAGCACGTCGTCGACGACGGCACCCGTGTCCCCTATCTGACTCGCTCCCAGGCGGAGAAGGCTGCCGAAAACGGCGGACGCATCGAGCAGACCGGCCGCCCGACCGCCCGCCAGCACGCCGGCGGGCTCGTCGGTGTCGACCTCGGCTCCCGCTACCTGGCCGCCCTGTCCAGCCCCCTCGATCCGTCCGACCCCGCCTCGGCCCTCGTGCAGCACCCCCGTGTGCTCGCCTACAGCCTGGCCAAGCTGGCCAAGGCGCAGCGCACGCTGTCCCGCACTCAACCCGGTTCGCGGCGGCGGGCGAAGGCCGCCACCCGCCTCGCCCGCGTCCACCGCCAGATCACGGTCCGACGGGCCTCGTTCCTGCACGGCCTTACCAAGAAGCTCGCCACCCGATTCATGCATGTGGCGATCGAAGACCTCAACCTCGCTGCTCTCACCGCCTCGGCCCAGGGCACCCCGGACAGGCCCGGCAAGAACGTGAAGGTCAAGACCCGCTTCAATCGGCATCTCCTGGACGCTGCACTGGGCAGCCTGCGCAGCCAGCTCGAATACAAGACCGCCTGGTACGGCTCGCAGCTCATTGTCCTCGACAAAGCCGAGCCCGTCGCCAGCACCTGCGCGAGGTGCACGGAGCGAAACTCAAGCTCCGCCCCTTCGCGCAGCACGTTCCACTGCACTTCGTGCGGTGAAGTCGTACCCCGTCACGAGAACAGCACCGCGAACATCGTGTACGCGGCGTGCAGGCAGCTCACGGCGGTCGCCTCCGATAGGGGGGAGACCCTAAACGCTCGAAGAGCCGCTGTAGGTCCTGGTGCCCGTCAGGGTGCTGGGCAGGGGGCGTTGAAACGAGAAGACACTGGCTGACGCCGGTGCCACCCCCGGGGAGCGATGCCCGGGCGTCCCGCACACCGGGACGATCTGTGTTCTGGCAGGTCGGTACCTGCGGCTCATGTCTGGCGTTCGCGTAACGACGAACGGTGCCCAGCCACCTCGTCAAGTCGGCTGTGGCGGAAGCGATGGCCGAGGTCGGCATCGATATCTCAGCCCGGCCTCGAAGAGCCTGCCGCTGGAGGCGGCCCGGCGTCCGATGTGGTGATCACCATGAGGTACGGGCACGCTTGCCCGATTTCCCCGGAAGCAATACCTCTCCTGCGGAAGGTCTTGCCAGCGCTGCTGAACGGTTTCGCACCGGCGCGAACGGCGCAGCGAAACGCATCCGTTGGCCATAGGGGGAGCAGGCGGCAGGTACGAGCCTCCATCGGACCTCAGGCGCATTTCCTCTTATCCGACATTGCTTTCTGTACTACTTGCAGCCCCGTCTTACGCCGTTCGATAAGGGACGACCGCGGAGAGGATCCCGGTATGCCGGATCCCGGCAGTCCTCGCCCCTCGGGGCCCCAGCTGGGCAGGTGCATGGTGAGCGAGCTAGGGGTGTGTCCAATCAACGGCCCTGTCTCACATTCGGTGGTGACGGAGAGTCGTCAGGGTCGTTGACCTTCATGTGATAGGTGTCAACGAGCTTATGCAGACGGTGTTTTTGGGTCTGTCCCCACTGGTCATGGAGGATGTGGTCGACGAGGGTGAGCGGATCGTGGTGCGGGCCCGGACGCCGCTGGACACCGCGGTCTGCCCGGTGTGCGGGGCCTCGTCGGGACGGGTGCACGGCTATCACTGGCGGACGGTGGCCGACGTTCCGGTCGACGGGCGACGGGTAGTGGTCCGTGTGCGGGTGCGGCGTCTGGTGTGTCCCACGCGAGGCTGCCGCCACACCTTCCGCGAACAGGCGCCCGGGGTGCTGGAGCGATACCAGCGACGCACCGCTCGTCTGACCAGGCAGGTCAACGCCGTGGTCAAAGAGTTAGCGGGCCGGGCGGGATCACGTTTGCTGGCGATACTCGCGGTGGGCCTGTCCCGTCACACGGCCCTGCGCACCCTGCTGCGCATCCCGTTGCCCACCGGGCGGGTGCCCCGCGTGATCGGCGTCGACGATTTCGCCCTGCGCCGGCGGCAGCGCTATGCCACCGTGGTGATCGACGCCGAGACGCACGAGCGGATTGACGTGCTGCCCGACCGCACGGCCGACACGCTGGAGGCATGGCTTCGCGAGCATCCGGGCGTCGAGACCGTGTGCCGGGACGGCTCCGCGACCTATGCTGAGGCGATCCGGCGCGCGCTGCCCGACGCGGTCCAGGTCGGTGATCGCTGGCATTTATGGAAGAACCTGTGCGAAGCCGCCCTGAGTGAGGTGAAGGCACACAGTGCCTGCTGGGCCACCGTACTGGACGCGCCGATCTACGACGGGCCCCGCGCTCAGACCACCCTCGAACGCTGGCATCAGGTTCATGGCCTGCTCGACCAGGGCGTGGGCCTGCTCGATGCGCCCGCCGCCTGCAACTGGCCCTGAACACCGTCAAACGCTACGCCCGAGCCGACCGACCCGAGCGCATGCTCCGCGTCCCCAAGTACCGTGCCAGCCTGGTCGATCCCTACCGCGAGCACCTGCGCAAACGCCGAAGTGAAGACCCCGGCGTCCCCGTCCAGCACCTCTTCGAAGAGATCAAGACCCTCGGCTTCACGGGCTGCCTGAACCTTCTGCACAAGTACATCAACCAAGGCCGCGCGGACGCCGACCGCAGCCATATCTCGCCACGCCGGCTCGCCCGGATGCTGCTGACCAGACCCGACAACCTCAAGCCCGAGCAGCACGAGCTCCTGGCCAAGCTCACCGCCGCCTGCCCCGAGATGACCCAACTGGCCACACGTATCAGAGACTTCGCCCCGCTTCTTACGCCACACACCGACAACGCCGATGCGCTCACGCACTGGATCGCCCGAGTCCGAACAGCCGACCTGCCCCACCTACACGCCTTCACCCGGGGCTTGGACCGGGACATCGACGCCGTGATCGCCGGGCTCACGCTTCCGTACAGCAACGGCCCCACTGAGGGCGTCAACACCAAGACCAAACGGATCGCGCGCCAGATGCACGGACGAGCAGGCTTCACCCTACTCCGGCACCGCATCCTCCTCGGATAACAGCACGCTCCGTCACCACCGAATGTGAGACAGGGCCGTTCGATTGACAGACCCCGTTCTGAGGGAGCCCGGAGGTGAGATCCCTCCGGGCCACCCGACCCTGCTGTTCTTCACCCGCTCAAGCGTCGCCGAGCAGGACCTGTCGGGGCGAGCGGGGAGAAAACTGGCCGTACGCGGGGAACCCCGTGGCCATCAGTGGGGCCTTAAATGGCCGCCTATGGGGAGCTTGTCACGGCCGCCGTCAGTGTACCGCGCTGTGGTGTGGGAGAGCCTGTGGTCAGGCGCCGGTTGTTTGACGCTTCCTGCGTTGCGGTGGGCAGTCGGACGCTCCTTGCGGTCGGCGCCTGCCCGACCACTTGGCTCTGTGGGTCCCGTGGGCCGGCTGCTGGAAGAGGTGGGGCCGGTCGTGGTCAGGTGGCGGCGTTCAGGGCGCAGGCATCCGTCCGTCTGATTGGTGGGTCCGGGGGTGCCTGGTCTGGACTCGCTGTGGTGTTTGTGGGCCTGTTTTTGCGGCAGGAGCCGTCCCCCGTAGTTGCGTTACGGGGGACGGCTCTTGTGTTGGGTTGTTCGCCAGCCCGGTTGGGTCAGGCGGTTCAGGTGAGTGCTGCGGGCTTCCGGCTGTGCACGTTCACGTGTACGCCAGAGGCGTCGTCAGCTGATGATGCAGGGGGTGAGGGTGTTGGAGGAGGTGAGGAATCCTCCGGGGACGGGGGTGGTGGCGGTGTAGCCGGAGGCGAGTTGGAAGACGGTGAGGTGGGCGAGGCAGGTGGCGTTGCCGAAGGTGTCGGCGACGGCGGTGCACAGGACGGGTCCGCTGGGTCCGTCGGAGTGGAAGGTGACGGTTGATCCGGGGGTGGCGCCGGTGGCGGTGAGGGTGGTGTGGGCGAAGGACCAGGGCAGCGGGGGGAAGTCCAGCGTGTAGCAGGCCGGGTGCGCCGTGAACGTACCGCCGGAGGGTTGGACGGTGACGGTGACCGGTGTGGAGGTGACGTTGGTGCAGGTGCAGGCGGTTCCGGTGGCGGTGACCGTGGCGATGAGGGTGTTGGCGCCGGGGGTGGTGAAGATGACCGGGCTGGTGGCCACCCCGGAGGCGTTGGTGAGCGCGAAGCCGATGATCGCACCGTTGCTGGTGAACGTCACCCCCGCGTTCGGCACCGGCGCCCCGTTGCAGGTGACGGTGGCGGACACGGTGGTGGGCTGGCCCACCGTGACGGTGCCCGCGGGGGGCGTGAGGGTGACAGCGCAGGTGGAGGGCGGCTGGACGGTGACGGTGACCGTGCCGGACGACGTGGTGAAGCATGCCTGTCCGCTGTAGGCGGCGTTGATGGTTCCCGATACCAGGGTGGTGGAGGTGAAGCATGCTTTGCCGGTCGCATCCACCGCAACGGTTTGGTTCAGTCCGCCGGGGCCGGTGAACACCACACTTCCGGTCGGGATGCCTGCGCCGGGGGCGGTGGCGGTGACCTGCGCGCAGACGGTCACGGACTGTCCTGGAGTGGACGGGTTCGGGGTGGCTGTCACCGTCGTGGTGGTCGCAGAGGTGGTGACGCTCAGCGGTGTGAGGGCAGACCCTGAGCCGAGGTAGTTGCTGTCGCCGCTGTAGACGGCCACCACCTGATGCACCCCGGCAATGAGCGGAGTGGTGAGCACGACGGTGGCCTGGCCCGCAGCGTTGACGGTGCCGGTCAGCGCCGGGCCGTCATCGCTGACGATGAACGTCACCGTTCCCGTCGGAACGGGAGTGCCACCGGGCGGAACTGTGGACACCTGCGCCGTCAGCGTCACCGGCTGACCGCACGGCACCGGATTCGGGCTCACCGACACCACCGTCGACGACGTCGGCTGCGCCGTGAAGGTGTAGTTCAGCGCGTTGCTCGGCCCACCGGGAGTGGTCACGGTCACCGGCACGGTGCCCAACCCCGCAGGAGCCGTCACCGTCAGCGACATACCACCCGGGCTCACCACGATGCTCGTTCCCGGCGTGGCCCCGAACAGCACCTGTGTCGCGCCGGTCAGGTCAGTGCCCGTGATGGTCACCGTATTGCCCCCTGCGGGCACTCCCTGCGCCGGACTGAGGAAGATCAGATGCGGGACCGGCGGAAACACACTCACGTCATTCGAGCCACTGTTGGTGACGTAGATGTTGCCGTTGGGCGCCACCGCCACCCCAAACGGATTGGTGCCGGCGGGGAGGGTGGTCCTGACGGTGTTGGTGGCACTGTCGATCACCGTCACATCGCCCGAGCCATTGTTGGCGACGTAGACGATGCCGTTGGGCGCCACCGCCACCCCAAACGGACCGTTGCCGGCGGGGAGGGTGGTGGTGACGGTGTTGGTGGCACTGTCGATCACCGTCACATCGTTCGAGGCGTTGTTGGTGACGTAGACGTTGCCGTTGGGCGCCACCGCCACCGCCTCCGGCTGGGTGCCAGCGGTGACGGTGGCGATGACGGTGTTGGTGGCACTGTCGATCACCGTCACATTGCCCGAGCCGGTGTTGGCGACGTAGACGTTGCCGTTGGGCGCCACCGCCACCCCATCCGGCTGGGTGCCGGCGGGGAGGGTGGCGATGACGGTGTTGGTGGCACTGTCGATCACCGTCACATCGTTCGAGCCGGTGTTGGTGACGTAGACGTTGCCGTTGGGCGCCACCGCCACCGCCACCGGCTGGGTGCCAGCGGTGACGGTGGCGATGACGGTGTTGGTGGCACTGTCGATCACCGTCACATCGTTCGAGGCGAGGTTGGCGACGTAGACGTTGCCGTTGGGCGCCACCGCCACCGCCCGCGGATTGGTGCCGGCGGTGAGGTTGGCGATGACGGCGTTGGAGGCACTATTGATCACCGTCACATCGTTCGAGCCACCGTTGGTGACGTAGACGTTGCCGTTGGGCGCCACCGCCACCGCCCGCGGAGTGGTGCCGGCGGGGAGGGTGGTGGTGACGGTGTTGGTGGCACTGTCGATCACCGTCACATCGTTCGAGCCGACGTTGGCGACGTAGACGTTGCCATTGGGCGCCACCGCCACCGCCCGCGGATTGGTGCCGGCGGGGAGAGTGATAGCGGCGAGCAGCGCCATGTGCTGCTGCGCTCCAGCCACGCTCCCGGCACCGAGCGCGGCCAGCCCTGCAGCTGCTTGCCCTTGGACGAGAAGAGCGGAGATCTGCGGCGGCAGCCACAGTTGTGCGTTTGTATTCATGGTCAGGGAGCCTCTCGATTCGCTCTGAGCGGCACTGCCCATGCGGCCGAGGCATGGACAACGCCAGATGACGTCGGCACCAGAACGCCTTGCTCCCGAAAGGGCGGCACCACACAGCACGAACGAACCGAATGATCGCATAGTGGGCTGCTCATCCAGGAGGGATGGGCAGCCCACCGGTTCACATCCATTAGGCATCTGGCACGACAGTCAACCAACCCTTCAGACGCACATTCACCCGACCGGCCCACCACCCCCGCCCAACTCTCCACAACGCAGAGCCCCACAGCACCAGAGCAAGACAGCAAAATCCCCCACCTGCACAGCCAACGAGACCGACCTTCCCTCACAGCGTAGAAACCGTGACTGCAGGGGAAGTTGGAAGTCATGCCGGTCAAAAGGCGGGTATTCGACATGGAGTTCTATGAGGGGCCGTGCGGACCGTCACCGAGACCCGCAAGCCGATCGCGCAGGTCGCCAAGGACCTCGATACCAACGAGACCACACTGGCCAGTTGGTGTCGCGGGCCCGCACGCCGACAGGACCGGGCCGACGGGACGGGGCCGGTGGGCGAGAGCGAGGAACTCGCGCCCGATGTCTTGTGGTGGGGCGACATGACGGAGATCGACACGGGCGCGGGCAAGCTCTACCTCGCATCCGTCCACGACGCGTTCTCCCGCTGGGCCCGGGGCTACGCGATGGGAGAGCAGCATGATGCCGCGCTGGTCAGCGCCGCCTGCAGATGGCGATCGCGACCAGAGGCGGCCAGGTAGGCGACGTCATCTTCCACATGGTCCGCGGCAGCGGGGAGTACACATCCGAGGCGTTCCAGCAGCTGTGCGGCCGCTGAGGTGTGGTGCAGTTGATAGGCGGCCCTGGACAACGCCGCCGCGGAATCGTTCCACTCGGTCCTCAAGGTGGAGTACATCCACCGGCACGGCTTCGCCACCCGCGCCGAGGCCTGACTGAAGATCGCCACGTGGATCGCGGACTTCCACAACATGAAACGTCGCCACAGCGCGGCCGGCGGGAAACCGCCCGCCGAGTTCGAACGGATCACCAGGAAGCGCGAGCCCGAACCGATCAGAAAGCCCGGGCCGCATCACCAGACAGCTCTACGAAACCAGGGGATTCACAGATCAGTCTTCTGACCTGGAGGGTCGGGGCAGTGCCGCCGTGCTGGTCGTCTCGGCGAGTGCGATGCGGCCGCCCTTCAGTTTGAGGTGACCCCCGGAGTGTGGACACAGGGGTTCATGCTGCGAGTGAGAGTTTAGCTGTCTTGTGGTGCTGCTGTTCGAACTCCATTGGGGAGAGGTAGCCCAGGGCGCTGTGGCGGCGGCGGGCGTTGTAGTAGGTGAGCCACTGGAATATCTCCAGCCTCGCCTGCCGCATCGTCAAGAACAGTTTCCCGTACATCGTTTCTCGCTTCAGGCCCTGCCAGAAACTCTCGGCCAGGGCGTTGGTGTGTCCAGAAGGTGATTGTGAGGTTCTGATGTAGGAGACGGAAGCGAACAGTCGCCATGTTGTTGTGGAGATGAAGGTAGGTCCTTCGGCATCGGCATGCAGGTGCAGGTGCAGGTGTCAAACCACCATGAGCTGCTGCGGTGAATGAGCCGTGGTGGTGAGCGTCATGGAAAAGCCGTACTGAATGCGGCAGGTGGGGGTTGAGAAGGCGAACGCAAGTGAACCACTGATGACGTGTCGTAAAGCTTAGATGACATCAAAACCAGGGCCTCAATGCTGTCCTGGGACAAGTCAGACGAGAACCTGTCTATTGGTCTGGCGGTGTCCGGCATGAAGGTGGCGCGAGCTCAGTCCGGGCTTCACAACGGAACTGGAGAACTCCTCGACGCGAAACCGCGATCCACGGGTTGACGTGGCTCGCGAGAGGAAGAGGCTCAAGTGGCGAAGAGCCATGAGAGCCGGAGTACCGGTCGCGCGTCGGGAGGGCGGAATGTCCCGTAGTAGTGATGAAACCTCCGTAATAGAGGCGGAGCGAAGGGGACGTGTTGTTGGGTGTCGATCGGCGATCAACCAGAGATGGGAGGAATCGGATGGTCGAGACGAGATCAGCGAGCAAGCCGTTTGATATTCCGAAACGGCTGATCTGGAACGCATACCTGAAGGTCAAGGCCAACAGGGGAGCGGCTGGGGTGGACGGGCAGTCGTTAGCGGAGTTTGAGCAGGATGAGAAGAACAACCTGTACAAGCTGTGGAATCGACTCTCCTCGGGAAGCTACTTCCCCCCACCCGTGAGAGCGGTTGACATTCCCAAAACCGGCGGTGGGACTCGGAGCCTTGGGGTTCCGACCGTGGCCGACAGAATCGCCCAGACGGTAGTGGCCATGACGTTGGAGCCAGATGTGGAGCAGATCTTCCATCAGGACTCGTATGGCTATCGCCCGAGGCGGTCCGTGCTGGATGCGGTGGAGACGTGCAAGCAGCGGTGCTGGAGGCATCCCTGGGTGATCGACCTTGATATCCAGGGATTTTTCGACAACGTGCCGCACGCCCCCATCATCGCGGCAGTGGAAAGGCATACCAATCTCTCGTGGGTTCTGTTGTATGTGAAGCGATGGCTTGTCGCCCCTGTGCAACAGCCCGACGGAACGCTCGTCAGACGGGAAAAGGGAACTCCTCAAGGATCTTCTATTTCCCCGTTGTTGTCGAATCTGTTTATGCACTACGCCTTCGACGCGTGGTTGGCTCGGGAGTACCCGGCGATCAGGTTCGAGCGGTACGGCGACGACGCTGTGGTGCATTGCGCCAGTGAGAAGCAGGCGAATTTCGTCCGCGACATCATCGAGCGCAGGTTGCTGCAGTTCGGATTACGTCTCCATCCGGAGAAGACCAGGGTGGTGTACTGCAAACAGGAAGGTCGTGAACGGGAGTTCCCGGTCACGGAGTTCACGTTCCTGGGGTACACCTTCCGTCCTCGGGCGGCCCGCTTGCGGGATGGGAGGCTGAAAACCGGCTTCCTTCCAGCAGTGAGCGAAACAGCCATGAAGTCCATGGCGAGGACTATCCGGAGTTGGCGACTGGGGCGCTGCACCGAGCTGAGCTTTCGGGAGATCGCCGCGATGATCAACCCTGTCGTGGCGGGATGGATCAATTACTATGGGCGCTTCTACAAGTCCAGATTGATCAGGTTCCTGGAACAGCGGATCAATCCGTTCCTGGTGAAATGGGCCCGGAGGAAGTACAAACGGTATCGTAGTGCCTCAAGGAAGGCCCGGAGGAGGCTGGCTGAGATTGCCTCAGCATTCCCGGGTATGTTCGCTCACTGGAAGCATGGCGCATTGCCCACTGGTTCAACAATGGGAGCCGTGTGAGTCGCGAGGTTCACGCACGGTTCTGAGAGCGGCGGTGGGTGAGATTCCCGCCGCCGACTCACCTCCCAGCAGACTCCGGTGCGGCCGACTGATGCCCTGAGCCCCAACGAACGAAGTTTCCCCCGGAGTTCCCGAGAAGTATATTGACTGCCGCGGTCCGAATGAAAAATGCAGCCGTCGGTGAGGTGGGTGTTCCGTGCTGCCATGTCGAGTGCGTCCGATATGAGTGAGGTCTTCATATGGTCAGCCATCCCCCAGCCGATCACGGCCTTGGTATGGCAGTCAATAACCGTCGCGAGGTAGAGGAACCCGGCCCAGGTATGGATATACGTGATATCGCTGACAAGCTTGCGACCGGGGGCATCGGCGGTGAAGTCACGGGCTATCAGGTCGGGTGTGGACGGCGCCGTGTCGTCGGCGACGGTGGTCACTCGCCAGGGTCGTGGCTGGCACGGGACCAGGCCCAGCTCGCGCATCAGAGCGCGGACCAGCTCCGGCCCGGCCTGCACGTTCATCCTCTTCAGGGCGGCGTGGACGCGCCGGTAGCCGTGGGTTTCGTGCGAGTCGGAGAAGACCTGGCAGATGATTTCCTTGAGTTCTGTGCGGCGCCCGGAGGTGGCCGACAACGGCCGGGAACGCCAGTGGTAGAAACCCGACGTCGATACACCTGCCCAGGCACACATTCGTCGCACGGGATAGGTATCGGACTCGCCGTCGATGAACTCGTACTTCTCCGTCACCGGTATTCCTGGGCGAAGAAGGCCGCCGCTTTTCCCAGGAACTCGGTCTTCATCCGCAGTTCACGGTTCTCGCGTTCCAGCTCACGCAGGCGAGCGCGTTCGCTGATGTTTAGGGGTGGTTCCTCGCCGGCGTGCTCCTGCCGGTAGCGGCTGACCCAGGTACCCAGAGTTCCCTCGTTCACCTGGATTTCCCGTGCGACCTCGGCGATCGGCCGGGACTCCACGACCACCATCTTGACTGCCTCGTCCCTGAATTCGGGACTGAACTTCCTACGCTTTGGTGCCACGTGCTCTCTCCGCCGTTCTGGACTTCGATCCTATCGGGGACCCCTGTCCGAGAACTTCGGGGCGGCTCACCCCTCGACGAGGAGCTGATGCTCGCCAGCATGCATGATGCCCCAGCGTAGGGGAGTCTGAAGAGCCCAGGTGGTGAGGAGACCTCCGGCCGATGCTGCCCACTCGCCGAACGTACCTACACCTGCGTCATCAGCGATTCCTACAGGCCGACCGACTTGAGCATATCCAGCAGCAGATCGACATTGCCGAGCGCCGTCTTCAAAGCCGCACGGGCGGCGTGAAGCCGCTCGGCCCTGACGGCGAGGGTGACCACGTCGCCCAGGGCGGTCGCGTGCTGGCTGACGGCGACCACCCCGAGGAGCATGCGCAGCCCGGTCACGGCCTGCACAGCAGCCAGCGGGACCTAATGCAGGGTCATCACCCGCTGCGGCGTACCAGCCCGCAGTACCTGCCACCGGATGAACTCCGCCCGCTTGGCCGGATCCCCGTCCGCTCCCACGCCGCGTTCCGGGCATCGTCATCCGGCTTCACGGCGTCGGCCACTGCCGCCTCGGTCTGCACCACACCCAGCAACGCGTTGACCATCCGAGCCCGATAGGCGTCCGCCCCACCCAGCCGGCCAGCCTCCCCCGGAGTGTTCTGCCCGTGGTATCCTCAGCACACCCATCGCTGCGGCGATCTGCTCGACGCCGACCGGCGTCTCTTCTCGCTGCTCATCCCACCCACTGATAGCAAGCAGGCTATCAACCCCGTCCCACAGACGGCAGCGGATACCGCGTAGATCCCCAGACCAGGAACATGCCACGCGCGTGATCATTCCTTAGCGTTCAATCCAGCAGCATCACCGGCAGGACCCAACACCCCCCGCTGCGAGGGGAAAGGGATGACCATCGCGCCGACACCCTCACCGGCTCTGCCGGCCCGGATCAGGGCTTCGGTCGCCCGCTGGGCCCGATCCATCGTCTCCGGGTCGAGGGGTGCCAACGGGTTCAGCCCCGACGGCGGATGGAGCATGACGACGACGCCCTCGGGCCCGCCCCCCAGCCCTCGGCCCACGGCCTGGTTGTTCTCGTAGAAGGTCACCATCTGCGCGAGAAACGGCATCTCACGGCGGAGCCGTTCAGCGACCAACGGCGTCAGCCGCTCACCATTGAGGAGAATCCGGCCGCTCTTGCCGACCGCCGCGGACAACACCCGGCCGTCCGGGGCGAAGTGGTACTTCGTCTCCACTCCGGTCTCCATCAGACCAGCCTCGACAGCCCGCTCCCACGCGTGCTCCAGACGTCTGACCTCCGCCTCCGGGAACGGCGGCATGCCGGCCTTAGGCGGCCGGGCACCCCGTTGTACGCGCTGATTCCTGATCTGCCCCATCGTCGTCCTCCTCGTCTGTATCTCCCACTACAACGGCACAAGAGCGGGTGCAGGTACTCCGGCATCTGGGGGATAGCGTGGCACTGAGGTGATCCCCGTGATGTGGACACACCTGACAATGGATCTTGTTGATCCTGGAAGGTGTAGATCTCTGTGGCACGGCCCTCGAAGTACAGTGCGGAGTTCCGGTCCGACGCGATCGCGTTGTGGCGGGCTTCGGCCGGCAGGCGGACGTTCAAGGACGTCGCGGCCGATCTGAACGTCAACCCCGAGACGCTGCGGACCTGGGTGCGCGACATGGACGCACCGTCGGCCGCCGCTGGCGCGTCGGATGGCGCGGAGGGCGAGCTGGCGCGGCTGCGGGCGGAGAACGCCCGGCTGCTGAAGAACGAGAAGGAATGGCAGCTGGAGCGGGAGATCCTGCGCCGGGCAGCGGCGTATTTTGCCCGGGAGATGAAGTGAAGACCGCCGCTTGGGACTTCGTCTCCGCCCATGCCGAGATGTTCGGCGTCAAGCGGATATGCCGGGTGCTGGAGGTCTCCCGCTCGGGCTACTACGGGTGGATCGCCGGCGCCGAAGCGCGGGCCGTGCAGCAGGCCGCCGAGGACACGCTGGTCGCCGAGATCCGCGAGATCCACGCCGAACACCGCGGGAACTACGGCGCGTTGCGGGTCCACGCCGAGCTGCGCGGCTTCGGCCACACGGTCAACCGCAAGCGGGTCGCGCGGCTGATGCGCAAGCACGACATCGTCGGCCGCCACCTGCGCAAGAAGAAGCGCACCACGACTCCAGACCGCCTCGCGCCGCCGGTGCCGGACCTGGTCCGGCGGGACTTCACCGCCGGCGATCTGGACGAGAAGTGGTGCGGTGACATCACATACGTGCAGGTCGGAGCAACGTGGCTCTACCTCGCCTGCGTCGTGGACATCCGGTCCCGCCGGGTGCTCGGCTGGTCGATGGCCCCGCACATGCGGGCCGAACTCGTCATCGACGCGCTCCAGAACGCGGTCGCCGCCCGCGGCGGCAACGTGGCCGGAGTGATCTTCCACGCGGACCGCGGGTCGCAGTACACCTCGGCCGCGTTCGCCCAGGTCTGCGACCGGTACGGCATCCGCAGGAGCATGGGCAGGGTCGGCTCAAGTTACGACAACGCCCTGGCCGAGAGTTTCTGGCAGGGCCTGAAGCGAGAAACGATGTACGGGAAACTGTTCTTGACGATGCGGCAGGCGAGGCTGGAGATATTCCAGTGGCTCACCTACTACAACGCCCGCCGCCGCCACAGCGCCCTGGGCTACCTCTCCCCAATGGAGTTCGAACAGCAGCACCACAAGACAGCTAAACTCTCACTCGCAGCATGAACCCCTGTGTCCACACTCCGGGGGTCACCTCACGGGCCACTCGACCCGGCCCAGCGCTCACGCTCCATCGTGAGCCCAGGCCGGGCAGCAGGACGGCGCGCCGACCGCGCCTCGTCCGCTCACTTGCGGGCGATCCGCAGTCGCTTGGCGCCACTGTATTCTATTGGCCGACCAATACAATGGGGTGAGGTGATCCTCTGGCAGAATTGCCGGGACTTGCCTACCCGCGGGGGGATCGACAGCTATGCCGCCAGCATCCGAACCGGTACATGGGCGAGACCATGTACCGACCGTCGCCGGCGCTCCGATGAGCGAGGCCATCTTCCGTGCTGCCCGCGTGCACCGGATAACGGCCGGCAGTCTGCTGCGTGAGACCGGCCTGTATCCGGGGCAGGAACTGCTGATGATGCAGCTGTGGGAACGCGGTGAGGAGCGCCAGATGGACTTGATCAAAACGCTCGGTCTGGATCCGTCGACCGTCACCAAGATGCTGCAGCGCCTGGAGCAGTCCGGCTTCGTCACCCGCAAGCCTTCCCCCGTCGACCGCCGGGCCGTCGTCGTGAGCGCCACCCGCGCGGGCCAGGCTCTGCGCGACCGAGTCACCCAGGCATGGCGCGATCTGGAACAGGTCACCGCAGCAGGGTTCACGGACGAGGAGTGCGACCAGGCGATGCGTCTGCTGGCCCGGATCGAGGCGAACCTGACGACCGCGCCGTCCGCCACCGATTCCGTCGACCGCCCCTCGGCCACCCCCTGACGCCCTCGCCCGGTCCCTTGCCGACGGCGGCGTCCTGACCTATCCGGTCCGGCGGCAGGCGCTGGAGGCGGTGCCGCAGCACCGGAGTGTACCCGGCTTCCGCCTGGTCGCCGGCAAAGGCGACGGGCAGGGGCCGCCGGCCTGCGAGCCGCTCACCGCAGAGCCGGAAGCCCCGTGGAGCTGCGGGCTGGAGGATGCCGGGAACCGTCATGCCGGACCTCGGCCCGACGAGGAGCCGGGTTCCGCATTACTGCACTTCAACCATGATTTTCCGGGTCCGGTCGGATGGCGGGAAGGGGACCTAACGCCCCGGCCGTGCGGCGAGGACTGACGGTGCCTCCGTCGTCACGGCACTCCCCGTCGCGCCCCCTCGACGTCTGACCTGGACCCGCGCCTGGCCGGCGTCCGGGCAGGGGCCGCATCTCGGCGCGCCGCTGCATGGAGGGCCGCCATTCTCCGGCGAGCGCCGAATGGGCCGTCTCGACCGCGAGCTGTTCGAACGCCGCGCCCGCGGCGTCACCCCGTTCCCCTTCGCGGACGAGTTCGCCGCACAGCTGTCCGCCCCGCTCGACCAGCTCGCGCACGTCGCCGGCGAGACGCCCGGCCCCGTCGCGGCATCGGTGTACCTCGCGGGACCAGCAGAGTTCCTGTGCACCGTCCTGCTCGCAGTGCTGGCTCCCCTCACAGCCGACGGCGTCCGGCTGCGGGTGACCACCGGGCTGACCGCCCAGCTGCTGGACGAGCTGCGCGCCGGCCGCCACGATCTCCTCGTCACCACCCAGCGCCCCCGCATCCGCTCCCTGCACGCCGAACCGCTCGCCGACGAGGAGTTCGTCCTGGTCGCGGCTCGCCCGTGGGCGGAGCAGCTGACGGGGCAGGAGCTGCCGAACGCCCTGCAGGAACTCCCGCTGGTCACCTACGCCGAAGACCTGCCGATCGCCCGCCGCTACTGGCGGCACGTCTTCGGCACCCGCCTCCAGGCCCAGGCCGCGGTGACGGTCCCGGATCTGCGCGGCGTCCTCAATCGGACCGGATTTCGCCTTGCGCGTTCCTTGGGAATAGATCCCGGGTGCCGTACGCTGGAGACAATAGGTTGGTCGGCAAAGCAATTGCTCCGACGGGAGCCCCGGCCGATCCGTACAACCGCCCGGACGGCAGTCCGACAACTCAGGAGAAGTCCCCTCATGACCGCACAGCCCTTCACCGCCGACAACACGGCGATGCTGCTCATCGACCACCAGGTCGGCACCATGGGATGGGTCGGTTCCATCCCCTTCGACGAGATGAAGGCCAACGCCCTCGCCTTGGCAAAGGCCGCCAAGGCTCTGGACATCCCCGTGGTCGTCACCTCCTCCATGGAGGAGTACGCCCAGGGTCCCCTGCTGGCCGAGCTCGAGGAGATCGCCCCGGAGGAGTTCGCCGCGCGCATCAAGCGCCAGGGTGTCGTCAACGCTTTCGACGACGAGAACTTCGCCGCCGCGGTCAAGGCCGCCGGCCGCAAGAACCTGATCATCGCAGGCGTCACCAACGACGTGTGCACCGTCTTCCCCACTCTGACCGCACTGCGGGAGGGCTACCAGGTCCAGGTCGTCGCCGACGCCGGCGGCTCCCCCTCGAAGATGGCCGACGAGATCTCCATCCGCCGCATGGAGAACGCCGGGGCCACCATCACCTCCACCAACCAGCTCCTGGCCGAACTGGCCGGAAGCTGGACCAGCGAGCGCGGCAACAAGATCATCTCGATCGTGATGGGCCTCATGCCCCAGCAGTGATCCCGCGCGATATGAACCGCGGCACCCGGGACCACCCTCACCCGGGCGGCGCACCGACGCGATGCAGATCCAACCTGATCTGCGACTTCGTGATCGAAGAGGTGCGGGGCGGGCCCGGCCCGCCCCGCAACCGCGATGGCTCCACCAGGTTCTCGACCCGGCCCGGCGGGGCCCCGCCGGGAGGCGGGGCCCCGCCGGGAGGCGGGGCCCCGCCGGGAGGCGGGGCCCCGCCGGGAGGCGGGGCCCCGCCGGGAGGCGGGGCCCCGCCGGGAGGCGGGGCCCCGCCGGGAGGCACACGCCCGCAACCTCACACCCCACCCGGTCCACCACCCTTTCCTCTCTTGCCCAACAAAGCCTATCGCTTGCCCGGGAGGGCGCAATGCAGTTCGGCATCTTCACCATCGGCGACCTCACCACCGACCCCACCACCGGCAGGACACCGACCGAACACGAGCGGATCAAGTCGATGGTCGCGATCGCGCTCAAGGCCGAAGAGGTCGGCCTCGACGTCTTCGCGACCGGCGAGCACCACAACCCGCCGTTCGTCCCGTCCTCGCCGACCACCATGCTCGGCCACATCGCCGCGCAGACCAGCCGGCTCATCCTCTCCACCTCGACCACGCTGATCACCACCAACGACCCGGTGAAGATCGCCGAAGACTTCGCGATGCTCCAGCACCTGGCCGACGGGCGGGTGGACCTGATGATGGGCCGCGGCAACACCGGACCGGTCTACCCCTGGTTCGGACAGGACATCCGCCAGGGCATCCCCCTCGCCATCGAGAACTACGCGCTGCTCCACCAGCTGTGGCGCGAGAAGGTCGTCGACTGGCAGGGCCGCTTCCGCATCCCCCTCCAGGGGTTCACCTCGACCCCACGGCCGCTGGACGGCATCCCGCCGTTCGTCTGGCACGGCTCGATCCGCAGCCCCGAGATCGCCGAACAAGCCGCGTACTACGGCGACGGCTTCTTCGCCAACAACATCTTCTGGCCCAAGGAGCACTTCCAGCGCCTGATCAGCCTCTACCGCGAGCGCTACGCCTACTACGGCCACGGCACTGAGGAGCAGGCCATCGTCGGGCTCGGCGGCCATGTCTTCATCCGCAAGAACTCCCAGGACGCCGTACGCGAGTTCCGCCCCTACTTCGACAACGCCCCCGTCTACGGCCACGGCCCGACGATGGAGGAGTACATGGAGCAGACCCCGCTCACCGTCGGCAGCCCACAGGAAGTCATCGACAAGACCCTGACCTTCCGCGACCACTACGGCGACTACCAGCGCCAACTCTTCGCCATCGACCACGCCGGGCTGCCACTGAAGACCGTCCTGGAACAACTCGACCTCCTCGGCGAGGACGTCATACCCGCACTGCGCAAGGAGTTCGCCTCCGCACGCCCCAGTCATGTTCCGGAGGCCCCCACCCACGCCTCCCTGCTCGCCCACCGCACCGCGTAGGCCGCACAGGACCGCGAGAACTCCGAGGAGACTACCAAGTGAACGCCCCTCAGCCGCTGCAGCTCACGGTCGTCTCAGCCGGCCTAACTGACCGTTTCAGAGGGCGGTTCGTAAGGTGATGTCGGTTTCCAGGCGAGGCCTGGTGCGGGCTACTGCTTCCTGGTGAAGCTGCCGGTGTCGGCTTCGGTGAGGATGTCGAGCTTGACCAGGCGTTTCAGTTTTGCGCGGGTGCCCTCGATGTTCTTCGGCAGCGGTTCGTGGTCAAGGGCTTCGCAGATGTCCCGAGCTCGTAGAGGGCCGGTCGCATCGTTGAAGACGCTGAGGATGCGGGAGTAGTCCGGGTGCTCGGGCAGGTCCGGTGGGCCGGCCGGGAGCCGGTCGGTGAGGCTGGTGACGGTCTGTCGTGTGATCGTGAGGTGTTCGAGACGGGTCTCGGCTTCCCGAAGGCGGTTGTGCAGTTCGGTGATCTGCCCGCGGAGGTCGTCGGCCAGGGCCCGGGCGGCGTCTTCCTGGATGCCGAGGGCATCGAGGAGGGGCTGGAGGTTCACGCGGCAATCACTCGCGGGTCGCGCCAGGTGGGGGTGTTCTCTCCGGTGAGCCGGCGGGCCATCACGTGGGTCATGGCCCAGTAGACGCGGGAGGCCGAGGAGGCCGGGCGGTGTTCGTAGTCGCGGACCAGGCGCCGGTGCAGTATCAGGATTCCGTAGGTCTGCTCGACCCTCCAGCGCTTCGGCTGCGGGACGAAACCGATGTCCTGAGGGTTGCGTTGGACGATCTCCACGTCGATACCGAGCGTGGTGCCGTGGGCGACCACGGCGGTCTTGAAGCCCTGGTCGACCAGGGCCTTCTCGACGGTGTTGCCGGTGTTCTCGGCAACCTGGCCGAGCAGAGCGATGCCGGCGGCGTTGTCGTGCGCGCTCGCGGCGAGGACGACTACCGCGATGACCAGCCCGAGCACGTCCACGGCCAGGCCCCGCTTGCGGCCTGGGACGCGCTTCGCGGCGTCGCGGCCGCTCGTGGAGGCGGGGACCCCGGCCGCCGCGTGGACACTCTGCGTGTCCAGCACCACCAGGGTCGGGTCCTCTAATCGGCGGGCCCGCTCGCGGACCTGGCAGCGCAGGAGCTCGTGGATGACCCGGTCGGTCCCGTCGTCCCGCCAGACGGCGAAGTAGTAGTACGTCGCGCTCTTGGGCGGCAGGTCGTTCGGGAGGTAGGCCCACTGGCAGCCGGTCCGGCCCTGGTAGAGGATCGCGTTCACGATCTCCCGCATCGCATAGGCGCCCTGGTGGCCGCTGACCGAGCGATGCCGGCTCTTCCACGCCGTGATCACCGGCTCGATCAGCGCCCACTGCCCGTCCGATAAGTCACTCGGGTACGGCTTACGTTCAGTCACCTCATCAGATCACCAGAACAACGACCGTGGACAGCGGGTTTCAGTCCGCACCCACACCATCAGGCGACGACAGAACCACCCGAAGACTCACGAACCGTCCTCTGAGAGCGGCGGCGGGTGAGATTCCCGCCGCCGACTCACCTCCTGATCGCTGTGACCGGGACCCGTGACGATGCCGAGAGGATGCGTGCCGAGGTGGCGGCGGTCCTCGCGCCGATGGGCTTGCGCCTGTCGGTGGAGAAGACAGCGATCACCCACATCGATGAGGGTCTGGACTTCCTCGGGTGGCGTCTCCAACGTCATCGCAAGCGCGGAACCCAGAGGTACTACGTCTACCTCTACCCCTCCAAGAAGGCCCTCCAGGCCGTCAAGGAGAAGGTCAAGACGTTGTGCAGACAGGACACAAACCTGCCGTTGGCAGTCGTGCTGCACCAGCTCAACCCGGTGCTGCGGGGCTGGACGGCGTACTTCCGGCACGGCGTGTCGTCCGCGACCTTCCAGTACCTGTCGGCCTTCACCTGGCGACAGGTCTTCGGATGGCTGCGGCGCAAACATCGCCGGACCAACTGGAAGACCATGCGCCGTTGTTACTGTGTGGGCCGATGGTGGCCCGCCGATGGCGAGGTGGTCTTGTTCAAGACCGCAAAGGTGCGGACCAACCGCTACCTGTATCGCGGAACCAAGATCCCCTCACCGTGGCCCAGCGGGACCGCGCGCGAAGCGGTTGTCTGAGAGGGCTTGTGGAGAGCCGGATGCCTGGAAATCGGGCACGTCCGGTTCGGGAGGCGGGCCGGGGAAACCCACCGACGGCAACGTCGGCCGGGCGCCCCGGTCCGACCTCACCAGCTGGCCGAGTATGTCGGCCAAGAGACCCCTGACGGGCTGCAATTACTCCTCGCGTCGTGCCGGTGGGAGCCCGACGAGGTCCGCGACGACTTGCAGGGGTACGTCGCTCAGCCCCTGGGCCGCTCGGACGGAGTCCTGATCCTTGATGACACCGGTTTCCTGAAGAAGGGCATCACGTCGGCCGGGGTCCAGCGGCAATATTCGGGCACCGCGGGCCGCACCGAGAACTGTCAGATCGGCGTGTTCGCCGCCCACGCCTCTTCGAAGGGACGGCGTTAGTGGACCGCGAGTTGTATCCACCCAAGTCCTGGACCGAGGATCCGAACCGGTGCCGTGCGGCGAAGATTCCCGCTGCCCGGGCGTTCGCCACCAAGCCGGAGCTGGCCCGCACGGCTGTCCTGCGTGCCCTGGCGTCCGCTCTGCCCATCGCCTGGGTCACTGCGGACGCCGCCTACGGACAGGAGTGGCGTTTCCGCGACACCCTGGAAGAGGCGGGGGTCGGCTATGTTCTGGCAGTGCCGAAGTGCCAGCAGGTCAAGTACCAGATCGGGAGCTGACGCATCGATCACCTGCTGACCGGTGCCCCGGATGAGGCATGGGAACGACTCTCGTGCGAGGAAGGGGCAAGGGCCCGCGTGTCTACGACTGGGCCGCCGCAAAGCTGCCCGAGGCCGCGTCCCCCGGCAGTGGGCAGCCCACCCATCATCGCTGGGTGCTCGCCCGCCGCAGCCTGAGCCGACCCGACGAGTTCGCCTATTACCTCGCCTACTCCCCCTGCGAGACGACCATAGCAGAACTGGTGCGCTTGGCCAGCTCCCGCTGGGCCATCGAGGAATGCTTCCAGGCCGCGAAGAACGAATGCGGCCTGGACCAGTACGGAGTCCGCCGCTATGTCGGTTGGTACCGACACACCACCCTCGCCATGCTCGCCCATGCCTTCCTTGCCGCGATGGCCACCCGCGCCTTCGAAAGGGGGGCCGAAGAATCGGTTCGATCGCCCTCGCGCCCCCACCGTGGCTGCTATCCGGCGACTCCTGGACCTTGCCCGTTCCCCGAAGGGACGACCACCGCGATCCTTGCGCCCCGAGCACAGACTCCACTGGTCCAACTGGCGACGCCACCACCAAGCCATCGCCCGCACCTGCCACTACCAACGCCGCACGCACCCCGATCAGGTGAGTAACGAACGACCGCCAACCTGACGCGACATCAGCCCACTAGACTCTAAACAGGCACTCTGACCAGCACAAATGGAGAAACGCTGCTGGATTACCTAGGTCGTGTCTTCAAATGATCTTGAGTAGTGGATCATGGTTGGGTGATACGTCGCCATGAACTGTCCGATGCCGAGTGGGAGTTCGTCCGGCCGCTGCTGCCCGCGTCCTTGCGGGGGCGGAAGAGGTTGGACGACCGAAGGATCCTCAACGGGATCGTGTGGAAGTTCCGCACCGGGACGGCCTGGCGGGATGTGCCCGAGCGGTACGGGCCGTGGGCCACGCTACACACCCGCTTCCGCCGGTGGGCGGCGGACGGCACCTTCGAGCGGATGCTCAAGACCGCCCAGGCGCAGGCGGACGCAGTGGGGCATGTCGACTGGCTGGTGTCGGTCGACTCCACCGTCGTCCGCGCTCACCAGCACGCCGCTGGGGCCCGAAAAGGGGGCTTCGCAGCCCCGGCCTCGGACGCTCCCGAGGCGGCCTGACCAGCAAGATTCATCTCGCCTGCGACGCCTTCGGCCGCCCGCTCGCGTTCACCGTGACGGGCGGCAACACCAACGACTGCACCCAGTTCACCGCCGTGATGGAAGCGATACGGGTGCCCCGTATCGGCCCGGGACGGCCCCGCGTGCGGCCCGCCCATGTGCTGGGCGACAAGGGCTACAGTTCCAAAGCCATCCGCACCTGGCTGCGACGGCGCGGCATCGGCCACACCATCCCCGAGCGGGCCGACCAGATCCGCAACCGGCTCCGGCGCGGCAGCCACGGCGGGCGCCCGCCGGCCTTCGACAAGCAGCTCTACAAGCGTCGCAACGTCGTGGAACGGTGCTTCAACCGCCTGAAGCAGTGGCGAGGCATCGCGACCCGGTACGACAAGACCGCCGAGTCCTACCAAGCAGCCGTCACCCTCGCATCGCTCCTGATGTGGGCGTGACATTTGACGACAACTCCTAGTAGGGCTTGGTCATGTGCGGTCCTTGATGGCGTGTCTTCTTGATCGGTCGTGTCGTTGACCGTGTGTGCTGAGTGGGGAGTTGGCTGCGGTCCGGTGTGATCTGGAGGACTTCGCGGCGGAGATGTTCGAGCCGTTCGCGCGGGCGGATCAGCGACGGTGGGGCGGGGTCTATCTGCGGGGCCTGCTGCTGGACGGCGGGCGCAAGTCGGTGGAGCCGATGGCCGCCCGCCTGGGCGAGGACGGGAACCGGCAGGCCCTGGCCCACTTCGTCACCTCCAGCCCGTGGGATGCGGCGCATGTGCGGGCCCGTCTGGCCTGGCGTATGCAGCCGGTCGTCAAACCCACCGCGTTGATCATCGATGACACCGGGTTCCTCAAGGACGGGGACGCGTCCGCGTGCGTGACCAGGCAGTACACCGGCACCGCGGGCAAGGTCACCAACTGCCAGGCCGGGGTCTCGCTGCACCTGGCTTCCAACGGCGCCTCGGCGGCGGTGAACTGGCGTCTGTTCCTGCCCGGGAGCTGGGATCCCGCCTCACCGAAGGCCGATCCGGCCAAGGTGGCCCGTCGTGACAAGTGCGCTATCCCCGCCCAGGTCGGCCATGTCGAGAAGTGGCAGCTGGCCCTCGACATGATCGACGAGACGCGGTCCTGGGGCATCGAGGTGCCCCAGGTCATCGCCGACGGCGGCTACGGGGACACCGCCGCCTTCCGGCTCGGTCTGGAAGAACGCGGCCTCGACTACGTGGTGGGCATCTCGACCACGACCACCGCGCAACCCGAGGACGCGCAGCCGTGCACCCCGGCCTTCCCCGACCGGGGCCGACGGCCGGCTCCTGCCTACCCCGAGCCAGCACAGAGGGTGAAGAGCCTGGTCATCGCGGCCGGTAAATCTTCCGCGCGGCCGGTTGTAGATAGTCACTCAACATGCTGACGAACGGGCAGTGTTGTGCCATTGGTGATGTTGATGAGGAAGAGTTCACAAGAAGGTAATTGATCTTCTGGGTGCTGGGCGGCACCGTGATCATGTCCTGAATGAGGTGATCCCCGTGATGTGGACACACCTGACAATGGATCTTGTTGATCCTGGAAGGTGTAGATCTCTGTGGCACGGCCCTCGAAGTACAGTGCGGAGTTCCGGTCCGACGCGATCGCGTTGTGGCGGGCTTCGGCCGGCAGGCGGACGTTCAAGGACGTCGCGGCCGATCTGAACGTCAACCCCGAGACGCTGCGGACCTGGGTGCGCGACATGGACGCACCGTCGGCCGCCGCTGGCGCGTCGGATGGCGCGGAGGGCGAGCTGGCGCGGCTGCGGGCGGAGAACGCCCGGCTGCTGAAGAACGAGAAGGAATGGCAGCTGGAGCGGGAGATCCTGCGCCGGGCAGCGGCGTATTTTGCCCGGGAGATGAAGTGAAGACCGCCGCTTGGGACTTCGTCTCCGCCCATGCCGAGATGTTCGGCGTCAAGCGGATATGCCGGGTGCTGGAGGTCTCCCGCTCGGGCTACTACGGGTGGATCGCCGGCGCCGAAGCGCGGGCCGTGCAGCAGGCCGCCGAGGACACGCTGGTCGCCGAGATCCGCGAGATCCACGCCGAACACCGCGGGAACTACGGCGCGTTGCGGGTCCACGCCGAGCTGCGCGGCTTCGGCCACACGGTCAACCGCAAGCGGGTCGCGCGGCTGATGCGCAAGCACGACATCGTCGGCCGCCACCTGCGCAAGAAGAAGCGCACCACGACTCCAGACCGCCTCGCGCCGCCGGTGCCGGACCTGGTCCGGCGGGACTTCACCGCCGGCGATCTGGACGAGAAGTGGTGCGGTGACATCACATACGTGCAGGTCGGAGCAACGTGGCTCTACCTCGCCTGCGTCGTGGACATCCGGTCCCGCCGGGTGCTCGGCTGGTCGATGGCCCCGCACATGCGGGCCGAACTCGTCATCGACGCGCTCCAGAACGCGGTCGCCGCCCGCGGCGGCAACGTGGCCGGAGTGATCTTCCACGCGGACCGCGGGTCGCAGTACACCTCGGCCGCGTTCGCCCAGGTCTGCGACCGGTACGGCATCCGCAGGAGCATGGGCAGGGTCGGCTCAAGTTACGACAACGCCCTGGCCGAGAGTTTCTGGCAGGGCCTGAAGCGAGAAACGATGTACGGGAAACTGTTCTTGACGATGCGGCAGGCGAGGCTGGAGATATTCCAGTGGCTCACCTACTACAACGCCCGCCGCCGCCACAGCGCCCTGGGCTACCTCTCCCCAATGGAGTTCGAACAGCAGCACCACAAGACAGCTAAACTCTCACTCGCAGCATGAACCCCTGTGTCCACACTCCGGGGGTCACCTCAAGGTGCCGCTCCTGCGAGGCGACGCACATCCTGCTTCCAGCGTTGTCCCTGGTCAGACGCGCGGACACGGCTGAGGTCGTCGGGGCCGGGCTGGAGCTCGCGGCAGCCGGCTGGGGCTGCCGGCGGATCGCCGGGCGGCTGGGCAGGCCGGTGACGACAGTGCGGGGCTGGCTGCGGTGCTGGTCGCGGCGGGCGGTCCGGGCGACGGCGGTGTTCACCGCGTGGCTGGTCGCGCTGGCGGACGACCCGGCCGCGGTCCTGCCGGCCCCGGCCGGGACGGCGGTCGCTGACGCGGTCAGTGCGGTGACGGGGTTCGCGTTCGCCGCGAGGGCGAGGCTCGGGAAGTTGAAGGTGCCTACCTGGTTGCTGGTGTCGGCGGCCTGCCACGGCCGCCTGCTGGCGCCGGGCTGGCCTCCGGCCTGACCTCCGAAACGATCAACACGAGCTGACCCTGACGAAGATCGTCGGGCTCGGCTCATCCTGGCGGCTGGCATGTCCACAGCCGTTTCAGGAGGGCGCCGGATGGCGTTGGTCGATGAGGAGGAGCGACGGCGGGCCGAACGGGCCCACCAAGTCGCCTTGTTCCGTTACCAGTTGATCCGCGAGGCGGCTGACGCTGCCCTGAGCCCGCGCCAGCGCGGGGCGATGGTCCGCGCGATCGCTGCCCGGGTGCACACCGATCCGTTCGGGAAGCCGGTCAAGATCACGCGCGGGACGGTGGATCGCTGGCTCAAGCTCTGGCGTGAGGGCGGTTTCGACGCGCTGCTGCCGCCGACCCGGCAGGTCACCCCGCGCACGCCGGAGGAGGTGCTGGACCTGGCAGCGGCCTTGAAGCGGGAGAATCCGAGCCGGTCGACCGCGCAGGTGGTGCGGATCCTGCAGCAGCACCTGGGCTGGGGCCCGTCCTACCGCACCGTCCACCGGCACCTTCAGCGCCTGGAACTGCTGACCCGCCCCGACGGGCAGGCGCCGGAGGCGTTCGGCCGGTTCGAGGCGAACCGGCCGAATGAGCTCTGGGTCGGGGATGCCCTCCACGGGCCGAAGATCGCAGGTCACAAGGCTTATCTCTTCGCGTTCGTCGACGACCACAGTCGGGCGGTGGTCGGGCACCGCTGGGGCGGCGCCGAGGACAGCGTCCGACTGGCGGCGGCGCTTCGGCCGGCACTGGCCGCCCGCGGCGTCCCCGAGGGCGTCTACGTCGACAACGGCTCCGCGTTCGTGGACTCCGCCCTGCTCAGAGCCTGCGCGAGGCTCGGGATCAAGCTGATCCACTCGACGCCGGGGCGCCCGCAGGGCAGGGGCAAGATCGAACGCTTTTTCCGCACTGTCCGGGAACAGTTCCTGGTCGAGGTCGACACGGAGAAGGTCACCGACCTGGCCATGCTCAATCGCCTCTTCACAGCCTGGGTCGAGCAGGTCTATCACCGGCGGGCGCACTCCGAGACGGGGCAGCAGCCGCTGGAGCGGTGGATGGCCAGCGCCCCGTTCCCGGTCCCCACCCCGGACGCGTTGAGGGAGGCTTTCCGCTGGTCAGAGCTGCGGAAGGTCGCCAAGACCGCCACGGTCTCACTCCAGTCCAACACCTACAACGTCGACGCCTCGCTGGTCGGCCGGCAGGTCGAGCTCGTCTTCGACCCCTTCGACCTGACCGACATCGACGTCCGCTTCGGCGGACGCTCGTTCGGCAAGGCCATCCCGCACCAGATCACCCGGCACGCGCACCCCAAGGCCAAGCCCGAGACCCCCGTCGCGGCCCCGCCGGCGCCGACCGGGATCGACTACCTCTGCCTGATCGACACCGAGCGCACCAGGGAACTCGGGCAGCGGATCAACTACGAGGTCTTCCTGCCCGGCCAGGCCCAACCGACCGAAGCCGTCGACCTGACCGAGGAAGGCTCGTGACCAGCGGCAACCCGGTCCAGGACCGGCTCGACGAGCTCGACGACCAGGAGACGTCGGCCCGCCTGCTGCTGGAGCGGACGCTGCGGCTGGCCGGCCGCAGGCTCGACCACCACCGGGTCACCGGCCCGGCCTTGCGGCTCGCGGTCCGCTTCCACCGGCGGGCCGAACACGCCGCAGCCGAACTGGACCGCTGCATCGCCCACTTGGAGAGGACGGACGGACGTTGATAGACAAACTGACCGCGCACTGGGGCTTCACGCGCATGCCCTTCGACAAGGACCTGGCCCCCTCGATGCTGCACCGGCACTCCTCCCACGCGCAGGCCGTCGCCCGCATCACCTGGTGCATCGGCGAACGCGCACTGGGGGTGATCACCGGCGAGGTCGGCGCGGGCAAGACCGTCGCGGTCAGAGCGTCGCTGTCCCAGCTGGACCACCCCCGCCACAAGGTGATCTACCTGGCGAACCCCGCGGTCGGCGTCGCCGGGATCCACCACGCGATCGTCGCCTCGCTGGGCGGCGTCCCGCGTCCGCACAAGTCGACGCTGATCCCGCAGGCCACCGCCCTGCTGGCCACCGAGAACAACGAGCGCGGCCGCGTCCCCATCCTGATCATCGAGGAGGCACATCTCCTGGACCACGAGCAGCTGGAGGCGATCCGGATGCTGACCAACGACGAGATGGATTCCAACAGCCCGCTGGCCTGCCTGCTGATCGGCCAGCCGACCCTGCGGCACAAGATCAAACTCGGTGTCCTGGCCGCCCTGGACCAGAGGATCCAGGTCCGCTACAACATGCCGTCCATGACCGGCGAGGAGACCTCCTCCTACCTGGTCCACCACCTCGCGCTCGCCGGCCGCAGCGACACCCTGTTCACCGACGACGCGATCACGCTGATCCACGACACCGCCCGCGGCTTTCCCCGCGCCGTCAACAACCTCGCCGTCCAGGCCCTGCTGTCCGCCTACGCCGAGGGCAAGCCCATCGTCGACGAGACCAGCGCCCGCGCCGCCGTCGCCGAAGTCACCGCCGAATGACGACCGCGCCCACCATAGGCACCGTCAACATCCCAGTGACACGATGAAGATCAAACAGCCCGCCGGAACCCCACCGGCGGGCTCTTCTCATCCCCGAACATCACCATCGGGAATGGCAAACCCGTCACGATTTTGAATGGCACCCAACACCGGTGCAGTGGAGGGAGGGATCGCGGCCCGGCAGTGGCCGCAGCGGACACAAGCGCATGTACTCGCGCTTCGTGGCCCTGCGGGTCCGGCCCGCCGGACGTGAGATCCGCAAGGCCACAGCCGCCACCGAGCTTCCGGTCCGCTGGCTGCTGGCCGAATGGCCCGCCAACCAGGACGAGCCCGTGCAGTTCTGGCTCTCCAACCTGCCTGAGACCACCTCGTTGCCCGTCCTCGTGCGCACCGCGAAGCTCCGCTGGCGCATCGAGAACGACTACCGCGAGATGAAACAGGCCCTGGGCCTGGCCCACTTCGAAGGCCGAACCTGGCCAGGCTGGCACCACCACGTCACCCTCGTCTCGGTCGCGCACGCCTTCTGCACCCTTCAGCGACTGAGCCGATCCCCAAAAGAGACGGCGTCGGCCTGAGCCTCTACCGAATCGTTCGCGAGCTGCAGATACTCCTCGTGATCTGGACCGGCGCCTGTCCCACCTGTCACCGCGACATGCCAGACCCCGCACCAACATGACCAAGCCCTACTAGGTGTGCTACAGCGCCGGCGCCGCTCGTGACTCGGGCAGGGGCGCTGGCGGCTCAGGAACTGGCCAACGGGGTCGGCACCGCCTCCACTGCCGGCGCCGGCGCTGTAGCCCGGGAAGGGTGAACCAGAAGGTCTTGCTGTGCGGCGTCGGGTGGCAACCCCAGTCGGCGCTCAGCGAACGAAGCAGCGGCAGGCCGTGCGTACACTGCGCCGGAAGCCGGTCATCAGCCGCGCGGTGATCGTCCGCCGTACGCACTCTGTCCGCCATGCGGACCCCGTCCTCGGCAGTGGCCCCGCCCTCCGTGCCGCTATCCTCCGCCGCCCGCGCCGGACCAGAGCCGTACGGCGCCGTCTCCAATACCGCATTGCCCAGCCCCGACCGGGGGAACAGGTCGCCGAGCAGCCCGTCGATGAGCATCGGATCGTCGTCGTGCACCTCGATCCGGCAGCCCGTCTGCTGCAGCTCCACCACCAGCTCGATGGGGTCCGTGCCGTGCTTGAGGGCATTGGACACCAGCTCGTCGGTCAGCAGCATCGCAATGTTCTGGTCAACCGTCGCCCTCAGATCCTGCAGGGCGCTCTGGACCATCGCGCGGGCGATGGGGACGGCTGCCGCGCCGCGCGGCAATGCGATGCGCCAGGGCACAGGGGCGGAAGGTATCACCGTGTGCAGTGCATTCCGTTCGCAAGAGCCAGGCCGGTTGCCTGAGGTGATTCGGACGCCTCCCAGCGTAGAGAGTGCGAAGACGCCTGATCAGGGGCGTATGGCAGGTCCGCGCAGGGGCCTACGTCATGTGCGGCCGGGACCTTCGGCACGCTTGCCCGCGCCAAGATGAGCCGTTCAACCGCGTACGCCGACACCGCCAGCACCTGGTCCGGCTCGTTCGGTGTGCCCAGAGCCTCCGCGATCCGGTTTCACGCCTGGTATGGACTGATCAGCTCCCACGGCACCGAAGCCCGCACCGCGTCGGCGTCCATCGCCTCCACCGCAGCCCGCGACCGCTGCTAGGACGACACATCCGACTCCAGAATCAGACCGACGTGCCGGGCCCGCCGCCACGTCGTGACCGGCACTCCAGCTGCCTCGCCGCCTGGCCCTCGTTGCACTCGTCTCGTCGTGTCATCGGGCCTTGACGGCCGGTTCCCTGATCCGTTCCTACTCGGGCCCCCTACTCGGTGGCGCCGCTCCGCGGCGACTGAAAAGTCCTCGTCCATCATACCCATGGCCACCAGGAGTGCGCGGATCTCGCTGACGTGTCCCTGACGCAGGTCGCACATCTCGATCAGGGCTGGCGTCGAAGGGAGGACTCGGCTCCATGCAGCCGCCTCCTCGCGGCGGGTTGGTGGAGCGTCGCCATCGCCAGCTCGTGGACCATCTCATGCGCCACGTTGCCGGTGGAATTCCTCGAACTGCAGTTCGCCATGCTGTGCTCAACGACCCGTCGCCGCCCAGGTGTCGGCCGTCTGCCGCGGCGGGCGCGGCGGCCTGTGGGTCATTCGTCGGTGCCGTCGTCGTCATCGTCGAGGTCGGGTGCATCCGGGTCGCGCAGCGGGCGCAGGCCGCTGACCGGCTGGGAGGCGGTGAAGTTGTAGCGGCCCAGGACGTTGAGGTTCTTGTGCTCGAGCGGGGAGAGCCGGGCGACGTCCTCATCGCGGATCTGGGCGACGACGGCGAGCGGGTGCAGGGTCTTGGCGATGCTTCCGTACTCAGCGAACGCCTGCCCGAGCGGTGTGGGGTGGCCTCGCGGCCGAACTTCCGCAGCAGGTCGTAGGCGCGTACCTGGTTGGTGACCAGCGATCACTCACGAGCAGGGCGACGACCGAGGTGGTCAGGTCCTTCATGCGGGTCTTGCCGTCGCCCAGGTGCACGAAGGCTTCCAGGAACCCGGTCCAGCCGTGCACAATCTCAGTCCGGTGATACGGCCCGGAGTCGGTCTCGCCTCGGCCGGCAGTTCGGCCAGTCGGCCCTGCGCCCGCCGGGTGTCCTGGAGTTGAATACGGACGCAGGGCCTCCGGCCGCTTCCGGCCGGGACGACAGGCGCGCACCCAGCGCACCCAGGTTGATCTTCACCATCCGGGCGGCCTGTGTCTGCTCGCCACGCCCACCGGCATAAAGCGATGGGTATCGGGCGGCCACTTCCCGGGTGCTGCTTGAGCCGGCCGGTGCCCGGCGACAGAGCGCCGGCCTGCTCGGCAGTCGCGGCAGGCTGGGCACGGTCGGCTCGGCCAGATCACAAGGGGGCCAATTGGGTGCACGGCTGCATGGTGTCCACACGGGTTCGGGAAACCGTGGAGTGAGAGCCGGACGAGCCGGGTATTCAGGGAGAGGCGGATGTTGTGGGACACGGCGGCGATGTGATCGCGGAGCTGACCACCGACCATCGGGAGGTCGAAGAGCTCTTCGCACAGTTCGAGAACGCTCCCCCCGGGAGCGCGGACCGTAAGCGTCTGGTGGATGCTCTGACGATCGAGCTGGTGCGGCACTCCGTTGCCGAGGAGGAGTATCTCTATCCCGCGGTGCGTGAGCATCTGGAGAGGGGTGACACGCTGGCGGACAAGGAGCTCGCCGACCACTTCCGCGTCGAGAAGCTCCTCGACGATCTTCAAAAGCGCAATGTCGATGATCTCGACTTCGACCGGTTGATGGTAAAGCTCCGCACCGAGGTGGCAGCCCACATCCGTGCGGAGGAGAACGACCTCTTCACTCAGCTTCGCAAGGGCGTGAACCCCTACGTGCTGGAGCAGCTGGGCGACAAGGTCCGCCAGGCGAAGAAGAGCGCACCCACCCGCCCGCACCCGGGCGCTCCGAGCACGCCGCCGGTCAACAAGCTGCTCGCTCCGGGCCTGGGGCTGGTGGACCGGGTGCGCGATTACGTCTCCGGCCGCGGTAGATGACCGCCGACTCTGGGACGTCGAGGGCCACCGCGTGGTCGGCACGGTGGCTCTCGCCGATGGCGAGCGCGCCCTGCCCGCTCCGCGGGTTGTGACTCCTCCAAGCCTCTCCACTGGCTGACGCCATCCGGCGCCGCCCGGGTGGCGGTGCCGGCCCGCCGGACGTGGACTGGTGTGTAGCCGCGGCGAGGCCGCCGGGAACGACGAAGAGAGGGTGAGCAGCTGTGCCGGCAGGATCTAGCAGGAAACGTGAACGGCAGTACGAGCACATTAGGGAACAGGCCGAGGAGCGTGGATCCTCGCAGAAGCGGGCCAAGGAGATCGCCGCCCGCACGGTGAACAAGGAGCGCGCCCGCTCCGGCGAAGCCAAAACCGCCAGCAAGGCCTCTACTCGCGACCCGAAATCTTCCTCCCAGCGCGGCGGCGAACGCTCCCACCAAGGGGCCGGCGGCCCGACCAGAGATCAGCTCTACGCAGAGGCCAAGAGGAAGAACATCGACGGCCGCTCCAGCATGAACAAGGCCCAACTGCGCCGAGCCGTCGGACGCTGAACCGCACGGTTGCTCTCGCCTGGAGAGGCACGTTGAGCGCCGTTGCCGCTTCGCGGGGGAGCGGCAACGGCGCGCAGGGGGAGGCTGGGCGGCCAGTCAGTGACCAGCATCTTCTCCCGCAGGCGTGTGCAGAGGCGGGTGAGGAGGCGGGAGACGTGCATCTGGGAGAGACCGAGTTCTTTGCCGATCTGGGCCTGGGTCATCTCGGCGCCGAAGC
The DNA here is from genome assembly GCF_036227565.1 of Streptomyces sp. NBC_01454. Classification (NCBI taxonomy): domain Bacteria; kingdom Bacillati; phylum Actinomycetota; class Actinomycetes; order Kitasatosporales; family Streptomycetaceae; genus Streptomyces; species Streptomyces sp. NBC_01454. The sequence continues at coordinate 227,991 of NZ_CP109461.1, forward strand.
GCAGTTCGAGGAGGGTGCGGTCGCGGTCGTCGGGTTCGGCCAGGTGCGGCTTGAGGGCCTGGAGGTCTTCGGCCAGGTCGAGGGCGGGGTCCTCGGAGCCGATGAGGTCGGCGACGAAGCCGGTTTGTCGCATGGCGCCGACGGCTTGGAGGGGCCGGTCGATGGAGACGCTGTCGTAGCCGTTGGAGGCCATGAGCCCTTCCGCCACCTCTTGCATATCGAGGTAGGCGGCGAGTTCGGCGGCGGAAGGCTCTTGGATCCCTTGCGCTTCGAGCTGTTCGCGGGCTTGGGCAAGGCCGATGCGCAGTTCCTGCAGGCGCCGGGGCACACTGACCGACCAGGTGGTGTCACGGAAGAACCGCTTGATCTCCCCCTGGATGTAGGGGACGGCTAGCGTCGTGAACGCCGCCCCGCGTGAGACGTCGTAGCGGTCGATGGCCTTGATCAGTCCGATGGTGCCGACCTGCAACATGTCCTGGGTCGTCTCCCCACGGCTGGAGAAGCGCCGGGCAGCGTAGCGCACTAAGGACAGGTTCGTCTCGATCAGAGTGTTGCGCACGTACTGGTACTCGTGCGTTCCCTGCTCCAGAGTGTCAAGGCGCGTCAGGAGCGCCTTTGTGAGCTCGGGCGTCGGAGGGGGCACGCGCCGGGGGGCGCAGTCCTGAGGCAGCACCGCCAGGGCCGGGGTCGACGGGGACTCCTGGCTGGCGCCTTCTGCCGTCGTGATGGGGTCGCTCATGGCCAGCTCCTTCCAGTTGCTGAGCCCCCGTCGTCAGGCCCCTACCCGTCGTCCTCGTCAGCACATCCGCCGGAGGCCTTGGTCGTCAGCCCCGAGATCCAGGGGCGCCACGGCCGGCGGTGGGGTGGGGCGTTCCGCCCTGGAGGAACAGGCGACCTGGACCTGCTCCAGCTCGCTGGCAACTGGTGTGAGTCGCATAGGACTTGGCGAGATCACCCAACCTGCCCCGTTCTGCGACTCGTCAGCTCACCCTTGACTTCGAACTAGTAGACAGTTGCGGCTAATTCTTGCTGTCGGGCAGTCTGTCCCTGTGGGTTGCTTTCCATCGGACAGGGGTGCCATGCCGTCACAGAAGAAGTATCCGGTCGCCTTGGGCGCGGAGGATCGCAAGGCGCTGGTGCGGGTGACCACTACGGGGGTGCACAGTGCGTCGATGATCAGGCGGGCGCGGGTGCTGCTCGCCCTGGATGCCGCTGCTGGCGAGGTCCCCTCCCGGGTGGTGGTCGCGGACCGGGCCGGGGTCTCGTGTGAGACGGTGCGCCTGGTCTCGATGCGGTTCACGGAGACCGGCGGGGATGTGTGGTCGACCGTCGGCCGCAAGAAGCGCCCCTTACCTCCGGTGCCTTCCCCGGTGACCGGTGAAGTCGAGGCCAGGCTGATCGCGCTGGCCTGCTCGACGCCGCCGAAGGGCCGCGCCCGGTGGTCGTTGCGCCTGCTGGAGAAGCACATCGCTCTGATCGAGGACATCCCGAACCTGGACCACACCACGATCGGACGGGTGTTAAAAAACGGAACTTCGCCCTCATGTGAAGCAGTGCTGGGTCATCCCGCCCCGCGCGAACGCGGCCTTCGCCGCGGCGATGGAGGACGTCCTCGAGGTCTACCGCCGCCCCTACGACCCGGCACGCCCTGTGGTGTGCATGGACGAAAAGCCCTACCAGCTGCTCGGCCACACCCGCGATCCGATCCCCGCCCGACCCGGCTGCGACCGCCGCGAAGACGGCGAGTACGTCCGGGCCGGCACCTGTTCGATCTTCTGCTGGACCGAGCCGCTGCGTGGCTGGCGGCGCGTGGACGGCCAGCCGCGCCGCACCAAAATCGACTGGGCACGCCAGGTCGAACACCTGCTGAACGTGGACTACCCCGACGCCGACAAGGTCGTGCTGGTGATGGACAACCTCAACACCCACACCACCGCCTCGCTCTACGAGGCGTTCGATCCGAAGAAGGCCTTCGCGCTGGCCCAGCGCCTGGAAATCCACCACACCCCCAAGCACGGATCCTGGCTCAACATCGCCGAGATCGAGCTGTCCGCGCTCACCCGCCAGTGCCTGGACCGCCGCATCGACGACATCGTCGTACTCAACGCCGAACTCACCGCCTGGCAGCAACAGACCAACCGCGACCAGCGCCAGGTCGACTGGCACTTCACCACCACCGACGCCCGCGTGAAACTACGCCACCTCTACCCGACAACACAGCAAAGCTAAGCCGCAACTGTCTACTAGCCCTCCCCAGAGCCCCAAAATGGCCATCTACCAGCGGTTTCCTTGGGGTCCGGCTGCCCGGTACCCGCTACCCACGCGGTCGGGTCGACCGGCGGTGCCCAGGGGGACGAACGTCCCTTGATTGCTGTCCAGCGCTGGGGCATTCTCGAGACCATGGCGGATCGTGTCGCGCCGTGCGGTGAAAGTGACCGGAGCGGCGGGAGTCCGGGCACGCCACTGGCTGTGATCGACGCGGGTGGTCGTGTGGTTGCGTGGAGCGCCGACGCGGCCCTGCTGGTCGGCCACGAGACTGCGGAGGCCGTCGGCCGCTCGCTGGACGGTCTACTGGGGACCCAGTCCCAATGGCTGACGTGCCCGGACGAGTGGCGTGGCGTGCTTGAGGTCCGGCACCGGGAAGGGCAGTGCCTGCAGGTGCCGGTCTCGGCCTACCGGCTCGGAAATGGCTCAGGGTCGCTCTGGCTACTGTTTCGGGAACCCGGTGAGGCCCTCCCTACGGAGCAGGTCCTGGCGGACTGGGTGCTGACGGATAATCCCGTCGCCGTTGCGGTCTACGACACCGGGATGCGCTGCGTCCAGCTGAACGATGCCATGCGGCGGCTGACCGGCGTGCCCGATGAGGAGAGGATCGGCCAGGGCCTGTCCGCGGTCCTGGCCGGGGGCGACGCCCTGGAGTGGGAGGCGCGTATGCGCCGGGTACTCGAGACGGGGCGGCGTGAGGAAGGCTTCCTCGTCCGAGGCCGAACCAAAGGTGACCCCGACCACGACAGGTGCTTCATTTCGTCTGCCTCCCCGCTGCGTGACGAGTCCGGGCAGATTGCCGGTGTGTGCGCCACAGTGATCGATTCGACCGAGCAGTACCGCGCCCAGGAGCGGCTGGCCCTGCTGGACGAGGCCAGCAGGGCCATCGGCAGCACCCTGGATGTGATGCGCACCGGACAGGAACTGGCCGATCTTGCAGTGCCGCGGCTGGCCGACTTCGTGAGCGTCGACCTGGTAGAAGGGCTGCTCAGTGGCGAGGAGCCGCCGCTGGTGCCGGTCATCGGGGCTGTGTTGCGCAGAGTGGCTCATCGTTCCGTTCGGGACGGCGAGCCCGAAGCAGTGGTCGCGGTGGGGGAGGCGGACTACTACACGGCGAACTCGCCACAGGCCCGCTGCCTGGCGACCGGGCGTTCCGTGCTGTATCGGACGGCGCGCCATGCGAACTCCTGGGTGCGGGAGGATCCCGTGCGCCAGGCCAAGAACGAGGAGTACGGATTCCACTCCTGGATCTTCGTGCCGGTGACCGCGCGGGGCGCGACGCTGGGTGTGGTGGGCTTCGTCCGCTCGCGTCATTGCGAGTTCTTCGAGGGCGAGGACCTCTCCCTCGCCGAGGATCTGGTGGCGCGGGCCGCCGTCTGCCTGGACAATGCCCGGCGTTATACCCGTGAGCACCTGGCGGCTCTTACGTTGCAGCGGAGCCTGATGCCCCAGCGGCTGCCGGAGCAGTCCGCCGTTCGGGCCGCCTTCCGCTACCTTCCGGGCGCCCCGGCGTTCGGGGTGGGCGGGGACTGGTTCGATGTGATCCCACTGTCCGGGGCACGGGTGGCGCTCGTCGTTGGCGACGTGGTCGGCCACGGTCTCCACGCGTCTGCCACCATGGGTCAGCTGCGCAGCGCCGTGCGGGCCCTCGCGGACGTAGACCTGGCGCCGGACGAACTGATGACCCGGCTCGACGACTTCGTCATCCGACTGGCATCCGAGTCCGAGACGGGAGCGGAGTCGATCGCGCCGGAGTTGGCCGGCGCCACCTGCCTGTACGCCGTATATGATCCGGTGTCGGGCCTGTGCTGCCTCGCCCGTGCAGGACACCTCCACCCAGCAGTGGTACAGCCGGACGGGACAGCGTCCTTGCTGGAACTGCCCGCCGGCCCTCCCCTGGGCCTGGGCGGACTGCCGTTCGAGTCGCTGGAAGTCGAGCTGCCCGAGGACAGCCTGCTCGCGCTCCACACAGATGGCCTGATCGACTCCCGGCGGCATGACATGGACGAAGGGCTCACAAGCCTGCTGCAAAACCTCTCGGGCGAGGCGATCTCGCCGGATGCTCAGTGCGCCCAGGTGGTCGGCGCACTACTCCCTGACTACCCGGCTGACGACGCCACCCTGCTGCTCGCCCGGGTCCAGCGCCTTGACTCCGACCAGGTTGCGTCGTGGAACGTGCCCGCCGCCTTCGAAGCAGTGCCTGAGATCCGTAGGCAGGTCATCCGCCGTCTGCGCCAGTGGGATCTGGAAGAAGCAGGCTTCACCACCGAGTTGGTGGTCAGTGAGCTGGTCACCAACGCCGTCCGGTACGGATGTGCCCCGATCGAGCTGCGGCTCATCCGCGATCGTACGTTGGTCTGCGAGGTCTTCGACGGCAGCGCTACCGCGCCGCACCTGCGCACAGCCCGTGTGTTCGACGAAGGCGGCCGGGGTCTGATGCTTGTCGCCCAGCTCACGCAGCGCTGGGGCACACGCCAGACTCCCCGCGGCAAGGTCATCTGGTGCGAACAGGCACTTCCCTGAGCAGACACGGGGAACGAACCGCAAGAGTGCAGCAGGGTGGAGCGTTCCCCTCTCCCCAGGTCCGGGAAAGGCTCCGGACGCGTGTCCCTGACCGGGCTGGTGTGCACCCGGCCCGGCACCCCGCATGCCCGGCTGATCTACCGGATGATCGTCCACCACAGCCGTAAGGACGAGAAGAAGGGCTTCCGCGAGAACGATCTCGCCCGTCTGCTGGACGCCGCGCACCAACAGCTCGGCGGCCCGATCGTGCTGGTGTGGGACAACGCCACCGCCCACACCGACCACGCGATGCGCGAGCTGATCGCCACCCGTTCCTGGCTCACCGTCTTCCGGCTCCCGGCGTATGCACCGGACCTGAACCCTGTAGATAGCCACTCAACATGCTGACGAACGGGCAGTGTTGTGCCATTGGTGATGTTGATGAGGAAGAGTTCACAAGAAGGTAATTGATCTTCTGGGTGCTGGGCGGCACCGTGATCATGTCCTGAACATGATCACGGCCCTCCCGCTCGTTTGGCGGCGTCCGGGAGGGCCGTGCGAGCGCCAACGGAGGGCGCTTTGGTCACGGTAGAGGTGGCAACTTCGGTTGTCGAACGGCGCCTGGTCGAGGGCGAGTTGTCGTGTCCGGGCTGCGGCGGGGTACTAGTAGGGCTTGGTCATGTGCGGTCCTTGATGGCGTGTCTTCTTGATCGGTCGTGTCGTTGACCGTGTGTGCTGAGTGGGGAGTTGGCTGCGGTCCGGTGTGATCTGGAGGACTTCGCGGCGGAGATGTTCGAGCCGTTCGCGCGGGCGGATCAGCGACGGTGGGGCGGGGTCTATCTGCGGGGCCTGCTGCTGGACGGCGGGCGCAAGTCGGTGGAGCCGATGGCCGCCCGCCTGGGCGAGGACGGGAACCGGCAGGCCCTGGCCCACTTCGTCACCTCCAGCCCGTGGGATGCGGCGCATGTGCGGGCCCGTCTGGCCTGGCGTATGCAGCCGGTCGTCAAACCCACCGCGTTGATCATCGATGACACCGGGTTCCTCAAGGACGGGGACGCGTCCGCGTGCGTGACCAGGCAGTACACCGGCACCGCGGGCAAGGTCACCAACTGCCAGGCCGGGGTCTCGCTGCACCTGGCTTCCAACGGCGCCTCGGCGGCGGTGAACTGGCGTCTGTTCCTGCCCGGGAGCTGGGATCCCGCCTCACCGAAGGCCGATCCGGCCAAGGTGGCCCGTCGTGACAAGTGCGCTATCCCCGCCCAGGTCGGCCATGTCGAGAAGTGGCAGCTGGCCCTCGACATGATCGACGAGACGCGGTCCTGGGGCATCGAGGTGCCCCAGGTCATCGCCGACGGCGGCTACGGGGACACCGCCGCCTTCCGGCTCGGTCTGGAAGAACGCGGCCTCGACTACGTGGTGGGCATCTCGACCACGACCACCGCGCAACCCGAGGACGCGCAGCCGTGCACCCCGGCCTTCCCCGACCGGGGCCGACGGCCGGCTCCTGCCTACCCCGAGCCAGCACAGAGGGTGAAGAGCCTGGTCATCGCGGCCGGTAAATCTTCCGCGCGGCCGGTGCAGTGGAGGGAGGGATCGCGGCCCGGCAGTGGCCGCAGCGGACACAAGCGCATGTACTCGCGCTTCGTGGCCCTGCGGGTCCGGCCCGCCGGACGTGAGATCCGCAAGGCCACAGCCGCCACCGAGCTTCCGGTCCGCTGGCTGCTGGCCGAATGGCCCGCCAACCAGGACGAGCCCGTGCAGTTCTGGCTCTCCAACCTGCCTGAGACCACCTCGTTGCCCGTCCTCGTGCGCACCGCGAAGCTCCGCTGGCGCATCGAGAACGACTACCGCGAGATGAAACAGGCCCTGGGCCTGGCCCACTTCGAAGGCCGAACCTGGCCAGGCTGGCACCACCACGTCACCCTCGTCTCGGTCGCGCACGCCTTCTGCACCCTTCAGCGACTGAGCCGATCCCCAAAAGAGACGGCGTCGGCCTGAGCCTCTACCGAATCGTTCGCGAGCTGCAGATACTCCTCGTGATCTGGACCGGCGCCTGTCCCACCTGTCACCGCGACATGCCAGACCCCGCACCAACATGACCAAGCCCTACTAGGAGTTGTCGTCAAATGTCACGCCCACATCAGGAGCGATGCGAGGGTGACGGCTGCTTGGTAGGACTCGGCGGTCTTGTCGTACCGGGTCGCGATGCCTCGCCACTGCTTCAGGCGGTTGAAGCACCGTTCCACGACGTTGCGACGCTTGTAGAGCTGCTTGTCGAAGGCCGGCGGGCGCCCGCCGTGGCTGCCGCGCCGGAGCCGGTTGCGGATCTGGTCGGCCCGCTCGGGGATGGTGTGGCCGATGCCGCGCCGTCGCAGCCAGGTGCGGATGGCTTTGGAACTGTAGCCCTTGTCGCCCAGCACATGGGCGGGCCGCACGCGGGGCCGTCCCGGGCCGATACGGGGCACCCGTATCGCTTCCATCACGGCGGTGAACTGGGTGCAGTCGTTGGTGTTGCCGCCCGTCACGGTGAACGCGAGCGGGCGGCCGAAGGCGTCGCAGGCGAGATGAATCTTGCTGGTCAGGCCGCCTCGGGAGCGTCCGAGGCCGGGGCTGCGAAGCCCCCTTTTCGGGCCCCAGCGGCGTGCTGGTGAGCGCGGACGACGGTGGAGTCGACCGACACCAGCCAGTCGACATGCCCCACTGCGTCCGCCTGCGCCTGGGCGGTCTTGAGCATCCGCTCGAAGGTGCCGTCCGCCGCCCACCGGCGGAAGCGGGTGTGCAGCGTGGCCCACGGCCCGTACCGCTCGGGCACATCCCGCCAGGCCGTCCCGGTGCGGAACTTCCACACGATCCCGTTGAGGATCCTTCGGTCGTCCAACCTCTTCCGCCCCCGCAAGGACGCGGGCAGCAGCGGCCGGACGAACTCCCACTCGGCATCGGACAGTTCATGGCGACGTATCACCCAACCATGATCCACTACTCAAGATCATTTGAAGACACGACCTAGAGTACTAGGCCCTGGCTGCAAGCCAGGGCCTAGTCTGCGGCGTTCAAGTCGGCTCGACCGTGTCGCAGTGCACCAGGTCGCGCCCCGATGAGCGAACCTCCCCACGGCGAACATGTGTTGAGGTACTGCCGCTGCGCTAGCTGATTCCCCAGTAACGGAGTTGTCAACTTGTTGACCGAGACGCTGGGTGAGGGTGTGTCAGGGCATAGTGGGACTGGATGTCGGCTGGGTGTTCAGGGTGGGGTGGGCAGGCCGGTGGTCCCGATGATCTGCCTCCAGACGGTGAAGCGGTGGCGCATTTCGGTGCGGTAGTCGGTGGCGGCGGGGTCTGAAGTGCGGAGTGACCGTGCTGAATACCGCCAGGAACCGTTGTGCTCCGCCGGCGGAGTGGAAGCCTTTCATCGCGTGTTCCCGTTGCCTGGTGGGCTGGTGGCTGTTCTCGGCCCGGTTGTTGAGGCATTTCGACTGTGTTCCACGGAGGGCATGACCTCGCGGTGGGCCGCACCATAGGAGCGGAGTCTGTCGGTGACCACCACCCGCGGTGTGCGGGACTGTTTCTTCAGCAGCTTGCGGAAGAAGAGCCTGGCCGCGGTCTTGTCCCGGCGGCTCTGCACGAGGATGTCCAGCACGTTGCCGTCCTGGTCGACCGCCCGCCACAGGTACTTCCGCTCGCCGCCGATCGTGACGAAGACCTCGTCCAGATGCCACTTGTCCCGGGCCGGGCCGCCGGCGCCGCAGCGCGCGGGCATAGTCGGGCCCGAACTTTGCACACCACTGCCGGATGGTCTCGTGGGAGACGATCACGCCGCGGGCGAGCATGAGCTCCTCGACCTCACGGAAACTGAGCGGGAAGCGGTGGTACAGCCACACACAGTGCGCGATGATCTCCGCCGGTACCGGAAGCCTTTGTACGACGGCGCCCCAGACTCCACGAACAGTCCCTCCCCGGCCATCCCACGATCAACCCGACGATCGTCCCACAGACGGCCCCTCAGCCAAGTTGACAGTGCCCGCCGGACGGATGCCTCAGGAGGCCCGGGCTTCGACGTCTCAGGTCCTGGTCGGCTGGCGGATGGCGTCGGCGGCGGGACTGCCACAGGGGCGAGCCCGCCGCCGAGGTTGTTCGGGTCGCTCGTCAGTGGTGATTCAGCCGGACGAGCATCTTCCCGATGTTGCCGCCGCGCATCATGGACAGGAAGGCGGCCAGGGTGTTCTCGATGCCGTCGATGATGGTCTCGTCGGCGCGCAGGGAGCCGTCGGCGAGCCAGGCGGCGGCCTGGCCGACATACTCGGGCATCAGGTCGAAGTGGTCGCCGACGTTCATGCCGCGCAGGTTGATGCGGTTGCCGATTGCCAGCGGCAGGTTGTTCGGGCCGGGCGGGAGTTCGGTGGCGTTGTACAGGGAGATCGCGCCTATGAGGGCGACGCGGCCGCGCAGGTTCATTGCGCCGAGGGCGGCCTGGAGGTGGTCGCCGCCGACGTTGTCGATGTAGACGTCGATGCCTTCGGGGGCGGCCTTGGCGAGCTGCGCGGGCAGGTCGCCCTCGCGGTAGTCGATCGCGGCATCGAAGCCGAAGTCCTCGACCAGGCGGCGGGCCTTCTCCGGGCCGCCGGCGGAGCCGATGACCTTAGCGGCGCCGAGCTTCCTTGCGATCTGTCCGGCGACGGAGCCGACCGCGCCCGCTGCCCCGGAGACGAAGACGACATCGCCGTCCGTCACCGGCGCGGTGTCGGTGACGCCGGCGTAGGCGGTGAGCCCGGTGGTGCCGAGTACGCCAAGGTAGGCCTGGGCCGGGGCGAGGGTGGTGTCGAGCGTCTGTGCGGCGGCCGCGTCGAGCAGCGCGTACTCGCGCCAGCCGGCGAAGTGCGAGACGGGCGTGCCGACCGGGATCGCCTCGGTTTCGGAGGCGACGACCACGCCGACGGCGCTTCCGGTCATGGTCTCTCCCAGTTCGAACTGCGGGATGTAGGAGGGACCCTCGTTCATCCGGCCGCGCATGTAGGGGTCGACGGAGAGCCAGGTGTTGCGGACCACGATCTGGCCCGGGCCCGGGTCGGGCACGGTGACGGTGGTGTAGGCGAAGTCGGCGGGCGTCGGCTCGCCCATCGGACGGGCGGCGAGCTGCCATTCACGGCTGGAGAAGGGCATGAAGGTACCTCGGATTCGTGGTCAGGGAAAGGCGGACAGAACGGGAACGTGCGGCGCCGGTCAGTTGCGGGTGGCGAGCCCGGCGTGGAGGGCGTCGGCGGCGCGACACACGAGCCGTCGCGGCTCGGGCGCGCTCTCCAGGCCGACAAACGCGGGTGGCCGATGCCCGGGCCCGGCCGAGTGCCTGCCAGTACTGCAACCACACCTCACCGGGAGGCAAGCAGTCAGAAGGATGCCTCCTTGTTGCGCACGTACGGGTAGATCGCCGCCCGCGACACGCCCTTCTCGATGGCGATGTCGTCCATCGTGGTGCGGCGCACCCCGTACCTGGTCAGGCAGGTGCAGGCGGTAGCCAGCACCTCGTCGATGCGGTCGGCGGGCGGCATGTCAGGCCAGCTTCTTGAGCAACTCCGCGGCCAACGGGCCGGAGGACGCGGGGTTCTGGCCGGTGACGAGGTTGCGGTCGACGACCACGTTCGACACCCACGGCTCGCCGACCCGGACGTCCACGCCGGCCTCGACAAGGCGGGTCTCCAGCAGCCACTTCGCCTTGTCGGCGCGGCCGGCCTGGATCTCCTCCGCGTTGGTGAAGGCGGCGACCCGGTAGCCCTTGAAGGAGTTGGCGCCGTCCTCCTCGACGGCGGCCAGCAGCGCGGCCGGGCCGTGGCAGACGACGCCTAGCGGCTTGCCGGACTTCAGCGCCAGGGTCAGCAGCTTCCCGGAGTCGGCGTTGACAGCCAGGTCCTCCATCGGGCCGTGTCCGCCGGGGTAGAAGACGGCGTCGTAGTCGCCGAGGTTCACGTCCTCGAGCCGGATCGGGTTCTGGATCTCGGTGATCGAGGCCAGGATGTCCGCGATCTTCTTCGCTCCCTCCTCGCCGCCGTTGACCTGGGGCGCCAGGCTGATGGCGTCCACGGTCGGGACGACACCGCCCGGGGTGGCGACGACGATCTCGTGCCCGGCGGCCTTGAAGGCCTCGTACGGGGCGACGGCCTCCTCGGCCCAGAATCCGCTGGGGTGCTTGGTGCCATCGTTCAGCGTCCAGTAGTCGACGCCAGTCATCACGAAAAGGATCTTCTTCGGCATGATGTGGTCTCCGGGATTCGAGGTTCACGCCCTGCACGCTCAGCACTCTGAACGCCAGTGCGTTGATGTCTCGAAAGTAGACCTTCTCAAGCATCGGGACCAATGAGCACATCGATGCCAGGTATCGGGATTTCGATGCCTTTCCGGGAATAGAATCGACCCATGAACGATCGCGACGTCCCGGGGTCGGCACCGCTGGACCTGAACCTGCTGCGCACCTTCCTGGCGGTGCACCGCTCCGGCTCATTCACGGCTGCCGCCCACCACCTCGGCCTCTCGCAGTCGACCGTGACCACGCAGATCAAGGCTCTGGAGCACCGTCTCGACCGCGAGCTGTTCGAACGCCGCGCCCGCAGCGTCACCCCGTTCCCCTTCGCGGACGAGTTCGCCGCACAGCTGTCCGCCCCGCTCGACCAGCTCGCGCACGTCGCCGGCGAGACGCCCGGCCCCGTCGCGGCATCGGTGTACCTCGCGGGACCAGCAGAGTTCCTGTGCACCGTCCTGCTCGCAGTGCTGGCTCCCCTCACAGCCGACGGCGTCCGGCTGCGGGTGACCACCGGGCTGACCGCCCCGCTGCTGGACGAGCTGCGCGCCGGCCGCCACGATCTCCTCGTCACCACCCAGCGCCCCCGCATCCGCTCCCTGCACGCCGAACCGCTCGCCGACGAGGAGTTCGTCCTGGTCGCGGCTCGCCCGTGGGCGGAGCAGCTGACGGGGCAGGAGCTGCCGAACGCCCTGCAGGAACTCCCGCTGGTCACCTACGCCGAAGACCTGCCGATCGCCCGCCGCTACTGGCGGCACGTCTTCGGCACCCGCCTCCAGGCCCAGGCCGCGGTGACGGTCCCGGATCTGCGCGGCGTCCTCACCGCCGTCACAGCCGGCGCGGGGTGGAGCGTGCTACCCAGCTACCTGTGTCGCGCCGAACTCGCCTCCGGCGCGCTACAGCTCCTCCACGAACCGGAGGACCCTCCCATCAAAACCGCCTACCTCGTCCAACGCCCCGGCGGCTCCACCAATCCGCACGTGGCCCTCGTACGTGACCGGCTGATGACCGCAGCCAAGACCTTCGGCCGGGCAGCTCCTCCAGACGACGGAGCCGATAGCGCACGGTGTTGGGATTGACGAAGAGGTTGAAGCCCACGGGGGCTTGAGGTGTGTCTCTCACAGTGCCGTCGGTGATGCCCTGTTCACGATGAGGTTCCCCCGTTGATCTGGACACCTGGGCACTGGGACGTGTGAGCCCGGGGAAAGCTGCTCTTATGCGACGCCGTCGGCCAGCGGACTTCCCGTACCCGAGAGGCTCTGTGGCAGCGGGTCGGTAGCGCCACCCCCGACGCGCAGGTCTCGCGCGCCGGTGCGGTAGCCGGAGCGGGTGAGATCACCGATCAAGGGAGGGATGCATTGCCGTGAGAAACACCGCGAAGCCCAAGTGAAGCTGTTCGGTCAAGCGATAGACGCTCCCAGGTATGCCTGCTCCTGACCACGGATTCATCTGACGGCTACGGAATGTGTATGCACCTACGTCATAATGAGTGTCATGCCTCAGCCGACAATCCGCATACCGGGCATCGAGCCGTTGAACCTGCCTGGCACCCGGCAGTCGATCGCCCCCCTGCACGCCTTCCTGCGTGAGTGCATCGTCGACGGCCGACTGCCGCCGGGCACCACGCTGTCGCAGGTAGCACTCGGTCGGCAACTGGGTGTAAGCCGCACACCGGTGCGGGAAGCGTTGCGCATGCTGCAAGAGGAGGGCCTCGTCGAGGCGGAACCCAATCAGCGGATGCGCGTGGCGGGCATCGATCCGGCCGAGCTGGACGCCACCTACGCGCAACGCATCCTGCTGGAAACTCTGGCGCTGACCATGACCTTCGACAGGTTCGGGCCGCGACAGAGACGAGAGGCCGAAGCGCGCGTCACGGCCATGCAGGCGGCCTCGCGGGCCAAGAACACGGAAACGTGGTTCGTCGCGCACGGTGAATACCACGGTCTGCTCACAGCCGGCGCGAGTGAACCGTTGCAGCGCCAACTGCGCGCGCTCTCCGACCGGAGCGCACGCTATATCCGAATAGCGCTGAATTTCGACCCCGAGAGCTGGTCTACTTCCGGCGATATCGAGCACCCGGCGATCTTGGAAGCAGTCATCGCGAACGATCGTGATGCAGCAGTGTCGTGTCTGGCACACCATCTGGAGCGAACAGCGCTGCGTGTCATGCACGAGCACGCCCCCGACCACGATCCTGAAACGGTGACCCGGGCGATGGCATTGGTGAATGCCGGTCCCGCGCCCTGGCCAAGGGCGGACGAAGCAGCGTGAAGGCCGTGTCCCCGTCACCGGCGAACGCCTGGTACGGTCCGGCTCGTTGCCGGTCTCAAGCCCGAGGCCGCTTCAGGCGCGCCGGTCGGCTTGTGTCCCCACCGCTGCGTCGCGGACCAGTTGACGAGCCCGCAGCCACAACCAGAACGCGCGGGGGAGCCGAGCTGACGAACGACCGGTTCACGCCCGTGTCCAGAAGGCAGGGCGAGCTGAGCTGAACCGCAGGGAATGAGCCGGGCGGAAGAAAGCGCTCATCGATTTCCCCGTAAGGGTGCTGGGGCCGGTCCATTGGGCCGGCCCCAGCACCCTTACGGCTGTTTCTACCGTTCTGCGCGTGTCACTCCGGCTTCGGCTCGAAGTTCTGCATGAACTCCTCCGGCATCAGTGGACACCACACCGCAGGGGGGACGTCCCAGTCCTGCCCCTTCCAGTTCTCGGTGATCTGGTCGATGTCGGAGAAGTACTCGATCCAGCTGCCCCACGGGTCCCGTACGTAGTGGAACAGGTTGGAGCCCAGGGTGTGTCGGCCCAGGCCCCAGCCGACAGTGTGTCCTTTGTCCGCCATGATCTGCGCACCCATCGCCAGTTCGTCGAGGTTGTTGACCTCCCAGCTGGAGTGGTGCAACCCCGGGTGGCTGCTCTGGACGAACCCGAAGACGTGGTGGTCGCCGGGGCCCGAGTTCATGAACACGGCCTTGCCGGTGATCCGGTCCGACAGCCTCAGACCGAGGGTGCGCTCGTAGAAGTCCTGCGAGCGGTTCACATCGGAGGAGAAGATGAGCATGTGCCCCAGTCGGCGCGGGCGCGGTGCGGCATTCGCGGTCGGCCAGTGGGCCTCGTCCACCCGTTGGTAGTCGCCGGCCATGTTCTGTTTGAAGGGTTCCGCGGCGCGTGGCAACGCCAGTTCCTGCTCGCGTACGTTGATCGCGTTTCCGTCCGGGTCGCGGAACCACAAGCCGCCCTCAAGGCCGCCTGTCGGTGCGTCCTGTAGGGCGATGCCGAGGGATTCGAGGTGACGCTGCAGCTGGGGCAGCGAGCCGTGCGGCGCCGCGAAGGCGACATGGTGCAGACGCTTGTCGTGTCCCTCGACGAGCAGGGTCTGGTCCTGACCGCGCCCGTCGCAGCGGACGACCAGTTGGTTGTCGCGCTCGTCCACGGCCAGGCCGAAGTCGGAGTAGAAGTCCCTGCCCTGGGCCAAGTCGGGCAGTTGGAGGCCGTAATGCAGAAGGCCACTGACGTGCATGGTGCGTTCCCTCATCAGTCAGTCCGCCCCGGGGTGAGGGGCGGACGGTTTGGTCACTTGCCGGTCGCAGCGGCGCCGGACACAAAGCCATAGACCGTCTGGTCGTCGTAGGCGTGCCCGGAGCCTGCGGAGCGGGGGAGGGGGCGGCTGCCCGCTTCCCCGCTCCGCTCCGAGGTGGGGGCCGGAGTCGGTCCGGCGTACTCAGCTCCGTGAGAAGCACTCGAATATGGTGTTGAGGGGTCGCTGCCTCCTTGGCCTCGTGCCGTGGCGCCGGACGGTCGCCGGACCGGTGGCGTTGCCCCGACGGCTTTGTCGGGCCCGCTGCGTCCGGCCCGGCTTCCTCGCGGTCGGCGCCGATCGTGCCGGCGCGCGAGCACAGCGCTCCCACTCTGTCGTCGGCCAGCCGGCCGGAAGCAGTGCCAGCGCCTGCTCTACCGATGGTGACGACGGCCGTGCGCCCGGCGAGCTGACCGGTAACTCTTGCAGGTCCTCGGCTGGAGCTATGACCGACTCGGTGTCGAGGGTCGCGAACAGGACGGCGGCGTCAATGTGGATCCGCAGCGAGGTGATGAGGCCGGCGGAGGTGCGTTCGATGACCGTGACGCACGGGAGAAGCACCTCGGCGCCGCCTCGAGTGAAATAGCGGACACGGGCTTCGAGTACGAGGGTGGTCGGGTCGAGCTGCCAGCGGTTGCGCCACTCGTGTTCCATCTTGGTGAGCGCCGCGCGCAGGTTTTCCAGCACTTCGCGCACGGCGGGATGGCCGATGGCAGGCGGGGTGCCGCCGAAGACGATCTCTCCGTCGGGGGCAAACCGGTCGAGGACGCGCTGCGTGTCCTGGGCGTCGACGTCGGCGTAGAAGGAGTCGATCCAGCTGATCGTGTCGGAGTCGTCAGACATCTTTGTCGCTCCGTCCGGGCTGTTGGGTGTCAGGCCGCGTCGGCGGTCGCGAGTCGACGCACTGCGTCTCTGGTGGCGGTCACGGCCCGGGCGTAGTCGTCGGTCATGGTCTTGGCGAACGCCTCCTCCGCCTCGGAGCTGCCGGGGACTCCCACGAGGGCCAGGGCGAAGCTGAAGCGCAACTGCATGTCGTCGCCGTCGCACTCGATCTCGTTGGAAAGGGTCCCGAGGACCGGCCCCGACAGGCGGGTGAACACCACCCGGTGGGGCTCGTCGAGCGTGATGCGCTCTCGGAATGCGTCGCCCCGGATGCGGATGTCGCGGTCGAAGCTGCCGTCCTCGTGCCTGGCAACCACGGTGCAGTCGCTCATCACGGCAACGAACGGGAGGGCATTGTTGGCCTTTCGGACCAAGCCATCCCACACCGCCGCACGGCTGAGGCGGGGGGCTCCCGGCTCGTTGACGGGCACTGTATGGCTTACGAAGATCATCAGACCTCCTCTTTCAGCCGGCGGCGTTGCCGGCTCTGAGAGAACGAAAGTGCAAAGGCGCCGTTATGACGCTCGCGCGGGCGGACAACGCTGCCGGACAGTGGGTGCAGTCGGGCCGTGCCACGTGTCTTTCGGCGAGGACCGGAGGCAGTGATGCAGGGAGCCGGTGCGCGTGTGGATGACGCCTGGTTCGCCGGAGGTGCCGAAGAGTTCTTTTGCTGATCGGGCGGCATCGTCGATGTCCTCGGCCGAGGTCGTCATGCGGGGGGCCCTTCGTCGTAGCCGAAGAAGCCTCGCGTTTGAGCGGTCTCGGGCCAGTGGTTGCAGAGGGCTCCGGTCAGCTGTGTCTGCAGGCACAGGGGCGGGTTGCAGGGACAGGTGCGTCGGGCCTCGGGGGTCCCGGCCTGCACTCTTGTCGGCCAGTCGGGGTCGACGAAGAGGGGGCGGGCCAGGCCCACAGCCGATCCCTGGTGCGTTTGGAGGGCGCGCACTGCCTCACGGGGGTCGCCGAGACCGCCGTTGGCGACGACCGGGATCCTCACCGCACGCTGCAGAGCGGCCGAGTCATCGAGCGAGAAGCCCGGCTTGGCCAGCATGCCCGCGTTGTGAGGCATGCGCATGGTCTCGAACGTGGCGGGAATGGCGAAGAGGAATGCTGCGCCTTCGCTCTCCAGCAGCGGAGCCAGCCGCTCGGCGTCGTCGAGGCTCCATCCACCCTCGACCCGCTCGTCGCTGAGCAGATGCACTCCGACAACGAAGTCCGGGCCGGTGTTGGCGACGATACGGCGTACGACCTCGAGCAGAAACCGCGTTCGGCCGACGAAGTCGCCGCCCCATTCGTCGGTGCGCTGATTGGTACGCGGAGACAGGAACCCGGAGATGAGGAAGCCCTGTGCGGCGTGTACGTCCACGCCGTCGAACCCGGCACGCTCGCACAGTTGCGCGGCACGCACGAACTCCTCAATGGATTCTTCGATCTCCTCAGGCGTGATTTCCTGCGGTGTGACGACCCGGCCCCGGGTCAGTTCGAAGGGGATCGCGGAGGGAGCGAGCCGGCGGCGGCTCTCGTACTCCTCCCAGGGCCCGGCGTACCGGCCGGCATGGACGATCTGGACGATCGAGAGGGCGCCGTGGCGACGGATCTCGGCAGCCAACTGCTGCAGTCCGGGCAACTGGTCCTCGTCGCTCACCAACGTCTGCAGCGGCATCTGGCGGCCTGCGCTGCTGATCGCGAAGTTCTCTGTGACCACGACTCCGGTGCCGCCCTGCGCGCGGCGGGCGTAGTGCTGGATTTCCCTTTCGGTCACCGTGCCGTCGGGGTTGGCGTATCCGACGGACATGGGGGCCTGGAAGATCCGGTTGCGGGCGGTGCGCCTGCCCAGGCTCAGTGGTGTGAACAGCGGCGCGAAGTCCGCTGCGACGTCGGCTGAGCTCGTGCTCATGGTGGAGGTCATCCCAGCTCCAGGTCTCTCAGGCCGCCTGCGGGGCGGGTGGCTCCTCGGCATGCCCTACGTGGTTGCGCAGGGAGCCCAGTGGTTCGATGTCGATGTGCAGCTCGTCGCCGGGACTCAGCGAGAGACCCTTCGCGACGCCGACCCCGGCGGGGGTGCCGGTGGCGAGCACGTCTCCGGGCTCGAGGGTCATCAGGGAGCTGGCCGCCGCGATGAGCCGTGCCACGCTGAAGATCATGTCCCTGGTGTTGCCGTCCTGTTCCAGCACGCCGTTGCGCCACAGGCGTATCGGCAGCGACTGCGGGTCGGGTACGAACCAGGAGGGCGTCACCCCGGGGCCGATCGGGCTGAAGGTGTCCTGTCCCTTGGACCCCAGCCAGTCGTAGGCGAAGGGTGGAGCCAGGGGGTTTTCCCGGGCGTGGAGGCCGCGTGCCGAGATGTCGTTGACGATCGTGTAACCCGCGACCGCCTCCAGGGCCCGCTCCACCTGCACACGATGGGTACGCCGCCCGATAACGACGCCCAGCTCGGCCTCCCAGTCCACCCGGGCACCCGGGCCGTCCGGAATCTCGATCAGGTCGTCGGGTCCGACGATCGTGGTCGGTGGCAGCAGGAAGAAGTACGGCTCCATGCCGGGCGGC
The DNA here is from genome assembly GCF_036227565.1 of Streptomyces sp. NBC_01454. Classification (NCBI taxonomy): domain Bacteria; kingdom Bacillati; phylum Actinomycetota; class Actinomycetes; order Kitasatosporales; family Streptomycetaceae; genus Streptomyces; species Streptomyces sp. NBC_01454. The sequence continues at coordinate 246,040 of NZ_CP109461.1, forward strand.
ACCTCGTCGACGCCCATCTCCCGGAGATGGTCGCTGTAGTTCGCGCCCGCGCAGACGAGTTTGGTGGGGGAGGGGATCGGCGTCAGGAGCCGCACCCCGTCCAGGAGCTTCCCCTGCGAGGGCTGCCAGTCGCGCAGCACCGGTTCCAGCTCCGCCCAGTCACGTAGCGCTGCTCCCACGTCCGGGTAGCGCGCCAGGACCGGGTTGTGCCACACGCCCCCCTCGGTATCGGCGACCGCGACGAACGACTCGCCTGGTTCTGGGCTGCGGTCCCCAGGACTGCAGGTGACCAGACTCCACACGGGCATGTGAACTCCCGAAGCTCGAAATAGTTGGCTGCCCTATCATTTGGAGGCTCCACGATAAAAGCGCCCCTGATCGGCCATGACCCCCAGAGTGCATACAGTTTCGCGGAGAGTCAATAGGTCGACCAAGGGTTGACTTCGACCCACGAAAGTGCACACAGTTTGCGCAGTGGATGGCCGGGCCGGTCCGGCGTGCACATCAACTGATCCGATCGGAGAGCGCCAATGACGGACCTGATCGCCCACCCGGCGGAGCAGGACGAGGGGGTGCCGGCATGACCGACGTGGCTCTGGCCGAGGTGGCGGAGACCCTGTTCGCCGCCTATGACACTCGGGTCCCTGTCGAACCGCCGGCGGCCAAGTACCAGGGCCTCACCCTGGCCGACGCCTACGAAATCCAGCTGCTGCAGATCCGCCGCAGGCTGGAGGCCGGCGCCCGGATCAAGGGGCACAAGGTCGGCCTGTCCTCACCCGCCATGCAGCGCCAGCTGGGTGTGGATCAGCCCGACTACGGCCACCTGCTCGACGACATGTTCTGGCTGGAGAACGCGCCCGTACCGGCGTCACGGTTCCTGCAGCCGCGCGTGGAGCCGGAGATTGCGTTCGTACTCAAACGACCACTGGCCGGCCCGGGCGTCACCGTGGCCGAGGCCGCCGCGGCAGTCGACTTCGTCCTGCCTGCGCTGGAACTCATCGACTCACGCATCCGCGACTGGCAGATCGGGATCATCGACACTATCGCCGACAACGCTTCGTCCGGCGGAGTCGTCCTGGGCAGCTCCCCCTCCCCGCTCGCCGACGTGGACCTGCGGCTCGCGGGATGCACCTTGCACCGCAACGCTGAACTCGTGGGGACCGGCGCGAGTGGCGCGGTGCTCGGGTCCCCCCTGACCTCGCTGGTGTGGCTGGCCAACACTGTCGGCGCCCGCGGCGTGGTGCTGGAGGCGGGACACGTAGTACTGCCCGGCTCCATCACCGCGTCCGTGCCCGTCGCCGCAGGTGACACCGTCACCGCAGCCTTCGCCGGGCTCGGCAGCGTCACAGCGCGTTTCACCGAGGAGACCACATGAGCAAGGCGACCGCGGCCATCGTCGGCCCCGGCAACATTGGAACCGATCTACTCGCCAAGCTGCTGCACAGCGAGACGGTCGACGTGCAGTACATGGTCGGCGTGGACCCCGCCTCTGACGGACTTGCCCGAGCGGCGAAGCTTGGTGTGGAGACATCCGCAGAAGGAGTCGACTGGCTGCTGTCCCGCGACGAAGTGCCGGAGATCGTCTTCGAGGCTACGTCGGCCAAGGCCCACATCGCCAACGCACCGCGGTACGCCGAGGCCTCCATCCAAGCGATCGACCTGACCCCTGCTGCCGTGGGCCCGTTCGTCTGCCCGCCCGTGAACCTGCGCGAGCATCTGCACGCCCCCAACATCAACATGATCACTTGCGGCGGACAGGCCACCGTCCCGATCGTGCACGCCGTTTCCCGCGTAGTGCCCGTCGAGTACGCCGAGATCGTTGCCTCGATCGCATCCCGGTCGGCCGGACCCGGCACCCGCGCGAACATCGACGAGTTCACCGAGACCACGGCGCACGCCATCGAGCAGGTCGGCGGCGCCCGCAAGGGCAAAGCCGTGATCATCATGAACCCGGTCGAGCCTCCCATGATCATGCGCGACACGGTCTTCTGCGCGATTCCGCAGGACTCCGACCGCGACGCGATCAGCGAGTCCATCGTCCGGATGGTCAGCGAAGTCGCCGAATACGTACCCGGCTACACCCTGCGCGCCGACCCGCAGTTCGACGACCCGCGCCCTGAATGGAAGGACCAGGCCCGGGTGGCCGTCTTCCTCGAGGTGCGCGGCCGGGGCGACTATCTGCCGCCCTGGGCAGGGAATCTGGACATCATGACGGCCGCGGCCGCTCGCGTAGGCGAGCTGCTGGCGGACGCGAAGACCACGGCGGTGAACTCATGACTCCCGAAACGACCGATGCTCCGCGCAAGCTGCGCATCACCGATTCGACCCTCAGGGACGGCTCGCACGCGATGCGGCACCAGTTCACCGAGGAACAGGTACGCGGCGTCGTCCACGCCCTGGACAACGCGGGTGTCGAGGTCATCGAAGTGGCCCACGGCGACGGCCTCGGCGGCTCAAGTTTCAATTACGGCTTCTCCAAGGTCGACGAGATCCAGCTGATCGGGGCCGCCGTCGACGAAGCCACCCGCGCGAAGATCGCCGTCCTGATGCTGCCCGGCGTCGGCACGGTCACCGAGCTGAAGCGCGCCCACGCCGTCGGCGCGAGTGTGGCCCGCATCGCCACCCACTGCACCGAAGCCGACACCTCCGTCCAGCACTTCACTGCCGCACGGGCGCTCGGCATGGAGACGGTCGGCTTCCTGATGCTCTCGCACCGCATCGGCCCGGACGAACTCGCCAAGCAGGCCCGGATCATGGTCGACGCCGGCGCCCAGTGCGTGTACGTCGTCGACTCCGCCGGAGCCCTGGTGCTCGCAGATGCACAAGCCCGCGTCCAGGCCTTGGTCAAGGAGATCGGACACGAGGCCCAGGTCGGCTTCCACGGCCACCAGAATCTCTCCCTCGGCGTTGCCAACTCCGTGCTCGCCTACCAGGGCGGCGCCCAGCAGATCGACGGCGCTCTGTGCGCGCTCGGCGCCGGAGCCGGAAACTCACCGACCGAAGTGCTTGCGGCCACCTTCGAGCGCATGGGAATTCCCACCGGCGTCGACGTCGATCTGGCACTGGCTGCCGCCCAGGACGTGGTCAAGCCCTTCATCCCGCGGCTGCCATGGATGGACCGCTCTTCGATCGTGCAGGGCTATGCGGGCGTCTACTCCAGCTTCCTGTTGCACGCCGAACGTGCCTCGGAACGCTACGGCGTGCCCGCCCACGAGATCCTCGAGCAGGTGGGCGAAGCCGGCTACGTAGGTGGCCAGGAAGACATGATCATTGACATCGCTCTGCGGCTCGCTGAAGAGCGCGAGAAGGCGGGGGCCGATCGATGACCCGGAACATCGCCCACGCCGCCGCTGCCCTGCTGGAAGCAGAAGACAACCGCACCGACCGCACCCCGCTCACCGACGAGTGGCCCGAACTCGACCTGGCCACCGCGTACGCGGTTCAGGACGAAGCACTCCGCCGCAGGCTGGAGCGCGGCGAGAAGCTCGTCGGTGTCAAGCTCGGCCTGACCTCGCGGGCCAAGCAGGAGCGGATGGGCATTGCCACACCGCTCACGGCTTGGCTGACCGACGCCATGCTGCTGCCGACGGGCTCCCCGGTTCCGAAGGACGGGCTGATCCACCCACGAGCGGAACCCGAGATCGTGTTCGTCATGAAGGACAGGCTCGCTGGTCCCGGTGTCACTGCGGCAACGGCCCTGGCCGCAGTCGGCTCCGTGCACGGAGGCATCGAACTGATCGACAGCCGCTACCGGGGCTTCCGCTTCACACTGCCCGACGTGGTCGCCGACAACTGCTCCTCCGGCCGTTTCGTCACCGGCCCCGTCGCCCAGCCGCCCGAGAAGATCGACCTCACGATGGAGGCCTGCCTGGTCGAGGTCGACGGCCAAGTCACCGACAGTGCCACCGGCGCCGCCGTTCTGGGGCATCCGGCTGAGGCACTGGCTTTGGCAGCCAACGACCTCGCCCGCCGAGGCGTTGCGATCGAACCTGGCTGGCTGGTGCTGACCGGCGGCATGACCGACGCGGTCCCCGTACCGCCCGGCACCACCATCGCGGTCCACTTCACCCACCTCGGTTCGCTCCATCTGACAGGAGGCTGACATGCCGCTGATCGAAGCGATCCTGGTCGGCGGCCGTACACCGGACGGAATCCGCTCGCTCATCCCCGAGCTGACCGAGGGAGTCGTCAAGGCACTGGGCGTGCCGCAGCAGAGCGTTCAAGTCGCCGTTCGGGAGCTACCGAAGACGCACTGGGCGGCCGGCGATGTCACCGTCGCCGAACGCGAGACGGCAAGCCGGTTCGCGGAAGGACCGATCTGATGGAGCTCTACGGCCACGTGATCGACGGCAAGGAGGTGGCCGCTGCCTCGGACGCCACCTTCAACACCGTTGATCCATACACCCGTCAGGCCTGGGCGGAGATCGCGCTCGGCGACAGCTCCGACGCAGACCGTGCGGTGGCCGCCGCCCGCCGGGCTTTCGACTCAGGCCCGTGGCCGCGGATGGGCGCAGCCGAGCGAGGCCGTATCCTGCACCGCCTGGCCGACCTGATCGAGGCACACGCCGACGACCTCGGTCTGGCGGACACCCGGGACATGGGCAAGCCGATCGCCCAGTCCCGTGGCAACGATGTACCCCGCACGGCCGCGAACTTCCGGTTCTTCGCTGACCACGCACGGCTGTCCACCTCCGAGGCTTATTCGATGGACACCGGCCACCATGCCTACGCCCGTTTCGACCCGGCAGGGGTTGTGGCCGCGATCGCGCCGTGGAACTTCCCGATGATGCTGGAGTCCTGGAAGATCGCGCCCGCGCTCGCCTGGGGCAACACCGTGGTACTCAAGCCCGCCGAGGACACCCCCGTCTCCGCCACCCTGATGGCCCGGCTGGCGCTCGAAGCAGGAATGCCGCCCGGCGTGTTCAACGTCGTCCACGGCTACGGACCTGACTCGGCGGGCCAGGCCCTCACCGAGAATGCGGCCGTGGACCGGATCACCTTCACGGGCGAGTCGGGCACCGGCCGCATCATCGCCGAGGCAGGAGCCCGCAACCTCACCCCTGTCAGCCTTGAACTCGGAGGCAAGGGCGCCAACTTGGTCTTCGCCGATGCCGACCTGAACAACGCGGTCGAGTGGTCGATCCGGGCAGTGTTCACCAACTCGGGCCAGGTCTGTCTCGCAGGCTCTCGGCTGTACGTCCAGCGGGAGATCTACGACGAGTTCCTCACCCGGTTCATCGCAGCGGCCGACGCCATGGTCATCGGCGACCCCATGGACGAGACAACCCAGATCGGGCCGCTCGCCTCCGCGGAGCACCACGCGAAGGTCACCGGTTACGTGGACACCGTTGCGGAGCAGGGAGGCACGTTGCGAGCCGGTGGTCGCGACGACGGCTGGACGGTACGCCCCACGGTGATCACCGGCATGGGCCAGAACGCCCGGCACACCCGCGAGGAGATTTTCGGCCCCGTCGTCGTGGTGATCCCCTTTACCACCGAGGCCGAGGTGGTCGACCTGGCCAATGACACGCTGTACGGCCTCAACGCCATGTTGTTCACCGAGAACCTGCATCGCGCACACCGCGTCTCGGCCGCACTGCGTGCGGGAACCGTCTGGGTCAACTGCTTTTTCGTACGGGACCTGCGGGCGCCCTTCGGCGGCGTCGGTGACTCCGGAATAGGGCGCGGGGGAGGCACCTTCAGCCGTGAGTTCTTCACCGAGCCCAAGGCAGTGGTGATGCAGATTGCGCCGGAAGAGAACGCACAGTGAGGTTGGCGAGGGCATGGATACCGCGGCGCGGATGGACAACCAGGCCGCGATCGAGATCGGCACCAGAGATCTTTGGGACTGCTGAGGTTCGAAACGGCGGGTTCGTGCCGCGAACGTTTCCCGGCAAGCGCACGATCTGTTCACCCCGGACTCCGGACCGGTCGTGCTGGATCCCGGCAAGATCCCCTGTATCGGCCGGCCGGTGATGAGTCCATTTGACACCGGTGATCGCCGATGAGTCAGTAGATGAAGCCGTTCATGACTCGTTATGGGACTGCCACGGATCAGGCATGCAGAAGCCCGACATGTTTGGCAGCCCACACACGAAGGAGTGACCGACGAAGTTGGTAATATTTTGCATATGAAAGCGCGACTGGATGCGCTTGCCAGTTCCGAAGACATCACGGAGGGTGATGCCTTCGGACTGGCTCTTCTGCACGCCGTGGCCGGACTCGATGGCTTTGGTGGAGCAATACACCTGTGCGCTCCCCCCGCCAGGCTGCGTCTGGTGTCTTCGGTCGGACTGCATCCGGTGCTGCGCCAATCCTGGGAGATCATTGACCTGGAGGACGAGCCGGTTCCCGCACGCGCCGTCCGCGAGGGCGATGGCGTGTGGCTGCCCACCGCTCCATCCCGGGAGCTTGCTCACTCCGCCGGCCGATCGCTGGACGACCGGCTCGGCAGCGGGGCCGCCGCTGTCCCTCTGCACAGGGGCGGCAGGGTGACAGGATCGCTCACGGTCCTGACCGGCGCTCATGGCGGACCGTCGCAGGAGCAGTGGGACTTTCTCCATGCCGTGGCTGTGTGGGTCGAGCAGCAACTGGGACAGGGGCCACCCCCCGCCCAACGGTTCCGCTCGGACGGAAGCGATCTCCGGCAGGTGCTCAAGGCCGTCGAGGTCGGCTCATGGGACGTCGACCTCCGCACTGGCGAGATGCTCTGGGACGAGGCATGCATGGTCCTCCACGGCGTCGATCCGGTCGGCTTTGTGCCGCGAGTCGAGACGTGGCTGGAGTCCATCCACCCCGACGACCTGCCGCGGACGCTGGCCGCTGTCGAGACGGTGATCCAAAAACGCAATCTGTACGAGGCCGAGTACCGGACCCGGCGGCGCGGCGGCCTGTATGCCTGGATACGTGTCCGCGGCACCGTCGTGCTGGACGACCAGGGGCAAGCCATCCGACTGGTCGGCACCGTTTGGGACAGCAGCGAGTCCCGATCCGCCTTGGACGCCCTGGGCCGCGCCGTGCGCCATATGCACGACGGGTTCCTCTCGGTGGACGGTGAATGGCGGCTCACCTTTGTGAACGAGGAAGCGGAACACATTCTGGGCGCTTCAGAGGAGGAACTGCGTGGCCGCGTCCTGTGGGAGCTGTCCCCGCTGCAAAAGATGACGACCCTTGAAACCGCGTTCCGCGAGGCTGCCGCCAGGGATGCGCCTGTCGGCTTCGACGTTCGGATGCCAGATTCGGAACGCGACTACCATCTGCGGCTCGTCCCAGGGCGGGGCGCACGCGCCGTCTACTTCACGGATGTCACCGAGACCCTTCGCTACGAAGCCGAGCGGTCCGAGGCTGCACAGATCGCCGCTGAACGCGGCGCTTGGATCTCCGAGCTGACAGCGGCGCTCGCCAAAGCGACGACAGCGCGCGACGTGGTCGATGCCCTCGCCCAGCGGGTTCTGCCGTACGGAGTCACGGGCGTCAAAATGCAGATCATCGAGGGCGATCAGCTGTATGACATCGGTGAAGCCGGTCGGCCTCTAGCCTCCCTCGACCGGGGGGCAAGTTACACGATGGCGCCCTGCGAGCCTGTCTGGGACGCGGTGCTGACCAAAGAGCCGGTCCTCATCTCCTCGACCCAGGAGTTCTTGGCGCGCTACCCGCAGGCAGCAGAACACCTGCGGGAGCCCAACCAGCAAGCATGGGCGTTTGTGCCTCTGGCCGCGTCCGGACACACCTTCGGCGTCTGCGTCCTGGCCTTCGACCAACCCCGGGTATTCAGCGAGGACGAGTGCGCCCTACTGACGGGAGTCACCGCACTGGTTGCCCATGCCCTTGAGAGGGCGCGACTCTACGACGCCGAGCACACCCGGTCCAGGGAACTGCAGCGGAGCCTGCTCCCCCAGGAGCTCCCCGACCTGTCCGCATGCACGATCGCCGCACGCTATATCCCTGGCGAGCAGGATATGGATGTGGGAGGTGACTGGTACGACGTCATCCCACTCTCGGCGGCGCGAGTCGCACTCGTCATCGGCGACGTAATGGGGCATGGCCTGTCCGAGGCCACCACCATGGGCCGACTGCGTACTGCAGTCCACACTCTCGCCGCCCTCGAGCTTCCTCCCGAAGAGATCATGGGACATCTCAACGACATCGTCAGCGGCCTCGGGGAGGACTCGTACGCCACCTGCCTGTACGCACTCTATGATTCCACCGACCGCAGCTGCACTATTGTTTGCGCTGGCCACCCACCACCAGCAGTGGTCCATCCCGACGGCTCTGTGCACTTCCTCGACGTACCCCGGAATCCGCCGCTAGGCGCTGCGGAACCGCCGTTCGAGACGATGGAGCTGGACCTACCTGCGGAGAGCCTGCTGGTGCTGTACACCGACGGCCTGGTCGAATCGGCTGAACGCGACATCGATCAAGGCATGCTCCGACTCACGCAGCTTCTGCACACGGCCCAGAGCGAAGATTTGCACCGACTGTGCAGCGCGTTGACCGCCGATCTGCTCCCGGCCGGGCATCCCAGCGGGGATGACGCTGTCCTTCTCGTTGCCAGCGTCCACGCGTTGCCGGCCGATCACATGGCCTCTTGGCTGCTCCCGGAGGACCCACAGGCCGCAGGCCGGGCTCGCGAATTGATCCGGGACCAGCTTTCCGCCTGGGGACTGGACGATCTGACGATGACCACGGAGCTGCTGGCCAGCGAACTGGTGGGGAACGTCATACGCCATGCGCAGGGGCCACTGCACTTGCGGCTGCTGCGTGATGAGGAGCTTCTCTGCGAAGTCTCCGACGGCAGCCTCACCATGCCCCGTATCCGCCGGGCTTTGGAGACAGATGAAGGAGGGCGGGGGCTGCAACTGGTCGCTGCGCTCTCACAACGGTGGGGCGTCCGCTACACGGCCACCGGAAAGTGGATCTGGACAGCTCAGCCGCTTCCCGGCAGGTGAGGCTTCCTGGCGATATCGGCGGGGCGATCGTACGGTCAGCGACTCGTAGCGTGACCGGCGCCGCGACCGGCCGCACCTCGGGACATGGGTGGCTGTTGCCCGGACGGCCGAACTCCTTCTCATTCGCGACGCTGTCGGCCGCATCCCAGCAGCGTACGCCCAAGCCATCGAATGCTAAAGACAACGGCATTGCCTCTTAGAGGAGCTAACAGAAAGCTTCTGTGTCGCCATGTCTCGCTTCCTGGTGGCTCGTTGGACATGTCATGGGGAAGGGGAAGGGTCCGCCGTGGCTGGTGACGGATGACTTGTGGGCGAGATTCGAGCCTCTGTTGCCGGTCCGTGAGCGCAGATCTCGCAATGCTGGGCGTCTGCCGCTGGATGACCGCCGGTGCCTGCAGGGGATCCTGTTCGTGCTGCATACCGGCATCCAATGGGAGTGGTTGCCACAGGAGCTCGGGTTCGGGTCGGGGATGACGTGCTGGCGCCGGCTGCGGGACTGGAACGAAGCTGGCGTATGGGACCGGCTCCACCAGGTGCTGCTGACCGAATTGCACCAGGCGGGAAAGCTGGACTGGTCCCGGGCGGTGATCGACGGGTCGCATCGGCAGGCGCGTCGGGGCGGCCCAAAACAGGTCCGAGTCCGGTCGACCGTGCCAGGCCGGGCTCGAAGCACCACGTGATCACCGACGCACAAGGCACCCCGCTGGCCATCACGCTTACAGGTGGCAACCGGCATGATGTCACCCAGTTACTGCCCCTGCTCGACGCGATACCGCACATCAGGGGCCGCACCGGCAGACCTCGCCACCGGCCCCGGCAGCTGTTTGCCGACCGCGGTTACGACTTCGACAAGTACCGCCGTCTGCTGTGGAAGCGCGGGATCAAGCCGGCCATCGCCCGACGAGGGGTGCCGCACGGCTCCGGGCTCGGCGCCGTCCGCTGGGTGGTCGAGCGCACGAACGCCTGGATTCACGGCTTTCGCAGGCTGCGAATCCGCTGGGAGATCCGCGACGACGTCCACGAGGCATTCCTCAAACTGGCCTGCTGTGTCATCACCTATCGACGCATCCAAGCATTCTGTTAGCTCCTCTTAGCCGGCCGAGCCGAGATGTCCGGGCAGGTGGGTCGGCGTGGAGTTGCCCCTCGTTCCTGCGGGCCGTCTGCTCCGGCAAGGGCGACGTGCTATCCGGCGCCATAAGGTCACGCGCCGGTGGACGCCGACGTCGGTGCGGCGCAATGACAGGCACTCGACGCTCTGTAGGTGTTCAGAATTCTCCGGAAAGGAAGGTAGACGCGAGGGAGGCGAAGCTTTCGGCGTGCTCGATCTGGACCCAGTGCCCGCACTGAGCGAATACGTGCAGTTGGCTCTTGGGGATCAACTCGAGCAGCCTGCGGCTTGTGGTCAACGGAATCACCTGGTCATCGCGCCCGTGCACAATGAGCGTTTCGTGTGGGAGGGCGGCAATGTCACTTTCGGGGACCGCCATGGCAGTGATCTTGTCCTGCCGTGGCGCGGGGAACATTGCCGCATACGCTTCATGGACACCAGGGCGGGTCGAGGCTCGGTATCGAAGCTCGGCGAGCTCGTCGGTGGCGAAGCGTGGGTCGTAGGCGAAGACGTCGAGCAGACGACGCATGTTCTCGACGGACGGTTCGTAGCCCCAGACCGCGTCCAACCCGGGGGTGAGGGGGAACAGCACGCCGACGCTGCCCATCAATACCAGCCGGTCCACCCGATCGGGGTGGCGGGTGGCAAGCCTCAGTGCCAATGATCCGCCGAAGCTGTTGCCGACAATCGATACCCGTTCGAGGCCCAGCGCGTCGAGGAAGCCCACGAGGTGGGCCAACCAGTTCTCGGCGTCGTACTGCACTCCTTCGGGGCGTTGTGTGTAGCCGAAGCCGAGGATGTCGGGGGCGAGGACGCGATGTCGTTTGGCAAGTTCGGGAATGGTAAGGCGCCAGTTGGCCCATGCCGACACACCGGGCCCCGAGCCGTGGATCAGCAGCACCGGGTGGCCGGAGCCGTAATCGTGGTAGTTGGTCGCGACGCCGTTCACGTCGACGGTCAGGCCGATCTCTGGTGATTCCGCATTGCCTGTCATGGGAGCTCCTTACTGCCCGCATGGGCGTTGGCTTGGGTGTCTTCCCACTCGATACGACACGATCGTAGAACCTGGGCCAGGGTGATACAGCGCCTTGCCGACCGCGGTCCTCGGTGGTCTGGGCGAGCGACGCCCTGCCGTTGTGTTTCTCGTGGCGCCGAATTCGGCTGGTGCAGTTGCCGCGCCACCAGGCACGTCACCGGCACCGGTCTCGCTGGAGGCGTTTCATCGCCCGTGGCGCCCAGTTCGTGACCCCGTGATCCGGTCCGGCACGGCCGCCGGCCCCGCTCAAAGAGTCGGTCCCTAGGAAGATGAGCCGCCCCACAGAAATCAGCACCTTGGCGGTAAAGGCTGAGGTGGACTGCTCGTCACTGCCCCGATGGGCCACCTGCCTCGGGGTCATCTCGAGTGAGATGTGACCACATGCGCTCTTCGATCTTGCCGGCCCACACAGCTCTGGCAGCTATCTCCGCCGCACTGAATTCGATCGCCTCGCTGCCAGTCGACCGTACGGCCAGATCGATCTCGCTGGCGGTCTCCAGAAATTGGGCAAGGACGACGGCTCGAGGCAGCGAATTTCCCACAATGACAGCGCCGTTGCCGCGAAGCACGATCGCCGGCGCGTCACCAAGGGTGTCCGCCACCCCGTCCGCTGCTTCCGCAGTGCGAACCAGCCCTGGATCGGACCACAGCGGCGGTCCCGGTGCGAAGTACGAGCCGGTCCCGTCGAGCGGGCGGGCGGTGAGGCCCAGAACCGACAGCGCCCGCACCGCGGTGGGCAGTACCCTCGCGATTCCGCCTACGTCGGCTCTACGACGGTAGATCGCTTGGTGCATCCGCACCTCGCCCGGGACATCGTCGGGCAGCTCGCCTTCGACCGGGACGAGGATCCCGGGCTGTCGCGTGATGTGCCCGAGCGGGACGACGGGCGTGACGAGGAATGTGGACTCGTCACGACGGATCGAGCAGTGCCCGTACGCCGTGACGAGCCCCGCGCTCGACAGTGCCCGGGCTGCAGTCCGAAGCGTCCGGTGCAAATCCCGCTCCGCGTCCGGCGTTTCGACGCGGCCTGCGTCGGTACGCTTCGCCAGGATCGATCGGCCAAGTTCGGCCAGGAAGGCGTCGTACCGCTTACGGAAGGCAGCTGATTCTGGAGACTGTCCGGTGATGACCTGCGTGAGTGGGCGGAGGGCAGACGGGAAGATCGCCAGTGCCATGAGGGCAACGAGCAGGAGATCGGCGTCGAGCGTCGGGGGGATGTGCCCGGCGCGTTGCGCCTGTCGGATCAGCTCGATCTCTCTGACATACATATCGGCCCTGACCGCGGAGGCCATGACGTCAGTGCCCGGACGGTCCATGCTCACCGACAGTGCATCCCACGTGACCAACCGGACGAAGGCGAGGCTGCCGGCCAGGGACTGGTGAAACGCCCCCAGGAGCTCGTCGGCTTGTCCCTCGTCGTCGACGACGGCCTCGATCGCGTCGAGAACGGCGTTGTGCTTCTTACGGAACGAGTCCCCGAAGACTGCCTCGTACAGCGCTTCCTTGCTGCCGAAGTGCTGATAGAGCGCGCGAACGTTGACACCGGCACGGGCCGCCATGGCCTCGACCCGGGCACCCGCGTATCCCTTTGCCGTGAACTCGTCGAGCGCAGCCGAGAGAACGCGCTCACGAGTCTCGGCGCCGTCCCGCCGGCGCCGAGGACCTTGCTCCGAAGACCCACTCGACAAGTGCCTCGCCTCTCCGATAAGTCGGTCCGCCGTCACCGTTCACGCACGCTATCGCACCACGTCACGGCCGGTAGACCGCGAACACCTTGCACGAATTGAAGACGTACGACTCCTCGAACACGCTCCAGTCCGGCTTCGTGTGGCCCAGCTCTTCCATCGCGCCGACAAGGGTGTACCAGTTGAGCAGTTCCTGCTGGCCACTGTTCTCGATCGCCGCGGTGGTACGGTCCCGCCAGACGTCGTACTTCCCGTTCACCATCGCGTCGTACAGCTCACGGTCGGCGGCAACGTCGGGCTGGAGCCTCCACGTCTTGTCTGTGTTGAAGGCATGGCTCCAACTTGACGACGCGACGAGCGCAACCCGCAGGTCAGTGGCGGCAAGCGCCCGCACGACAGCGCGGCCGACCTCCATGAACCGCCACGGCGGCGGCGACGGCGGGTCCAGCTGCTCGGGCTTTTCTCCGAGAGACACGGTGAAACCCTTGTTCGCGACAACGAGGGATCCGTAGCAGTTCAGCGGGAACGCAACGACCGGGTAGGGGAACCCTCGACGGTGGTAGTCGAGGTAGAGCAGCGTGTTCAGGAACGCGTGCGCGAACCCCTCCTGGTGAAGGGGCTTGTATGCGTACGAGACGTCGATGCCCTGCTCGAGGAGCTGCTTCGCGAGCAACCGTGCAACCTCGGGCGCTCCCTTCACCTCGAAGGTCGTGTCAGGGCCCTCATTCCATACGTTCGGCCTGTCATCCATCGCCGACGAGTGCGCCATGTTGGCCCACGGCTTGACCGTCATGTCGGGATAGGCCAGGACCGCGTAGGGCGGGATGATGTCCTCGCGGAAGTTCTCGTACTGGTCATCGCCCCAAACCACAACGACGTCCGGGTTGAACGCGTCGAGTTCGGCCCGACAGTGGTCCAGCCCAGCCACCAGACCCTCGCGGTGGCGCGCTGCCGCAGCCCTGCCCTCGTCGGAGCCCCACTCTTCCCTCATCCGCTTCGGCCACGAAGCCACGTCCTTCGCGTGCTCGGGCACGAGCGGGTCTTGCAAGCTGTTGCGCAGGAGCCACGCCATGTCTTCGTCCACCCCTGACAGGGGTGGGTAATGCGTGACTCCGATTCCGAGAATCTCGCCCACGGTGTTTCCTCGCAATCGCGGCGGCCGATCAGATGAGGGAAGTAAACACTTACTTCGTTTCTGCGTCAACAGGCCAGGAAAGATGCAGGTTGCAAGTCTTCTCGGTAGCCGGAAGATCAAATCAGTGATTACTTCGGTTCCTGTCGCCGCCGAAGGCGTACAGCCCCGTCGGGCTCGTCGCGACGACGAAGCCGACGCCGGTCCGGTGTCGGACGCCCTCGGCGCGCGGCTGCAGTGACGCAGACGGGTCGGAGGGACGCAGGGCCGCCAGGGGCTCGGGGGATTGCGCGAAAGTCTCGGCAACGGCAAGCGCCCGCTCGCGGACCTTCTCCTCGCTGGTGTGCCGGGCCTGCCAGACGAGCGCCGCCGCCCCAGCGGCGACGAGCAGCAGCACCACCGCCACCAACAAGACGAGCATCTGGCCGGCGATGCTGCGCAGGGCCGGTGCCGACCGCAAACGCCGACCCACCTACCCGAGCGGGGTCTCGCGCGAGCGCTGCTCCTGATGTCCCGGACGCTCCTGCCGACTCCGGGCGGACCGGCTCATGAATCCACGGGAAATTTTCCCCAAGCTCGCCCAAACCGGACCTTGTTGTTTTTTTAACGCATATCGAGAGCAGGTGGGCGAAGAGTCCTCGCCCCGAAGACCCTCACGAGCGGCACATGCAGGGGCGGGTAAGTGTGGAACGCAATGAAGCGGGGCGCGGTCTCGATGCCGGCCGCGTACGCACGCAAGCTCGGTCGAGTGCGGAGCGAAAGCTCACGGTGTGGGGGCGGTACGGATTCCTGCACGCTTGCCCTGTGGCCACTGATGCTCGTGGAGTTCGGTGTTACTCCCCGTTGGCGTTGGCGTGCCACTCCAGCAGTTTGACGTGGCCGACGCTGTCGACGTGGGTGTGCATGGCCTGTGCCGCGGCCTCCGGGATGCCGGCTCGTACGGCTTCCGCGATGAGTTTGTGCTGGTGGAGCGACTGCTCGGGGCGGCCTGGCTGGCGCAGTGACTCGGTGCGGCTCTCTGCGATCGGCTGCGAGATCTCTGTCATGAATTCGGCCAGCAGCGGGCTGTGGGCCGCTGCGGTGATCGCGGCATGGAAGCGCTGATCCTCGGTGACGGCGAGCTCTCCGCGTTCGACTGCGTCGACCATGGCGGCGAGGGCCGCGTCGATCTCTTCCAGGTCCTGGTTCGTGCGGCGGGCGGCCGCGAGGGCGGCGAGTTTGGTCTCCAATGCGTCCCGAGCGTCCAGGACGTCCGGTAGCCGTCGACGCCGGTCGATCATGGCTTGGAGGGGCTCGGCGTCCAGCCGGTCGCGCAGTAGGTAGGTGCCGCCACCGTGCCGAACCTCGACCAGGCCCTGCACTTCCAGGGCCACGATGGCCTGCCGCACGGAGGTGCGACTCACTCCGAGCTGGTCGGCGAGGTCACGTTCCGGGGGGAGTCGGTCGCCGGCTTGCAGGCTCTCGGCCTGGACGTACTCCCGCAGTCGTTCCACGACCTGCTCGTACAAGCGGGGGCGTGCCAGCGGACGCAGTGAATCGGTCACCGTGCAGATCCCTTCCCCGGACGGACTCGCCCCCGACCCTTGACAGCGGATCGGACCCGCCTGACACTCTAGCGCAAGGTCCAGAGGACCAGTGGTCCATCCAATTTCTCGGTAGCTGGCCCCAGAAAGGCACGACCCCGATGACATCGACCGCACATCCCAGCTCCCAGACCGGAACGGCTCCCGCCGCCCTGGCAGGCATCCGCGTACTGGACTTGTCCCGCATCCTGTCCGGCCCGATGGCCACCATGGTTTTGGCCGACCTCGGCGCCGACGTCGTCAAGGTCGAGGACACCAAGGACGGCGATGACACCCGTCAGTGGGGCCCGCCGTTCCAAGGCGACGAGGCGGCCTACTTCCTGTCCACCAACCGCAACAAGCGTGGCGTCTCGGTCGATCTCAAGACCGGCCAGGGACGCGAGTTCGTCCTGCGGCTGGCCGACCGGGCCGACGTCGTGGTGGAAAACTTCCGCCCCGGCACCGCCGACCGGCTCGGCCTGGGCTACCGCACCCTGTCCGCCCGTAACCCGCGGCTGGTGTACGCCTCCATATCCGGCTACGGACAGACCGGCCCCTGGGCGGCGCGGCCCGGCTACGACGCCATCGCCCAGGCCCAGAGCGGCATGATGAGCATCACCGGAGAACCCGGCGGTCCGCCGATGCGGCCCGGAGTCGCCACCGCCGACATCGGCGCCGGCATGTGGGCCACCATCGGCATCCTTGCCGCGCTGGAGGCCCGCCGGAGCACCGGGCTCGGCCAGCACCTGGACGTCTCACTGCTCGACGGACAGCTCGCCTGGCTCACCTACGTCGCCGGCGGCTACTTCGCCACCGGCGCCGCCCCCGGCCCGCACGGCTCCGCGCACCCCACGATCGTGCCCTACCAGGCGCTGGCCACCGGCGACGGCTATCTGATGGTCGCCGCCGGCAACGACAAACTGTTCCGGTCCCTCGCCGCAGTGCTGGGCTCCGCCTCGCTCGCCGCCGACCCCCGCTTCGCCACCAACCCCGATCGGGTCCGCAACCGTGAACAGCTCATCCCGCTGCTGGAGGCGGAACTCGCCCGGCACAGCAACGCCGAATGGGCACAGCTACTTGAAGCCGCCGGCGTGCCCTGCGCCCCGATCAACACCGTCGAAGAAGCCCTGACCAGCCCCCAGGCCACCGCCCGGGACATGGTCACCGCACTCGACCACTCCACCGCGGGACGGCTGCGCACCGTCGGCTCCCCGCTGAAGCTCAGCGGCACACCCACCCGCATCCGTACCGCACCGCCGGTCCTGGGCCAGCACACCGACGAGGTGCTCACCGAAACCGGATACAGCCCGGCCGAGATCGCCGAACTGCACGCGGCAGGAGCGGTGCGATGACCGACTCCGGAGCGATAGACATCCAGCGTGACGGCGCCGTCACCACTGTCCGGGTCGGCACCGGGCACCGCGCCAACGCGCTCGGTACCCGCGACTGGCAGGCACTTGCCGCCCTGTTCGACGACCTGGCGGAAGACCGGTCCCTGGGCGCCGTCGTCCTGTCCGGCCGGGGGACCGCCACCTTCAGCGCGGGCTCCGACATGCGCGAATGGCTGTCCGCCGCCCCCGCTGATATCGACACGAGTTTCGCCGCCATGGAGACTGCGCTCACCGCCATCGAACGCCTCCCCGTCCCCGTCATCTCCACCGTCCGCGGTGCCGCAGTCGGTGCCGGCTGCCAGCTGGCCTGCGCCTGTGACCTGCGGATCGTCTCCTCCAGCGCCAAGCTGGGCATGCCCATCGCCCGATGGGGCATTCTGGTACCTCCTGCCTTCGCGGCCCGCCTCGCTGTGCTCACCGGCCCGGCCACGGCCCGCGACCTGCTGTTCACCGGGCGGCTGGTCGACGGCGCGGAGGCGGTACGGCTCGGGCTGGCCACCGCCAGCGCACCCGAGGAAGAACTGGATACCGCCACGGCCGCCCTGGTCGCATCGATCACCGCCCACCCCCCGACGGCGATTCGCGCGGCCAAGCGCTCCATCGACACCCTTCTCGCCCCCGCACGCGACCGTCTGCGCAAGCTCCCGGCCGGCCCCGCCGCCGACTACGCCAGCATGCAGAGCGGGCTCAGCACCTTCCTCAACCGGATCACCGTCGGCTGACCTGCGTCGGACCGCAGGCGTCACCTCCCCCCGCCGTCGTCACCTCCCGAGCCGAATCGAGGTCCCTGTGACGATCAACGAGCACACCACAGAGAGCACCACAGCCAAATCCCCTCCCACCCGCCTCACCGGCCCCCAGCGCCATGCCTTCTGGGGCTCTTTCGGCGGCTGGGCCATGGACGGCTTCAGCTGGACCATCCCCGGGCTCGTGCTGGCCCCCACCCTGACCGTGCTGCTTCCCGCCGCCGGCATCGCCGTCACCCCGGAGAACATCGGCTGGTACGGACAGCTCAGTGCCGCCGTGTTCCTGCTCGGCTGGGGCTGCGCCTTCATCTGGGGCCCCATCGCCGACCGGTTCGGCCGCAAGCCCGCCATGATGGCGTCCATCCTCATGTACGGGGTCTTCACCGCCCTGGCCGGGACAGCCACCAACCTGTGGGAATGGAACGCCTTCCGCTTCCTGGCCGCCATCGGCGTCGGCGGCGAGTGGGCCATGGCCGGCACCCTGCTTGCCGAGGTCATACCGGAGCGGGTCAGGGCACGCTTCGGCGGCCTGATGCACTCGGCCGCGTACTTCGGCGTACTCGCGGTCTCCTGCGTCTACCTGCTGTTCGGCCCCGCACTCGGCTGGCGCGGCATGTTCTTCGTCGGCGGCATCCCTGCCCTGGCCGTGTTCCTCATCCGCCGTACCACCCCGGAACCCGAGCGCTGGCAGGAGGACACCTCGGACCGGCCGGCCCGCTCCTTCTGGCAACCCGTCATCGAAGTGCTCTCCACTCCCTACCGCGCACGCACCATCGGCAACCTGCTGCTGCTCGTGGTCTGCGTCATGGGGTTGTGGGCAGGCTCCACGTACGTGCCCACGGCGATGACCAACTTGTCGACCGACGCCGGCTACAGCCACGACGCCACCGTGCGCCTCGCCAGCCTCTCCTCCATGACCGTGGCCGCCTTCACCATCCTGGGCTGCTTCGCAGTGCCCCGGCTGGCCGGCCGCTTCGGACGGCGCGGCGCGCTCGTCGCCGCCTTCGGACTGATGATCGTCGGAACGGTGGGTGCCTACGGCATCGCCTACCCGCTGCACTCCATCGGCCTGACCTTCGCCTTCCTGCCGGTACTCGGCCTCGGCGGGGCCAGCTTCGCGGTGTTCACCATCTGGCTGCCCGAGCAGTACCCCACCCGGATGCGAGCCACCGCCTTCGCCTTCACCACCACGTTCTCCCGCTGGTTCGCCGCCGCCGGCACCTTCCTCATCGGCTACGGCATCCACGCCACCGGCTCCCTCACCATCCCGCTCACCCTCACCGCGCTCGTCTTCATTATCGGCATGGCGCTGGTACGCCTCGCGCCCGAAACCCGCGGCACCGCCCTTCCCACCTGAGCGACCCGCGCACCGTGCCCCTGATAGGTGAGCCGATGGCTCACCTATCAGGGGATGCCCGTGCAGGTCAGGGACGAGCGGGAAGTCAGCGTTGCCGGCCATCTTGCTCTCGACCCGCTTGCCATCGCCTGCCTCGCCTACGACACGGGCTTTCCCATCACTGTCTCGTCTGACTACTGATTCCTGAGGGGCCCCGCGTTTTCCGGACAGCTACCTACTGGCTAATTCATGCGGCGAGCTGCTGATTCAGCAGGTACTCGTCGTGGACTTCTCGTGGGGTCCGATACCCGAGTCCTGAGTGGCGGCGTTTCGTATTGTAGCGGACCTCTATGTAGCGGGCAATATCACGGTAGGCGTGTTCGCGGGTGTGGTAGACGGTCCGATGGACTCGTTCGTTTTTCAGGGTCGCGAAGAATGATTCCGCCAGGGCGTTGGTGTGTCCAGAAGGTGATTGTGAGGTTCTGATGTAGAAGACGGAAACGAACAGTCGCCATGTTGTTGTGGAGATGAAGGTAGGTCCTTCGACATCGGCATGCAGGTGCAGGTGTCAAACCACCATGAGCTGCTGCGGTGAATGAGCCGTGGTGGTGAGCGTCATGGAAAAGCCGTACTGAATGCGGCAGGTGGGGGTTGAGAAGGCGAACGCAAGTGAACCACTGATGACGTGTCGTAAAGCTTAGATGACATCAAAACCAGGGCCTCAATGCTGTCCTGGGACAAGCCAGACGAGAACCTGTCTATTGGTCTGGCGGTGTCCGGCATGAAGGTGGCGCGAGCTCAGTCCGGGCTTCACAACGGAACTGGAGAACTCCTCGACGCGAAACCGCGATCCACGGGTTGACGTGGCTCGCGAGAGGAAGAGGCTCAAGTGGCGAAGAGCCATGAGAGCCGGAGTACCGGTCGCGCGTCGGGAGGGCGGAATGTCCCGTAGTAGTGATGAAACCTCCGTAATAGAGGCGGAGCGAAGGGGACGTGTTGTTGGGTGTCGATCGGCGATCAACCAGAGATGGGAGGAATCGGATGGTCGAGACGAGATCAGCGAGCAAGCCGTTTGATATTCCGAAACGGCTGATCTGGAACGCATACCTGAAGGTCAAGGCCAACAGGGGAGCGGCTGGGGTGGACGGGCAGTCGTTAGCGGAGTTTGAGCAGGATGAGAAGAACAACCTGTACAAGCTGTGGAATCGACTCTCCTCGGGAAGCTACTTCCCCCCACCCGTGAGAGCGGTTGACATTCCCAAAACCGGCGGTGGGACTCGGAGCCTTGGGGTTCCGACCGTGGCCGACAGAATCGCCCAGACGGTAGTGGCCATGACGTTGGAGCCAGATGTGGAGCAGATCTTCCATCAGGACTCGTATGGCTATCGCCCGAGGCGGTCCGCGCTGGATGCGGTGGAGACGTGCAAGCAGCGGTGCTGGAGGCATCCCTGGGTGATCGACCTTGATATCCAGGGATTTTTTCGACAACGTGCCGCACGCCCCCATCATCGCGGCAGTGGAAAGGCATACCAATCTCTCGTGGGTTCTGTTGTATGTGAAGCGATGGCTTGTCGCCCCTGTGCAACAGCCCGACGGAACGCTCGTCAGACGGGAAAAGGGAACTCCTCAAGGATCTTCTATTTCCCCGTTGTTGTCGAATCTGTTTATGCACTACGCCTTCGACGCGTGGTTGGCTCGGGAGTACCCGGCGATCAGGTTCGAGCGGTACGGCGACGACGCTGTGGTGCATTGCGCCAGTGAGAAGCAGGCGAATTTCGTCCGCGACATCATCGAGCGCAGGTTGCTGCAGTTCGGATTACGTCTCCATCCGGAGAAGACCAGGGTGGTGTACTGCAAACAGGAAGGTCGTGAACGGGAGTTCCCGGTCACGGAGTTCACGTTCCTGGGGTACACCTTCCGTCCTCGGGCGGCCCGCTTGCGGGATGGGAGGCTGAAAACCGGCTTCCTTCCAGCAGTGAGCGAAACAGCCATGAAGTCCATGGCGAGGACTATCCGGAGTTGGCGACTGGGGCGCTGCACCGAGCTGAGCTTTCGGGAGATCGCCGCGATGATCAACCCTGTCGTGGCGGGATGGATCAATTACTATGGGCGCTTCTACAAGTCCAGATTGATCAGGTTCCTGGAACAGCGGATCAATCCGTTCCTGGTGAAATGGGCCCGGAGGAAGTACAAACGGTATCGTAGTGCCTCAAGGAAGGCCCGGAGGAGGCTGGCTGAGATTGCCTCAGCATTCCCGGGTATGTTCGCTCACTGGAAGCATGGCGCATTGCCCACTGGTTCAACAATGGGAGCCGTGTGAGTCGCGAGGTTCACGCACGGTTCTGAGAGCGGCGGTGGGTGAGATTCCCGCCGCCGACTCACCTCGTAACAGATGCCGGTCCGCCCGACGGATTGCCGGATGCCCAGTCTGTCCAGCGTCCGGGCGAACTGTTCTGAGGTGTAATTACTGCCGCGGTCCGAGTGGAATATGGCGTCTTCGGAGAGCGGGTGATTGCGTGCCGCCATTTCGATGGCAGCCTCGATGAGCGGGGTCTTGTAGTTGTCGTCCATCGCCCAGCCTGTCACGGCCTTGGTACGGCAGTCGATGACGGTGGCGAGGAATACCCAGCCCTCCCAGGTCGAAATGTAGGTGATGTCACCGACCATTTTCTTCCCCGGCGCGTCGGCGGTGAAGTTGCGGTTCACGAGGTCGGGGATCGGGCCGGCCCGGCCGTCGTTCTCGGTGAGACTGTGGCGCCACGGCCGCGGCTGGCACGCCTGGAGGTCCAGCTCCCGCATGAGGTCACGCACGAGTTCGGGCCCGCAGGCCACGCCCCAGGCGGCGAGGTCGGCGTGAACGCGCCGGTAGCCGTAGGTGCCGTCAGAATCCTCGAAAGACTTGGTGATCAGCAATTTCAGATCCTCCCGTCGCCGGGTGGTCGCCGAAAGCGGCCGACTCCGCCATTCGTAGAATCCGGAGCGGGACACTTCCAGCCAGTCACACATCTTCGCGACCGACGATATCTCTTCGGTGTTCGTGGTGAATGTCGCGTACTCGGCATCGATGCAGGGCTCCGTCAAGTTCCTGGCTTGCGTGGAGGGTTGACGATCAGGCCGGTAGGGGCGGATGGCAGAGCAGGCACGGGGGTTCGTGATCATTGTGGTGTCGAAGCCAGATGATCACGAGGACGTCCCGTGCCTGCTGTTGCAGCTTCCCCTATCCCTGCCGTGCTGGAGAAGCTGGGGCCGCTGGATGCGGACCGGATCGCTGACCTGGGCCCCTACCTCGAATCGGTTCCGGATCCGCGCTCACGCCGGGGCCGGTGGTACTCGCTGACGGCGATCTTGCTGATGTGTGCTTGCGCGGCCGTCTGCGGTGCGAAGAGCATCGATGAACTCGCCGAGTTCGGCGAGCGGGCCACGAACTCGCTGCTGGCATCCCTCGGGGTACGCCGTCACCTGCTCGGCTGGCGGCGCAGCCCCAAGCCGGTCACTCTCGGACGCGTCCTTCAGGCACTTGACGGCGACGCCCTGGACCAGGCTGTGGGCGCCTACCTGGCCGACCGGCACCGCATCACCGCGTCCGTGGACATGCCCGAGACCCGATCGCGGCAGATCATCGCCGTGGACGGCAAGGCCCTCACGGGCTCAGCCCGCCTGGCCGCGCCGCGGCGCCACCTGCTCTCGGCGGTCACCCACGACCGCGTCGCCACGATTGCCCAGGTCGAAGTCGGTGCGAAGACCAACGAAGTGCGCCACTTCAAACCCCTGCTGGCACCGCTCGACCTCGCCGACACCGTCGTCACCTTCGATGCCCTACACTCGGTGAAGGCCAACATCACCTGGCTGGTCGAGACGAAGAAGGCCCACTACATCGCCGTCATCAAGACCAACCAGCCCACCGCCTACGCCCAACTCGCCGCCCTGCCCTGGACCTCGATCAAGGTCCAGCACACCGCCACCGCCCACGGCCGCCGCGAGTCCCGCTCGATCAAAACCTGCGCTATCGCCGACAACCTCGGCGGCATCGCTTTCCCCCACGCCCACCTCGCCATCCGGGTCCACCGCCGCCGCAAGCCCACCGGCCGGCCCGAAACCCGCGAGAACGTCTACGCGGTCACCAGCCTCGCCGCCCATCAAACCCGCCCCATCGACCTCGCCGCCGCCATTCGCGGGCATTGGGGAATCGAAAATTCTTCCCACTACATCCGAGATGTCACGTTCGCTGAGGACGCCTCGACCATTCACACCGGCACTGCACCCCGCGCCATGGCCACCATCCGCAACCTCGCCATCGGCACCCTGAAGATCCTCGGAGCCGACAACATCGCCAAGACCACCCGCGCCATTCGCCACGAACCCGAACGAGCACTCGCCATCCTGGGCATCACCAACAACCCAGACACTCACGGAACTTGATCAAGCCCTGGCATCGATGAACTCGAACCTATCGCTCACCGAGGATCCTTGGCAAAGTACGCTGCGACCTTTTCCAGGAAAGCAACTTTTTGCCGCAGTTCCCTCAGCTCGCGTTCCTGCTCGCGGAGCCGCGCCCGTTCATCCACCGTGAGGGGCGGCTCCTCTCCCGCGTGCTCACGGCGGTAGGCGTTGACCCAATTCCCGAGCGTGCCTTCGACAAGTCCGAGTTCCCGAGCGATCTGGGCGACCGGACGCGACGTCTCGATCACCATCCTCACGGCCTCTTCCCGATACTCAGGAGTGAACTTCCTGCGTATCTGCGACAATCGACTTCCCTTTCTGAACAGACCCACCTTAGTGGGACCCCTGTCCGGAAACTTCGGGGCGCCTCATCCCAATGAAGCTTCTATGTCTCGTCAACCCCTGGTGCCGTTGCGGCGGCATTGTTGAGGTGGCGGTAGAGGCGTCGGGCGAGGTAGCGCTTGAGAGGGTGTGTCAGTGACTCCGTGTAAGTCCTGGGGTTTCACTAGAGGGTAATGCGGTCCTGGAAGTAGATCGAGAACGCGTTCAGCGCGGCCTTCCAGTGCGGCGTGGCGTGGGTTTTGCTGTGGGTCTTGGGTTCGATCAGCTCTCGGATCGCGAGGTAGAGCACCTTGACCGCGGCCTGCTCCGTCGGGAAGTGTCCGCGGTTGCGGGTGATTTTCCGCAGCCTGGCGTTGATCGACTCGATCATGTTCGTGCGGTAGATCACCTTCCTGATCTCCGGCGGGAACGCCGGGTAGGGCACGCTGCCGGCCCTTCTTGCCCTCCAGCACGAGCTGCGGGCGCCGCTTACCGCCGTAGTCCCGCACCGTGGAATACGAGGCCAGCTCGAAGTCCCGCTCCGCAGCCAGACGCTCCAGGATCCGGTCAACGGTGTGCTTATGTTGCGCGGCGCGTCGGCGTCCTCGCGCAGCATCGGGTCGATGAAGCCCTTCACCGGCTCCAGCACACTCTTGCGCGGCGGCGGCTTCTTCCGCACCGCCGGCACCGGGCACGCCAACGCCTTCGCCACCGTGTTCCGCGACACCTTGTACCGCTGAGCAAGCTCCCGCCCCGACACCGCCGGATCCATCCGACGATCACGACGGATCCGCTCAAAGATCCACTCACGCGACCTGTACACCCACGGGCTCCTGACACGACCGTGATCAACAGACCACAGCGTGATCGGACCAAACGGCCCACAACCGCCATTACGCCATCAGCGGCATGTCATACCCACCCAAACACAGTGGCCCTCATTCCCGCTGTC
Source organism: Streptomyces sp. NBC_01454 (assembly GCF_036227565.1). Classification (NCBI taxonomy): domain Bacteria; kingdom Bacillati; phylum Actinomycetota; class Actinomycetes; order Kitasatosporales; family Streptomycetaceae; genus Streptomyces; species Streptomyces sp. NBC_01454. Next base: position 270,697 of record NZ_CP109461.1, read on the forward strand.
TCACTGGCTCTACTTCACCCTGTCGAAAACAAGCCCGGACACCCAGGCGGCGTGTACTGCGACCTCGGGCACGAGCTGGACCCACCCGAGCACCACATCCCGACCCTGCTCTCCCGCAGCCGGCCGCCCGGCCGCCGGGACGAGCAGGAATTCCGGGGCGGATGCCTCACCCGCGACTGGGAAGGCCCCATCCACCGCGGCGAGGGATACGGGCGGTGGAAGACGCCCACGACCACGCGCTCCCGGGCTGGCGGACGCTGCCGCCGATCACCAGAGTCAAAGACCGGTGGCAGATCCCACAGAGCCCGGGACACTGGGCCCAACTGACATCCGTGTACCCGGCGGGGTGGATGGACCAAGGCGCTCCGCTCCTGGCCTGGAGCCGCTACCGCAGCGAAGCACGCGCCCCGCCGCACACGGGACGCCCCCGCTAACTCCACATAGCCCGGCCGCCGAGCGACCAGGACAAGCACCCGACAGATCAGGGGGCCCTCTTCTGATGACCGCCGTCCTTCGGACCAGGGCCCCACCCCGCTCAACCCAAAGGTGGTTTAATTACTCCGCCGTCAGCGGAGCGGGCAACCTCCGACCGGCCGTGCGTCCCACGGGGCGCCACGCACCCCAGGCAACAGATGACGGTCAGCGCACAAGGGCAACAAGGCGCTGGCCGTCAGTGTTCTCTCACCAGAGAGAACCGTACCATGCTATGCGACCGACACCCCGACTGTCCCCAGCCCGGCGACATCGCCCAGCTCAAGAGGGGTAACAGCCTCGGTGCCGACCACACCGACACCTTCGTCATCGTCGAGGACCTCCCCCCGACCGGCCGGCACCTCGTACTCAACCTCCCCGCCGGCCACCACTGCCGCGCCGACTGGGCCGCCGCCGTTCCCCTGGACAACATAGCCGCCCTCACCCGACTCGAACCCACCGGCAGCCGCAGTGGGCGCCGGCACCGAACCAGACGACCTCCAATGAGCCCGCCGAGTACTCACGACCCCGAACAGGAGACGACGTGCCCCGCAAGACCAGCCCAACGCTCTACTCACGAGCGGACCTGCGCAAGGCCCATAATATCAGTGAGCCGACGCTTCAGAGCCTCTGGACCAACCGGGAGAAAAACGGTCACCCGGACGTCGCGGAGACCATCGACGGCGTCATGCACTGGGATGGCGAGGTCTGGGCGACGTGGCACCACGAGCTTCAGCGTCAGCGCGCCGCCGCGAACACCACCAACCCGCCGAAGCTCGACGGAGACCCAGAAGAGATGGTGGGCCCGGCCGAGGCGGCGAAGGTGTGCGGATTCTCCGACTCCGCCACCGTCTCCCACTACGTCAAGAACCCGCCTGAGGGTTGGCCCGAGCCGGATGACTGGGACGAGCTCCCGACCCGGGATCGCCCGAAGTGGAAGCGTTGGAGGCTGTGGCAGTACCTCGCGGACCGGAAGGGGCGCGGTCACGCCGGCGGGCGGCCCACGGGTCGCCGCGGACTGGCCTACCCCTACCAGGGGAGACGAGCGACTGGCCCTTGCGCGACAGGCCATCGCGGCAAACCCCGGCGCCAAGAACGCCGAACTGATCCCCCAGCTCCAGGAGCAGACGGAGAAGGCGTACTCCCGCCCGACGTGGAACCTGATCCTCAAGTCCGCCCGCGACCATCCCGAGGAGTGATCCGCGTCCGGTACCCGCTGCCCGCGTTGCAGCGGCCCGCTCCGTGCCGGGCGCCTGGGTAACCCCCTCAGCAGAGGCTCGTTGAAGAGCACGACCACGTCCCCCACGTGGGCATTGGGGGCTCCGCTTCGTGATGGCAGCGGAGCCCCGTCCCATGAGCGCAGCACCCAGGTCGCCGATACTCGATCAGGAAAGTGCGGCGGAACGTCACATGTCCGGACGATGAGATAGCTTTTGCACGATTCCTCCTTCGAATCAGGCAGCTCTACCTTCTTGATCGGGTTGATCGAGCCATTCGTAGGGTTGGGTCGCCCAGGGGTGCTGGGTGTGGCTGTCAGGCGGCTGCCACCTTGTGGCTTGCGAGGCTTCGCCGCCCGGCACCCCACGACGACTCGGCCGCCGATTAGGAAGTGCGAACAAGTCGCTGCGTAGAGCAATGCCGGCGAAGTCGTCCGTGGCACGAACAGTACGAACACGAACGTCAGGAGCACGATGAGCCGGATATGGGCGGGGATCGACAGCGGCAAGGGCCACCACCACGGCCTCGCCTTGGACACCGACGGCAAAACACTGCTGTCGCGGCGGGTCGCCAACGACGAGCCCGAGCTGCTGAAACTGCTCGGTGACGTCCTCGACCTGGCCGACGGGCGTCAGGTCACCTGGGCCATCGACATGACCGGCGGAGAACCCGCACTGCTGCTGGCCCTGCTGGTCAACCACGGCCAGGAGATCCTGTACATGCCCGGCCGGCTGGTGAACCGGGCCTCCGACGGCTACCGCGGCGAGGGCAAGACCGACGCCCGCGACGCCTACGTGATCGCCGACCAGGCCAGGATGCGCCGCGACCTGCGGCCCATCCGCCCCGGCGACGAAGCCGCCATCGAGCTGAAGCTGCTGACCGGACGCCGCGCCGACCTGGTCGAGGACCGCACCCGCACCGTGAACCGCCTGCGCGGCACCCTGCTGAGCATGTTCCCCGCCCTGGAACGGGCCCTGGACGTGACCAACACCGGCCCGCTCAAGCTGCTGACGGGGTACCAGAGTCCGGCCTCGATCCGCCGCGCCGGGGTCACACGGCTGACCAAGTGGCTGGCCAACCGCACCGTCCGCAACGCAAGATCCCTGGCCGAAGCAGCCGTTGAGGCAGCAGAGCGGCAGCACACCGCCATCCCCGGGGAGAAGACCATAGCCAAGCTGGTCCACACCCTGGCCGGGGAGGTGATGACCCTCAACGAGCAGATCTCCGAGATGGACAAGCTCATCGAGGGCCGGTTTCGCGAGCACGAACTCGCCGACATAGTCCAGAGCGTCCCCGGCATCGGTGCCGTGCTGGGAGCGGAATTCCTCGCCGCTGTCGGCGGCAGCCTGGACGACTTCGACTCTCCGGACGCCCTGGCGGCCTTCGCCGGCGTTGCGCCCGCGCCTCGCGACTCGGGCAAGGTCAGCGGCAACCTCCACCGGCCGGTCGCCTACCACCGAAGACTCCAGCGCGTCTTCTACACCTCCGCGCTCGTCAGCGTCCGCTGCGACCCCAACTCGCGGAAGTTCTACGACCGCAAACGCGCCGAGGGAAAGAAGCACGTCCAAGCCGTGCTCGCCCTCGCCCGCCGCCGCGTCAACGTCCTGTGGGCCCTGATCCGTGACCGACGGTGCTACGAGGTCGCACCCCCAGTGGCTACAGCGGCTTGACAACTTCATTAGGAAGCCGAGCGGTTCGCGCGAGGCGAGGCGAGCTCGGTGATCGCCAAGGACCTTCGGATCAGCGTCCGCTCGGTGCAGCGATGGCGGCAGGGGTGGGACGAGGGCGGTCCGCGGGCTCTGCGGTCACAGGGGCCGGCGTCACTGCCGAGGATGAGCGAGAAGCAGTTCGCCCAGCTGGAAGCAGAGCTGGCCAAGGGGCCGGCCGCGCACGGCTGGGAGGACCAACGCTGGACCCTGAGCCGTGTGAAGACGGTGATCGGCCGGCGTTTCCACCTGACCTACACGGTCCAGGGCGTGCGCAAGCTGCTGGTACGCAACGGCTGGTCCTGCCAGGTACCGGCCCGACGCGCCATGGAGCGGGACGACGACGCGGTGGCCGGGTGGGTCAAGGAGGTGTGGCCCTGCGCGGAAGACTCGCGGCGGGCGTTTCCCCTTGAGCGTGGACACCCTGATCATTGGATCGTGATGATCCATAGGACAGGAGTTCCCGTTGGGGACGTCGAAGTACTCGCCTGAGTTCCGGGCCGATGCCGTCGCGCTGTATCACTCGAGCCCGGGTGGGACGTACGCGTCGGTGGCCAAGGACCTGGGCGTCAACCACGAGACGCTCCGCACGTGGGTGCGGGATGCCGAGCAGGCCGCCCGGCCCGGGGCGGTGGAGGCCACCGCGATGGAGAAGGAGAACCGGCAGCTGAGGGCGCGGGTGAAGGAACTCGAGCTCGAGCGGGAGATCCTGCGGAGGGCCGCGAAGTATTTTGCGGCGGAGACCAGTTGGTGAGCAGCCGCTTCCAGTTCGTCGAGGATCACCGTGGCGCCTTCGGCGTCAAGCGGCTGTGCCGGATACTCGCGGTCTCGCGTTCCGGCTTCTACCGGTGGCTGGCCGGCGCATCCGCGCGGGCCAGCCGGGCGAGGGCGGATGCCGAGCTCGCCGAGCACATCAACCGGATCCATCAGGAATCGGACGGCACCTATGGGGTTCCGCGCGTCACCGCCGAGCTGAAGGAGGCCGGGAAGCCGGTCAATCACAAGCGGGTCGAGCGCGTCATGCGCAAGTTCCACATCGTCGGGCTGCACCTGCGCAAGAAGGTCCGCACCACCATTCCCGAGCCGTCGGCGACACCGGTGCCGGACCTGCTCCAGCGGGACTTTGCTGCCCCGGTGCCGAACACCAAGTACGTGGGCGACATCACCTATCTCCCGATCGGCAACGGCCAATTCCTTTATCTGGCAACGGTGTTGGACCTGTGCTCGAAACGCCTGACGGGCTGGTCGATCGCCGACCACATGCGGACCTCGCTGGTCACCGACGCGCTCAGGGCCGCAGCGAGGGCCCGCGGCGGGGACGGCCTGCGCGGGGCGATATTTCACAGCGACAACGGGGCGCAATATGTGTCGAAGGAGTTCGCCCAGGTCTGCTCGGAGCTGGGCGTGACCAGATCGCGAGGCACGGTCGGCACAAGTGCGGACAACGCCGCCGCGGAGAGTCTGAACGCGACCATGAAGCGCGAAACGCTCCAGGGCCGCAAGCGGTGGAACGGGGCCAGTGAGGCCCGCCTCGCGGTCTTCCGCTGGGCGACCCGCTACAACACCCGCCGACGGCACTCCCGCCTCGGCCAGATCAGCCCGATCACCTACGAACAGCGATCAACTACGCTGGCCACCGCCGCATGACAACCGGTGTCCACGATCACGGGGAAGGCCCCCTGGTCCCTCCTGCGACGCGGCTGGCTCTCCAACGTCGCCTTCAGCCCCCCCGAACACCTCGTCCAGCGCATCCGACGCGGCCTACGCCACATCCAGTACCGCAGCGACCTTATCGACGGGTGCCTCGCCGAGACCGGCCTGACCATCAGACCCACCTGAGCAACTACGCGACATCACGAGTTCAACCTCAGTAATCAATCGACGTTGCCCTCTCTTCCGTGTCCGTGGTGAACATTGCGTACTCTGCGTCGATGAACTCGAACTTGTCGCTCACCGAGGATCCTTGGCAAAGTACGCCGCGACTTTTTCCAGGAAAGCGACCTTCTGCCGCAGTTCCCTCAGTTCGCGTTCCTGCTCGCGGAGTCGGGCCCGTTCATTCACCGTGAGGGGCGGTTCCTCTCCCGCGTGCTCACGGCGGTAGGCGTTGACCCAATTCCCGAGCGTGCCTTCGACAAGTCCGAGTTCCCGGGCGACCTGGGCGACCGGACGCGAGGTCTCGATCACCAACTTCACGGCCTCTTCCCGATACTCAGGAGTGAAATTCCTGCGTTTCCGCGACAACCGACTTCCCTTTCCGGATAGTCCCATCGTAGTGGGACCACTGTCCGGAAACTTCGGGGCGCCTCAAACCCCCGGCGCTTGAGGTACTTGCCCACACCGGGCTCGGTGAATCGGCCCCGGTACAGCTTGACGATCAGCTCGCCTGTCTGCCCCCGTGTCCACAGCTGACCCGAAAGTCCCAGGTCGGAAGGGATGTGTTCGAGGACAGCCTGCCGGACGGCGGCCTGCTCGGCCTCGGACAGGACCTGGTGTTCTCCTACGCGCCGGCCTGCCACCTCGCCCACCAGTTGTCGACGGCCCTGACCGACACTTGAGCAGGGCGGCAACCTCTGCCCGGTCCCGGCCCTCCACCAACGCGGACACCGCCAGCAACCGCACGGTCTCCTGGGCATCCGGCGACCACGTCCGTGCATCCCCCACGAGCTCACTCACGCACAGTCAACGAGCCTGACCCCAATGCGTCTCGGGTCAATAGGACACGGTCTTATGCGCTCAGCCATTTGGGTCATGATGCTATGCAAGGGGTTGCCTGTGGGCAAGCCTTGTGGGCTACTTGAACTGAACCCGGTGGGATGCTGTTGTCGGTCAGTAGCTCACCTCGTCTTGGTGTACCGCTGACACGGAGCCAATTGACGTATCTGCTGAAAAGTGGGGGTTCCTCTCGCCTCGATGGGGCCCCTCCTCGGGGCGAGAGCTCTCATGCAAGTTCTCGAATCCGCAGGGATTGCAGGTCCAGGATCCACCTACTTCGTGGCCTGGGGCAGGCCCTGCACTTTCCCTTTCCTACGCATGCGAGCTGGCGTTAAGGACTGTCTCGTAAATGATCTTTGGCGGTGTGTCGGCCGCTGGTCCACTGTTCGCTTATCCGGCGAGGACGAGGTTGTGCAGGCGGGCGATGCCGAGCATGGCGTGGTGGACGCCGTCGCCTTTCAGGCGGCAGTCGCGGAGGATCTTCCAGCTCTTCATCCGGGCGAAGGCGTGCTCGACGCGGGCTCGGACTTTGCGGTGGGAGGTGTTGTGTTCCTCCTTCCAGGCGGGCAGTTCGGCCTGGCCGCGTTCGCGGCGGTGCGGTATGACCAGGCCGGTGCCCCGATAGCCGCCGTCGGCGATCACCGTGGTCTTGCCGACGGCCGCCTTGGCTCCGGACAGGTCCCACGCCTTGCAGTCGTTGCGGTTGCCGGGCAGCGCCGGCCCACGGCGACGATCAGCTGGCTGTCGGCGTCGATGACGACCTGGTGGTTGGTCGAGTAGCGGTAGTTCTTCGACTGCTTGGCCACGGTGTGGTCCCGGGTGGGGACCAGCGTGCCATCCACGATCAGGACAGCGTCCTTGCGGAACCGCTTGCGGGGCTGAAGCGCCAGATGCGGGCCGAGGTGGTCGACGATGCGGTCCGCTGCCGACTTCGAGACGCCGAACAGCGGCGCCAGCTGCCGCAGTGTCAGGTTCGTACGCCAGTAAGCGGCAACCAGCAGAACTGGCCTTCCCCTCGTAGCGTGGAGGTGTGACTGAAGGGGAAGTTGAGGGTCATGGGTGGGAAGCGACGGTCGTATGACGCGCCCTTTCGTGAGGGTGCGGTACGGATTGTGTTGGAGACGGGGAAGACGGCGGCGGTGGTCGCGCGGGACCTGTGACGACCTGGGGGTGCACGAGGGCACGCTGCAGACCTGGGTCCACCGGGCCAAGGCTCGCGCGGCCGCGGAGGCCGCGGGCGGGCTGGAGGAGTCCGAGCGGGAGGAACTGCGCCGGCTGCGTGAGGAGAACCGGCAGCTGCGCAGGGAGAACACCGAGGTCGGGATGGAGCGCGATGTCCTCAAGCGTTCCGTGGTCCTCTGGGTGAAGGAGGCGACGAAGTGACGGTTGCGGGCTTCATCGCCGACCAGCGGACCGAGCACCACGTCCCGCACACGGTTGCCTGCCGGGCGCTCGGGGTGTCCGAGTCCTGGTTCTACAAATGGCGACGTCGCCCCGAGCAGCCGACGAAACGCGAGGTCAGACGAGCTACGCTGGCCGAGCGGATCACCCACTTCTTCAACGCGTCGGGCCGGACCTACGGCTCGCCGAGGATCACACTGGATCTGTGGGCCGAGGGTTGGCAGGTCTCGCAGAACACCGTCGCCCAGATCATGGCCGACCTCAGTCTGCAGGGCCGCAAGCCACCGCGCAGGCGCAAGAATCTGACTCGCCAGGGTAAGCGGAAAGCCGCCCGCGACCTGGTACTTCGCCGCTACGACGCCATCGGGCCCGACCTTCTGTGGTGGGGCGATATGACCGAGCTTGAGACCGGCGAGGGCAAGCTCTACCTCGCATCCGTCCACGATGCGTTCTCACGGCGGGTATTGGGCTACGCGATGGGCGAGCGGCACGATGCGTCGCTGGTCAGCGCATCGTTGCAGATGGCCGCCGCGACGCGGGGCGGGAGCGTGGGCGGCGTGATTTTTCATAGCGACAGGGGGGCGGAGTATACGAGTGAGGCGTACGACAGCCTCTGCGGCCGGCCGGCCGGCCGGCTGGGTGTGGTGCAGTCCATGGGGCGCGTGGGCTCGGCCCTGGACAACGCTGCCGCGGAATCGTTCCACTCGTCGATCAAGGCCGAGTACATTCGCCGGCACCGCTTCGCCACTCGCGCCGAGGCCCGACTGAAGATCGCCACCTGGATCGCGGACTTCTTCAACACGCGCCGCAGACACAGCGCCGCCGGAGGGTTGGCTCCGGCGGAGTTCGAACGAATCATCAACCAGAAGCGCGCAGAGGCCCGTTCACAAGCCCGAGCCGCATAGAGGAAGCCTCCACGCTTCCAGGGGATTGCCAGTGGTGCTTTCGAGGAGTTCGGTGATGACGGCGAGTTCGGCGAAGCGGCCGGCTGGTGTGTTCAGCACGTCCGCGAACTCGCTGCGGATATGCGAGGCGACGTCGGGTGCGAGAAGGCTGTAGCTGTGGAGGGTGGCGGCGTCGTAGCCGGTGGGCGCGAGTCCCCATCCTTCCCAGTCGAGCATCGTGAGTTGGGGTGCGCAGAGGTTCGCCCAGTTCAGGTCGCCGTGGGCGGTGCTCCAGGACGGGGTTCGGGTGTCGACGGCGGGACCGAGGAATCTCGGCATGGCCCAGTCGAGGTACTGCTGGTCGGTGGTGTGGCGGTCGGTGGGGATTGTGGCGATGGTGCCGAGGGCGGTATGCAGGGATGTCCACCACGACGTGGGCAGGTTGGGGTTCGTCGTCAGGGTCGGTGCGGTCGCGACAGGGTGTTCGTCGATGTGGTCGTACAGCTCGGCGCGGTAGCGCCGCGGCGGCTCGTTCCAGTCATGGATCGTGCGCAGGCGGGGGCGGGGCACCGTCTCCGAGATGGCGCCTTTGGCGTCGCGGGAGCCGTTCCAGAAGGTGGAGTCGGCCTGGTCGAGGGGTGCGGCGGCGAGGCGGAGCCAGGCGGGGCCGTCTGGGGTGGTGACGGGGCGGCCGAGGGTTCGGCCGTGCCAGCCCCATGCCTCGTGCCCGCCCGGATGGGGCCGTACGTCCAAGGAGGTGCGGGCTCGGTGGTGGGCGGACCGCATCCGGGCGACGTCCTGGCGGTCGTGGGGTTCGGGGTGCATTACGGTGCCGTGCCGTCGTCGGGAGTGGTGAGGAGGGTGGTCCGGGCGGCCCGTGCAAGTACGGCCTGGGTGGTGGCGGGCAGGCCGAGGCGGTTCCAGTGGAAGATCACGTGGCTGGCGAGAGTGTCGCGGAGTCCGCGTTCGAGGGTGCCGTCGCGGGCGGCGTCGGCAAGGCGCCTGCCGGTGGTGGCAAAGGCTTCGGACCACTGAGTTGCGAAGGCGAGAGGGCCCTCGGCCGCGAAGAGGGTGCCGGTGGGCGAAGCATCCAGGCTGATGAGTCGTCGCAGGCCGGGGCTCATGCCGTTCAGCTTGTCCGGAGAGGGTTCGGTGGTCAGGGGGCGTTCGCGTACGACGCGGTGCCAGATGTCGGCTTGCTCGTTGTCGTCCTGGCGGGCGCCGCGGAACAGAGTGCTGCACAAGAGGACAGACAACTCCCGTCGGCCGACTGTGACTTGGTTTGGAATTCTGGGGGTGTGACGTAGGTAGTCAAGGGTGCCGCGACTGTCGGCGTGGAAGAGGTCATGGGCGATGTCCATGCCCGCCGGTCCGCCGAAGGTGAGCTCTTCGGGTTCGTAGAGGGATTCCCACCAGCGTTCGACGGCGCCGTCGGCGGCCATGGTGTCCAGCACGGCCCCGACTGCGGCCGTCATCGCGGTTCTGGTGGCCTTTGGGCCGGGGCGGCACCGCAGCCTCCAGCAGGGGTGCTTGCGCAGGAACCACCACTCGGCGATCGTCCCGGCATCCTGGGCTTGCTGCAGGTGGGGGGCGAGGCGGGCGGCGGCGATCCGTTCCGCGCCGTTCCAGTCGGTGAACTGGATTCGGACCTGGTACCAGTCGCGGAGGCCGGCTTGTGCTTCGAGGGCGGCGCGTCCAGCCGCCTTGTACGTCTCGATGGCCTCGGCGAGGTGGGCGGCTTCCATCGGGGCCTGGGCGGCTGCCTGATCCAGCGGCATTCCCGCGAGGACGGCCACGATGAGGTCCTCTGTGGTGCGGGGGTTCGGGGGCATGGGGTGGCCTCTTCTCGACGACAGGCTGGATGGGATCTACGGCGATGGCGGGAGTGCTCAGCCGGACAGCAGGCAGGCGTCCCAGCCGGAGACCGTGGTGCCCTGCGTCTCGGCGGTCAGCAGGGCGAGCGAGCGCCCGGCCTCGCCGTCCAGGAATCCGTCATCGGCGGCGGGTGCCTGCTGCAGGAGCAAGGTGCGCAGGCCGGGCAGATGGGCGTCGAAGCCGGTCACGGCGGCGTCGCGGGCGACACGGTGGGTGGTGTGGAGCAGGCCGGCGGCGCCGTGGCAGATCCCGACGTCGCGGATGCGGCCGAGCTGGTCGGGGTCGGACAGGCAGGCGATCAGGGCGCGTTCGGCGAGGTATTGCCGGTCGGTGTCGCCGAGGGCGAGGGCGGCGAGTTGCTGGGCGCGGGCGAGGCCGGGGGTGCCATAGCACCAGCTCGGCCGCAGCGGGCCGGGCTGCTTCACGGTGCCGGTGCGGTGCTCGGCCCGGGTGATCCACTGCGGCCACCACGGGCTGGTCTCGGTGCCCTGGCGCCAGCGGTCCAGCCAGCCGCAGATCCGTTTCATCGCCGCGATCTGGCCGTCCACGACCCATCCCGCCCGCGCGCCGATGGCCAGCAGGGACAGAATCCCGCCGACACCGTGGGCCATCCCCAGGTTCCCGTGCCCGCCGGGAAACTCCGCCGTGCGACTGCCGGAGGGATCGAGGTCTGTCCACCATCCCGGGAGTTGGTCGGGGTCGTTGTCGAGGGGAAGCGTCAGTCGCACCAGGTAGGTGAGGACTTCGCGCAGGGCCGGGGCGGCCGTCTCGCGGCTGAGCAGGTAGGAGCCCAGGCCGGTGAGCCCGTAGAAGAGGTCGAACTCGCCGACGCGGGGGCGTATCTGGCGGTCGATGCGCGCGTGCGCGGCGTGGATGCGCTGTCGGGTGAGCTGGGTGATCTGGGAGTCGAGGGCGTGCAGGGCGCCGCTGTAGCGGCCGGTGTCCCGGGCCGCGGCGTGCAGGGCGAAGGCGACGGCCGGGGCACCGACGTACAGCGACGCGTCCTCGTCGGCGAGGAGGTTTTTGGTGCAGGACGCGAGGCGGGTGTGTGCATCGGCCCAGGATGTGAGGCTGCGGTGGGCGCGCTCGATGTGCAGCAGTGCGGTGCCGACGGTGCCGTGGGCGAGTGACTGGGCGTGCAGAGCGCGAGTGGCGGGGCCGTGGCCGGGGTTGGAAAGTTCCGGGCCGGTGGTCGCTGAAGGGTTCACGCGCGGGCTCCTTGGTTTCGGGCGGTCCAGGACAGGGCGGCGGAGCGGGCCAGCCGTGAACAGAGGTCCTCGCCTGCCGGGCCGATCCCGGCCGTACGCAGGTAGTGCAGGTGCATCAGGGACGGCAGCACCGTCTCCGGCGCCTTCGTGCCGTCGGCCGCCAGGACGGTGCGGTAGTGCTGCAACGCTTGGCGGCGGGCTGCCCAGGCGGCGGTGAGCGCTTCACCGCCGGGCAGAGCGCGTACGGCGGCGAAGCCGTCGGACGGGGTGGACAGGCGCATCGCTTCTTGGTGGAGAGGGCGGGCCGGGTGCAAGGCGGCGCTCGGGTCGATGTGGTCGATCAGCCAGCGCATCGCGCGCGGAGTGTCGCCGGTGAACGAGGCGGCGAGGTCAACGAGGCCGGCGGTGGTCAGGGCCTGGGGGTCGGCCTCACTGTCGACCACGCACGTCAGGTGGGCGAGGGCGACGGTGGAGTCGGCGGCGAACACCGACTCGGCGGCGGCCATGGCCGGTCCTGTGCCGTAGCGGCCGGTCTCGGGGTAGTAGGTGTCCCACTGCATGCGGCCGAGCAGTCCGTGCCGTCGCAGATCGGCCGCCCAGATACCGGCCTTGGCGGCTATCTCTCCGAACGCTTCCGGGTGTGGGAGGCGGAAGCGCAGCCGCAGCTGGTCGTGCGGGTCGCGGTAGCGCACGTACCACCACTCGGGTACTTCGTCGAAGCCGCTGAGGAGGTGGGGCAGGTGGCGGGTGAGGATGTCGGGGAACCGGTCTGGATGTCCGTAGAGCTTGAGAAAGGCCCACGGTGAGGTGCTGGGCAGGTGTCCGTGGTCCCGGCCGACGGCCGTCTGGCCTCCGGCCGCGTGCCGGTGCGTGGCGGGAGGGGCGGTGGAGGCGAGGGCCAGGGTGATTTCGTGAGGTCGCCCGCCGATCCACGCCCAGGCCGCCTCGTCGGCCGCTTCACGCAGGACGGCGTGCCCGGTGCGGTCCAGCTCGGCGCGCAACAGCATCGTGTCGGCGGGCTGTTCCAGGTCCAGGCGGAGGCGCTGGTCGTCGTCGCCGAGGTGCACGGCGGCGGGGACACCGAGGCGATGCCGCCAGGTGTTTAGGCGCTTGGCCCATAGGGCGAACTCGGCGACACTGGAGGGGAGTTCGGTGGCCGTGAGGCGCCAGGTGGCACTGGCGAGAACGGTGCGGCCGTAACGGATACGGGGCAGGAACGGCAGGCGGGCGGCCACGCCCCAGGCGAACGGGCCGAAGGCGGCGGCGCCGGCGCGGGGCAGTTCGACCAGCAGTCGGGCCAGCGGGTGGGTGAAGGTGCCCAGGTCCACCGCGTTGAGCGCGAACGGCTCGATGGTCCGGCCGGTCGAGAGCCGGACCAGGCGGAAGCCGGTCGCGTCCGCGGTGACCGCTAGGTCGTCCAACTCCAGCCGGATGCCTGGGTAGTGCTCGGCGATGGATATGACGCCGGGTTCCACGGCGGGGGCCCGGCCGACGTTGTCCGTACGGATGTGCAGCGCAGGGCTGGAGACCTGGACCCGGCGGGCGCCGCTGGTCAGGGTCGGCAGACCGGTGTACGCGGCCGTCATACGGTCGCGGTCGGCGGCGTCGAGGAGATCGAGGAAGCGGCCCGCGGTCGCGCCGGCTGCCGGGGCGATGCCGTTGACATGGAGCGTGAAGTCGCCGTTGTCGACCGCCTGGAGGGTGGCGGCCTGGAGGTGGAAGCGCAGGTCGATGTGCGGCAGCGGGACGCCGCCGTGCGCGGGTGCCAGGCCGGTCAGTAGCTCGTCGGTGAGCTGGACTTCGCGGACGCCGTCGAAGGCGGCGTGCTGGGCGAGCGCGAGGAGTTGTTCGTCGCGGGGGGTCAGGGCCGGGGCGGGTCGGGCAAGGCGGGAGCCGCGGTATCCGGCGGGGAAGTCAAGGCCGGTATCGGGGTCGGTGAGCTGACGGACGGGGACCAGGGCGCCGGGCCCGTAGGTTTCCAGGAACCGGGCGTGGTAGTCCTGCCAGGCCGCCGATCCGGAAGGGAACGGCGTCAAGCGGGCCAGCACACTCGCGGCCTTCTCCGCCTCGCGGGCCACCAGCCGGGGCAGAGCCAGTGCCCCGCCCAGCCGCAGGTCGGCAGACAGGGGCGCCCCGGCGGCCGGGGCGAGGGCGGTCATCGCCCCGGCCGCCGAGCCCCGCAGACTTCGCTGCTGGTATGTGGGAGCCGCATCGTGCCGGGTCAGCATCGCCCGGATGTCCTTCAGCGCGTTCAGGAGGGGCCGCGCAGCCTCGACGTGCACGGCGTCTGCCGTCTGAAGCGCGGTGATGACGTGGCTCAGGGGGTCAGTGACGGTCATCGGCGGACGCACGGCGGTGAGTAGAACGCGGCGGGCGACCAGTTCGGCCAGCAGGGCGTCGACGGCGCGGGTGGGGGTGTCGGGGTATTCGGCCGTGAGCTTGGCGGCCAGGTCGCCGACCGTGACGGGCACGGTGGCGGCGGCCATGACCATCTGCACCGCGCGGGTGTGCCGCACGCTCATCTCGCCGGGACCGCGGTCACTGTCCCGGTCGGGCCGCTGGCAGGGCACGACCAGGCGTCCATCGCGTACGAAGCAGGTGGAGTCCACCACGACCGGAAGGCGCCGCAGCAGTTCGGGGATCGATTCCAGGCGATCGATGACGTACGCGAGCCATACGGCGTCCACGCGTGCGGTGGGCCGGTGCACGTCCGTCCAGTCGAGGGAGAGCGTGTCTGTGATGCGGGCGGGGGCTATGCCGGCGAACAGGCCGAAGGGAGTGGAGCGGTGCTGGATACGCAGTACGTAGCGGGCGAGCGCGTCTGCGGCCCGCCGGACCTGCTTGGGCTGCCGCACCTGCCCGCCACGGATCTCCTCGATGCGGCGGGCGAGCGCGGAGCTGGCCAGCTCGACCGCTTCGGCGACCGAGCCGATGGCCCACACCTGCGTGATCCACTCCCGCCACTGCCCGGTGTCCGCCGCCGCGTCGCCGGTCGGCTCCGGCCGGGACGGGATGGCCAGTTGGCTCGGATAGGCGGCGGCCCGTAACAAGGCCGCGTCCACGTACCGGTACATCCGCAGGTTCCCCTCCCCTTGTGTGACGGGATCGGCCCGGTGCCGGACCCCGTGGAGCAGGGGCCGGGCACCGGGCCTGGTGTCACGCTGATCAGTCGGTGATGCAGCCGGCGCAGGCGCTCTCGCTGGTGCTGCCGCAGTTGTCGCTGGTCTTGTTCATCAGCTCCGCGATGACCGTGCCCTTCTCGGCGAAGGTCACGTCCAGGTCGAAGTCGCTGCCGGTGGTGCTCATTCCAACGGTGTCCACTGTTTCCTCCAGGGGTTGGTGATGGATGTGCACTTGCACCTGACCTGCTCGGATTTCAGTGTCCGGCGGGCCAGGAGATCGTGAAGTGGAAGGCGGGCCGCTCCAGCACTGCCCCGGTGGGCAGCTGCTGGTCACCGGTGCCGGTGGCGAATGCCTTCAGCTCGGGCTTGTGGCCGCGGTGAGCGCGGTCCCACGTGCGGATCTGAGCGATCAGTGCCTCGGCGGTCTTGGCGGCTTTGGGCCCGTGACCGACGGCGCCGAACTCGAAGGCCTGTCGCTCGGGTGTGGTCGGGCGCATCGTCAGATAGGCGAAGGAGCCGGAGGCGCGGTCGAGGAGCGTGGCCACTCCGCGGCGGGACCAGGAGGCGACCACGCCGCGGTCGCGGGCCTCGCGGGTGGCGGCCAGCAGCGCGAACTCGGGCAGTGCGGAGACCAGCCACAGCTCCAGGTCATCGTACGGCAGCCCCAGCCCGAGCGTCACCGAGGACCATGCCTCGGTGCGCGGGCTGGCCAGGGCCTTGCGCATCTGGTCGGCGTCGACCTGGTCCTCGTCCAGGCGCAGGCCGACCTCTTCGTCTTCGCCATCGTGCAGCACGACCAGGTGCTCATCGCGGGCTCCGGATCCGCGCATGGGGACGAACCCGCAGACCTCGAAGTCCCTCGCCGTCAGCGCGGTGTCCTGGCGCTGGAAGGCGACCGACCAGGTCAGGCCCCGCAGTCGGAGCGGAACCACGATCCGCCCGTTCTCGGCGAGTTGGTCCACCCAGGCCGGGGCGAGGTCGGCGGCCTCGACGGTGACCACAATCCGGTCGTACGGGGCGTGGGTGGGTTCGCCGTCGGCGCCGTCGACGACGAGCGCGTGTACGCGGTCGTATCCGGCGGCGGGCAGCAGCTTCTTGGCGCGGTCGATGACGTCGGCGTCGATGTCGATCGTGGTGACCTCGCCGCTCTCGCCGACCAGCTCGGCGATCAGGGCGGCGTTGTAGCCGCCGCTGCCGATCTCCAGCACTCGCATGCCGGGGCGGATGTCGGCCTGTTCCAGCATGAATGCCTGGATGCGGGCGGCGCTGACGGAGCTGAGGGAGGTCCCGTTCTCGTCCCTTTTGGTGATCAGGGCGTGCTCGGCGGCGTACGCCTTCTCCGGTGTCTCCTCGGGCATGAACAGGTGTCGGCCGACGGTACGGACCGCTTTCTCGACGGCTTCGGTACGGATCGCGCCCAGCTTGCGCAGCTTGTTGATCATCTCCTCGCGCAGGGCATCGATGTGGGCGGGGTCGGGGGGCTGAGTCGTCATCGGCCGGAGTGTAGTCACGCCGTTACTCCTTGGTGGTGCGTCTTGTGGGGGTGGCCTGTCCGGACCGGCCACGGGGGAGCACCCGGTCCGGACAGGCGGTTCGGGGTCAGCCGGTCTGCTGTGGCGGCACGGTGCCGCGACGCAGGATCTGGCTGACCGGGGTGGTGCTGGTCGGGTCGGACAGGGCCTTGACGGCGGCCTCCAGCCGCCCGGGGTCGGCGCCCAGGTGCTGGACGGCGGCCGAGGCGAGGGTCTGGGCGAGGTTGTGCTGGAGGAAGGCTTCGTGCCGATGGATGGCGACCTCGGCGGCCAGCGCCTCGAGTGAGGGAATCGCTTTGCGGCGCATGGTTTGCTGGGGCGGGTTGCCGAAGGTCTTCCACACCACCAGCTGGCCGGTGGCGGCGTCGACCTCGACGACCAGCGGAACCAGGTCGCCGCAGGACCGCACCGCGTTGCCGATCAGTTCCGAGGCCACCAGCTGGGCGCCCTCGGCGGTCTCGGTGTCCACCCCGGCCGCCGTCAGGCGCTTGTCGGCCAGGTCGCGCACCAGACGCAGACGCTCGGCGCTGGCGTTTATGTGCACCACGAAGCCGTGGTCGCTCTCGATCAGATAGAACCCGGGGGCGGCCTCCGCAACCGTCTCCGCTATGCGTGCCATGGCTCCTCCGTGACCCGGCCCGCGAGGCCGCACGTCCCGATCCGTGCACGCCGCGAGATCAACAACTGACCGTCAGTGACGCGCCTTTGAGTCAGAGCATGACGCACTTAGCCGTCAACTCGCAATATTGACACCGAAGTTCATCGGACTGTTCTGTTGTTCTATCGACTTGAGAGGTGCGTGGTGAAACACTCCGCATATGCCGAACGCGCGACCAGTACCGACCGTGCGGCGCCGGCGCCTCGGTGAGGCCCTTCGCCGCTTCCGCAGCCAGGCCGGCCCCGAAGGCAAGGGGCTCACCCTGGAGGAGGCCGCCGACCTGCTGGCCCGCCTCGACAAGGAAGCCGGAGGCGACGGCGGCGCCTGGACCTCCCCGAAACTGTCCCGGATCGAGACGGCAAAGGCCCACATCCGCCCTGCCGAGGCCACCCACGTCCTCAAGGCATACGGGCTCACACCCGCAGGTGATCCCGAGGTGTTCACCGCCTTGGAGGGCCTGGCCAAGCACGCCGGGCAGAAGGGCTGGTGGCAGACCTACAGCGGCGTCGTCGCCCCCGCGTACGCGGACTACATCTCGCTCGAGTCGGATGCGGAGAACATTCGCATCTGGTCACCGCAGCTCATTCCGGGACTGCTGCAGACCGCCGGGTACGCCCGCGAGACCATCGCGGTCAACGCCACCACCCGCACCCCCGAGGAAGTCACCGCGCTCGCCGAGGTCCGCATGGCCCGCCAGGCCGTCCTCTCCCACCCCGAGGGACCCCTGAAGCTATGGGCGATCATCCACGAGAGCGTCCTGCACCAGCGGTTCGCGACCCGCCCCACCCTCATGCCCGACCAGCTGCGACGCCTGGTCGACGTCGCCGAGCTGCCCAACATCACCCTGCAGATCATGCCGCTGGACGCCAGCCCGCACCCCGGCACAACCGGCGGCTTCAGTCTCGTCGGCTTCCCCGGCCCCATGCCTGACGTGGTGCTGTTGGAGAACCTCATCGGCGCGTCCTACGTTGAGGCCGTCGACGAGGTTCAGATCTACGCCGACGCCTTCGAGCGGGTCGTTGCCTCGGCCCTGTCGAGCGATGACTCGCTGGTACTGATCACCCGCAGAATGGAAGAAGGAACCCGTACGTGAACCACGACAAGGCCGAGCTGTACGCCCTCGACCTCTCCGACGCCGACTGGACCAAGTCGTCCTTCAGCGGTGGTGAGAACGACTGCGTGGAGATCGCCGTCCTGCCCGGCGGAGCCCGGGCCGTGCGCGACTCCAAGCACCCCGAGCGTGAACCCCTGCGCTATACGGCCACCGAATGGGCAGCCTTCCGGCAAGGCGTGATCGCCGGAGAGCTCTGACCAGCACCTCCTGCACAAACGGCGCCTGCTTTCCCCCGAACCCACCGCGGGAAAGCAGGCGCCGCAGTATGGTCAGCCCTACCCCGCCCACGGCCCGTTGTCACACCCCCACGACACCATGGGAAGCATGACGGACACGAACCACGTCACAGACGCCTCCCGACAGATCCCCGCCCTCATCCCCACCGTCGGCCCAGGCTGGACCGAACTGCTGGATCAGCTCCACCGCGACCTGTCCGCTCTCGATCCCGCCTACCGGATCGAAGAGTTCGGCACACAGCTCGGCCGCCTGCGCATCACCGTCACCGACCGCTTCGAGGCTGGCGAGTTCGACGGCGAGTACGCCGACCGGGCCGCCGCCCTGACCGATACGGCCGAGACCGCGTCCGAGCAGACCTGTGAAGCCTGCGGATCTTCGGGCCGCATCCGCTTCCGCGGCGACGGCACATGGATGCGAATGCAGTCCCTGTGCGACGACTGCCGCAACCTCGGCGTCTTCCCATACACATCGTTCGACAACGTGCCTAACGTCCCTCACTAGCCTTCAGTCATCTGAACTGCTCAAAGAGTTGACAACCCTAGATAACAGCGATGCCGTGTGCGGCGCCGAAGTTGCCGTGTCCGCCGGGGAAGAACGGGGAATCGCCGCGGGCGGGGTCATGGCGGACCCACCAGCCGGGAAGGCCGCGGTTGGCGGGTGCGAGCGGCCGGGTCAGGGCGACGAGGTAGTTCAGGACCCGTTCCAGGGCGGGGCATTCGGGGTCAGTGCGTAGGAGGTAGGCGCCGATCCCGGTGAGGCCGTAGAAGAGGTCGTATTCCGCGAAGGTGGGCAGGTCGCGCCTGTCGATGCGGGCGAGTGCAGCGTCCACGCGGCGGTTCGCGAGGTCGGTGATGTGCTGGTGCACCATCGCGCGTGCCGAGGCGTACAGATGCTGGTAGGCCGGGGGGACGGTGGTTAGGAGGAAGCCGATGGCCGGGGCCCCGAGGAACAGGCCCGTCTGGTCGGCCGCGCTGATGGGCCCGGAGGCCGCAGCCGTGATCCATCGGTGGGCGGGGCGCCAGGAGCCGCCGTACCGACTGACGGTTTCGGCGTGCAGCAGAGCGATCCCGGCGGCACCCTCGGCGAGGGACTGCACCGCCCAAGGCATGTTCTCCGGCGGCGGGGTGGGTTCTGCCAGGCCGGCGGTGTACTGGTCGAGGATGGCCGGGGCTGTGGCGACCGGGGCGCTCATTAGAGGACCATCCTTTCTGCAGCCTTCACGCGTAGGGTTGTGACCTCTCGGTCCCGGCGGGTGCATGGCCAGTGGCGCGAGCCGTTCGACGGCCACGATGAGTTCCGCCAGCCCCGCCGGACCGAGGCCGTCTGATCGGCTTCAGGGACACGCCCCGCAGAGGGCCGATTAATGAGCTCCCGGCAGACCACCTCACCCCCGAGCAGGTGCTCCGTCAGAGCCACAGGAGTACGACGCGCGTGTTCATCGGATGGGACTGGGCAACCGAGACCCATGACGTGACCGTCATGGACGCCTCCGGCAAGCGCATCGACCGGTGGGAGTTCGCCCACACCGAAGAGGGTTTCGCCAAGACCCTGGCCAGGCTGCGCAGACACGGGGCTCCGGCCGATCTGCCGGTGGCGATCGAGACGACCCGCGGACTGGCCGTGGACCGGCTGCTGGCGGCCGGTCACCCAGTGGTGCCCGTGCACCCCAACGCCTTCCACGCCATGCGCCCGCGCTGGGGCGCTTCCAAGGCCAAGACCGACGCGGGCGACAGCATGAAGCTCGCCGACTACCTGCGCACCGATGGCCACCTGATGCCCCGGCTGGAGCCCACCGAGCAGGCCACCATGGACCTGCAGGCCCTCACCCGTCAGCGCGCCGACCACGTCGAGGCCCGTGTCGCCGCGGTCAACCAACTCGCCGCGCTGCTGGACATGCACTGGCCCGGCGGCAAGGCGGTGTTCGCCAATCTGGACAGCGACATCGCGATGGCGTTCCTGGAGCGCTACCCCACCCCGGCCTCGGCCGCCAAGCTCACAGCCGGGCGGCTGGAAGCCTGGTGCAGGCGCCGCGGATACTCCGGTAAGCGCCCCGGTGCCGTCCTCATCGAACGTCTGCGCTCGGCCCCGACCGCGGCCTCCCGCCTCGGCGAAGCGGTCGTCGAGCAGCTGGTCCGCGTCCAGGTCCAGCTGGTGCAGGGCATACGAGCAACCATCCGCACCCTGGACAAGGCCATCGCCGAGAGGGTCGATTCCCACCCCTACGCGCCGCTGTTCGCGACCATGCCGCGCATCGGAAAGGTCAACCTCGGCCAGATCATCGGCGAGGTCGGTCCGCTCCTGGAACGCGCCCAGACCTGCGAACAGCTCATCGCCGAGGGCGGCGTCGTCCCCGTCACACGTGCTTCGGGCAAATCCCGATCGGTGGCCTTCCGATTCGCGACCAACCGCAGGGCCCGCCTCGCCCTGACCCAGTTCGCCGACAACAGCCGACACAACAGCCCCTGGGCCTCCAAGATCTACAACGATGCCCGTGCCCGCCAGAAACGACACCCCCATGCGACCCGGATCCTCGCCCGCGCCTGGCTGCGAGTGATCTGGGCCTGCTGGCGCGACGGAGTCTGCTACGACCCCGTCACCCACGAGGCCAACGGCAAGATCAAACCCGCCGCCGACACACCTTTGGCGGCATAGAGGTTGACTCAGGAAACTCATCGGTTCGCTTTCCGGTGCTGGAGGGCCGCGGTACGAACGAGCCGCAGCGTGGTGGACTCGGCGGTCGGGCTGACGCCCAGAGCCCTCACGTGGTGCTGGTGGAGCAGGGATCGGACGACGGTGAGCGGGTCACGCTCCCCGGCGAGGACGTTGCGGTAGGCGGTCACAGCGGCGGCACGGACCCGCCACGCTTCGGCGACCTGGGGGCCGCCAGGGAGAGGTGCGAGAAGCGAGGTGGCGTCAGGGCCGGCGAGTTCAAGCACCTGGTTACCCAGCTTCCGGTCCAGGCGGCCTGTGCTCTGGGAGAGGTTGTGGACCAGCCACTGTTCGGCCTCGGCGGTGCTCGGCGCGAGGTAGGTGACGAGGTTCAGGGCGCTGGCTGCGGCGAGGGCCTGCGGGGCGAAGGCATCTGTGCGCTCGGTGAGTTGGATCTGCGCGAGGGCTGCGGCGGAGTCCGCGGCGAACGCCCGATGCGCGGTGTCCATGGCTGCCGCGCCGCCGAACCGCCCAGTCTGCGGCTGGTAGGGAGCCAGGACGAGACCGGACGCCAGGCCGAGGGAGTGCAGGCCGTCCGCCCAGGCGTGGGCGTGCGCGGCTGCGGTGCCGTACGCGCCGCGTGGCAGGTGCAGCGTGAAGTCGAGGTGCTGGTCGGCGTCCGGGCGGGCCATCTCCCGGTGCCGGGTGAACCACCACACCGGCGGGGTGTCATCGAACATCGCGAGCAGCCGGGGCAGATGCCGGCTCAGGATCTCGTCGTAACGGCGCGGATGCGCGTGAAGCTGTGCATGGAGGACATCGCCACCGCCAGGCAGGTTCCGCGTGGGGACGGCGACGGCGGCCGGACGCGGTAGCGGTGCGGCAGCGGCCTTGGGCTGAGTGAGTCCGAGGGAGAGCCACACCTCGTGCGCCCGCCCGATCCACCCGTGCACGTCGCCGTCGGGGACCTCGCGCAGGTCCAGACGCCGGGTGTTGTCGAGGGCGGCACGCAGCACCCGCCGGTGGACCGGGTGGGTCAGGTCCAGCGGAAGGCGCTGGTCGTACTCGATCATGGCGACACGGCTCGGGACGCGGAGGCGGTCGCGCCAGGCATCGAAGGCGTCGTCCCACTCCTTTGTCGAGACGCCCGGCAGGGGGGAAGCCTTGGCCGTGGGACACGGCGGGTTGTGCTCGCACATGGTGCTCGTCGTCCTCTCGGGTGCGGTGCGGGAAGAGGGCCACTCCCCGGTGGCTACGGGGCCGTGGGGGAACACGGAACGGAGACTGCTGGCGAAGGGGACTGGGGGTGCTGGCGTACGAACGTGGTGATGGCTGCCTCGCTGTAGCCGTAGAAGCGGCCAAAGACCATGTCGCTCTCCCACCAGCCGGGAGAGGGATCTCCCCACTCGACGGTGTGGCAGGTGTCGCGGAACGGCGACCACCGGATACGGAGGTCCGGGAATCCGGCCTGGCCCGCGAGTAGACCGCGTGCTGCTGTCGCCAGAGTCAGCAGGTCGAAGGACATGTATCCGCCGCGGCGCTGCCCACCGACGGGAACGGCGAGGAGGGGCGCCCGAAAGACACGGACTGCTACAGCGTCAGCGAGGAGAGCGGGCTCGGCGAGGCGACTGCGGAAATACTCGTAGTCGTACGCTTGCACAGCCGGGCGAAGGGAGACGGTGGGATGGCGCGTCAGCATTGTGGCGGTGGTCAGCATTCGACCAGCCCCTTTACGATGCCGACTTCTTCCGGGCGCTCGGCGAGCTCCAAGGTGACCCGACCCAGCTTCCGAAGGAGCGTCAGGGCTTGGTGCTCGTCGCCGGGCAGCCCTTCAGAGCGCAACGTACGGGCCTGTTCGATCAGGACGGCGATGTCCGGGTGCTTCTCGTCGGCCGCGTCGCGCAGACCTCGGCTCACGAGCTGTATAAGGGCCCCGCGGAATCGCTGAGCAAGGTCTTCGGCTTCGTCATAGCTAGGCACAGCGGCCCCGGGTCGGCCGCCGCCGCTTGCACCTGCCGCGTGGTGGCTGACCTCGTCATTCAGGACGGTGTCCAGGCTGTCATACACCGCTTCCCAGTCCACCGGCTCCCAATTGCGCACGGCGGTCAGCAGGTTGTGGAGGCCCAGCCTGCCAAGCGGTGGGATCCAGCGGGTTGACGGGGCCGTGGGGTCCTTGACGCGGACCGGCATGGTCTCTGGTCTCGCCATCTCGTCGCGTAATGCGGTGTTCGTCATCAGCTGTAGATAGCCACTCAACATGCTGACGAACGGGCAGTGTTGTGCCATTGGTGATGTTGATGAGGAAGAGTTCACAAGAAGGTAATTGATCTTCTGGGTGCTGGGCGGCACCGTGATCATGTCCTGAACATGATCACGGCCCTCCCGCTCGTTTGGCGGCGTCCGGGAGGGCCGTGCGAGCGCCAACGGAGGGCGCTTTGGTCACGGTAGAGGTGGCAACTTCGGTTGTCGAACGGCGCTTGGTCGAGGGCGAGTTGTCGTGTCCGGGCTGCGGCGGGGTGCTAGCCCGGTGGGGCTGGGGCCGGTCGCGGAGCCTGCGGGGTCCGGGCGGGGTCGTGGTGGTGCGTCCGCGTCGGGCGAGGTGCCGCTCCTGCGAGGCGACGCACATCCTGCTTCCAGCGTTGTCCCTGGTCAGACGCGCGGACACGGCTGAGGTCGTCGGGGCCGGGCTGGAGCTCGCGGCAGCCGGCTGGGGCTGCCGGCGGATCGCCGGGCGGCTGGGCAGGCCGGTGACGACAGTGCGGGGCTGGCTGCGGTGCTGGTCGCGGCGGGCGGTCCGGGCGACGGCGGTGTTCACCGCGTGGCTGGTCGCGCTGGCGGACGACCCGGCCGCGGTCCTGCCGGCCCCGGCCGGGACGGCGGTCGCTGACGCGGTCAGTGCGGTGACGGGGTTCGCGTTCGCCGCGAGGGCGAGGCTCGGGAAGTTGAAGGTGCCTACCTGGTTGCTGGTGTCGGCGGCCTGCCACGGCCGCCTGCTGGCGCCGGGCTGGCCTCCGGCCTGACCTCCGAAACGATCAACACGAGCTGACCCTGACGAAGATCGTCGGGCTCGGCTCATCCTGGCGGCTGGCATGTCCACAGCCGTTTCAGGAGGGCGCCGGATGGCGTTGGTCGATGAGGAGGAGCGACGGCGGGCCGAACGGGCCCACCAAGTCGCCTTGTTCCGTTACCAGTTGATCCGCGAGGCGGCTGACGCTGCCCTGAGCCCGCGCCAGCGCGGGGCGATGGTCCGCGCGATCGCTGCCCGGGTGCACACCGATCCGTTCGGGAAGCCGGTCAAGATCACGCGCGGGACGGTGGATCGCTGGCTCAAGCTCTGGCGTGAGGGCGGTTTCGACGCGCTGCTGCCGCCGACCCGGCAGGTCACCCCGCGCACGCCGGAGGAGGTGCTGGACCTGGCAGCGGCCTTGAAGCGGGAGAATCCGAGCCGGTCGACCGCGCAGGTGGTGCGGATCCTGCAGCAGCACCTGGGCTGGGGCCCGTCCTACCGCACCGTCCACCGGCACCTTCAGCGCCTGGAACTGCTGACCCGCCCCGACGGGCAGGCGCCGGAGGCGTTCGGCCGGTTCGAGGCGAACCGGCCGAATGAGCTCTGGGTCGGGGATGCCCTCCACGGGCCGAAGATCGCAGGTCACAAGGCTTATCTCTTCGCGTTCGTCGACGACCACAGTCGGGCGGTGGTCGGGCACCGCTGGGGCGGCGCCGAGGACAGCGTCCGACTGGCGGCGGCGCTTCGGCCGGCACTGGCCGCCCGCGGCGTCCCCGAGGGCGTCTACGTCGACAACGGCTCCGCGTTCGTGGACTCCGCCCTGCTCAGAGCCTGCGCGAGGCTCGGGATCAAGCTGATCCACTCGACGCCGGGGCGCCCGCAGGGCAGGGGCAAGATCGAACGCTTTTTCCGCACTGTCCGGGAACAGTTCCTGGTCGAGGTCGACACGGAGAAGGTCACCGACCTGGCCATGCTCAATCGCCTCTTCACAGCCTGGGTCGAGCAGGTCTATCACCGGCGGGCGCACTCCGAGACGGGGCAGCAGCCGCTGGAGCGGTGGATGGCCAGCGCCCCGTTCCCGGTCCCCACCCCGGACGCGTTGAGGGAGGCTTTCCGCTGGTCAGAGCTGCGGAAGGTCGCCAAGACCGCCACGGTCTCACTCCAGTCCAACACCTACAACGTCGACGCCTCGCTGGTCGGCCGGCAGGTCGAGCTCGTCTTCGACCCCTTCGACCTGACCGACATCGACGTCCGCTTCGGCGGACGCTCGTTCGGCAAGGCCATCCCGCACCAGATCACCCGGCACGCGCACCCCAAGGCCAAGCCCGAGACCCCCGTCGCGGCCCCGCCGGCGCCGACCGGGATCGACTACCTCTGCCTGATCGACACCGAGCGCACCAGGGAACTCGGGCAGCGGATCAACTACGAGGTCTTCCTGCCCGGCCAGGCCCAACCGACCGAAGCCGTCGACCTGACCGAGGAAGGCTCGTGACCAGCGGCAACCCGGTCCAGGACCGGCTCGACGAGCTCGACGACCAGGAGACGTCGGCCCGCCTGCTGCTGGAGCGGACGCTGCGGCTGGCCGGCCGCAGGCTCGACCACCACCGGGTCACCGGCCCGGCCTTGCGGCTCGCGGTCCGCTTCCACCGGCGGGCCGAACACGCCGCAGCCGAACTGGACCGCTGCATCGCCCACTTGGAGAGGACGGACGGACGTTGATAGACAAACTGACCGCGCACTGGGGCTTCACGCGCATGCCCTTCGACAAGGACCTGGCCCCCTCGATGCTGCACCGGCACTCCTCCCACGCGCAGGCCGTCGCCCGCATCACCTGGTGCATCGGCGAACGCGCACTGGGGGTGATCACCGGCGAGGTCGGCGCGGGCAAGACCGTCGCGGTCAGAGCGTCGCTGTCCCAGCTGGACCACCCCCGCCACAAGGTGATCTACCTGGCGAACCCCGCGGTCGGCGTCGCCGGGATCCACCACGCGATCGTCGCCTCGCTGGGCGGCGTCCCGCGTCCGCACAAGTCGACGCTGATCCCGCAGGCCACCGCCCTGCTGGCCACCGAGAACAACGAGCGCGGCCGCGTCCCCATCCTGATCATCGAGGAGGCACATCTCCTGGACCACGAGCAGCTGGAGGCGATCCGGATGCTGACCAACGACGAGATGGATTCCAACAGCCCGCTGGCCTGCCTGCTGATCGGCCAGCCGACCCTGCGGCACAAGATCAAACTCGGTGTCCTGGCCGCCCTGGACCAGAGGATCCAGGTCCGCTACAACATGCCGTCCATGACCGGCGAGGAGACCTCCTCCTACCTGGTCCACCACCTCGCGCTCGCCGGCCGCAGCGACACCCTGTTCACCGACGACGCGATCACGCTGATCCACGACACCGCCCGCGGCTTTCCCCGCGCCGTCAACAACCTCGCCGTCCAGGCCCTGCTGTCCGCCTACGCCGAGGGCAAGCCCATTGAGGTGATCCCCGTGATGTGGACACACCTGACAATGGATCTTGTTGATCCTGGAAGGTGTAGATCTCTGTGGCACGGCCCTCGAAGTACAGTGCGGAGTTCCGGTCCGACGCGATCGCGTTGTGGCGGGCTTCGGCCGGCAGGCGGACGTTCAAGGACGTCGCGGCCGATCTGAACGTCAACCCCGAGACGCTGCGGACCTGGGTGCGCGACATGGACGCACCGTCGGCCGCCGCTGGCGCGTCGGATGGCGCGGAGGGCGAGCTGGCGCGGCTGCGGGCGGAGAACGCCCGGCTGCTGAAGAACGAGAAGGAATGGCAGCTGGAGCGGGAGATCCTGCGCCGGGCAGCGGCGTATTTTGCCCGGGAGATGAAGTGAAGACCGCCGCTTGGGACTTCGTCTCCGCCCATGCCGAGATGTTCGGCGTCAAGCGGATATGCCGGGTGCTGGAGGTCTCCCGCTCGGGCTACTACGGGTGGATCGCCGGCGCCGAAGCGCGGGCCGTGCAGCAGGCCGCCGAGGACACGCTGGTCGCCGAGATCCGCGAGATCCACGCCGAACACCGCGGGAACTACGGCGCGTTGCGGGTCCACGCCGAGCTGCGCGGCTTCGGCCACACGGTCAACCGCAAGCGGGTCGCGCGGCTGATGCGCAAGCACGACATCGTCGGCCGCCACCTGCGCAAGAAGAAGCGCACCACGACTCCAGACCGCCTCGCGCCGCCGGTGCCGGACCTGGTCCGGCGGGACTTCACCGCCGGCGATCTGGACGAGAAGTGGTGCGGTGACATCACATACGTGCAGGTCGGAGCAACGTGGCTCTACCTCGCCTGCGTCGTGGACATCCGGTCCCGCCGGGTGCTCGGCTGGTCGATGGCCCCGCACATGCGGGCCGAACTCGTCATCGACGCGCTCCAGAACGCGGTCGCCGCCCGCGGCGGCAACGTGGCCGGAGTGATCTTCCACGCGGACCGCGGGTCGCAGTACACCTCGGCCGCGTTCGCCCAGGTCTGCGACCGGTACGGCATCCGCAGGAGCATGGGCAGGGTCGGCTCGAGTTACGACAACGCCCTGGCCGAGAGTTTCTGGCAGGGCCTGAAGCGAGAAACGATGTACGGGAAACTGTTCTTGACGATGCGGCAGGCGAGGCTGGAGATATTCCAGTGGCTCACCTACTACAACGCCCGCCGCCGCCACAGCGCCCTGGGCTACCTCTCCCCAATGGAGTTCGAACAGCAGCACCACAAGACAGCTAAACTCTCACTCGCAGCATGAACCCCTGTGTCCACACTCCGGGGGTCACCTCAGGCCTGTCCGACCCCGGCGGGCAGCACCACCAACGCAAAGCCTCCTTCGGCAACTTATGCACCGGGTGCCCCCTGCGTGAGCAGTGCACCAAAGCCAAGGCCGGACGCATCCTGACCATCCGTCCGCACCACGACCTCCAAGCGGCCGCCCGCCACCAGGCCGCCACCGATCCTGACTGGCAGGCCGACTACCGCCGCTGGAGACCACCGGTCGAACGCGCCGTCGCATGGCTCGTCCACCACGGCAACCGCCGACTCCGCTACCGCGGCACCCTCAAGAACGACGCCTGGCTCCACATCCGAGCCGCCGCCCTCAACCTCCGCCGACTGATCAACCTCGGACTCACCCGCATCGACGGCGCCTGGCACCTCGCCCCAGCCACCACATAACGAAGAGGGGCCATCCGGCCTCCGGCCGGACAGCCCCTCCCCAAGATCTTCATCGGCCTTCTACGCCTGCTCCGCCGTGGCGGTTGTGACGCCTGCGACGCTCAGTCGAGCCAGCGCGAGGCGAGCCCGGCGACGTAGGAGAGCGACAGGGCGGTGGTGGCGAGTTGTAGCGCGAGGCTGCCACCGGCCCAGTGCATGGCGGCGGTCATCGCGGCGGCCATCCAGATGCTCGTGCACCAGCTACAGCTGACCAGGTACGAGGGTCTGGAGTCGTCGCCGAAGCGGTCGGCGATCCATGAGCGGAAACCCGCTGCCAACGTGTCTTTCGTGAGGAATCTGGTGAGGCGGCACGTGGCGCCGAGGGAGAGAAGAAACTCTGAAAGCGTCATGAAGTCCGTCCCCTAACCGTGAGGGTGTCTGGACGAATTGGCAGAGCGAGGGCCGGGACCGGCAGTTCTCCCGGCAGGCACGGGCGGGAAGGGACGGCGGCCCCGGCTGACCGGTCGGCCGGAGCACGGGCCTGCGGCGTCGGCAGAGTTGCTGTCAGGTCAATGCCGTGGGTCGCGGAACTGCTCTCGTGCCGACGGGAGTCGGTTACTGGTACACGGGGACGATGGTGCCGACTCCGCCCGCCCGCTGGTAGGCGGCGTGCGCTTCTTGCCACGTGTAGTACACGCGCACGGTGCCGTCGGGAAGGACCAATTGAAAGGCAGTGATGGTTTGTTGCTGTTGCTGTTGCGTGCCTCCGCCGCAGTTGCAGCCCATGTCGTACTCCTTTTGTCGCTCTCTTGGCGAGGGGCCGAGGGGGCCGGACACGGCGTCGTGATGGTCGCCCGCAGCGAACTTCGTGGGTCGGACGCGGGCGTCCGCTCCGGCCTCCTCGTGGGGTCCAGGGGCGCCTGGCATCGGCTCGGCGCAGTGCCTCTGGGGCTATCCTTGTGACCCGAGCCGTCCCCCGTAGTTGCGTTACGGGGGACGGCTCTTGTGGGGGGCTGATCTGTGCTGCCTGGTTCAGCGGTTCGGGGTCAGCAACCGCGCACTTTCAGCCGTGCAGACCAGGGGGTGATGGGTCAGATGCAGGGGAGCAGGGTGCTGGAGGAAGTGAGGAACCCTCCGGGCACGGGGGTGGTTGCCGTGTAGCCGGAGGCGAGCTGGAAGACGGTCAGGTGGGCGAGGCAGGTAGCGTTGCCGAAGGTGTCGGCGACTGCGGTGCACAGGACGGGCCCGCCCGGTCCGTCGGAGTGGAAGGTGACCGTTGATCCCGGGGTCGCGCCGGTCACGGTGAGGGTGGCGTGGGCGAAGGACCACGGCAGCGGGGGGAAGTCCAGCGTGTAGCAGGCCGGGTGCGCCGTGAAGGTCTGCGACGGTCCGACGGTCACCGTTGTGGTGCCGGCGACGCCGGTGCAGGTGCAGGTGGTGCCTTCGCCGATCACCGTGGCCGTGACGGTGTTGGCCCCGGAGGGCAACGCGCTGGTGGTCACGACGGCTTGGCCGGTGGCCATGGTGGTGGTGCTGCCCAGGATCGTGGCGCCGGAGTTGAAGAGTACCGTCGCGCCCTGGACGGGGACGCCGCTGCAGGTGACGGTGGCGGTGAGGGTCACGGACTGGCCCGCGGTCGGGTTGGCGGGCACCGCAGCCAGTGCCACCGCGCAGGTCCCGGCGGCGGCGACGGTCACGGTCGTGGTGGCCTGGACGTTGGTGCAGGTACAGGTGCCACCTGCGGCGTTCACGGTGGCGATGACGGTGTTGGCTCCGGCGGGAAGTGTGCTGGTGATCGTGGTGGCCACGCCGGAGCCGTTGGTGGTGGCGGAGGCTGCCAGTCCGCCGGGTCCGGTGAAGAGTACCGTCGCGCCCGCGACGGGGGCGCCGCTGCAGGTGACGGTGGCGGTGAGGGTCACCGGCTGGCCCGCGGTCGGGTTGGCGGGCGACGAGGTGAGCGTGACCGCGCAGGTCGCGGCGGCGGTGACGGTCACAGTCGTCGTGATGGTGTTGCCGATGCAGAGGCAGGTGGGGGGGACCCCCGTGAAGCCGACCACCGTGGCCGTGATGGGGCTGACGCCGAGGGGCAGCGCGCCGACGTTCAGGGCGGTCCCTACACCGCCGGCGGTGATGCCGACGAAGGTGCCGTTGGGGGTGGTGAGCGACACCACGGCACCGTTGACCGGGACGCCGTTGCAGGTGACGGTGGTGGTGAGGGTCACCGGCTGGCCCGTGGTCGGGTTGGCGGGCGAGGGCGTCACCGTGATCACACAGGCCGCTGCCGCGGTGACGGTCTGCGTCGCAACGCCGGTTCCGCTGACAGCGCCGGTAGCAACTACTGGCCCCGTCGTGGTCGCCGTGAAGGTGGCGATCGCCACACCGCCCGCGTTGGCGTTGACGATCTGAGTGGGCTGTGCGTCGTACACGAAGGTGATCGGTTCGCCTGCCACGGCCGGGGTGGCTGTGGCAGTGGCCGTGAAGGTCTGGCCCGCTACGGTTGTTGCGGGGGTGAGAACGAGCGCGATTGCCATGATGGCAGCCCCTTTCAAGGCTCCGTGAGGGAGGTGGGGGCTGAATACACGCCGGAGGAAGAAGACTCTCCGAGCGTGCTCACCTGCCGGGGGTGCCCTGAAGAACAGGACGAATTCGCCGCATGACGGCAGTCGTCCCTGGTCCCCCGACAGGGGATGGGCACCCCACCGTCGATAGCACCGATTGAAGCGACCGACCGGACGGCGCACCATAGTTGGGGAGCGAATTAGCCTGATTGGCGCAGCGCGCTTCGGAGGTGGATTCCAGCCCCCGGCCGCACCCGGCGGGCACCGGCACGTGCGGTCCCTATTGATCAGAAACTAGTTGGGTTCACTCGTCGAGGATGTAGCGGACGTGCGGGGCTTTGAAGTAGCCCGTGACGACGTGGGGCTGGCGTTGTCGGCGGTGGAAGAACCTGCGGGTTTCGGCGGCGAGTTTCGGCTTGGCTCCTGGCTCGGTGGGTGTGGGGCAGGCTGCCTTTGAGGTCGGCGTTGACCAGTTCGTCCCCCCCCTGACGAGCCGAAGTCAGTAAGTGCCGTTCGTGGTGAGCGCTGCGGGAAAAGACGCGACGTGATCGCGTCAGGTGTGGGTCAGGAAGGCGAGCGGGAGCGAACCGCTGATGACGTGTCGTAACAAATTCCAGTGGCGTCGAAACCAGGGCGAGACCAGGGCTCTGGGACAAGTCCGGGGGGAGCCTGCTGACTGCCCGGATGGCGTCCGGCATGTAGGCGGCGCGAGCCTGACCTGGGCTCTTGCACGGAACGTGAGAACCTGTCGCCCCGATACTTCTGCTGGCCTGTGGGGCCGGCGGCGAGAGGGAGATCCCCAAGCGGCCAACACCGCAAGGGGCCGAGTACCGATGCGGGGCATGGGGGCAGACCGTCTCGTAGTAGTGACGAAACCCGGTAATGCGGGTGGAGCGAAGGGGACGGATCATCCAGGTCTGCTTGGCGGTCAACCGGAGTTCCCGGGAGGAGCCGGATGAGCGGGCCGAAGCCGTTCGAGATCTCGAAGCACGTGGTCTGGGAGGCGTATCTCAGGGTCAAGGCGAACCGGGGAGCGGCCGGGGTCGACGGTGAGTCGGTCGAGCAGTTCGAGGCTGACCTGCAAGGCAACCTCTACAAACTGTGGAATCGTCTGTCGTCGGGCAGCTACTTCCCACCGCCGGTGCGGATGGTGGAGATCCCCAAGCCCGGGGGATCGGGCAAGGTCAGGGTTCTCGGGGTGCCGACAGTCGCGGACAGAATCGCGCAGACGGCGGCGGCCATGGTCCTGGAACCGGAGGTGGAACCGATGTTCCATCCCGATTCCTATGGATACCGGCCCCGCAGAAGCGCGCTGGACGCGGTCGCGGCGTGCCGGGAGCGGTGCTGGAGGACCGACTGGACGGTCGATATCGACATCCAGGGGTTCTTCGACAACCTCGACCACGACCTGGTCCTCAAAGCGGTGGCCCACCACACCGACCAGCGGTGGATTCTGCTGTATGTGGAGCGCTGGTTGAAGGCTCCGCTGCGGCACAAGAGTGGCGAACTGGTCGCGCGGGATCGTGGGAGTCCCCAGGGCTCGGCGATCTCGCCCCTGTTGGCGAACCTGTTTATGCACTACGCGTTCGACGCCTGGATGGATTGGGTCTTCCCGGGTGTCCGGTTCGAGCGCTACTGCGATGACATGGTGGTTCACTGCCGCACCGAGGCCGAGGCGCACCAGGTGTGCCAGGCGATTGGCCAGCGGCTGGCCGAGTGCGGGGGCTTGCGGCTGCATCCCGACAAGACCCGCATCGTGTACTGCAAGGACGGCAAGAGGCGTGGTTCGTACGAGCACGTCTCGTTCAGCTTCCTCGGGTACACGTTCCGTTCGCGGAAGGCCCGGTCGAGGACGGGGAGTTACTTCTTCGGCTTCAACCCGGCGATCAGCGATGAGGCGGCCAAGCGCATCCGGGCGCAGATCCGCCGGTGGCGGCTGCACCTGCGCAGTGGATCGTCCCTGGCAGACCTCGCACGGGAGATCAATCCCATCGTGCGGGGATGGATCAACTATTACGGCCGGTTCTACCCGTCCGCGTTGGTCCCGAGCCTGATGGGCATCGATCAGTATCTGATGCGATGGGCCACGCAGAAGTACAAGCGGCTCCGGCGTCGCCGGAGCTGGGCGTGGCAGGGCTTGGAGAGGACCGCCAAGCTCTACCCGGGGCTCTTCGCCCACTGGAAACTGCTCCGGCCTCGAACGACCGGGTGATGGGAGCCGTGTGAATCGAGAGGTTCACGCACGGTTCTGAGAGAGCGTGCGACACGAAGTCGCACGAATCGAGTGAATTGCACTGAAAGGAGGATCAGAGGTGTTGATGGTGTAATTCCGGACTAGTGTCCATGGGTCCGTTCCCGCCCTGACGTGCGTTGCGAGTAATCGCGGGGTGCGAAGCTCAGGGTTCAAGCCCAAGGGTGCTCGTACCATCCGAGCGCAACAGGCCAGGGAAAGGCTGATGGGTGAACGACAGTGAACCCGTGATGATGCTCCGTCACAGAAAGCCCTGGAGATGGCATGTAGGACCAGGGTGTAGGGCTGGCCGTTGGAAAGCGGCAGGCGGCGGCTGTGCAGCTCTACGCAGCCGTAAGGACACCGCAGCCTCGGAGTTGAGCGGGCACCCTTCCCAGCTGCATCTCGATCGTGTGAAACGTGGTAACCCCGTTGAGGTCCGGTGGCGATAACCGGTAGGCCGACCGTAAGGAGAGCTCAACTCCCCAGCGGGAACAGGATGGTCCAACAAGCCAAAGCCAGCAGCCGAAAGGAAACAGGAAGCCGGATGTCGCGAACTGGCACCTCCGCTGGTGACCTCCGTATAACTGGCTGGATACAGGCTCTTGCCTGGCCCGAAAGGGAGCTGACGTGGACCAGGTGAGCCTTTGAATGCTCACGCCGCAAGGACAACCGAACCGAAGGGCAAGTTAGGCGCCATGACAACGCGGACGAGTGAGGCGGCGCCGGCCGTCGTGCCTGCTCCGAGTCTGGTGAACGGACCGGAGGACCTGGACTGGCACTGGGATGCCATCGATTGGGGGCATGCCGAAGCCCAGGTAAGACGTCTGAGGCAGCGGATATTCAAGGCAACGCAGGAAGGGGACCTCAAGAAGGTCCGCAATCTGCAAAAATTGATGCTTCGGAGCTTTTCCAACACGCTGGTCAGCGTACGGAAGGTCACGGAGGTCAACGCTGGACGCCTGACACCGGGGATTGATGGGAGGGTCATTACGACCTCCCAGGGCAAGACAGGGTTGACGCAAGCCTTGCGTCGTTCCGTTCGAGAACCCAAAGCCCGGCCAGTCAGGAGGGTCTATGTAGCGAAGGCGAACGGGAAGCGGCGCCCACTGGGGATTCCCGTCATTGTAGATCGCGTGCGACAAGCCCGTGTCGTCAATGCGCTGGAACCAGAGTGGGAGGCCAGGTTCGAGCCGAGATCTTACGGATTCCGGCCGGGCCGCGGCTGTCATGACGCGATTGAGACCATCTTCACCACAGCGTGCGGTAAGAATGCCAAACGCCTGTGGGTGCTCGACGCGGATCTCAAGGCAGCCTTCGACCGCATCAGTCATGATCACATCCTCAACCAGCTCGGCACCTTCCCTGCTAGGAAGTTGGTCCACGGCTGGTTGAAGGCAGGTGTGGTTGAGAGGGGCTGGCTCACCCCGACCCGCGAGGGAACGCCTCAGGGCGGTGTGGTCAGTCCATTGCTACTCAATATCGCCCTCCATGGAATGGAGAGTGCGGCCGGGGTACGCTATCGCACCGGCCAAGACGGAAACATCGTCGAGGTAGTGCGTGGTGCCCCGGTGCTGGTCCGCTACGCTGACGATCTTCTCGCCTTATGCTCCAGCCAGGAGCAAGCCGAGTGGGTCAAAGCGCGGTTGAGTGAGTGGTTGACTCCCAAGGGTCTTACCTTCAACGAAGAGAAGACCCAGATCGTCCATCTGACACAAGGGGTCGATTTCCTAGGGTTCAACATCCGCCGTTACGACAGTGGAAAGCTCATCATCAAGCCCAGCAGAGACGCCGTTAAACGAATCCGGAAGAGACTCGCTGATGAGATGCATGCCCTACGCGGTGCGAACTCGGCGGCAGTCTTAGCCAAGCTCAATCCCATCATCAAGGGTTGGGCTTGCTACTACCGGACCGTGGTGTCCAGCCGAATATTCAACGCGCTGGATGCCTATGTGTGGAGGCTCACCTACCGGTGGGGTCTACATAGTCACCAGAGCAAACCCACACGCTGGGTTGTGGATCGGTACTACGGCGCTTTCAACACCGCCAGGAAGGATCGATGGGTCTTCGGCAACCGTGACAACGGTGCCTATCTCATCAAGTTCTCCTGGATTCCGATCGTTCGGCACCAGGCGGTCAAGTCTGGGGCGTCACCAGACGACCCTGAGCTGGCCGAGTACTGGGCCAAACGACGACGCAGGAGAAGACCACCGCCCCTCGATCAGTCGACCTTGCGCCTACTCAAAGCGCAAGAAGGACGCTGTCCGGAGTGCGGGGACTACCTTCTGTACGCCGACCAGGAACCACAAGCTCCAGAGGAATGGGGAACGTGGTTCACCGTCGTCCGCAAGGCTCTCCGCAAAGAGGTGTTGACCTTGCAGAACGATGGTTCTGGCGATCGGAATCGCATCCATCTCCTGCATAGCTACTGCCACCACCGACGCTCAGCAAGAGTGGCATCGGAACAGCGAACTCAGCAGAACCTGCCAGCCCTTGTGGCTTGCCCGAGCCGTGTGCGGTGATAAGTCGCATGCACGGTTCCGAGGGGGCGGCGGCGCAGCAATGCGCCGTCGCTACCCGACCGGGAGGTGAGATCCCTCCCGGCTACTCGCTAGGCATGGTTTTGCTCGGGGTGAGGGAGGCATGCGGTGTCTTGTGTCCGCTTGATGGTCGAGGGGTGCGCGGTGGCGTCGGTGTTGGGAATGCTGGAGGAGCGCGAGGCGGCTGCCCGGGTGCGGGTGGAGGGTCTGCGGGAGGAAGTCGCGCGGCTGGCCGAGGTGTTGGAGGCCGCGGAGATCGAGCTGGACCGGCGGGTGATCGCGAGGGAGGAGCTGGTCGAGGCCCTGGCGGTCTCTGCGGCCGAGTCGACTGCCGTGACCGAGGCCGGGGCGGAGCGGGAAACCGCGGCGTCACCCGTGCCGGGCTCGACGGTGGCGCCCTGGCGGGACGGGTTGCCGGTGACGGTTCTGGCGCCGGACTATCAGCGGCTTCTGGGTGTGCTGGAGGAGGGGCGATCAGCGGGCAGGGGGCCACTGAAGGCCAGGGAGATCGCGGTGGAACTGGGCTTGAAGACGACGCCGGCGAAGGTCGAGGGAGTGCGCTCGAAGGCCAGGCGACTGGCGGAGCGCGGGTGGCTGGTGCAGGAGTCGTCGGGGACGTTCAGCGTCGGCCGGCGGCCCGTGGCCGTGCCAGACGCCGGCCCATCCGCGTGATCATCGACCATAGGATCATCGCTTCGCTGGTGGCGGGCAGGGTTTCGTAATCCCTCGCCAGACGGCGGGAGTTCATCAGCCATGCGAATGTGCGCTCGGCCACCCAACGCCTGGGGAGCACCACGAATCCCTTCATGTCGTCGGTGCGCTTGACGATCTGCAGGGTGAGGGCGAGTTTGTTGCGGCACCAGTCGACCAGGTCGCCTGTGTAGCCGCCGTCGGCCCAGAGAAGAGTGACGTCGCGGTGCAGGCGGCGCAGCCGCCTCAGCAGGCCCGCCGCTGCGTCCCGGTCGCCGATGTTCGCGGCGGTAACCGCGACGACCAGCAGCAGACCGAGCGTATCGGTCACGATGTGCCGCTTGCGGCCCGGCACCTTCTTCCCGCCGTCGTAGCCGCGTGAGGCGGCCGGCACCGTCGCGGCGGCCCGCACCGACTGCGCGTCGATGATCCCCGCCGTGGGCTCGGCCTCACGGCGCTCGCACTCCCTCACTCGCCCGCGCAGCCGGTCGTGGAACTCGGTGATCAGCCCGTGCTCGCGCCAGCGGCGGAAGAAGGCGTAGACCCGGCCCCAGTCGGGGAAGTCCGCGGGCATCGCCCGCCAGGAGATCCCGCCCGCGACCAGATACCGGATCGCGTCCAGCATCTGGCGGTGGCAATAGCCTTCCGGCTGCCCGCCCCGCCCCTGGAGCCAGGCCGGCACCGGCAGCAACGGTCGGATGGACGCCCACTCCGCGTCCGTCATGTCCGACGGATACCGCCGCACCCGATCGGGATGATCGGCCGCGTTCCCGTACACGTGCGCGAGGCAATCACACGATCGAGAGCCCGAGTTGAGAACAGCGGGCGTGAGCGCGTACAACTGCGACAACAGGGCCTCCTGGTACTGCTCGGTTCGGTTCGCACCTCCGAGCTACCAAGGGGCCCTGCCCCCATGCGCCGACCGCCAGAAGATCACCCCAGCGAGAAACCTGTTCGACTCGCACGTTCCATGATCGGTTGAGATACGGCTTCTTATGCGCTCAGCCATTTGGGTCATGATGCTATGCAAGCGGTTGCCTGTGGGCAAGCCTTGTGGGCTACTTGAACTGAACCCGGTGGGATGCTGTTGTCGGTCAGTAGCTCACCTCGTCTTGGTGTACCGCTGACACGGAGCCAATTGACGTATCTGCTGAAAAGTGGGGGTTCCTCTCGCCTCGATGGGGCCCCTCCTCGGGGCGAGAGCTCTCATGCAAGTTCTCGAATCCGCAGGGATTGCAGGTCCAGGATCCACCTACTTCGTGGCCTGGGGCAGGCCCTGCACTTTCCCTTTCCTACGCATGCGAGCTGGCGTTAAGGACTGTCTCGTAAATGATCTTTGGCGGTGTGTCGGCCGCTGGTCCACTGTTCGCTTATCCGGCGAGGACGAGGTTGTGCAGGCGGGCGATGCCGAGCATGGCGTGGTGAACGCCGTCGCCTTTCAGGCGGCAGTCGCGGAGGATCTTCCAGCTCTTCATCCGGGCGAAGGCGTGCTCGACGCGGGCTCGGACTTTGCGGTGGGAGGTGTTGTGTTCCTCCTTCCAGGCGGGCAGTTCGGCCTGGCCGCGTTCGCGGCGGTGCGGTATGACCAGGCCGGTGCCCCGATAGCCGCCGTCGGCGATCACCGTGGTCTTGCCGACGGCCGCCTTGGCTCCGGACAGGTCCCACGCCTTGCAGTCGTTGCGGTTGCCGGGCAGCGCCGGCCCACGGCGACGATCAGCTGGCTGTCGGCGTCGATGACGACCTGGTGGTTGGTCGAGTAGCGGTAGTTCTTCGACTGCTTGGCCACGGTGTGGTCCCGGGTGGGGACCAGCGTGCCATCCACGATCAGGACAGCGTCCTTGCGGAACCGCTTGCGGGGCTGAAGCGCCAGATGCGGGCCGAGGTGGTCGACGATGCGGTCCGCTGCCGACTTCGAGACGCCGAACAGCGGCGCCAGCTGCCGCAGTGTCAGGTTCGTACGCCAGTAAGCGGCAACCAGCAGAACCCGGTCCTTCAGCGGCAGGCTCGACGGCCGACCCTTGCGCACCGGCTCCACACACTCACGGCGCAGCACGGTGATCAGCTTGCCGAACTGACGCGGACTCAACCCGGTGAACGGGACTATCCAGAACGGCTCCGACGCCGCGATCACACCAGACACAGCAAGATCATCTCACCCGTAACTGAGCCGCCCCGAAGTTCTCGGACAGGGGTCCCCGATAGGATCGAAGTCCGGAACGGCGGAGAGAGCACGTGGCACCAAAGCGTAGGAAGTTCAGTCCCGAATTCAGGGACGAGGCAGTCAAGATGGTGGTCGTGGAGTCCCGGCCGATCGCCGAGGTCGCACGGGAAATCCAGGTGAACGAGGGAACTCTGGGTACCTGGGTCAGCCGCTACCGGCAGGAGCACGCCGGCGAGGAACCACCCCTGAACATCAGTGAACGCGCTCGCCTGCGTGAGCTGGAACGCGAGAACCGTGAACTGCGGATGAAGACCGAGTTCCTGGGAAAAGAGGCGGCCTTCTTCGCCCAGGAATACCGGTGACGGAGAAGTACGAGTTCATCGACGGCGAGTCCGATACCTATCCCGTGCGACGAATATGTGCCTGGGCAGGTGTATCGACGTCGGGTTTCTACCACTGGCGTTCCCTGCCGTTGTCGGCCACCTCCGGGCGCCGCACAGAACTCAAGGAAATCATCTGCCAGGTCTTCTCCGACTCGCACGAAACCTACGGCTACCGGCGCGTCCACGCCGCCCTGAAGAGGATGAACGTGCAGGCCGGGCCGGAGCTGGTCCGCGCTCTGATGCGCGAGCTGGGCCTGGTCCCGTGCCAGCCACGACCCTGGCGAGTGACCACCGTCGCCGACGACACGGCGCCGTCCACACCCGACCTGATAGCCCGTGACTTCACCGCCGATGCCCCCGGTCGCAAGCTTGTCAGCGATATCACGTATATCCATACCTGGGCCAGGTTCCTCTACCTCGCGACGGTTATTGACTGCCATACCAAGGCCGTGATCGGCTGGGGGATGGCTGACCACATGAAGACCTCACTCATATCGGACGCACTCGACATGGCAGCACGGAACACCCACCTCACCGACGGCTGCATTTTTCATTCGGACCGCGGCAGTCAATACACTTCTCGGGAACTCCGGGGGAAACTTCGTTCGTTGGGACTCAGGGCATCAGTCGGCCGCACCGGAGTCTGCTGGGACAACGCTATGGCCGAATCATTCTTCGGCGCCCTGAAGAACCAGCTCGTCCACCGAACTTCGTTCCCGACGCGTGCACATGCTCACCGGGCGATCGTCCGATACATCGAGATGTTCTACAATCACAGACGCCTCCACTCCGCACTCGGCTACCGAACCCCCGCAGAAGTTCATGCCGAGTACGAAGAGTTGCAGGCCGCAGCATAGGAATCCCGCAAACCCCCTGTCCGAGAAACGCGGGGCGCCTCAAACTGCGGCAGAAGGTCGCTTTCCTGGAAAAAGTCGCGGCGTACTTTGCCAAGGATCCTCGGTGAGCGACAAGTTCGAGTTCATCGACGCAGAGTACGCAATGTTCACCACGGACACGGAAGAGAGGGTGCCGGTTGCCAAGATGTGTGACTGGCTGGGAATATCGCGTTCCGGATTCTACGAATGGCGGAGCCGGCCGCTTTCGGCGACCGCCCGGCGACGAGAGGATCTGAAATTGCTGATCACCAAGTCGTTCGAGGATTCCGACGGCATCTACGGCTACCGTCGGGTGCACGCCGACCTGTCCGCCTGGGGTGTGGCCTGTGGACCCGAGCTCGTGCGTGACCTCATGCGGGAACTGGACCTCCAGGCCTGCCAGCCGCGGCCGTGGCGCCATAGCCTCACCGAGAACGATGGCTCGGCCGGCCCGATCCCCGATCTCGTGAACCGCGACTTCACCGCCGACGCGCCCGGCCACAAAATGGTCGGCGACATCACCTACATTCCGACGTGGGAAGGCTGGGTATTCCTCGCCACCGTCATCGACTGCCACACCAAGGCCGTCATCGGGTGGGGCCTGCAAGACAATTACAAGACCCCGCTCATCGAAGCAGCCATCGAAATGGCGGCACGCAACCACCGGCTCGCCGAGGGCGTCATCTTTCACTCGGATCGCGGCAGCAATTACACTTCGGCCCAGTTCGCCAACACGCTGGCCGGACTGGGAATCCGGCAATCCGTCGGACGGACCGGGATCTGCTTCGATAATGCCATGGCGGAATCATTTTTCGCGACCTTGAAAAATGAACGCGTCCATCGGACCGTCTACCCCACGCGCGAACACGCCTACCGTGATATTGCCCGCTACATAGAGGTCCGCTACAATACGAAACGCCGCCACTCGGGACTCGGATGCCGGACCCCACGAGAGGTCCACGATGAGTACCTGAACCAGCAGCTCGCAGCCTGAATTAACTAATTGGCAGGCTGTCCGGAAAACGCGGGGCCCCTCAGACCTGTGACAGCATCAGCGAAGGAAGCTGATCCGCTCCTCACCTATGACGGAGACTGCGGCTTCTGCCAGAACGTCATCCGCAAGATCCC
The DNA here is from genome assembly GCF_036227565.1 of Streptomyces sp. NBC_01454. Classification (NCBI taxonomy): domain Bacteria; kingdom Bacillati; phylum Actinomycetota; class Actinomycetes; order Kitasatosporales; family Streptomycetaceae; genus Streptomyces; species Streptomyces sp. NBC_01454. The sequence goes on from NZ_CP109461.1 coordinate 311,207, forward strand.
GCACCGGCCCCACCGGCAGTGAGAACTGTCCCCTGGCAGTTTCTCCCGGAAGAAGCGACATGGCCCCATAGCGACCGACTCAACCGTGAAATGCTGGTGAACCGGCCCCTACATGGTTCCGTAATGGGCGGGCGCTCTGGTACCACGGCGCCACACGAGACTCTTCTGGCTTCATCGCGGCGCATGCGGACGGCCGATGGATCTTCGTGCACCGCCTCCGCAGAAATCTTCGCCACACCGACCGCCTGGCTACGCAAATACTGAAGGCGTCAAGTGCAGCCTCCCGACGGTGAGTCGACCGACCCCAGGCGGTGCCTTCCGGACTGCTTGTCCCAGTTGGAGCGACCGTACGCTGCAGGTGAGCTGAAGGCCCGTGCGAAGCGCGTAGCTCTCATCCGGACAGTGGCGTCGAAGACGCAACGCTGCTCATCTGGAGTGGATCGGCGAGCACGGTGGAGGGGAATTTTAGGAGCGTCGTACTTGACGACGCCTTCACCACCCCCGCTCATCGATACGCTCACCCGGCACCGCTCTTGCCAGCCGGCACCTTCTGCCGTCCGCACCGCTCGCGCCGGAAGCGGCGCGGATCACCTGGTGCCGTCAGCGTATTCGGCCGAAAGAATGAGGGGCCCGGTCCGGGGATATGGCAGCATGGGGGAAAGATGGCGCCCGTTGTGAGGGCACCGGGATATGTCCGCGCGAGCAAAGAGGTGATGGGGATGAGTCCCGATGGAAGTCGTTGCCACAGCGTTGCAGCGTACTGACTGCTGCCATTCTCCGAGCCGTTGATGGTGTGCTCATAGCGCCTCCGTGCCGGCTTCACCGTATGCCTTCATTCTGACACTGGGGTATTTCCGGCTGCGTCCAGCCGCCCTGTTCCCCTTTTTCGAGTTTTCGCATTCTTCGCGCCAAGGCCGAGTCGGCTGGCCCGAAAACAGCCAGCCGTCGATGATTGGCCGCTTGCCACCCGTCGGACACGGCAGCGGGCCCGGTGCTCGTTCGTGGTCGGGGCGGTGGTCGTCGGCTCCACCGCTCCACATGTCAAGTGACGGATTTCTGAGGGGGACCCATCAACACGCCCGATCTGCACGACGGTTCCTGCCCGCACTACCGGGCAGCCCGGCTGCTACACGACCAGGACGGCCCGCTGGAGGAGGTCGCCGGGCATCTGCTCGCCGCCGAACCCGCCGGCCGGGCGTGGGTCGCCGGCGCGTTGCGCGGCGCGGCGCGCCAAGCCACGGCTCGCGGTGACACCGAGATGACGGTGGCCTATCTCCGGCGCGCGCTGCGCGAATTGCCTGCGGCGGGGCAGGGTGCGCTGCTGGCCGAACTCGGCCGGGCCGAGGCACCAGCTCATCCGGCAGCCGCGGTCCGTCACTTGTGCACCTCGCTGGACGAGCTCACCGCGCCGTCGGCGCGGCGGGAAGTGGTATCTGTACTGGCCGACGCGCTGACGCGAGGCCAGCGCGGCTGCCAGGCGGGCGAGCTCCTCGCACACGAATCCCAGCTCATGGCCGCGGCCGATCAGCCCGGCAGCGGTGCCGCATTCGGGCTGCGTCTGCAACGTGTGCTAGTCGAACTGAACGACCTGAACAAGCGGCCGTCGATAAGCGAGAGGCTGGCCGAGCTGATGCCTGACGGTGACCACGACCGTCAACGAGCGGTGCGGGCGGTGCAGGCGGCCCTTGCGGTCGGCCGGCCTGCCGACGCCGCCACTGTGGCCTCGTACGCCCGTGAGGCGCTGGACGTATCGCTGCCGCAGGACGGCGTCTTCATCTCCGCGACCGGCCTGGCAGCCCTGGCCCTGGTCTGGTGCGACCGGCCGGCGGAGACGACGGACTTCCTCGACCGCCTGTCGGAACAGACCCAGTGGCACGACTCCGCTCCGGCGCGGACGCTGCTCTCGATGGGCCGGTGCGAAGTGGCCTACCGGACCGGACGCCTTGATGCCGCCCTCGACGCGGGACGTCGCTGGCTCGACCTGACCTCGGCCACCCGCGGAGACGCCATGGTGCCCCTCGCGGTCGCCGGTGTCGTGCGGGTGTTGCTGGAAACGGGACGGCGCGAGGAAGCCGAGCCGCTTCTGCTCTCCGCCGACCCCGAGCGGTACGGCACCGTGTGGCAGTGGGCGCACCTGCTGGAGGCGCGTGCGCGGCTGCGTCTGGATCACGGCGACCACATGGGCGCCCTGGAGGACCTGCTGGCGTGCGGGCGCCACCAGATCGCCTGGCAACGGGACAACCCTGCCATCCTTCCCTGGAGATCCCTCACTGCCCTCGCCCATTTCGTCCTGGGCCGCCCCGGGCAGGCCACACGCCTTGCGCACCAGGAACTGGAGCAGGCCCGGGACTGGGGCACCCCCCGTACCCTGGGCATCAGCCTGCGCGCCGTCGGCATGACGACGCGCGGCCGGGCCAGCCTGAAGCCGCTGGAGGAATCCGCCGGCCTGCTCGAAGAAGCCGGAGCCCCGCTCGAACAGGCCCGGTCGCTGGTCGAGTACGGCACCTTGCGGTTCGAGGCAGGGCATACCCGGCTGGCCCGCGAGGTGGCCCTGCGCGGGCTGGTCCTCGCTCGGCAGGGCGGGGCCGTCGGCCTCGCCGACCTGGCCCGCGACCGCCTGCGTGCCTTCGGCGCACGGCCCCGCCGCGCGCACGCGGTCGGGCTGTCGGCGCTGACCAACAGCGAACGCCGCGTCGCGCAGCTGGCGGCCCGCGGGCTGACCAACCGGGAGATCGCCGAGACCCTGTTCATCACGCGGCGGACCGTCGAGAACCATTTGACCAGTGGGTTCCGCAAGCTCGGTATCAGCAGCAGACGTGAGTTGGCGCCCTTGCTCGACAGCGGCCGGGGGACCGGGCGGCAGGTCTCCGTCGGCCCTCCCTGCCCCTGACGGAAGGGTCCTCGGTGCGGGTCCGCGCATCGGGGACGGCCGCTGCCGGGGCGGCGGGGCCGTATCCCCCCGTGACACGACCCCGCCGCCCCGGCAGCGCCGACGGATTCCGCAACCGCCGGGTCAGGGCTGGTTGCTGGCCTAACGGGCCCGCCCCAGTCCCGCGTACTGCATCGCCCCGAACACCGTCACGGCGATACCGATGAAGCCGACGTAGGCATAGCCGAAGGCAGTAACGGGAAACCATGAGCGGCCGGCCGCGATGATCGCTATGCAACCCACCGCCCATACGGCGTTGAGGACGACGGCGCTGACGGCGATCCACCGGATCACGGCCGGGCGGGTGCCCGCGTACCACAGCCCGGCGGCGTAGACCGCCAGGAACGCCCCCTGCGCCCAGTGCAGCCACGCGGGCAGACCGAGCAGCGGGTCCAATGCGCTGGCGCCCAGCAGACTGAGGGCTGCGACGAGTCCGGAGACGATGCCGTCCAGCTTCAGGGAGAAGCGCAGCAGCGTATCGTTCCCTGCTGCCGCCGACGTACCGGAACGCTTGGTCACTTCCATCATCTGGCGCCCCCTCAGGCCGTGCCGACCGCGGCGCGGGTGATCAGGTCGGCGACTTCCCCGGCGTGGGACAGGGGCGAGGCGTGACTGGACGGCACCGACGTGGTCACTGCCCCCATCCGCTCGGCCATGAAGCGCTGAGCCGCCGGCGGCAGGGCGTTGTCCTCCTCGGCCACCTGGTACCAGGAGCGGACCGAGCGCCACGCCGGCTCACCCGACGCAGCCTCCAGACACGCCAGAGCGGAGGGCTTCTGGACGGCCGCCAGGACGTTCGCGCGCACCGCCGGCACGTCACCGGCGAACACCTCCTGGTAGCGGTCGGTATCCAGCCCGCACAGCCCGTCCTCGTACGGCCGGACCGCTTCGCCCACCGTCGCCCCGAACCGCTGCAGGATCCCGAAGCTGCTCTCGCCCCGGTCCGGAGCGAATGCCGCCACGTACACCAGCGCCGAGACGTGGGACGACTCCGCCATCGCGTTGGTGATCACCGTTCCGCCGTAGGACCAGCCGGCCAGCACGACAGGCCCCGGCATGCGCTCCACAACCCGCCGTGTCGCGGCCACGTCATCCTCCAGGGAGGTCAGCGGCAACTGCACCGCCGCCACCCGGTGCCCGGCGTCGTGCAGGAACGGGATGACCTCGCTCCAACTGGACCCGTCGGACCACAACCCATGTACCAGCACCACATCTGCCACGGTCATCAACTCCTATCCTCGTATCCGGACAGCACCCCTCCTCAGGGGAGGAGGCTCCTCACGAGGAACAAGACTGCCGAGACAGGCGCCGCCGAGGATCACGGAATCTCCGTGAGAATTGGCCTCCCCGCGGGGCTGGCAGCGGAAGAATGCCCGGCCTGCGGCGGGCGTCTCCGGTGGGCATGGGCGGCAATGTCCGGGGAGCGGGCACGCTGCCAGCTGAAGTGACCCGCTTCATCGGGCGACGAAGTGAGTTCTCACAGGTCAGGACCCTACTGTCGCGCAGGCGGCTGGTGACGCTGACCGGGCCAGGCGGGATCGACAAGGCCCGGTTGGCGTTGCAGATAGCCGCCGAGGTGCAGCGGTCCTTCCCCGATGGGGTGTGGCTGGTGGAGCTGGTCGCGCTGGAGGACGGGGACCTGCTGGCTTAGACCGTGGCAGCACGCCTGCGGCTGGGCAACGAAGCGACCGACGATCCGCTGGCCAGGCTCGTGGAGCTCCCCACGCGTCCCGCCGTACTCAACGCGAAGGCGTCCACGTCGGCCGTGGCGGGTCGAGCGACTGATGCGCGAGGCCGGTCTCGCCAGGATCAGCTCGCGGCGGAAGGGCTTCACACGCCGGGATCCCAAAGCCACGCTCGCCCCGCACCTGGTCGAGCGGGACTTCGCCGCGAGTGCGCCGAACCGGCTGTGGACCACCGACCTCGACGATGGTCTCAACCGATGAGGGGCCTTTGTGCTCTCGGCGATCCGGGACGCGTTCGCGCGCCGGGCGGTGGCCTGGGAGACCTCCGCCCGCGCTGACGCGGACCTGATGCCTACCACGCTCGAGTACGCCCTGGCCAGCCGGGAGGTCGAGCCCGGCAAGCTCGTGCACTACGCCGATCACGGCTTCCAGTACACCTTGGTGATGCTCACAACTTGGATGTTGAGAGCGGGAGTTCAAGCTTCGATGGGCTCGGTCGGAGACTCGTACGATAAAGCCCTCGCAGACGACCGCCCACCCCGCCAGTCGGCGCGAGCACAGGTCGATTACGGTCGCGAGATAGCAGAACTTTCCGCCGCCGACGCTGAGGTAGGCGATGTCACCGACGTACTTCGTGTTCACCTCCGTGGCGGTGAAGTCGCGGCCGATCAGATCCGGTGCCTTCGCCGCGGCCGGGTCCGCGACGGTGGTGCGGTGCCGGCGCCGCAGGGGGACTCCCTCGACCCCGATGGCCCGCATGATCCTCGCGACCCGCTTGTGATTGACCACCAGGCCGCTGTCCTCGCGGAGTTCGGCGGTGATCCTGGGGGCGCCGTAGGTCAATGCCGGGAAGCGTAGATTGATCATCTTGTGGGTTCGGGCCCTCAATGCAGCGATGCTCCTGTAGAACGAGCGATCTACCACGATCGGTTTGTTCAGAACAGGAGCATCGTTGTCTGGGGAGTGTGGCACAGAGGGATCGGCGCGCGCGAGTGCTGGGCAGACAGGGCAGTTGGGGGTGTTGCGCCAGGTCGTGACCCGGGCGATGGTCACGCAGGTGCTGGCGGTTTCCGGCCGCGGGGACCGGCGTAGTGACGGCAAACTCTGCGCGGTGACGTGCGTGTTCTTCGTGCTCGCGTTGACGCTGTTCCCGAGGGACGGGTATCGGTCGGTGCTGTCGAAGCTGGCCGGTGGGACAGCGAGTCTGGTCGCGCGGGGACAGCTGGTCTCGTCTTCGGCGCTGAGGCAGCGCCGCCTCTCGCTGGGCCCGGAGCCGTTCCGGTTGCTGTTCGAGCGGATCGCCGGGCCGGTCGGCACGGCCGTGATGCCGGGGGTGTTCTGGCGGGGGCTTCGGCTGGCCTCGGTGGACGGCACATACTTCGAGGTCGCCGACACTGCGGTGAACGCGGTGTTCGGCCGGACCCGCAATCAGCGACGGGCCGCCGCGTTCCCCCAGGTCCACCTGGTTGCACTGATCGAGTGCGGGACGCGGGCGCTGCTCGGGGTGGCCTTCGACGTCCGCCGGGTCTGCGAACAAGACCTGACGCGGCGCCTGTTGGACCGAATGCGCCCGGGGATGCTGGTGCTGGCCGACCGGGGGTTCCCTGGCTGGCTGCTGTGGGTCGACGCCGCGGCCGGCGGGGCGGATCTGCTCTGGCGGATCTCGGCGGCCGTGCGACTGGTCCCCGACGAGGTCCTGCCCGACGGCTCCTGGCTCGCGACCCGTCACGCGGACAAGAACATCTGGAAAGCCCTGGCGGGCAGGCCCCGGTCGGTACGGGTCCGGGTGATCGAGATGGTGGTCGTCATCGAGGCGGCCGACGGCTCGCGGCGTCATGAGCCCTACCGGCTCATCACCACCTTGCTCGATCACAAGGCCTTCCCCGCTGGTGAGCTGGCCGCACTGTATTCGCAGCGGTGGGAATCCGAGCTCGAATTCCGGGACTTGAAGATCACCCAGCGTGGGCCGCGCGCCGTCCTGAGGTCGAAGACGCCTGCGCTGGTCAACCAGGAGATCTGGGCGTATCTCGTCACCCACCAGGCGATCCGTCGCATGATCGCGGCCACCGCCGCCGACCACCGCCTTGATGCCGACCGGCTCTCCTTCACCGTCGCTTTGACTGTTGCCCGGGACACGGTGGTCCGCATCAGGGCACGGACAGGCACCCACCCCCCCGAGATGACGGCGTCGCTGCTGGCGAACCTGGGGCCGTCCGAGCGGCGCCTGCGTGTCTGCCTGCGGGCAGTGAAGCGGCCCAACGCCATCTTCCCCTCGAAACCCATCGGACCGGCCAGTCGCAGCACAAAGATCATCGAGTACGGGATCCAGATCGTCACAGGTCAAACAGGCCCGACAGCCACCACGAAACAGAACAGCCGCACAAGATGATCAAGCTACGCTTCCCGGCATTGATCTACGGCTACCGTCGGGTGCACGCCGACCTGTCCGCCTGGGGTGTGGCCTGTGGACCCGAGCTCGTGCGTGACCTCATGCGGGAACTGGACCTCCAGGCCTGCCAGCCGCGGCCGTGGCGCCATAGCCTCACCGAGAACGATGGCTCGGCCGGCCCGATCCCCGATCTCGTGAACCGCGACTTCACCGCCGACGCGCCCGGCCACAAAATGGTCGGCGACATCACCTACATTCCGACGTGGGAAGGCTGGGTATTCCTCGCCACCGTCATCGACTGCCACACCAAGGCCGTCATCGGGTGGGGCCTGCAAGACAATTACAAGACCCCGCTCATCGAAGCAGCCATCGAAATGGCGGCACGCAACCACCGGCTCGCCGAGGGCGTCATCTTTCACTCGGATCGCGGCAGCAATTACACTTCGGCCCAGTTCGCCAACACGCTGGCCGGACTGGGAATCCGGCAATCCGTCGGACGGACCGGGATCTGCTTCGATAATGCCATGGCGGAATCATTTTTCGCGACCTTGAAAAATGAACGCGTCCATCGGACCGTCTACCCCACGCGCGAACACGCCTACCGTGATATTGCCCGCTACATAGAGGTCCGCTACAATACGAAACGCCGCCACTCGGGACTCGGATGCCGGACCCCACGAGAGGTCCACGATGAGTACCTGAACCAGCAGCTCGCAGCCTGAATTAACTAATTGGCAGGCTGTCCGGAAAACGCGGGGCCCCTCAGACGCCGCCGCGGGTGCGGAGTGGGCGCCGGAGCGGCGTCCGTCCGCGGCCCGGATCCAGTTGCGCAGCGTCTCAGTGCTCACTCCGAGGTCGGCGGCGACCGACTTGATCGTCGCTCCCGGACGCGACCGGTACAACGCGACCGCGTCCGCCTTGAACTCGGCGGGGTAGTGCTTCATCCCCACAGGGACTCCGTTCTCCTGGACCATCAAGATCCGATTCTCTCCGGTGTCCAAAACCCACGAGCCGGAGTCACAAGAGCACATGACCCCATAACTTAGTTCCTGCGTGTACCGCGCTGTGGTGTGGGAGAGCCTGTGGTCAGGCGCCGGTTGTTTGACGCTTCCTGCGTTGCGGTGGGCAGTCGGACGCTCCTTGCGGTCGGCGCCTGCCCGACCACTTGGCTCTGTGGGTCCCGTGGGCCGGCTGCTGGAAGAGGTGGGGCCGGTCGTGGTCAGGTGGCGGCGTTCAGGGCGCAGGCATCCGTCCGTCTGATTGGTGGGTCCGGGGGTGCCTGGTCTGGACTCGCTGTGGTGTTTGTGGGCCTGTTTTGCGGCAGGAGCCGTCCCCCGTAGTTGCGTTACGGGGGACGGCTCTTGTGTTGGGTTGTTCGCCAGCCCGGTTGGGTCAGGCGGTTCAGGTGAGTGCTGCGGGCTTCCGGCTGTGCACGTTCACGTGTACGCCAGAGGCATCGTCAGCTGATGATGCAGGGGGTGAGGGTGTTGGAGGAGGTGAGGAATCCTCCGGGGACGGGGGTGGTTGCGGTGTAGCCGGAGGCGAGTTGGAAGACGGTGAGGTGGGCGAGGCAGGTGGCGTTGCCGAAGGTGTCGGCGACGGCGGTGCACAGGACGGGTCCGCTGGGTCCGTCGGAGTGGAAGGTGACGGTTGATCCGGGGGTGGCGCCGGTGGCGGTGAGGGTGGTGTGGGCGAAGGACCAGGGCAGCGGGGGGAAGTCCAGCGTGTAGCAGGCCGGGTGCGCCGTGAACGTACCGCCGGAGGGTTGGACGGTGACGGTGACCGGTGTGGAGGTGACGTTGGTGCAGGTGCAGGCGGTTCCGGTGGCGGTGACCGTGGCGATGAGGGTGTTGGCGCCGGGGGTGGTGAAGATGACCGGGCTGGTGGCCACCCCGGAGGCGTTGGTGAGCGCGAAGCCGATGATCGCACCGTTGCTGGTGAACGTCACCCCCGCGTTCGGCACCGGCGCCCCGTTGCAGGTGACGGTGGCGGACACGGTGGTGGGCTGGCCCACCGTGACCGTGCCGGCCGGGGGTGTCACGGTGATCAGGCAGCTGGAGGGTGTTTGGACCGTTACCGTGACGGCACCGGTTGAGGCGGTGGTGCAGGTGTTGCCGGTGTAGACCGCGGTGATGGTGCCGGAGGTCAGGGTGGTGGAGGTGAAGCACGCCTGTCCGGTGCCATCGACGGGCACGCTTTGGCTCAGGCCGGGGCCGCTGAAGAAGACGGTGCCGGTCGGGGTGGGATCACCGGGCGGGACGGTGATCTGGGCGCAGACGGTCACCGTCTGTCCGGGGGTGGAGGGGTTGGGGGTGGCGGTGACGGTGGTGGTGGAGGGGATTTGGTTGACGGTGACGGTGACGTTGCCGGTCGAGCCGGTGAACGGTCCGGTGGGGGTGTAGGTGGCGGTGATGGTGCCGGAGGTCAGGGTGGTGGAGGTGAAGCACGCCTGTCCGGTGCCATCGACGGGCACGGTCTGGTTGAGGCCGCCGGGGCCGGTGAACACCACGCTGCCGGTGGGGATGGTGGCGCTGGGAGGTGCGGTGGCCACCTGCGCGCACACGGTCACCACCTGCCCGCAGGTGGAGGGGTTGGGAGTGGCCGTCACCGTCGTGGTGGTCGGGCTGGTGGGGGGGGTGACCGTTACCGTGACGGCACCGGTTGAGGCGGTGGTGCAGGTGTTGCCGGTGTAGACCGCGGTGATGGTGCCGGAGGTCAGGGTGGTGGAGGTGAAGCACGCCTGTCCGGTGCCATCGACGGGCACGCTTTGGCTCAGGCCGGGGCCGCTGAAGAAGACGGTGCCGGTCGGGGTGGGATCACCGGGCGGGACGGTGATCTGGGCGCAGACGGTCACCGTCTGTCCGGGGGTGGAGGGGTTGGGGGTGGCGGTGACGGTGGTGGTGGAGGGGATTTGGTTGACGGTGACGGTGACGTTGCCGGTCGAGCCGGTGAACGGTCCGGTGGGGGTGTAGGTGGCGGTGATGGTGCCGGAGGTCAGGGTGGTGGAGGTGAAGCACGCCTGTCCGGTGCCATCGACGGGCACGGTCTGGTTGAGGCCGCCGGGGCCGGTGAACACCACGCTGCCGGTGGGGATGGTGGCGCTGGGAGGTGCGGTGGCCACCTGCGCGCACACGGTCACCACCTGCCCGCAGGTGGAGGGGTTGGGAGTGGCCGTCACCGTCGTGGTGGTGCCGGCCGGATTCTGAACAATGTCAACGGTACCGGTGGACTGTGTGAAGCACGTATTGCCGCTGTAGGCGGCGGTGATGGTGCCGGCCGACAAGGTGCTGGAGGTGAAGCACGCCTGTCCGGTGGGGTCCACCGGCACGGTCTGATTCAGCCCGCCGGGGCCGGTGAAGACCACGCTGCCGACCGGAACCCCCGCACCAGGAGCGGTCGCCGCAACCTGGGCGCAGACCATCACTGACTGTCCCGGACCGGAGGGATTCGGTGTCGCCGTGACCGTCGTGGTGGTCGCTGATGGGGTGACGGTCAGCGGTGCGAGAGGCGAGCCTGAGCCGAGGTAGTTGCTGTCGCCGCTGTAGACGGCCGACACCTGGTGTGTGCCGGCATCAAGTGGGGTGCTGAGAGTGACGGTGGCCTGGCCGGTCGGGTCCAGAGTGCCGGTCAGTGCCGGGCCGTCATCGCTGACGATGAACGTCACCGTTCCCGTCGGAACGGGAGTGCCACCGGGCGGAACTGTGGACACCTGCGCCGTCAGCGTCACCGGCTGACCGCACGGCACCGGATTCGGGCTCACCGACACCACCGTCGACGACGTCGGCTGCGCCGTGAAGGTGTAGTTCAGCGCGTTGCTCGGCCCACCGGGAGTGGTCACGGTCACCGGCACGGTGCCCGACCCCGCAGGAGCCGTCACCGTCAGCGACATACCACCCGGGCTCACCACGATGCTCGTTCCCGGCGTGGCCCCGAACAGCACCTGTGTCGCGCCGGTCAGGTCAGTGCCCGTGATGGTCACCGTATTGCCCCCTGCGGGCACTCCCTGCGCCGGACTGAGGAAGATCAGATGCGGGACCGGCGGAAACACACTCACGTCATTCGAGCCACTGTTGGTGACGTAGATGTTGCCGTTGGGCGCCACCGCCACCCCAAACGGATTGGTGCCGGCGGGGAGGGTGGTCCTGACGGTGTTGGTGGCACTGTCGATCACCGTCACATCGCCCGAGGTACCGTTGGCGACGTAGACGATGCCGTTGGGCGCCACCGCCACCGCCCGCGGATTGGTGCCGGCGGGGAGGGTGGTGGTGACGGTGTTGGTGGCACTGTCGATCACCGTCACATCGCCCGAGCCGAAGTTGGCGACGTAGACGTTGCCGTTGGGCGCCACCGCCACCGCCCGCGGACCGGTGCCGGCAGTGAGTGTGGTGATGACGGCGTTGGTGGCACTGTTGATCACCGTCACATTGCCCGAGCCGGTGTTGGTGACGTAGACGTTGCCGTTGGGCGCCACCGCCACCCCAAACGGAATGCCGCCGGCGGGGAGGGTGGTGGTGACGGTGTTGGTGGCACTGTCGATCACCGTCACATTGCCCGAGGTACCGTTGGCGACGTAGACGTTGCCGTTGGGCGCCACCGCCACCCCCCGCGGACCGGTGCCGGCAGTGAGTGTGGTGGTGACGGTGTTGGTGGCACTGTCGATCACCGTCACATCGTTCGAGTTCGCGTTGGTGACGTAGACGTTGCCGTTGGGCGCCACCGCCACCGCACCCGGACCGTTGCCGGCGGTGAGGGTAGCGATGACGGCGTTGGTGGCACTGTTGATCACCGTCACATTGTCCGAGACGAAGTTGGTGACGTAGACGTTGCCGTTGGGCGCCACCGCCACCGCCAGCGGACTGGTGCCGGCGGGGAGGGTAGCGATGACGGCGTTGGAGGCACTGTCGATCACCGTCACATCGCCCGAGCCATTGTTGGCGACGTAGACGTTGCCGTTGGGCGCCGCCGCCACCGCCTCCGGATTGGTGCCGGCGGGGAGGGTGACAGCGGCGAGCAGCGCCATGCGCTGCTGCGCTCCAGCCACGCTCCCGGCACCGAGCGCGGCCAGCCCTGCAACTGCTTGCCCTTGGGCGAGAAGAGCGGAGATCTGCGGCGGCAGCCACAGTTGTGCGTTTGTGTTCATGGTCAGGGAGCCTCTCGATTCGCTCTGAGCGGCACTGCCCATGCGGCCGAGGTACGGACAACGCCAGATGACGTCGGCACCAGAACGCCTTGCTCCCGAAAGGGCGGCACCACACAGCACGAACGAACCGAATGATCGCATAGTGGCCTGCTCATCCAGGAGGGATGGGCAGCCCACCGGTTCACATCCATTAGGCATCTGGCACGACAGTCAACCAACCCTTCAGACGCACATTCACCCGACCGGCCCACCACCCCCGCCCAACTCTCCACAACGCAGAGCCCCACAGCACCAGAGCAAGACAGCAAAATCCCCCACCTGCACAGCCGAGGAGACCGACCTTCCCTCACCGCGTAGAAACCGTGACTGCAGGGGGCTTGATCACCTGGCCTGTTCTCTTGGCCGGGTGAAGACGAAAGAGGTCGGGTGGCCCGGAGGGATCTCACCTCCGGGCTCCCTCAGAACGGAGCGTGACAATCTCTCGTCACTCCGCTCTTGTCGTCCTGGTCACCACACGTCCGGCATCCATGCCCAGTGGGCGAAGAGCCTGGGGTACTGGCGGATCACGCGTTTCCAGCACCTGTGGGCCTTCTTGAATGCCCGGAGCCGCTTGTACTTCCTGCGGACCCAGCGCAACATGTAGGCATTAATGCGCTGGAGGAGGGGATACAGCGCGGAGCGACAGAACGCGCCGAAGTACTGCATCCACCCGCGTACAACGGGGTTGATCCGCTGGGCGAGTTCGGTGAAGGTGAACTGGGTCTTCCGGTGCAGCCGCCACGAGCGGACTTCCCGGCTGATCTTCTTCTTGGCGTCCTTGCTGATCGCGGGCAGGAAGCTGGTGAAGTTCTCACCGTCCCTGTTCCGCGCCCCGCGGGCTCGGAACGTGAATCCGAGGAAGGTGAACGACGTGTTCTCGTACGAGCCACGTCGCCTCCCATCCTTGAGGTACACGATCCTGGTCTTGTCGGGATGCAGCCGCAGCCCGACTTCTTCCATCCTGTCCGTGAGCCCTGCCAACACCCTCCGCGCCTGGCGGATGTTGATGCAGTGCACGACCGCGTCGTCGGCATAGCGTTCGAACGTGACGTCCGGGTGGTTCCGGGCGAGCCACATGTCAAACGCGTAGTGCATGAACAGGTTCGCCAGCACGGGCGAAACCGCCGATCCCTGAGAGGTTCCTTGGCTCCGCTTCTGCAAGGTGCCGTCGGGCAGTTGAAGCGGCGCTTCGAGCCACCGCTTAACATACAACTTCACCCAAACGGCGTCGGTGTGAGCCTCCACAGCCTTGACAACGAGGTCCCACCGGACGCTGTCGAAGAACTTCTGAATATCGAGATCGATAACCCAGTTGTCCTTCCAGCAGCGCCGTCGGCAGGTTTCCACCGCGTCAAGGGCCGACCGATAAGGTCGATATCCGTAGGAATCCTTGTGGAACACAGGCTCCACGCGGACTGCCAGGTGTCTGGCTACTACGGTTTGCGCCACACGATCCGCCACGGTGGGAATGCCGAGCATTCTCGTGCCTCCACCATGCTGCTTCGGGATCTCCACCGCACGCACCGGAGGAGGAAAGTACGTCCCTGACGACATCCTGTTCCAGATTCTATAAAGGTTGCCCTTCAGATCCTCCTCGAAGTCGTCGATGGACTGCCCATCCACCCCTGGTGCTCCCTGATTCCTTTTCACCTCCCGATATGCCTCCAGTACTTCCCACTTGGAGATACTGAACGGCTTGTCCGGTGCTTTCAGCTTGTCCATCGGCTCCTCCCGGAGAACGTCCGGTTGACCTGACACACACAGCCACGGATGACCCGGTCCCTTCGCTCCACCCCCATTACAGAGGCTTCGGCACTACTACGGACCGGTCCGCCAACGCGTCCCGCGACGGTACTCAGCTCCTTGCGGTTCAGCCGCTTGGAGGGCTCCCTCTCGCACTACCCTTGGGCGAGTGCTGTGTCGGGACGTGCCTTCCCACGTTCCATGCGAGAGCGGCAGATCAGGCTCACGCCACCTCCATGCCGGACACCGCCTGACCAGTAGACAGGTTTCCCGTCAGGCTTATCCCGGACACAATCTCAGGGCCCGGTTTCGATGCCACTTGATTCTCCATAACGACACTTCAGCAGTGGTTCACTTGCGTTCGTCTTCCTGATCCCTACCTGACGCCTCTCGGGCGCCTTTTCCACATCGCTCACCACGGTCGCGTCACCGCTTCCGCAGCATGTGGGGGTTTGAAGCCTCCTCCTGCAAGGCGGCTCCGAAGGGCCAATTCCTTCATCTCTCACATAGCATCGCTTTGAGAGAGCTTGCCTACATTGCGCGCTCCTTCCACGTTCGTGGCACACGAGATCATGGAGATTCTTGAAGCGTTCGATCTCACGGGCAGTTACCGTGCGGCGGCCGAGCTGGCCGGCTGTGACCACCACACCGTGCAGCGATATGTGGAACTTCGGGGCAAGGGCAGCGACCCGACCCGGCGCCAGCAACGGCCGAAGATGATCGACGATTACCTGCCGAAGATCGAGGAACTCATCGAGCGGTCCGGCGGCTGTCCGCGTACTCGTTGAAGTGCTCAGCCAAGTACAGATAAACGTGCTCAGCTGTCAGGCGACATCGGTCTCGCCCTCGGGTTCCACGGCCGGTGTCCAGGCCGAGGCCGGGATCTTGAGGACGGCCTGGTGGATGGCGCCGGTGATGGTCATGCCGACCGAGTACGACAGTCACCGCCCGTGCTGGGCGAGCCAGGCGGCGAACTCGTGGGTGCCGCCGCCGGAGTCGGTACGGATCAAGGTCTGCCGGCCGCGCCTCAACCGCTTCGGCAGCTGGGCCAGGGCCAGCTTGGTGGCCTCGATGTGGTCCGCGGCAGTGTTGGAGCCGGCGTTGCCGGGCCGCAGCATGCCCACGACCTGCTCGCCGGACCCGCCCCGGCCGTGGTCGACGAACCCCATCAGCGGGTGGTGGCCGAAGGTCCTCTTCCAGGTCGCGGCGTCCTGCTTCTCGGAGTGCGCCAGGACGAGGACCCCGTCGATGTCCACGATCACCTGCCCGCCCGCGTCCGGCGCCGCATCGCCAGCCAACTTCCAGACGTGTTCACGCACTTCGGCCCGGGCCATGCGGAGTGCGGCCAGACCCCGCTTCCCTCCTGCGGCCAGTCGGCCGATCAGTCGGGAGACCGTCGGAACGGAGGCCACCGGACCGAACACGGCCGGCTCCGCCCGCAGCATGCCCACGTCGGCGAGGCAGCCCCACCCAGCGCGACCGCGAAGGCGACGTCCAGAATGGCCCTCCCCGGGTCGTGGACGGCCCGCTGCTTGCGCCACGGGGCGAGCGCAGCGGACATCGCCTGGTCAAGGCCGGTCTTGCGGATCGTCTCCACCAGCAGCACGGCCCCTGCCTGAGAGACCGCCCCGCGACCGCCGACCTCGACACGAACATGCGGGTACGACCCGATACGCTTCTTCACCTGGGAAGTGCTTCTTTTCCCTGCAGCAAGCCCTATCGTTACAGGTCAGGGGCACTTCCCGTGTTTTTGATCAAGCCTCGGACAGTCCGCTTCATGAAAGCGCGAGGTTAGCTTGCCATGGCTGCCGTCACTGACGTGACATGAACTCCATCTCCTCCCGAAGTGAAGTCTCCGGACACGCCGGGGCGATCCAGACCGACAAGCTCATCCGCCGCGGCACCACAAATCCGTGCAGGCCCTCGAAGCCGACATCAGGGCTTGGGCCCAGACCTGGAATCCGTGACATTCACCATCGGAGCGCCGCGACGGGGCGGGAAGGGGCCTGACATGTCTTCGCTGTGAACCTGACAGGTTGACGGGTCCTCAGATGCTGGGGCAGTAGAGGAGGACGAAACTGCCTGCGAGACAGTTGCACGCACCGTACCTTCTTCGTCATCCGTCACTGTTGCGAGCATCTCCCGGAAATTTACCATCTGGTTACTAATATGGTCGCGACGCTTGGCGAGTACCGCAACCTCCCGCTCAGCCTCACTACGAATCTGCTCTGCCTGAGTTTTGGCAGCTGCCACAATTTCTGCCGCATAGAGATCTGATGTCTCTAGCGTTTGACGGGCTCTTCGTTCCGCATCCGTGCGTCGCTTTTCTGCCTCCAAGCGCATCTGTTCTGCGCGTTGCCCGTTCGCAGAGAGGGCCATCTCTGCCTTCTCCTCGCGCGAAGCAATGGAACGCTCCGACTGCTCGCGTCGCTTGGCGAGATTCGACTCAAATTCAGCAGCGGCCTGAGAGGCCTTGGCTCGCCACTCCTCGAAGAGAACTCCAGCTTCCTCGCGCTTGGCCTGCGCTTCCTTGAGGGCCTCGGTGCGCAGCGCCTCAGCCTCACTCTTTGCTTCCGCGACGAGGCGGTCACACTCTTGCTCTGCCGCCAATTCCCGCCGGGTTGTCTCTGATTCCGCCTCCTCCCGCAGCTGCAAAGCCGCCGCTTCAGCTGTCTGACGCTGCCGATCTGCAGCGTCCCTAATATCCTGCGCCTCCTCTTCTGCGAGGTGCAGGATCTCCTCGATGCGCTTCCCCAGGCCGGCATAGGGCGAAACGGTGTCGTCTTCCTGATCCTGATTACTCTGCGTATCGAGGTGAAGCTCCTCAATCCGCTGTTCCAGCGATTTGACCGATGCCTGTGCGATCTCACGGTCTGCGACGGCGGTATCGCGCTCGGAGACAAGCGCCGCGATGCGGTCTCTCACTTGCTCGCAGTCGTACCCTCGCCGCGCAACCCTGAGGTCGGAGGAATGAAGTGTTTGGCTCATAGATTTTTCCCAATCAAGTGAAGGGAGGGCGAATATTCTAGGGTGTGTTTATCACATTTCGATTCGCACAAACCGCCGTGCATGCACATGCACCCGAAAGGAGGCCTGCCCGGTGAACCCTCTCTGACCGTCTCGACTGAGACACCCGTTTTATCGGGTTAGCCTCGATCTTGCATGACGGTCCGCCGACGGAGTCGGTGGACCGTTTCGCTTTCTGTGCCTGATGGTGGGCATGCTGGCGGCCCGAGTGTCGCGTCGGGTGGGCGCCGGGTTCCACTGCTCCGGGCTGGGTCCTCTTTTCGTGGGGACAGGCGAATCTGCTGGTCAGTCAGGGTTTGGCAGGAGGGTGAGCCGTTCGAGGGCGCCTGTGATCTCGTGGCTCCAGGGCCAGTGGCGGGCGAGGCAGAGGATGCGGCGCCGGCCGGTGGTGACGAGCTGGCCGGCCGCGGAGAACAGGCGGAACCGCAGACGGCGCGGTTCCCAGAGCCTTGCCTGGCCGGTCAGGGCGAGCATGGGCATCCAGGCCAGCAGGTCGAGAGCGATCTGGACGATCTCCAGCCAGATGCCGTTCTGCGCGGTGTCGTGCAGGGGAAGGTTGCGCAGGCCGGTCGAACGCGCGGCTCGGATGCGGTCCTCCGCGCGGGCCCGCAGCCGGTGGCGGAGCTCGAGCTCGGCGATCGGCCGGTCGGGGGTGTTCGTGGCGAAGCAGGTGATCCGCATGCCGTCAGCGTCCGTGATTCTCAACTGGGCACCGGGATGGGGCCGTTCCCTGCGGACGATCAGCCGCATGCCCTTGGGCCAGCCGTCCACGACGTCGCCGGCGAGTTCGGCCACCCAGGCGCCGTCGCGGACCTCGCCGTCCGTCTCGACGGCCGGGGTCCAGGCCGATGCCGGGATCTTGAGGACGTGGCTGTGGATGGCCTCGGTGATCACCATGCCGACCGAGTAGGACAGCCAGCGTCCGCGCTGGGCGAGCCAGGCGACGAACTCGTGAGTGCCGCCTGCGGAATCGCAGCGGATGAGGGTCTGCCGACCGCGCCGGTACTTCTTCGGCAACTGGGCCAGGGCGAGGCGGGCGGCACTGATGTGGTCGGCGGCCGTGTTCGAGCCCGCGTTGCCCGGCCTCAGCAGGGCCGCGACGGCCTCGCCGGTTCCGCCCGGTCCGTGGTCGACGAACCCCATCAGCGGGTGGTGGCCGTAGGTCTTCTTCCAGGTCGGGGCGGCGTCCTGCTTGTCCGAGTGCGCGACGACCAGCACCCCGTCCAGGTCCACGGTCACCCGCCCGCCGGCGTCCGGAGCCCGACCTGCAGCCAACTTCCAGACGTGGCTGCGGACTTCGGCCCGGGCCGCACGGATCGCGGTCAGTGCCTTCCCGCCGGCGGTGGCGAGGGTGTCGATCAGGCGGGAGACCGTCGGGTCGGAGGCCACCGGTCCGAACACGGCCGGCTCGGACCGCAGCAGTGCGACGTCGGCGAGGCAGTCTCCGCCGAGCGCGACCGCCAGCGCGAGGTCCAGGAGGACCTTGCCCGAGTCGTGGACTGCCCGCGGTTTGCGCCAGGGCGTGAGCGCTGCGGAGATGGCTCGGTCAAGGCCGATCTTGCGGGCCGTTTCAACCAGCAGGACCGAACCGGCCTGCGAGACCACGGCTCGGCCGTCGTCCCGGACACGGACATGGGGGTAGGACCCGGTAGGCTGCTTCACCTGGAAAGTGCCTCCGACAGGGGCGGGAACAAGGACCTCAGCAATCCTCATTCTCGCTGGTCAGAGGCACTTTTCGCTTACCTGACCACCTGTCGGACAGCCCGCTTCATGAAAGCGCGAGGTTAGTCTGGATGGGCGAGACAGGAGATTCCCTCAGCATGGTCACCACCACCCCGATACCCACCGGTGGCGACGATCCGTCGCCGAAGCCGAATCGACGGATATTCCCCGCGGAGCACAAACTGCGGGTCGCCGAGTACGACGCCGCCCCGCCGGGCGAGAACGGCGCGGTCCTGCGCCGTGAGCGGCTGTACCACTCGCACATCATCGAGTGGCGCCAGGCCCGTGAGGCCGGTGCACTCGACGCGCTGACCGACCGGCGGACCTCGGCGGTACGGCCGAAGAAGGCGGCCGAGCAGGCCGAGCTGGAGCGGCTGCGCAAGAAGGTCGCCCGCCTGGAGAAGGACCTCGCCCGCCGCGATGCCGCACTGGAGGCCATGGGAAAAGCCAACGCCCTCTTGGAACTGCTCTCCGAGAGCGTGGACTGAAGCATGCCGCCGCGCCGGTGATCGATGAGGAGTTCGCGGGTGTCCAGGGACAGCTGGGGACCACGGCGGCCTGCCGGCTGACCGGACACTCACGCGCCACCCACTGCCGCCGCCTCAGCCCGACGCCGAAGCCCGCACCGTCCCCAAGACCTGCGCCCGCCTCGGTTCTTTCGCTGGCCGAGCGGGCCGAAATCCTGGCGCTGCTGAACCGGCCGGAGTACGTCGACCTGCCGCCCGCGCAGGTCTGGGCGCGTGAGCTGGACGCGGGGAACTGCTGGTGCTCGCAGCGGACGATGTACCGGATCCTGTCCGCCGCCGGGCAGAACGGCGAACGCCGCCGCCAGGCCACCCACCCGCCAAGGGTGATCCCCGAACTGGTCGCCACCGGGCCGTCGCAGGTCTTCACCTGCCGAGTAGCCGGGAGGGATCTCACCTCCCGGTCGGGTAGCGACGGCGCATTGCTGCGCCGCCGCCCCCTCGGAACCGTGCATGCGACTTATCACCGCACACGGCTCGGGCAAGCCACAAGGGCTGGCAGGTTCTGCTGAGTTCGCTGTTCCGATGCCACTCTTGCTGAGCGTCGGTGGTGGCAGTAGCTATGCAGGAGATGGATGCGATTCCGATCGCCAGAACCATCGTTCTGCAAGGTCAACACCTCTTTGCGGAGAGCCTTGCGGACGACGGTGAACCACGTTCCCCATTCCTCTGGAGCTTGTGGTTCCTGGTCGGCGTACAGAAGGTAGTCCCCGCACTCCGGACAGCGTCCTTCTTGCGCTTTGAGTAGGCGCAAGGTCGACTGATCGAGGGGCGGTGGTCTTCTCCTGCGTCGTCGTTTGGCCCAGTACTCGGCCAGCTCAGGGTCGTCTGGTGACGCCCCAGACTTGACCGCCTGGTGCCGAACGATCGGAATTGTCAATGGCCTTCTGTGGCGCCCCGCTGGCGGCCTTGAGACATCCCCGCAGGTGGACGGCATGATCGCCCCGCCTGCGGCCAGATAATCTCCCCGCCTTTGGGTCGGTGTGGATCAGCTGAAGGGCTTCACTCCCTTCCCGGTGGTGGCCTCGGTAAGCCGGAACGAATCACCCTGCGTGACCACGACATGAGCGTGGTGCAGAAGACGATCGACAGTCGCTGTGGCCAAGGTCTTGGGCATGATCTCGTCGAAGCCAGACGGATGAAGGTTGCTTGACACCGCGATCGAGCGTCGCTCATATGCGGCATCGACCAGTCGGTAGAAGCCCTCGGCGGCGTCCTCGGAGACGGGCAGGAGCCCGATGTCGTCCACGATGATCAAATCCGAACGGATGATCCGTGCCAGGGCCCTTGCTATCGAGTCGTCCGCGCGGTGACGGCGGACCAGCGAGCCGAGGTCCTCGATCGTGAACCATGAGACGGCCAGGCCGGCCTCGACCGCGGTCTGCCCAAGAGCCTCGGTGAAGTGGCTCTTGCCCGTGCCGCTTGGTCCACAAATACAAAACGACTCCCGGCGGCCGACCCATTCGAGGGTCTTGAGCGCGTCCTGGGTCGCCCTGGGGATCGAGGACTTGCCCTCGTCCCAGTCGCCGAAGGTCTTGCCGGTGGGGAAGCCGGCCCGCTTGCGGCGGGTGTGCAGGTTGGCGCGGTCTCGTCCGGCGGCCTCCTCGGCGAGAAGGACGCGGACGACCTCGGCCGGGTCCCACCTCTGGGCCTTCGCGGTGGGGATGATGTCGGTCAACGACCGGCGGATGTGCGGGAGTTTGAGCCGCCTGGTGAGCTCGATGGCCTCGGCGAGGGGGTCGCCGTTGGTGCCGGGAACGGTGCGAAGAGGGGTGGCCATCAGGCGAGATCGCTTTCGTCGTACTCGGGAAGATCAGAAGTGGCGGACAGGCCGAACGTGGACCAGGCGCCGGTGCCGGGCTGCAGGGAGTGGTCCTCGCTGCGGCGGTGCGGCTCGGTGGGGCCGTGGACGGCCTGGTAGTCGAGGATGGACAGCAGGTCCTTGTCGGCGAACCGTCCGGTGACCGCGGCAGTGCCGAGCGCGCGGTCGACTTCCGCCGCGGAGTGGAGTTTCGCCAGGGCGACGGCCTCGGCCATCTTCGCCTTGATCCGGCGGACGCCGGTCGCGGCTGCTTCGATCAGCCAGGACGCCGCCCCGGGGCCGAGGGCGAGGAACGCGGCCTCCTCCGCGCTCGTGGCCCGCGGGGTGCGGTCGGATTCCTTGTTTTCGCGGGGCGGGTAGTGGGCGTCGTCCAAGACAGGGCTGCCGGGCTCGCCCCGCTGGTGGCGGGCGACCTCACGGGCCGAGCCGGTCTCGTCGGCGGCGGTGACGATCAGCTCGTCGCCGTGGAAGCGGGCCCAGACCCGGGTGTCGATCAGTTCGTGCGGGACCGAGTAGCGGACCGCCTCGACCGAGATCGTCGCGTCCCAGCAGACCCGGCGGGTGGTGCCGAATGCCGCGGTGAACGGACTCTTCGGCAGCGGGTGCAGCCGGTGGGCTTCCTCCGCGAGCCGCTCGACGGACTTGCGTCGAGTCGCCTTGTGAATACGGGAGTTGACCTCCTCGCAGAACTGCCGGCAAGCCGCCTCCAGGTCACCGAAGCTCTTGTACTGCTCGCGCAGATTCACGTCCTTCGGCACGAGATCGGCCTTCGCGATCTTCACCGTGGACTCCGAGCCGCCCTTGGTCTCCGGATCCGCGGGCAGGCAAGTACGTATCGTCGTGCCGTAGTGCCTCGCGACCTCGACGATCTCCGGGTTACGGACCGCGATCCCGGCGACGTGATCGGTGGTGACGGTCTTCTCGTTGTCGGTGAGCACGTAGGCCGGGATGCCGCCGATCCGGCGGAACGTCGTGTCCAGACACGCGGTGATCGTCGGCAGCGTCTTGTCCCAGATCGGAATCACGACGCGGAACCTCGACCACGCGAGCCAGGCGCAGAACAGCGTCGTCTTGCGTCCGTTGATCACCGGGCCGTCGCCGAAATCGTATTGGAGCCAGAGCCCCGGCTCGGTCACCCACGGCCGATAGACCCGCCGCCTACCGGCCCTGAACTGGGCTTTCGCCTCGGCGACGGTGCGGCGGGTGGTGCGTTCCCCGCCGGTGAAGCCCATCGCGGTGATCCTCTTGTGGACCACGTCCGCGCGGATCTTGCCCTGCGAGCGAACCACCAGTTCCTCGATCTTCGGCAGATAGTCGTCGATCTGCCGGGCCCGGTGCCGGCGCTTGTCCGGCTGCTGCCCAGCCGCCCGCATCTTCACATATCGGGCCACCGTGTGGTGGTCGCACCCGGCCAGCTCGGCCGCGGCGCGGTAACTCCCCGTGAGGTCGTAAGCCTCCAGGATCTCCATGATTTCCTCGCTGTTCTTCACCCGCTCCAGCGTCGTCGAGCGGGATTACTCAAAGCGAGCGGGGAGAAATCTGGCCGTACCCGGGGACCCCATGCCGTACGTGGGGAAAACCGTGGCCATAGATTGCGCCGTAGATGGCCGCCAGCGTGGAGCTTACGAAGACCGCCGTCAGGAATCCAGGAGAACTTGATGAGATAGGCACCGTTGTCACGGTTGCCGAAGACCCATCGATCCTTCCTGGCGGTGTTGAAAGCGCCGTAGTACCGATCCACAACCCAGCGTGTGGGTTTGCTCTGGTGACTATGTAGACCCCACCGGTAGGTGAGCCTCCACACATAGGCATCCAGCGCGTTGAATATTCGGCTGGACACCACGGTCCGGTAGTAGCAAGCCCAACCCTTGATGATGGGATTGAGCTTGGCTAAGACTGCCGCCGAGTTCGCACCGCGTAGGGCATGCATCTCATCAGCGAGTCTCTTCCGGATTCGTTTAACGGCGTCTCTGCTGGGCTTGATGATGAGCTTTCCACTGTCGTAACGGCGGATGTTGAACCCTAGGAAATCGACCCCTTGTGTCAGATGGACGATCTGGGTCTTCTCTTCGTTGAAGGTAAGACCCTTGGGAGTCAACCACTCACTCAACCGCGCTTTGACCCACTCGGCTTGCTCCTGGCTGGAGCATAAGGCGAGAAGATCGTCAGCGTAGCGGACCAGCACCGGGGCACCACGCACTACCTCGACGATGTTTCCGTCTTGGCCGGTGCGATAGCGTACCCCGGCCGCACTCTCCATTCCATGGAGGGCGATATTGAGTAGCAATGGACTGACCACACCGCCCTGAGGCGTTCCCTCGCGGGTCGGGGTGAGCCAGCCCCTCTCAACCACACCTGCCTTCAACCAGCCGTGGACCAACTTCCTAGCAGGGAAGGTGCCGAGCTGGTTGAGGATGTGATCATGACTGATGCGGTCGAAGGCTGCCTTGAGATCCGCGTCGAGCACCCACAGGCGTTTGGCATTCTTACCGCACGCTGTGGTGAAGATGGTCTCAATCGCGTCATGACAGCCGCGGCCCGGCCGGAATCCGTAAGATCTCGGCTCGAACCTGGCCTCCCACTCTGGTTCCAGCGCATTGACGACACGGGCTTGTCGCACGCGATCTACAATGACGGGAATCCCCAGTGGGCGCCGCTTCCCGTTCGCCTTCGCTACATAGACCCTCCTGACTGGCCGGGCTTTGGGTTCTCGAACGGAACGACGCAAGGCTTGCGTCAACCCTGTCTTGCCCTGGGAGGTCGTAATGACCCTCCCATCAATCCCCGGTGTCAGGCGTCCAGCGTTGACCTCCGTGACCTTCCGTACGCTGACCAGCGTGTTGGAAAAGCTCCGAAGCATCAATTTTTGCAGATTGCGGACCTTCTTGAGGTCCCCTTCCTGCGTTGCCTTGAATATCCGCTGCCTCAGACGTCTTACCTGGGCTTCGGCATGCCCCCAATCGATGGCATCCCAGTGCCAGTCCAGGTCCTCCGGTCCGTTCACCAGACTCGGAGCAGGCACGACGGCCGGCGCCGCCTCACTCGTCCGCGTTGTCATGGCGCCTAACTTGCCCTTCGGTTCGGTTGTCCTTGCGGCGTGAGCATTCAAAGGCTCACCTGGTCCACGTCAGCTCCCTTTCGGGCCAGGCAAGAGCCTGTATCCAGCCAGTTATACGGAGGTCACCAGCGGAGGTGCCAGTTCGCGACATCCGGCTTCCTGTTTCCTTTCGGCTGCTGGCTTTGGCTTGTTGGACCATCCTGTTCCCGCTGGGGAGTTGAGCTCTCCTTACGGTCGGCCTACCGGTTATCGCCACCGGACCTCAACGGGGTTACCACGTTTCACACGATCGAGATGCAGCTGGGAAGGGTGCCCGCTCAACTCCGAGGCTGCGGTGTCCTTACGGCTGCGTAGAGCTGCACAGCCGCCGCCTGCCGCTTTCCAACGGCCAGCCCTACACCCTGGTCCTACATGCCATCTCCAGGGCTTTCTGTGACGGAGCATCATCACGGGTTCACTGTCGTTCACCCATCAGCCTTTCCCTGGCCTGTTGCGCTCGGATGGTACGAGCACCCTTGGGCTTGAACCCTGAGCTTCGCACCCCGCGATTACTCGCAACGCACGTCAGGGCGGGAACGGACCCATGGACACTAGTCCGGAATTACACCATCAACACCTCTGATCCTCCTTTCAGTGCAATTCACTCGATTCGTGCGACTTCGTGTCGCACGCCCTCACAGAACCGTGCGTAACAGTCGCCCGTTACACGGCTCTTGTCGCCCTGATCGTCAGACCACCGAGATCGCCATAGTCACTCGCCAGTGCGCGAACATCCTCGGGTATCGCTTCACGATCTCCTGGAACTTCGCGATGGCCTTGCGCTTCGGCGCCAGCCGCTCGTACTTCCGCCGGATCCAGCGCACCAGATAGGCGTTGATGCGCCTGAGGACGGGGTTCATCTCCCACGGCCGGAACAGGCCGTAGTAGTTGACCCAGCCCGCCACCACAGGGTTGATCCTGCGAGCGAGCTGCACGAAGGACAGGTCCGAGCGGGTGTGCAGCCTCCAGGACCGCACCTCCCGCCCCATCTTCTTCAGGGCTTCCTTGCTGACTGCCGGCGTGAACGACAGGAACTGAACTCCCTGCCGGTCGCGGCTCATTCTGGCGCGGAAGGTGTAGCCCAGGAACGTGAACGCCTCGTGCTCGTGCGAGCCGCGGCGCCTGGCGTCCTTGCAGTACACGATCCGGGTCTTGTCCGGGTGCAGTTCCAGCCCGACCTCGACCACCCTGTTCCGCAGCGCATCCAGGACCTCGCGGGCCTGCCGCTCCGTGACGCAGTGCATGACCGCGTCATCGGCATACCGCTCGAACTGGACGGACGGGAACTCCCGGTCCATCCAGAGGTCGATCGCGTAGTGCAAGAACAGATTCGCCATCACCGGTGAGACCGGAGCCCCTTGTGGGGTTCCGCGCTCCCGTTGCAGCAGGGAGCCGTCGGGCATGACGAGCGGGGCGGCGAGCCACCTGCACACGTACAACTTCACCCAAACGGCGTCGGTGTGAGCCTCCACCGCCTTGACCAGGAGGTCCCAGGGCACGCTGTCGAAGAACTGGGCGATGTCGAATTCGACGACCCAATCCCGTTTCCAACAGCGTTCCCGGCACTTCTCCACGGCGTCTAAGGCGGACCGCCCCGGCCGATACCCATAGCTGTCCGGGTGGAACACTAGATCCACTCGCCGCATCAGATGCCGGGCCACGACGGTCTGTGCCACGCGGTCCGCGACAGCGGGCATGCCGAGCATCCTCGTGCCACTTCCGTGCGACCTGGGGATTTCCACCGCACGCACCGGAGGCGGGAAGTAGGAGCCCGATGACATTCTGTTCCAGATCTTGTAGAGATTACCTCTCAGATCCTTTTCGAAGTCATCGATACTCTGCCCATCCACTCCCGGGGCGCCTTTGTTAGCCCTGACTTCCTCCCATGCCTCCTTGATCTCCCACTTGGAAATTTCAAACGGCTTGGTCTTCGACTTCAACTGGCCCACCGAATTCCTCCCGGATGTTCCCGGTTGATGCGATCAACACAGTCACGAGCGACCCGGCTCCTTCGCTCCGCCCCCGTTACAGGGGCATCACCACTACTACGGGCCGGTCCGCCAGCAGGACCCGGGTCGGTACTCGGCTCCTCGCAGATTCTGCTGCTCGAAGTTCTCCCTCTCGTCCGCCGCCGAGCGGCGGGCAGTACCGGGACCTGCCTTCTCCTGTTCCATACGGACGCCGCAGACCGGGCTCACGTCACCTACATGCCGGACGCCACCTGACCAATAGACGGGCTCCCGTCAGGCTCATCCCGGGATCTATCCCACACCCCGGTTTTGACGCCACCTGATTGTTTTACGACACGTCAGCAGCGATTCACTTGCGTTCGTCTTCCCGATCCCCACCTGACATCTCTTCCGATGCCTTTTCCTCATCGCTCACCACGACGGTCTTCAGCCAACGCAGCATGAGGCGGTTTGAAATCTCCCCCCGCAGGGCGACTTCGAAGGGCCAACAAAACCTTCATCATCCGTACAGCATCACTTACAGAAAGCTGCCTATACACGCTTCCTTCCCGTGTTCAGGACACAAGGGACATCACCAAGCTGCCCGGCCCGGCCAAGGGCATCTGGTACCACGCCTACGTCATCATCGACATCTTCAACCGCTACATCGTCGGCCAAACCGTCGAACTGGCCGAAACGGCCGAGCGGGCCGAGGAGTTGATCCGCGAGGCCATCGAGCGCAACGGCATCGTGCCCGAGACCGTGCACGCGGACCACGGCACCTCCATGACCAGCAAGAAGCTCCCCCAGCTGCTGATCGACCTCGGCATCACCAGGAGTCACTCGCGCCCCAGGGTCAGCAACGACAATCCGTACTCGGAAAGCCAGTTCAGGACCACGAAGTACGCCGCCGACTACCCGGAACGGTTCGATTCGCTGACCTCGGTACGGACCGCCGGGCGGGCACTGCGGCAGCGCGGCACGCCGGACGGCCCGGAGCGGGACGTCCTGGGACACCCCGCCCGGGCCTATGCCGCCTTCCTGGGGCTGACGTTGATCAACCCGTGGACGGTGGTCTACTTCTCCGCGCTGGTGCTCGCGGGTGGCGCGGGCACCCTGCGCACCGGTGTCGCCGGACCGGCCGCCTTTGTGGCGGCCGTGCTCACCGCCTCCGCGAGCTGGCAGCTGTTCCTGGCCGCCGGCGGAGCCGTGCTCGGCAGGGCGCTGACCGGCCCCCGGGCGCGGGTCGCCATCGCGCTGGTCTCGGCCGTGGTGCTCTCAGTGCTGGCGATCGCGCCGCTGCTGTGTGGCCGGGCCGCCCACCGGCGGTGGGGCCGCGTGGGGGCCGGTGCCCCAGGCGGACGGCTTTGGCCCCACGGTGAAGGACAGTTCGTGGGCCGCGCGCAGGTCGCCGGTGGTGAGGTACGTGCGGTCATGGTCGGTGCCGTCCAGGCGGACGGACTGTGCATAGCGGTTGGCGGAGGACGTACCGGGCGCCGTGACGGAGAAGTGGCCGGACGGGTAGAAGCGCCGGTCCAGTGTCAGTTCCACCCGGTCGAAGACCGGAGTGCTCAGCCCCCAGGTGTCGGTGCCCGGCTGGACCGGGAACATCCCCATCGAGGAGAGCACCATCCACGCCGACATCGTCCCCAGGTCGTCGTTTCCGGTCATCCCGGTGGGGGCGTCGGTGAACAGGGTCAGCGCGGCGTGCACCACATCGGTCGTCTTCCAGGGGCGGCCGGTGGAGAGATACGTGTACGGCGCGATCAGATCGGGCTCGTTCTGCGGGTTGTACTTGTCCGCGTTGTAGTAGTCGTAGGGGCCGTTGACCCACACCTCGCGTGCCGTCCTCCCCGGGTCCGCCAGCAACCGGGGGTAGGCGAAGAAGGAGTCCAGGCGCGCGTCGGCCTTGTCCTTGCCGCCGATCAGCGCCAGCATCCCGGGCAGGTCCTGCGGCACCAGCCACTGGTACTGCCAGGACGTGCCCTCGTGGAAGCCCACGCTCTTGGCCGGGTCGGCGGGGCCGGTGAAGGCGCCCTTCCCGTCGCGGGCCCGGAAGAAGCCGGTCGAACTGTCGAAGAGTGTGCGGTAGTTGCGGGACCGGGCCGCATAGCGGTCGGCGTCCCCGCCGTGGCCCAGATCGCGTGCCATCTGGGCGAGCATGGCGTCCGACAGGGCGTATTCGAGGGTCGCCGAGGCGCCCTGGGCGAAGTCGGAGTCGCCGGACTTGGGATGCGGGTGGTCCTTGAGGTACGGCACGAAGCCGTCCTTCACATACTGCGCGTTGGCCTCCCGCCCGATGGCTGGGGAGTCGGCCGGCGGCACCCCGTCGGCGTTCTTCTTCAGCGCCGCGTACGCCTGCTCCTCATGGCCCCGCAGCAGCCCCTGCTGGTAGGCGTTGGTGAGGAAGGGAGTGACCGGATCGCCGGTCATGATGTTGGTTTCGACCGTGCCGTAGCCCCACTTGGGCAGCCAGCCGCTCTCCTCGTCGATCCGCAGGACCGACAGCGCCATGTCGCGGGCCTCACCCGGCGCCAGCAGCGACAGCAGCTGTGTCTGGGTGCGGTAGGTGTCCCACAGCGACCAGTTCTGGTAGTACGTGAACCCCTCGGCCCGGTGGGCGCGCTGGTCCCAGCCGGTGTAGCGGCCGTCCACGTCACTGCCGATGTTCGGCGCGAGGAAGGACCGGTAGAGCGAGGAGTAGAAGGTGCGGCGCAGCGCCTGGTCGCCGCCCTGCGTCCGCACCAGCGCCAGCCGGCGTTCCCAGGCGGCGTCGGCCGCGGCCCTCGTCCGGTCGAAGGAACGGCCGCCCTCGGCACGCAGGTTGCCCGCCGCGCCCGCCGCGTCCACATAGCTGATCGCGGTGGTCGCCTCGACGGTGCGGTCCGTGCGGGTGTCGAAGCGGGCGTAGGCCCCGTGGCGGCCGGTGGCGGTGGAGTCCCGGGAGCCCGCCGTCACCTTGTCGCCGTCCCAGGTGCCGTACGAGGCGAAGGGCCGGTCGAAGCGGGTGAGGGTGTGGACGGTGTACGGCTTGGTGTCCTGGCAGAAGCCGCGGCCCGTGATCGTCGTGCGGATGGTGCGGGAGTCGAGCACCTCGACCCGCGTCGAGACCGTCCGGTGCAGCGACTGGCCCGCGTCGAGCAGCACATTGGCCCGGTCGGTGGCCGGGAAGGTGTAGCGCTGCTTGCCGGTGCGGGCGGTGGCCGTCAGTTCGGCGGTGATCCCGCCGTAGGACTTCAGACGGTCGTGGTGCTGGGCATCACGGCCACCTGTCACGCCACCTCCCCGCAGTCGCCGGGGCCGTTCGTCTTCTGACCGCGCGCGGGGGCCGGCCGATCGATCCGCCGGTCCCCGTCGTGTGCCGCCGCCCGATTGGCGGCCGTGGCTCACCGCGGTGTGCCGCCGCCGTCCGTACCGGAGGCGGTCCGCCCCTCCGCCCGCGCCAGGTTCGAACGGCGGTAGGAGTACGAGAAGTAGATGACCATGCCGATCAGGAACCACACCACGAACCGGACCCAGGTCTGCCACGCCAAAAACGTGATCAGCCAGATCGAGAAGCACACCCCGATGGCCGGCACCACCGGCATCCCGGGTGTACGGAACGTCCGCGGCAGCTCGGGGCGCTTGTAGCGCAGCACGATGACCGCGACACAGACCACCACGAACGCGAGCAGAATCCCGATGTTCGTCAGCTCGGCGGCCTCACCGATCGGCAGGAAGCCCGCGATGGCCGCGGAGGCGAAGCCCACGATCCAGGTGACCCGGGTCGGCACACGGTGCTTGGCGCTGGTCTTGGCGAACCACTTCGGCAGCAGCCCGTCCCGGCTCATCGAGAACCACACCCGGGTCACCCCGAGCATGAAGGTGAACATGACGGTCAGAATGCCGATGATCGCGCCGACCGCGATGACATCCGCCAGGCCGCTGAGGCCCACCGACTTGAACGCCGAGGAGAAACCGCTCTCCGGGTCGATGTGACGGTAGTTCTGCATACCCGTCAGCACCAGGCAGGCCAGGACGTACAGCACCATGGAGATGGCCAGCGAATACATGATCGCCTTCGGCATGTGGCGCTGGGCGTCCTTGGACTCCTCGGCCGCGGTGCTCATCGCGTCATAGCCGAAGACCGCGAAGAAGACCGTGGCCGCGCCGGTGAAGGCGCCGCTCACCCCGAACGGGAAGAACGGGTGGTAGTTCGCGGTGTTGATGTGGAAGAAGCCGACCGCGATGACCACGATGACCACGATGACCTTCAGGCCCACCACGACCGTCTCGAAGCGTGCGGCGTTCTTGATGCCCAGGGTCAGCAGATAGGCGATCAGCAGGCACAGCACCGCCGCGAAGAGGTCCACCCGGTGCCCCGGGCCCGTGCCCGGCGCGCCCAGCATCCAGGCGGGCAGATCGACGCCCAGCTCACCGAGCAGAAAGCCGAAGTAGCCGGAGATGCCGATCGCCACCACCGCCACGATCGCGGTGTACTCCAGCAGCAGGTCCCAGCCGATGAACCAGCCCGCCAGCTCGCCGAGGACCGCGTAGCCATAGGTGTAGGCCGACCCCGCCTTCGGGATCAGCCCGGCGAACTCGGCGTAGGAGAAGGCCGCCGCGGCGCTCGCGATGCCCGCGATGAGGAAGGAGATCACCACCGCCGGGCCGGCCTTGCCGTTCGCGACGGTGCCGGCCAGGGTGAAGATGCCCGCGCCGATGATGGCGCCGACACCGATGGCCGTCAGCTGCCACAGGCCGAGCGCCCGGGTGAGCTGCTGACTCGCGCTGCCTTCCGCCTCTTCAATGTGTTCGATCGGTTTGCGGCGCAGTACGCCCTGTCCCGCGCGCAGCCCCATGCGTCATCCCTCCGTCGCTCCGTTGTGGTCCGACGGCGGCTCATCATGGACCCTCGGGGGCGTCTTAGAACTCCTAACGCAATGACTTCAGGCGCCTCCAGCAGATGAGTGCGCATCCGAGGGTGAGGAAGGCTTCGTGGATGTCGTCGCGTATCTCCCAGCGGATCCGCAGGCGGCGGAACCAGTGCAGGTGGGCGAACGCGCGCTCCACGACCCAGCGTTGGGTGCCCAGGCCGGAGCCGTGCTCGGTGCCGCGGCGGGCGATCAGCGGCTTCACGCCGAGGTCCCAGACGAGACGGCGGTATTTGTCGTGGTCGTAGCCGCGGTCACCGAGCACCACGTCCGGGCGGCGCCGGGGGCGGCCGCGCTTGCCCCGCACTGGCGGCACGGCCTGGAGGAGTGGGATCAGCTGGGTGACGTCGTTGCGGTTGCCGCCGGTCAGGGTGGCGGCCAGAGGGATGCCGGTGGCGTCGGTGATCAGGTGGTGCTTGCTGCCCGTCCTGCCCCGGTCGACGGGGCTTCGTCCCGTCTTGGGGCCCCTTTTAACGCCCGGATGTGGGAGCCGTCGACCGCCGCCCGGGAGAAGTCCAAGGCGTTCGCGCCGCGGAGCTTGGCGAGCAGGACCTCGTGCAGCCGAGGCCACACCCCGGCCTCGGTCCACTCGGCCAGGCGGCGCCAGCAGGTCATGCCCGCCCCGAAGCCGAGTTCCTGCGGCAGGTGTTCCCAGGCGATCCCGGTGTGCAGCACGAACAGGATGCCCTGGAACACCAGCCTGTCCGGATGCCGCTTGCGTCCCGGATGCCGGGTCCGACGCTCAACCCTGGGCAACAGCGGCTCGATCACCGCCCACAATTCGTCATCGACTTCCCACGGCTTCGGCCGAGCCACCCCGTACCCCCAGATCATCAGTCCCGGAGTGATCCAACCACCTCGAAGATCATTTCGTTAGGAGTTCTTAGGAAGGCGACGCCACCGGACAGA
This sequence comes from Streptomyces sp. NBC_01454, assembly GCF_036227565.1. Lineage (NCBI taxonomy): Bacteria > Bacillati > Actinomycetota > Actinomycetes > Kitasatosporales > Streptomycetaceae > Streptomyces > Streptomyces sp. NBC_01454. The sequence goes on from NZ_CP109461.1 coordinate 343,095, forward strand.
CCCTAGTGCTGCGGGGACTCGCCGGGAGACGTACACGGGAGGAGTGTTATTCGGCCTCCTCCAGGCGGAAGCCGACCTTCAGGCCGGCCTGGTAGTGATCGATTTCGCCGTCGACGATATGCCTGCGTACCTGGGTGACCTCGAACCAGTCGAGGTTGCGCAGGGTCTCCGCGGCGCGCTGTCATTTTTGACTGCGGCGTCCACGCTCTGCTGGGACGTTCCGACGATCTCGGTCACGCGATACGTGCGGTCGGTCACGGTGGTCTCCCTCGCCGGGGCGGCGCTCCGCCCGTCCACTTCCCACCGTGCCTCAGGGTGCCCGGCCTCACCAGCGGAGCGAGGGCCGGGCGGGACGTTGCGGACCTGTCCTACGGGACGACGGTGACCGGCCAGCGCCCGGCCTTGACCAGGCGCACGGCGACCGAGCCCATGATGCGGTGCCCGGCGGACTCCGAGGCGCCGACCACCACCGCGTCGGCCGTGAGCTCGTCGGCCATCTGCACCATGCCGTTGTACGGGTCGCCACGCAGCGTGTGGAACTCCCAGCGCAGGGGGTACAGCCCCGCCAGCCGCTCGGTCGCGCGGCGGATCTCGGTCATCAGCTGCTCGGCCACCTCGTCCGTGGCGTCGGCGACCGGGGCCCCCATCGCCGCCCCGGCGGGCAGTACCGGCTGGACGTAGACCAGGGCGAGCTTCGAGGACTGACGCCGGGCCAGCCCCGCCGCGTAGGCGGCGGCGCGCCACGACGAGTCGGAGCCGTCGATGCCCACGACGATGACCTTCGGGCCGTCCGTTCCGCGCTCGAACTGTGCGGCTGCATTCTGCTCCACATCATGGAAGTTATCCGCACAGGTGTGCTGCCGGGGCGGCGGGCCGGGCCGTTGCACCCCGCGTCCGCCTCCCGGCCGGGCAGGCGGGCGCCGGCGGCCAGCTGTCCGGCGACAGCACGCCCAGCACATACGCCCTGGCCACCAGCGCGGTACGGCCCTGTACCCGCCAGCGGCGGGCCAGCCGGGTGAGGTGGTAGTTCACCCCGTCGACGGTCAGCCCCAGCGCCGTCCCGATCGACGCCGTGGTCGCGCCGCCCGCGGCCAGTGTCAGGATCTGTGCCTCCACGGGGCTGGCCGAGCCGCGCGGCGGGGGGGCGGCGACAGTTACCGTGTGATGTACAAACGCCTCGGACTCTCCGCCACCCTGGGATTTCCAGACGTTCCCGCGAGCAGCGGGTGACAGTTCAGCCCCGCGCCGGACCAGCAGGCTCTGCTTGAGCGCATGCTGCTGGTCAGCGCGTTGCCCCTGCCCGGCACGGGCGTGTGGGGAACCATGCGTGACCTGTGTGCCGTCGGCGAGGTCCTGCTGACCACGAGGATCCGCCAGGACGCCCCGCTGATCGGGAAGGCCAGCGCCGAAGCGTTGACGGCCACGCACTGGCCCGGGGCGCCTCATCGATCGATCTGCGACACGGACTTCCCTACGGACTGGGGGTCATGACACTCCCGGCCATTTTCGGACGCCGTTGCTCGGTCCGCACGTTCGGCCACGCCGGCAGCAACACCTCCACACTACTCGTGGATCCGCTGTTCGACCTCGTAGCCGCCGTCTACTGGAATTGCCGGCTGGACGACGTCAAGACCTTTGCCCGTCGCTACGCGTTGGTGAGAGCTCTCTACGACGGCCTCGGCCTCCCGCGCTTGCCTGCCGCGGGGTATGTGCGCGAGGCGAAGGAAGCGGAAGAGGAGCGGTGATCATGAGAGCCCGTGCTGGTGATGCGGCGGCCCGGTTGCCGGGACCGACGCTGCTCGGCCACGTCCACTTCCTCAAGGGTGTGCTGGGCGAGCCCTACGACGCCCTGCTCGAGCTGCAGCGCCGCTACGGACCGGTGTGCCGGTTCGGGTTCGGCGACAGACGGTATGTGATGCTCTTCGGTGCCCAGGCGAACCGCCTGCTGCTGAGCGTCTCGCCCAAGAATCCCGCGTTCCGCTCAGGGGAAGTGCTCAGCCTGCTCGTTCTGGTCGTCGGCTCCCGTGCGATGGTGGTGAGTGAGGGTGACGACCATCGGCGGCGCCGATGGTTGGTACAGCCCGCGTTCAGCCACCGGCGCATCCAGGGGTACCTCCCGCTTATGCTCCAGGCGAGCCACCGGATGATCGGCGGTTGGCCGCCAGGACTGCGCGTCAACGCGTTCACCGAAGTGCGCTCCTGCGTCCGACGCATCGCCGTCCGCTCATTGTTCGGTGACCGGCTGCAGGCCCACGTCGATGAGATCGGTCGAGAACTTGAGACGGCACTGCGGTACATCAACCGCTCACCATTCCTCCGCTTCGACTACGACCTGCCGGGCAGCGCCCATCGCCGGGCGGCGGCTGCCTGTCGGCGCGTCGATCATTGCGTCTGCGCGGAGATCGCGAAACGACGGACCAAGCCCGACGACCAAGGGGAGGTACTGGATGCCCTGCTGGGGGCATGCGACCATGCAGGCGACCACCTCACCGACCTCGAAGTACGTGACCAGGTGATCAGCCTGATCGCCTCTGGGTATGACTCAAGCAGTTCCGCGGCGGGTTGGGCCATTTGCGCGCTGCTCAGGCACCCCGAGATCTATGACCGCGTTCGCCACGAAGTTGCGAGCATCGCCGGAGACGGGGTGCTGACCGCCGACCGCCTCGGGGCGATGCGCTATGTCGGCTGGACGGTCTCCGAGATCCTGCGCCTGTATACCCCAGGTGTGCTGACCGGACGCACAGCGGCCGAGAGCTTCTCGTATGCCGGGCATGTGATACCGCAGGGCTCCAAGGCGCTCTACTCACCGTATGTGACCCACCGCCTACCGGATCTGTAGCCCGACCCCGAGGTGTTCAGCCCGGAGCGGTGGAACCCCACGACTCCCGGCTACCGCGAACCAGTGCCGTACAGCTTCGTCCCCTTTCGGCGGCGGGTACCGGCGGTGCATCGGATTCGCCTTCGCCGAGCTGGAGCTGCGAGCGCTGATCGCAGAACTCGCACGCCGGACCGAACTGTCCTTGGCGAAGGCGGTCCATCCGACCGGTGTTGCCACGATGTGGCCCAGGGGCGGTGTCCCGGTGACGGTGCGCACCGTGCGTCCACCGAGTCCGCTCTGACGGTCCTCGTCTGACGCAGCCGCCGCAGTCAGGACAGGCCGCCCCGGTGCGCGTGCAGCGGATATCGACGTAAATGGCCTCATCACCCGTGTCCACCGCCATGACCGCGACACCGGAGACCGACGGGAACAGCAGATCTGGGCCTGCCGGCCCGCAACCGCCGTATCGGAGACCTTCCGTTCGTAGCGGCTGTGCACCCTCATAGACACCGTGCCGCAGCCCGGACACACTACGGCCGGCTCTCGTCCTCGCGCATATATCCGGACCGTACGTAGAGTCACCCGGACATGCTCAACGTGCAGGCGAGCGAAGTGCGGGAACAAGACCGAGATCAGTTCAGCGATCGACGCCCGACATGATCACGAACTACCAAGATTCACACCGGGTCTTTCACCAAACTCGCGACAGAGCCCCAAGCGGGGCACCGCGCCACTCGGGAGTGTCATGAATCAGGTGGGCAGCCACTCAGAAGGGACCCCTGATGGAAGCGAAGAACGGTCACCTGATCGAGGGCGCTGACGGTGTATCGGTTGCGGTGCTGGACGGTGACGTTGACGGTGCCGGTGTGGCATCGAAAGCAACAACTCTGAGCCGTGAGGCGGCGGCTGCGCACGGGCTGAGCCCGCGCCTGCTCGACGAGCTGGCCGAACTCGCCGAGGTCAAGGTCCGCGACGGCGGGCTGAAGCTGATGGGCGAGGGCGGCCTGCTGGTTGAGCTGACCAGGCATCTCATGCAGGCCGCCGTCGAGGCGGAGATGGACCAGCATCTGGGCGAGGAGGCTGGCCGCACCGGTGGCCGGGGCTCTCGTTCTGGCGGCAACGCCCGCAACGGCTACCGGCCCAGGAAGGTCATGCCGGAGGTCGGCGCCGTGGCGGTGCAGTCCCGAGGGACCGGGCCGGGCACGATCGCCTCCAGCCTGCTGCCGAAGTGCGCGCGGCGGACCGGCGGCCTGGACGAGATGGTCCCCTGCGCAGCGTGATCTGGGGGTCTCCGAAGGCGGAACGGGTGGTCAGCTCCTCCCTGCACCGGAAATTACGGGTGCACCTTATCGTCCTCCCTCGGCCGCGTCGTCAACTTGGGCTGAGACCCGCCGCTGAGGCAACGCGTCGTAGACGCGGGCGCGTACGACGGTGAGGGCGGGCTGCCCGGCGGGAGCGTGCTGAGGGGAGGCGGGCGGCCGTGCTGTCCCGCCGAGGCCGAGGAGTCGAGCCCCGGCGGTCCGCCCGGGGCTCGCCATGCCGTTCGGTGGTCAAGGTCCCCGGTCCCTCGGGCCGGTTGGAGCTCTTGACCGCTTCGACGACGTTCGCGAGACGTAGCCGGACGTGCGCCGCTCCTGGGCGTCCGCCTCGACGTTGCCGAACGCGGCGTTGGGCTTCGGCGCGATGCCGTCGCTGAACGCGCCGCTTGAAGGCGGGGCGCGTGGGCCGCGACCACGGCCGTCCGCACCGCGCCGGAGACGGCGCGGTAGCCGGTGCCGCGCACGTCCAGCTCTGCGCCCGCGGTCACCCGTGCGACCTCCGGATCGGGGTATGCGGGGATCTCCGGGGTGGTGTGCGGCGCGCCCGGGCCTCCTCGGCGTCGGCGATCTCGAACCGGCGGCCGGAGGAGCGCTGCTCCTGGTTCAGGCCGATCCGGTGGAACAAGGCGCCCGCATGCAGGAGTTCGGGGGCGAAGGCGAGGCCGCCGCTCGCTCGCCTCCGTCGCGGCGACCACCAATAGGTGGGGTAGCGGGCGGTCTGCCCGCTACGGCCGGTCACGAGGCCGACCAGCACGAGCAGCACGGTCGCGAGCAGCAGCGGCAGGAACGTCTCCACGGACGGCTGCGCCGCCACGACGATCACGGCCGTCGCGACGGCCGGGGAGCGGGGAGCGGGGAGGGCGGGGTCCTGGCGATCACGTCAGACCTCGGAGATGCGGGTGAAGCGGCCCGCGACATGGAGGTCGGCTTCGATGCGGGCCACGGTGGCACGGAGTTCGGGGAGGACGTCCGTGATGCAGGCCGTTGTGGTGCGGCTGCTACTGTGCATGGCGACGTTTAGGGCGGCGACCGTGCGGCCCAGACGGTCGCGGACGGGCACGGCGATCGAACGCAGACCCTCCTCCAGTTCCTCGTCGACGAGGGCATAGCCGTCGTGGTGGACGCCGTCGAGTAGTGCGCTGATGCGGGCGGGCTCGGTGACGGTGCGGGGTGTGAGGGGGCGGAGGTCGGCACGGGCCAGACGGGCTGTGCGTTCGTCCGCGGGGAGTCCGGCCAGGAGGACGCGTCCCATGGAAGCGGCATACGCCGGGAAGCGGGTGCCGATGGTGATGTTGACGCTCATGATGCGCTCGGTGGCGACGCGGGCGGTGTAGCGGATGTCGTCGCCCTCGAGGACGGCGAGCGACGCGGATTCGTGGACGCGGCCGACCAGTTGGGTCATGTGGGGTACGGCGATTTCAGGGAGCGTCGTACAGGACAGCGCGGAATGGCCGAGGGCGAGCACGCGTGGGGTGAGCCGGAAGCGGCGGTCCTGGGATGTCACGTATCCGAGGTGCTCCAGAGTGATGAGGGCGCGCCGCGCGGAGGCCCTGGCGAGCCCGGTTGCCCCGGCGATCTCGCTCAACGAGAGTTCCGCCCTCCCCTCCCCGAATGCGGTGATCACGGTCAGTCCGCGGGCCAGGGACTCCACGAACTCCGCGCCGAGCTCTTGCTTGGAGGTCGTGGTCCACCGGGCGAGATCCTTGGTGGGTTCCGCCGCTGCGGGTTCGGACCGGAGCAGCTCGTGCTCCATCGCGGCCACGGTCTCCCGTACCCGGGGCAGGACCGCCTGCCGCAGCGAGTCGGCGCTGTGACGACTGGTGTGGCTGACCACGCTGACCGCGCAGGCCACCTCGTCCTGCGGGTCGCGAACCGGGACGGCGACGGCGATCAGGCCGGGCTCGATGCGCTGGTCGTCCAGGGCGTAGCCGTCCTGCGTCGCCCTGGCGGCCCGCTCCTCGAAGTCTTCGAAGTCCTTGGCGGCGGTGTCCCCGGATCGCGGTGGCACGGCGGGAAATGGGCGGCTCTCCGGGGCCCTCGCCCGGCGCCCGCGCCACGCCGCCCAATCTTCCTCCGCCCAGCGCGCCGCGGCGAACAGCGGCCCTGGCGCCGTGCGTTCCGCCGGCAGCAGATCACCGATCCGGAAGGTCAGCGACATCGCACGGCGCCGGGTGGTCTGGTGCACGAAGCGGATGCCGTCCCTGTCGGGCACGGCGAGGGAGACCGACTCGTCGAGTTCCCCGGCGAGCCGTGCGGCGAGTGGACCCAGCCGCTCCGGCAGCCCGAGCGCAGCGAGATAGGTGTTGCCCAGCTCCATCAGCTGCGGCGCGAGTCTCACCTCGTGGTCGTCGAGCCGCAGATAGCCCATACGCCCGAAGGTTGCCGCGACCCGGTCGACGGTGGAGCGGGCCAGCCCCGTGGTGCGCGCGACATCGCTGAGGCTCATCCGTCCGCCCGCGTCGTTGATTTCGTGCAGCACGGTGATCCCGCGCATCAGCGGCCCTACGGCCTCGGCCGGTGCGGTGGTCGGGTCGTCTGCCGGGGTGGCTGGCATCGCTTCTCCAGGGGCGTTGACATGCGCGCCGGGTGAACGCACACTCAGGGCGAGCCAAAAATGAACTCTAGTTCACTGGGCGAACAACCGAATGGTGCAACCCTCCATGGACAAAGTCAAACGGTCGGCCGCCGAGGCGGTCGCCGACATCCCGGATCACGCGTCGCTCGCCGTCGGCGGATTCGGCCTGAGCGGGGTGCCGAACGTGCTGATCGAGGCTGTGCACGCCTGCGGCACCGCCGGACTCGGCGTGGTCTCCAACAATTGCGGTGTGGACGGCGGTGGCCTCGGCATCCTGCTCGCAGCGCGCCGCGTCGCCCGGGTCACCAGCTCGTACATCGGCGAGAACAAGGAGTTCGCCCGCCAGTACCTCCACGGTGAGCTGGAGGTCGAGCTCGTGCCTCAGGGCACGCTCGCCGAACGGCTGCGTGCCGGAGGCTGCGGTATCCCTGCCTTCTTCACCTCCGCCGGCGTCGGCACCCAGGTCGCAGACGGCGGACTGCCCTGGCGGTACGCCCCCGACGGTTCGGTGGCGTTGCCGTCCCCGGCCAAGGAGGTCCGTGCCTTCGGCGGCCGTGACCACATCCTCGAACACGGCATCACCACCGACTTCGCCCTCGTGCGTGCTGCGAAGGGCGACCGGCACGGGAACCTGGTCTTCAGCAAGGCCGCCCGGAACTTCAACCCGCTTGCGGCGATGGCAGGCAGGGTCACCATCGCCGAGGTGGAAGAGCTGGTCGAGCCGGGGGAACTGGACCCGGACGCGATCCACGTACCGGGCCTGTTCGTCCAGCGGGTGCTCCCGCTCACCCCGCAGCAGGCCGCCATCAAGGACATAGAAAAAAGGACCGTACGAGGGGCGGAACGACGCTGATGAGCTGGACACGCGACGAGATGGCCGCGCGCGCGGCCGCCGAACTGACCGACGGCTCGTATGTGAACCTCGGCATCGGGCTGCCCACGCTCATACCGAGCTTCCTCCCGGCCGGCGTTGACGTCGTCCTGCACTCCGAGAACGGGATCCTCGGCGTCGGACCGTACCCGTACGAGGACGAAGTCGACCCGGATCTGATCAATGCCGGGAAGGAGACGGTCACCACCCGTCCCGGCGCCGCGTTCTTCGACTCCGCGCTGTCCTTCGGCATGATCCGCGGCGGCCACGTCGACACGGCCGTCCTGGGGGCCATGCAGGTCTCCGCGGGCGGCGATCTGGCCAACTGGTCCGTCCCCGGAAAGTTGATCAAGGGCATGGGAGGCGCGATGGACCTCGTTCACGGCGCCCGCAGAGTGATCGTTCTGACGGACCACACCACCAAGGATGGTGCCCCGAAGATCGTCCAGGAGTGCACGCTGCCGCTGACGGGCAGGGCGTGTGTGCACCGCATCATCACCGACCTTGGCGTCCTGGACGTGACCGCGGAGGGACTCGTTCTCGTCGAGACCGCTCCGGGAGTCGCTCCGGATGACATACGACAGAGGACTGCTGCGCCCGTCGGGGTCGCGTGCGTGAAGGAGCTGACATGACCGGCCGTCTGCGTGAGGTGTATGTGGTCGATGCCGTTCGTACGCCGATCGGCAAGTACGGCGGTGCGCTGGCCGGTGTGCGTCCGGACGATCTGGCGGCGGGGGTGTTGGGTGCACTCGTCTCGCGTGTGCCGGACCTCGACCCGGCCCGGATCGACGACGTCTTCTTCGGCAATGCCAACGGTGCCGGGGAGGACAACCGCGATGTGGCCCGGATGGCCCTGCTGCTCGCCGGACTGCCGGTGACCGTGCCCGGCACCACGGTGAACCGGCTGTGCGGGTCGGGGATGGAGGCTGTCGTCCAAGCCGCCCGCGCCATCGCCGTCGGTGACGCGTCGATCGCCGTCGCGGGCGGTGTGGAGTCGATGAGCCGCTCCCCTTGGGTGCTGCAGAAGCCGGAGCGTGGATTCCCCGCCGGGCACCAGCAGGTGCATTCGACGACGCTGGGCTGGCGGATGGTCAACCCGCGGATGCCCGAGGAGTGGACGGTCGGCCTCGGTGAGGGCGCGGAGCTGCTCGCCGAGCGGTACGGGATCGACCGCGAGGCCCAGGACGCGTTCGCCCTCGCCAGCCACCGCAATGCCGCCCGTGGCTGGTCGGACGGCCTGTACGACGCTGAGGTCGTGCCGGTCGACGGGGTGGACCTGGTCCGGGACGAGTGCATCCGGGACAGCACGTCGATCGAGGCGCTGGCCAAGCTGAAGACGGTGTTCCGCACGGACGGCACCGTCACGGCGGGCAACTCCTCCCCGCTGAACGACGGGGCCGCCGCGCTGCTCCTCGTGGACGAGGACGGGTTGCGCGCCACCGGCCGCGAACCGCTCGCCCGCATCGGTGCCTCGGCCGTCACCGGCATCGAGCCGCAGTACTTCGGAGCGGGCCCCGTCGAGGCCGTTCGCCGCGCCCTGAAGAAGGCCGGCCGGGAGCTGGGCGAGCTGGTCACCGTGGAGCTCAACGAAGCCTTCGCCGCCCAGGCCCTGGCCTGTGTGAACCAGCTGCCGGGCCTCGATCCGGCCGTCGTCAACCCGCGGGGCGGAGCCATCGCCCTCGGCCATCCGCTCGGCGTGTCCGGGGCGCGGCTCACCAGCGCGGTCGCCCATCAGCTGGCCGCCGCGGGCTCCGGCACCGGACTGGCCACCCTGTGCATCGGCGTGGGGCAGGGCCTCGCACTCGTCCTGGAAAGGTGACTTCCCCATGACCCCCACCCAGAAGCAGATCAGTGCGGAGATCGCCACGGCCCATGAATCGGCCACCACGGCGGTCATGGACGGCGCTCCCGCACCGCACCACCCAGCTCGGGACTTCGCCCCCTACCGCAGCAGCGTCCTACGCCACCCGCGCCTGCCGCTCATCGCCGTGGGTGACGACCCGGAAGCGACCGAGCTGCACGGTCCGGTCTTCGGCATCACCGATGTCACCGAGCTCGACGCGGATCTGACCCGGCAGCACGCCGGAGAGCCGCTCGGCGAGCGCATCACCGTCACCGGTCGGATCCTTGACCGCTCGGGACGGCCCGTGCGCGGCCAGCTCGTGGAGATCTGGCAGGCCAACGCATCAGGAAGGTACGCGCATCAGCGCGACCAGCATCCGGCCCCGCTGGATCCCCACTTCACGGGAGTCGGACGCTGCCTGACGGGCGAGGACGGCACCTACACGTTCACGACGATCAAGCCCGGGGCGTATCCGTGGCGGAACCACGTCAACGCCTGGCGGCCCGCCCACATTCACTTCTCGCTGTTCGGCAGGGCGTTCACCCAGCGCCTGGTGACGCAGATGTACTTCCCGGGTGATCCCCTCTTCCCGTACGACCCGATCCTCCAGTCGGTCACCGACCCGGCGGCGCGGGCCAGGCTCGTCGCCGCGTACGAGCACGAGCTGTCGATCCCCGAAGGGTCCCTCGGCTACCGCTGGGACATCGTGCTCGACGGCCCGGCCGCCACGCTCCAGGACCCCGAGGAGGGGCAATGACGCTTTTCCCCACTCCCTCGCAGACCGTTGGCCCCTTCTACGGGTACGCCCTCCCGTTTCCCGGCGGCGGGGACATCGCCCCAGCCGGGCATCCCGCCACGATCACCGTGCACGGCTGCGTACGCGACGGGAACGGTGACCCGGTGCCGGACGCGCTCCTGGAGTTCTGGCAGGGCTCGGGCCGCCCCGGCTCCCTGCGCCGGGACCCGGTCACCGGGGGATTCACCGGCCGCAACGGGAGGGACTTCACCGGGTTCGGTCGAGTGCCGACCGACGCCGACGGGCGCTGGGTCGTGACGACACTGCCACCGCCGGAGGCGACGCCGTATCTGTCGGTGTGCGTGTTCGCCCGCGGGTTGATGCACCACTTGTTCACGAGGGCGTACGTCGGCGACGCGGCGGCCGACCCGCTGCTCGCCACGATTCCCGAGGAACGCAGGTCCACGCTGACAGCGGTGCCCACAGGCGAGCGGGCGTACCGCTTCGACATCCACCTGCAAGGGGAGAAGGAGACGGTCTTCCTTGACTTCCACGGATGACGTCGGGCTGCTGGCTCCGCTATGGGCGGGAAGCCCCGCGGAGACAGCCACGAGTGACCGGGCTTTCCTGCAGGCCATGCTGGACGCCGAGGCGGCGCTTGCGCGCGTTCAGGACCAGGCGGCGGGCGAGACCGTCACTGCCGTGGCGTGCTCCGCCGCACGGTTCGACGCACGGTCCCTGGCCCTGCGGGCGCAGGCCGGGGGCAATCCAGTAATCCCACTCGTCGCCGACCTCACCGCGGCCGTGGCCGAACGAGTGCCCGAGCACGCGGAGTTCGTCCACCGGGGCGCCACGAGCCAGGACATCCTGGACAGCGCACTCATGCTCATGGCCGCACCAGCCCTGGACCTGATGGCCGGCGACCTCGCACACACCGCCGACGTGCTGGGCACACTCGCCGCCGGGCACCGCCACACTCCCATGCCGGGCCGCACCCTCACCCAGCACGCCGTCCCCACCACCTTCGGCCTCAAGGCGGCGGGCTGGCGCGCGCTCGTACTGGACGCACAGGAACGGCTCGCACGGGTTCGGGCCTCACTGCCGGCGCAGTTGGGGGGCGCGGCCGGGACCCTGGCCGCCTTCGGTGACCAGGGTTTGTCGCTCCTGGCCGCCTACGCGCGGGAAACCGGCCTTGCCGAGCCCGAGCTGCCCTGGCACGTCCTGCGCACTCCGATCGCGGATCTGGGCGCAGCGCTGGCGTTCTGCGCCGGTGCGCTGGGAAAGATCGCCGCGGATGTGCTGGTGCTGTCCCGCACCGAGGTGGGTGAGCTGGCGGAGGGCTCCGGCGGCGGCTCCTCCGCGATGCCGCACAAGAACAACCCGGCGCGGGCGACGCTGATCGCTTCCGCGGCCCGCCAGGTGCCACCCCTCGCGTCGGTCCTCCTGGGCTCGCTGGTCGCGGAGGACGAACGCCCCGCGGGGACGTGGCACGCGGAATGGCTGCCCCTGCGCGAGGCCCTGCGGCTGACGGGCGGGGCGGCGCGGGCGACGACGGTCCTGTGCTCGGACCTCGTGGTCCACCCGGACCGGATGCGGGCCAACCTCGACCTCACGGGCGGACTGATGCTCACCGAACGTCTCCTGACGGAGCTTCAGCCGATGCTGGGTCGCGCGGCGGCGCGCCGCCTGGTGACGGAGGCGGCGCGCCGTGCGTCACGGCAGGGCACCGACCTCTTCCGGGACCCGGAGCTGACGACCCGGCTCCCCGCGGAGACCCTCGCCCGTCTTGGCGACGCGAGCAGGTACCTGGGCTCCGCCCCAGCCCTGGTCGACCGCGCTCTCTCACGCGGCTGCGGACATGCGGGCACGAACACCCACCAGGCCGCACCCGCCCCTGAATCCCAGGACGCCCCATGACCCCCCTGCTCCACCATCGTGTCGACGGCCAGGCCGACGCCCCCGTGCTCGTACTCGGGCCCTCCCTCGGGACCTCGCTGTCCGTATGGGACCCGCAGGTCCCAGCGCTTGCACAACAGTGGCGCGTCGTGCGCTGGGACCTCCCCGGCCACGGCGGCTCCCGTGCCGATCTGCTCCCTGCCGGGGCCGGCATCGCCGAGCTCGGCGGGTTGGTCCTCGACCTCGCCGACGCGCTCGGAGCCGACTCCTTCGCGTACGCGGGCATCTCCCTCGGCGGCGCCGTCGGCATCTGGCTCGCCGCACACCACCCCGGCCGGATGGCCTCCCTTGCCCTGCTCTGCTCCTCGGCCCGGTTCGGGGAACCAGGACCCTGGCTGGAGCGCGCCGAGCTGGTGCGCACGCACGGCACGGACCCGATCGCCGCGACCGCGCCCACACGGTGGTTCACCCCGGCGTTCACGGAGTTCGACGCGTTCGTCACCGACCAGCGCTCCGCCGACCGGGAGGCCTACGCCATCTGCTGCGACCTCCTCGCAACCCTCGACCTGCGCGCCGACCTGTCGCGCATCACCACACCCACCCTCGTCATCGCCGGCCGCGAGGACCCGGCCACTCCACCCGCCCACGCCCGCGAACTCGCCGACGGTATCGGCCACGCCCAGCTGCTCGAACTGCCCCACGCCGCGCACCTGGCGAGTGTGGAGCAGCCGCAGGCCGTACTCAGCGCGCTGCAGGCGCACTTCAGAGCCGGCTCAACCGGATCACCCGGTACCGCCGTGCGCCGTGCGGTGCTCGGCGACGCCCATGTCGACCGGGCCGTCGCCCGGACCACCCCGTTCACCGCGCGCTTCCAGGACTTCATCACCCGCTACGCCTGGGGCGAGATATGGACCAGCGACGTCCTGGACCGGCGTACGCGGAGCTGCATCACCCTCACCGCACTCGTCGCCGGCGGCCACGCGGAGGAGCTCGCCATGCACGTGCGCGCGGCCGTCCGGAACGGCCTCACCCCGGAAGAGATCGGCGAGGTCCTGCTGCAGTCAGCCGTGTACTGCGGGGTGCCCTCCGCCAACTCCGCCTTCGCCGTGGCGGACCCCGTCCTCAGGGAACTCGAAGAAGAAGGGAAGTGCTGATGCACACCACCGTCGGCATCATAGGCGGCGGCCCGGCCGGCCTGCTGCTGGCCAGGCTGCTGCACGGCGCAGGAATCGACAGCGTCGTGCTGGAGAGCCGGGACCGTGCCTACGTCGAGCAGCGACAGCGCGCCGGAATCCTCGAACAGGCCACCGTCGACGCGCTGCGCGCCGTCGGGGCAGGGGCACGACTGGACCGCGAGGGCATGCCCCACGACGGCATCGAGCTCCGCTTCGGCGGCCGCGCGCACCGCATCGACTTCCCCTCGCTCACCGGCGGGCGGAGCGTGATGGTGTACGCGCAGACCGAGGTCGTGAAGGATCTCATCGCCCTCCAACTCGCCGAGGGCGGGCCACTGCTGTTCGAGGCAGAGGTGACCTCCATCGACGGTGCGGACACCGGAAGCCCGGTTGTCCGCTATCGGCACGAGGGCCGGGAGCAGATGCTCACCTGCGACTACGTTGTCGGCTGTGACGGCTTCCACGGTGTGACCCGCAACGCCGTGCCCGACTCCGTACGGACCACCTACGAGCGGACATACCCCTACTCCTGGCTCGGTGTACTCGCCGAAGCACCGCCCGTGTACGAGGAGTTGATCTACGCACACTCGGAGCGTGGCTTCGCCCTCGCCAGCATGCGCTCGCCGTCCGTGAGCCGCTTGTACCTCCAGGTGCCGAACGGCGCTGATCCCGGCGACTGGCCGGACGAGCGGATCTGGGACGAGCTGGACGCCCGGTTTGCGACCCACGCCGATCCCGGCTGGAAGCTGGAGCGTGGACCTGTCACCTCGAAGGCGGTGCTGTCGATGCGCAGTTACGTCACCGAGCCCATGCGCTACGGCCGGGTCTTCCTGGCGGGCGACGCGGCGCACATCGTTCCGCCGACCGGAGCGAAGGGGCTGAACCTGGCCGCGGCCGATGTGATCGTGCTGGCCCGCGCGCTGACCCGGTGGCGGGAGACTGGTTCGACCGAGCTGTTGGACGCGTACTCGGGCACATGTCTGCGCCGGGTGTGGCGGGCGGAGCACTTCTCGTACTTCATGACGACCACCCTGCACACGGACCCTGAGCAGTCGGCGTTCGAGACGCGGTTGCAGCTGTCACAGCTGGAACGGGTGGCGACCTCGAAGCACGCGGCGGCGGAACTCGCCGAGAACTACACGGGGTTGCCACTTTCAGACTGACCGGGCGGTCCGCGGTAGACCTGATCCGCTGCGGACGGCTCTGGCAATGGGTTCACAACCGGCTGGCCGTGGCCCGGTGCGGAAGTGCTGGCGTGGGCCCGGGCAGGCGATGACACGGCGAGGAAGGCGCCTGCGGGGGCGAGGCGTGGCCCCTCTCCCGCAGGAATGGGACACCCCGACCGTAGGTATGGCCCCGGACCGGGCAGGAACCACGTCAAGACCCCTGGCCGGGCCAGAACCGCGCGGTCACAGGTTCTTGGCGAGGGTGTGCAGGTAGGTGGCGATGTCCTTGGGGCGGGAGTACATGGGGCCGTGCCCGGTGTCCCATTCGGTGGTCTGTGCGCCGATCCGGTCGGCGAGTTCCTGCTGTGTGGTGGCGGGCAGGGCCCGGTCCTGGGTGGCGATGAGGTAGTGGGAGGGGATCTGGCGCCAGGCGGGGGAACCGGCGGCGGCGCCGTCGATGCCGAGGCGAGGGAGTTTCTGTACTGCAGCGTGGCTGGCGGTGACACCCTTGAAACGAGGAAGTGCCTTGCGACCTGCGATGATGGGAGTTATTCAGGCTTCCAGCACGCACAGTCAGCAAGGCACTTCCGAGATGCAAGCTTCCCACACTCCTGCGGCGGTCTCCGCTGCGTTCGATGACCCGAATCTGATCGCGCATGCCGGGCTGGTCCCGGTGTTGCGGCTGGCGGAGCGGTGCGGGCTGCCGCGACTGGTGAGGGAGAAGGTGAAGCTGACCGGCACGAGCAACGGCGCGGGTGCGGCGGCGGACGCCAAGGTCACCGGCATCGTCGCGGGCATGGCCGCGGGTGCGGACAGCATCGATGACCTGGCGGTGTTGCGGCACGGGGCGATGCGGGCGATGTTCGGCGGTATTCGTGCCCCGTGCTCAAACGACTCCAATACCGGCCCGCCACCCTCGACGGCTTCATCGCCGGAACCGGCCTCGCCCTCGACATCCCGACGTCACCCTGACAAGCCGAAGTCAGTATACGCCCTCGGTGTGAACATCACCCAGATCTCCGAACGGCTCGGCCTGGACCGCAAGACCGTCCGGCGCTATGCGACGGCGCCCGCACCGCAAGCCCTGCTGGGGCCGTCCCGGCACGTTCACGGACCGCTGCGGCGCTTTCATGTCTACCTCAACCAGCGGTGGAACGAGGGCTGCACCGACAGCAGCCGCCTCTACCAAGAGATCGTGGCCATGGGCTACCGCGGCAGCGACCGCACCGTTCGCCGCTGGCTCGAACCCCTGCGAAGCTCGCCGGCCCCCGCACCAAAACTACCGACAGCACCGAGCGTCCGCCAGGTCACCGGCTGGCTCACCCGCCGACCCGACCGCCTCACCAGCACCGAGGTCCAACACCGAGACCACCTGCTGGCCCGATGCCCCGAACTGGCCACCGTCGCCGGGAGCGTCAGCGACTTCGCCCAGATGATGACCAACCTCGAAGGACACCGCTTGAATGACTGGATCCAAGCGAACGAGCACGTCGAACCCGCGCCCCTGCGGATCTTCGCCCGACATCTGCGACGCGACCTCGACGCCGTCACTGCCGGACTGAGCCTGCCCTGGTCGAGCGGTCGAGTCGAGGGCCACGTGCACCGGATCATTCTGTGGAATCAGAATTGTCAAGCTTGCTGTGCTTTGCCCTGGCGGACGTCGAGTATCGGCAGGAGGGTGGCGCCGACCGGGACGTCGAGCTGTCGGGGTGTTGGTCCGGCGGGGGTGGGGGTGTCGGCGAGTCTGTCGAGGAGGCGGTCGAGCGCGGTCTGGCCGTCGGTGACGGCTGCTTGCTCATCCTCGGTGAGTGGGATCGAGACAGCCATCTTCTGCAAGTTGCCCTTGGCTTCCGGGAGTTGGGCTCTTGTGGAGTCCTTGGGGGTGTAGAAGTCGCAGCGTGCGCAGGCCATGCGGTGCTGGCACTGCTCGAAAAAGGTGTAGGTGCAGTAGCCGTGGCCGAGGTCGTAGTGCTGCCAGGGTTCGCCGGTCGCGGCGGCGCCGGAGGCGACCGCGTCGCGGTCGACCAGGACCTCGATGGTGCGGACGTTCCGCTCGAAGTAGCCAGCTTCGGAGTACGCCTTGGACAGAGTGTTCGGGGTGATCTTCGCGTAGTACTGGGTGGATTGTGGCGATCGGTGGCCGAGCCAGGCTTGCAGCTCGAACAGCGTCATCGGTTCCTTGGCGTTGTAGAGCTGGCTGGCGATGGTGCACCGGGATCGGTGGCTGGTGATGTTCCCGCGGACGTCGGCGTCCGGGACTCCGGCCTTGCGGCAGAGCATCGGGATGATGGTGTTGTTGATGTAGCTGGTGGAGACCCGGCGGGCCCGGACGGCGAACAGCAGCTCGACGTGCTCGCTGGTGCGGCGGTCGGTGAACTTCGGCTGGTCCGGGCGGACGGCCTGCCAGGCGTCGATGGCCTGGCCGAGGATCGGGTCGACCGGCTTGGTGAAGGCGGTGCCGGTCTTGTGGGTTGGGACGTCGAGCAGGCAGACCGCATCGCGGGCCAGCACCTGCTGTGAGTCGCCCGCGATGGGATCTCCGTCGTGCTGCCAGCGGATGCAGCCCAGCCTCAACCGGGCGATCTCGTTGCTGCGTTGGCCGGAGAACAGCCAGGTCAGCGTGACCGCGCGGACCAGTTCGAAGGGGTAGAAGTGCCCGGACCGGGTCTGCGGAAGATCCGCGGGATCGAGGTTGAGACCGGCCCACAACAGCTTCGCCCAGACCTCGTCGGCGATCACGCGTGGATCGGGGCCGAGGAGGGCGGTGATGCTGCGGGGGAGCGCCAGAGCGCGTAGTGGGTCGAACCGGCGGGGCAGCCACTCCCACTCCTGGCAGTCCCGAAAGAAGGTCCGCAGCGCGGTGATCTGCCCGGCCTTGGTGGGCGCCTCCAGCGGCTTGCCGAGCCGGTCCTTGAGACCGACCGCGCGCTGGACGTAGTCGCCGACTTTCATCCGGTCCAGTGCCGCGATCCAGGTCGCGCAGGTCTGCCGGGTCCAGTCGGTGGGATCGGCGGCGTCGGGCTGTTCGGCGGCAATCCACCGGCCGACCCGCAGGAGGGTGGAGCGGATGCTGCCGCGGACGCGCGGGGTGAGGGTGGAGGTGTCGTGCCAGCGGTCGGCCCACTGTTCCCAGATCTTGGCGCCGCCAGTGGCCCGCACCGAGTGGCGGCCGGTGCTCTGCAGGGGCGGCTCGCAGAAACCGAGCTCGGCGACCGCTCGCTGCAGAGCGTGCAGGGTGTTCAGCTGGGAGCCCTCCAGCAGCCGTTCGCGGCGGACCCTGTCGAACAGCGCGGTGCCCATGTCTTCCAGGTGCGGGCTGTGATTAAGCAGAAACAGCTGGCAGGCGACCGCCGGCAGCAGCGTGTCGTCGTCCTGGCCCAGCTGATAGCCCCAGGTGCGAAGGACCGTGCGGATGCGGGTGATCTCGCTGGTGACGCGGTCGCGTCCGAAGATCCGCCAGGACAGCGTGAGACGTTGGAAACTGCTGAGCCGGTGGAACTCGTTGAAAGAGCCGAGCAGGTAGGCGTGCGCCGCGAGGTAGGGGCGGACTTCGTCCCCGGCCCAGCCGGGTGCGTGCTGGCGGAACTCGGGGCCTTCCCCGTGATCGTGGACACCGGTTGTCATGCGGCGGTGGCCAGCGTAGTTGATCGCTGTTCGTAGGTGATCGGGCTGATCTGGCCGAGGCGGGAGTGCCGTCGGCGGGTGTTGTAGCGGGTCGCCCAGCGGAAGACCGCGGGGCGGGCCTCACTGGCCCCGTTCCACCGCTTGCGGCCCTGGAGCGTTTCGCGCTTCATGGTCGCGTTCAGACTCTCCGCGGCGGCGTTGTCCGCACTTGTGCCGACCGTGCCTCGCGATCTGGTCACGCCCAGCTCCGAGCAGACCTGGGCGAACTCCTTCGACACATATTGCGCCCCGTTGTCGCTGTGAAATATCGCCCCGCGCAGGCCGTCCCCGCCGCGGGCCCTCGCTGCGGCCCTGAGCGCGTCGGTGACCAGCGAGGTCCGCATGTGGTCGGCGATCGACCAGCCCGTCAGGCGTTTCGAGCACAGGTCCAACACCGTTGCCAGATAAAGGAATTGGCCGTTGCCGATCGGGAGATAGGTGATGTCGCCCACGTACTTGGTGTTCGGCACCGGGGCAGCAAAGTCCCGCTGGAGCAGGTCCGGCACCGGTGTCGCCGACGGCTCGGGAATGGTGGTGCGGACCTTCTTGCGCAGGTGCAGCCCGACGATGTGGAACTTGCGCATGACGCGCTCGACCCGCTTGTGATTGACCGGCTTCCCGGCCTCCTTCAGCTCGGCGGTGACGCGCGGAACCCCATAGGTGCCGTCCGATTCCTGATGGATCCGGTTGATGCGCTCGGCGAGCTCGGCATCCGCCCTCGCCCGGCTGGCCCGCGCGGATGCGCCGGCCAGCCACCGGTAGAAGCCGGAACGCGAGACCGCGAGTATCCGGCACAGCCGCTTGACGCCGAAGGCGCCACGGTGATCCTCGACGAACTGGAAGCGGCTGCTCACCAACTGGTCTCCGCCGCAAAATACTTCGCGGCCCTCCGCAGGATCTCCCGCTCGAGCTCGAGTTCCTTCACCCGCGCCCTCAGCTGCCGGTTCTCCTTCTCCATCGCGGTGGCCTCCACCGCCCCGGGCCGGGCGGCCTGCTCGGCATCCCGCACCCACGTGCGGAGCGTCTCGTGGTTGACGCCCAGGTCCTTGGCCACCGACGCGTACGTCCCACCCGGGCTCGAGTGATACAGCGCGACGGCATCGGCCCGGAACTCAGGCGAGTACTTCGACGTCCCCAACGGGAACTCCTGTCCTATGGATCATCACGATCCAATGATCAGGGTGTCCACGCTCAAGGGGAAACGCCCCTCGGCCTGGGTGCGGCCGAGTAGACGGGTCCATTCCTGCATGGTCCAGCCCCAGTAGGCCCGTCCGGTCTCCGCGCTGTGCGTCAGCAGCAGGGCGATCACGTCGAGCATGGCCCGTCGGCGGTGCGGGGTGGGCGGCGAGTCGAGTGCGGCGTTGACCGCCTCGAGCGGTCCCAACAGCCGTGCGATCACGCGCCAGCCCGGTGCGGCCGGGTCGTGGTACTGCAGCCGGCGCAGATTGCGCACGCCGAGCTCGAGAACGGCCCGTGCCTCAACAGGACGGACCGCGACGGTCGTGTCGTAGCGGCCCGGGACGATCGGCCAGGACCAGCGACCACCGGCGTCCTCAGTGGCGATGACCAGCGACGGTGCACTCACCGCGACACCTCCGCCGTCGCGCCGGCCGGGGCGATGAGCATCTGTATTCGCCAGGCGTGAATATGGTCCATGCCGCGGGCCAGCTTTTCCGCCAGGTCCCGGCCGGAGAGGTGGATGTACTGGAGCGTGGAGTCGGTGTGACGGTGTCCGGCAAACGACGCGATCGCGTGCAACTCCCAGCCCATGCGGGCCAGATCGGTCAGACACAGGTGCCGGGTGGTATGCGTGGAGAACCGCTCGACGCCGGAGGTCAGCGCGATCCGTCGGACCACCTTTGACCAGGTCCACAGGCTCAGCGGCTGGGCGTGATTGCGCCGCGACTCCGACAAGAACAGCGGCCCTCGGGCCCGGCTGATCCGGGCGCGGTGGGCGAGGTAGTCCGACAGCAGTATCCCGGTCGGTGCCGAGTAGGGCACCACCCGCTCCAGCCGGTTCTTCGTTGTTTCCGCCCGTATGCGCAGCGTGCGGTGGGCCGGATCGACGTCGTCGGTCCGCAGTGAGCACAGTTCCTCGCGGCGCAGGGCGGCGTCGTAGGCCAGGGCGAGCATCACGCGGTTGCGTACGGGCTCGCGCTTGGCTATCTCCAGGACGCTGAGCCACTGCTGTTCTCCGGGAATCCACGGCAGCTTCGTCAGCCGGGGCACCAGGCCGCGCTGCGGACCGCCGTTCCGTCGGCCGGGGGTGTACCGACCGCGGCCGACGGGGTTGGATTCCCGCAGCCCCTCTTCCATGAGGAAGTCGTAGAACAGGCGGACCGGCACGAGCCGTTGCTGGATCGTCGCGTTCGCCAGTCCCGCCCCCGAGTCGATCGAGATCACGTTCGCGCCCCGGCGGTGCGGCCGCGAGCTCAACTCCCGTACGTAGACGGCGACATGGGAACGGTTCGCGGTGACCGGATCGACATCCTCCCGCTCGCACATCAGCAGGTATTCGGCCAGTCCCCGCCCGTACGCGTCGATCGTGCGTGGCGCACGTCCGAGATCCGTCCAGACCGTCAGCCAGGCCGCCGCCTGCGCGTGCCGGCCGAGCACCGGCCACTTCTCTGTGAGCACCGTCGTGCCGCTCAAGCCATCTCCCAAGTCCGTGGTTACACCGGGAAGACATGATCACCCCGGCAGATTCCACGTAACTTTTAAAAAGGCAAGGCTATGGACGAGCGAACCTCGACCTCCTGCGACGCCGGATCATCCTCACCCCATGAACAGGGTCACACCCCGTCACGCCTCCCCGAAATGTTGATCAGACCCGCTTTACACGTCCGCCGCCTTTTGACCGGCATGACTCCCAACTTCCCCTGCAGTCACGGTCTCTACGCTGTGAGGGAAGGTCGGTCTCGTCGGCTGTGCAGGTGGGGGATTTTGCTGTCTCTCTCTGGTGCTGTGGGGCTCTGCGTTGTGGAGAGTTGGGCGGGGGTGGTGGGCCGGTCGGGTGAATGTGCGTCTGAAGGGTTGGTTGACTGTCGTGCCAGATGCCTAATGGATGTGAACCGGTGGGCTGCCCATCCCTCCTGGATGAGCAGCCCACTATGCGATCATTCGGTTCGTTCGTGCTGTGTGGTGCCGCCCTTTCGGGAGCAAGGCGTTCTGGTGCCGACGTCATCTGGCGTTGTCCGTACTATGGCCGCATGGGCAGTGCCGCTCAGAGCGAATCGAGAGGCTCCCTGACCATGAACACAAACCCACAACTGTGGCTGCCGCCGCAGATCTCCGCTCTTCTCGTCCAAGGGCAAGCAGCTGCAGGGCTGGCCGCGCTCGGCGCCGGGAGCGTGGCTGGAGCGCAGCAGCACATGGCGCTGCTCGCCGCTATCACCCTCCCCGCCGGCACCAATCCGCGGGCGGTGGCGGTGGCGCCCAATGGCAACGTCTACGTCGCCAACCAATCCTCGAACGATGTGACGGTGATCGACAGTGTCACCAACACCGTCACCGCCACCCTCCCCGCCGGCAACGGTCCGTTTGGGGTGGCGGTGGCGCCCAACGGCATCGTCTACGTCGCCAACAATGGCTCGAACGATGTGACGGTGATCAATAGTGTCACCAACACCGTCATCACCACCCTCCCCGCCGGCACCAATCCGACTGCGGTGGCGGTGGCGCCCAACGGCAACGTCTACGTCGCCAACCAATCCTCGAACGATGTGACGGTGATCGACAGTGTCACCAACACCGTCACCACCACCCTCCCCGCCGCCGGCAGTCCCCTGAACGTGGGGGTGGCGCCCAACGGCAACGTCTACGTCGCCGGCATCTCGGGCAGTGTGACGGTGATCGACAGTGTCACCAACACCGTCACCACCACCCTCCCCGCCGGCACCAATCCGAGTGGGGTGGCGGCGGCGCCCAACGGCAACGTCTACGTCGCCAACAGTGGCCCGAACGATGTGACGGTGATCGACAGTGCCACCAACACCGTCACCACCACCCTCCCCGCCGGCAGCACTCCGAGTGGGGTGGCGGCGGCGCCCAACGGCAACGTCTACGTCACCAACCAACTCGGCGGTGTGACGGTGATCGACAGTGCCACCAACACCGTCACCACCACCATCCCCATCCCCTTCGGCAACGTGCCGCGGGCGGTGGCGGTGGCGCCCAACGGCATCGTCTACGTCGTCAACAATGCCTCGGGCGATGTGACGCTGATCGACAGTGCCACCAACACCGTCAGGACCACCCTCCCCGCCGGCACCCAGCCAATCCGGGTGGCGGTGGCGCCCAACGGCAACATCTACGTCACCAACGAGACCTCGAATGACGTCAGTGTGTTTCCGCCGGTCCCGCATCTGATCTTCCTCAGTCCGGCGCAGGGAGTGCCCGCAGGGGGCAATACGGTGACCATCACGGGCACTGACCTGACCGGCGCGACACAGGTGCTGTTCGGGGCCACGCCGGGAACGAGCATCGTGGTGAGCCCGGGTGGTATGTCGCTGACGGTGACGGCTCCTGCGGGGTCGGGCACCGTGCCGGTGACCGTGACCACTCCCGGTGGGCCGAGCAACGCGCTGAACTACACCTTCACGGCGCAGCCGACGTCGTCGACGGTGGTGTCGGTGAGCCCGAATCCGGTGCCGTGCGGTCAGCCGGTGACCCTGACGGCGCAGGTGTCCACAGTTCCACCCGGTGGCACTCCCGTTCCGACGGGAACGGTGACCTTCATCATCAGCGATGACGGCCCGGCACTGACCGGCACTCTGGACCCGACCGGCCAGGCCACCGTCACTCTCAGCACCCCACTTGATGCCGGCACACACCAGGTGTCGGCCGTCTACAGCGGCGACAGCAACTACCTCGGCTCAGGCTCGCCTCTCGCCCCACTGACCGTCACCCCATCAGCGACCACCACGACCGTCACGGCGACACCGAATCCCTCCGGTCCGGGACAGTCAGTGATGGTCTGCGCCCAGGTTGCGGCGACCGCTCCTGGTGCGGGGGTTCCGGTCGGCAGCGTGGTCTTCACCGGCCCCGGCGGGCTGAATCAGACCGTGCCGGTGGACCCCACCGGACAGGCGTGCTTCACCTCCAGCACCTTGTCGGCTGGCACCATCACCGCCGCCTACAGCGGCAATACGTGCTTCACACAGTCCACCGGTACCGTTGACATTGTTCAGACTCCGGCCGGCACCACCACCACGGTGACGGCCACTCCCAACCCCTCCACCTGCGGGCAGGCGGTGACCGTGTGCGCGCAGGTGGCCACCGCACCTCCCAGCGCCACCATCCCCACCGGCAGCGTGGTGTTCACCGGCCCCGGCGGCCTCAACCAGACCGTGCCGGTGGATGGCACCGGGCAGGCGTGCTTCACCTCCACCACCCTGACCTCCGGCACCATCACCGCCACCTACACCCCCACCGGACCGTTCACCGGCTCGACCGGCAACGTCACCGTCACCGTCAACCAAATCCCCTCCACCACCACCGTCACCGCCACCCCCAACCCCTCCACCCCCGGACAGACGGTGACCGTCTGCGCCCAGATCACCGTCCCGCCCGGTAATCCCACCCCGACCGGCACCGTCTTCTTCAGCGGCCCCGGCCTGAGCCAAAGCGTGCCCGTCGATGGCACCGGACAGGCGTGCTTCACCTCCACCACCCTGACCTCCGGCACCATCACCGCGGTCTACACCGGCAACACCTGCACCACCGCCTCAACCGGTGCCGTCACGGTGACGGTCCAATCACCCTCCAGCTGCCTGATCACCGTGACACCCCCGGCCGGTACGGTCACGGTGGGCCAGCCCACCACCGTGTCCGCCACGGTCACCTGCAACGGGGCGCCGGTGCCGAACGCGGGGGTGACGTTCACCAGCAACGGTGCGATCATCGGCTTCGCGCTCACCAACGCCTCCGGGGTGGCCACCAGCCCGGTCATCTTCACCACCCCCGGCGCCAACACCCTCATCGCCACGGTCACCGCCACCGGAACCGCCTGCACCTGCACCAACGTCACCTCCACACCGGTCACCGTCACCGTCCAGCCCTCCGGCGGTACGTTCAAGGCGCAGCCGGCCTGCTACACGCTGGACTTCCCCCCGCTGCCCTGGTCCTTCGCCCACACCACCCTCACCGCCACCGGCGCCACCCCCGGATCAACCGTCACCTTCCACTCCGACGGACCCAGCGGACCCGTCCTGTGCACCGCCGTGGCCGACACCTTCGGCAACGCCACCTGCCTCGCCCACCTCACCGTCTTCCAACTCGCCTCCGGCTACACCGCAACCACCCCCGTCCCCGGAGGATTCCTCACCTCCTCCAACACCCTCACCCCCTGCATCATCAGCTGACGATGCCTCTGGCGTACACGTGAACGTGCACAGCCGGAAGCCCGCGGCACTCACCTGAACCGCCTGACCCAACCGGGCTGGCGAACAACCCAACACAAGAGCCGTCCCCCGTAACGCAACTACGGGGGACGGCTCGTGCCGCAAAAACAGGCCCACAAACACCACAGCGAGCCCAGACCAGGCACCCCCGGACCCACCAATCGGACGGACGGATGCCTGCGCCCTGGACGCCGCCACCTGACCACGACCGGCCCCTCCTCCTCCAGCGGCCGGCCCACGGGACCCACAGAGCCAAGTGGTCAGGCAGGCGCCGACCGCAAGGAGCGTCCGGCTGCCCACCGCAACGCAGGAAGCGCCGAACAGCCGGCGCCTGACCACAGGCTCTCCCACACCACAGCGCGGTACACGCAGGAACTAAGTTATGGGGTCATGTGCTCTTGTGACTCCGGCTCGTGGGGAATGCCTCGGGTAACGTCTCCTGGCCTCAGCCCGTTGAGGAAAGCCCCCAACGTGGGCTGAGGGCTCCGCTTCGTAATGGCAGCGGAGCCCTGCCCATGAGCGGACGCCCCAGGTGCGTGCCCCCAACGCCGTCGCACACCCCACCGTCCGCGCCCGCTCTCAACGCGCGGCCCGCCGCACTGGAAGGCCGCGCTGAACGCCTTCTCGATCTACTTCCAGGACCGCATTACCCTCAAGCGAAACCCCACGACTTACACGGAGTCACTGACACGCCCTCGAGGTTTAGGCGTAGGGGTTGGTGATGGTGTGCGGGCGCTGGGCGGTGGCCAGGACGTTCTCGGGGAAGCGGGGGCCGGCGACGTAGTGGCGGCCCTTGGTCTGCCCCACCGCCGTCAGCAGCCCCGCCTTGGTCAGGGCCTGCAGGTCCCGGGTGGCCTGCTGGGTGTTGATGCCCTCGGCCTTCTCGTAACGAGAGCGCCGCACCCGCCCGACCATCGCCACCTCGTGCAGCGCGGTGATCTGCCGCTCCGTCACCCCGAAGGTGTCGGCGGCCTCCATGAGCTGCATCCAGCAGTCGTTGGAGCGGTCGACGCGGCGCTGCACCCGCTGGGTCTGCTGGTGGTAGGCGAGCAGGTTGAACCGGATCCACGGCCCGGTGTCGCGCTGAGGTGAGTAGACCGGGCCGCCGACCTCGCGCAGCACCTTGTAGTACTCCCAGGTGTTGCCCGGCATGCCCAGCCACTCCTCGATGGAGGAGAACTCCGGCGCCAGCACTCCGCCACGGGCGATGACCAGCGTCTGCAGGGAGCGGGACATCCGCCCGTTCCCGTCCGACCACGGGTGGATCTTCACCAGGTTCAGGTGCGCCATCGCCGCCTGCACCAGGACGTGGGCGTCCAGGTCGCCGTCGTTGAGCCAGTCCACCAGCTCGCCCATCAGGCCCGGCAGCAGGTCGACGTCCGGGCCTTCGTAATCGGTGGCCAGCTCATCGCCGGGGGCGGTGATGCGGATCGCAGTGCGACGCCACTGGCCGGCCACCCGCAGTCGATGGTGGTGGCCCTGCAACATCCAGTGCAGCGAGTTGAACAACTCCTTGCTGTAGCTGAAGTCGCCTACGTTGTGCAGGGACTGGATGTAGGTCATCGCCTGCTGGTAGGCCAGCGTCTCGGCCTTGTTCTCCTCGCTGGCATCCACCGCATCGCGTTCGCCGTCCATCAGGTCCGCGACATCCTTCGCATCGACCTGGTAACCCTCGATGGTGTTGGACGCCGCGATCGCGCTGGCCGTCAGCGCCTTGCGCAGATCCTGCGTCCACTTCGTCGGCACCTGCTGCACCGCGTGGCGCAGCTGCTCCTGCAGGGAATCGATCTCCTCCAGGACCCGGCGGTCGTCGGTGGTGAGGTGAGGCGTCTGATACAGCATAAGTGAATGATACCTGACTCCTATCATTCCTTCAATGCTGCAGCTTCATCACCGTCCGTCCACGATGAACATGAACTCGCCCAGCTCGACGAGCAGGGCCACCGGCCTGCCGACCATGCTGGTCACTGGTCAACACACCAGGTCAACGAAGCGTCTGCTGGACTGGATGGAGTGACAGGCGGCGCGGGGCAGCCGAGCAGGCGGCGCGACCATGTAACGGACCGGCGAACCCGAGCTGAGCGCTGGTGAGCTCCGCGATCGGCTGACCGCCCTCAGCTACAACATCGAGCAACAGCTGGCCGAGCTTGCCCGGAGCCGGCGGGCGCGGATCACGTCCGCCGTGTGGACGAGGGGCGCGCCGCTTCCGGCGGTGTCGTCGACGAGCAGTACATCCAGGCCCGTCACGTCTCCGAGCGACGCGGCGTTCCGGATGCCCGCCAGCGTGGTCAGGCGGCTCTACCTTCTTGATCGGGTTGATCGAGCCATTCGTAGGGTTGGGTCGCCCAGGGGTGCTGGGTGTGGCTGTCAGGCGGCTGCCACCTTGTGGCTTGCGAGGCTTCGCCGCCCGGCACCCCACGACGACTCGGCCGCCGATTAGGAAGTGCGAACAAGTCGCTGCGTAGAGCAATGCCGGCGAAGTCGTCCGTGGCACGAACAGTACGAACACGAACGTCAGGAGCACGATGAGCCGGATATGGGCGGGGATCGACAGCGGCAAGGGCCACCACCACGGCCTCGCCTTGGACACCGACGGCAAAACACTGCTGTCGCGGCGGGTCGCCAACGACGAGCCCGAGCTGCTGAAACTGCTCGGTGACGTCCTCGACCTGGCCGACGGGCGTCAGGTCACCTGGGCCATCGACATGACCGGCGGAGAACCCGCACTGCTGCTGGCCCTGCTGGTCAACCACGGCCAGGAGATCCTGTACATGCCCGGCCGGCTGGTGAACCGGGCCTCCGACGGCTACCGCGGCGAGGGCAAGACCGACGCCCGCGACGCCTACGTGATCGCCGACCAGGCCAGGATGCGCCGCGACCTGCGGCCCATCCGCCCCGGCGACGAAGCCGCCATCGAGCTGAAGCTGCTGACCGGACGCCGCGCCGACCTGGTCGAGGACCGCACCCGCACCGTGAACCGCCTGCGCGGCACCCTGCTGAGCATGTTCCCCGCCCTGGAACGGGCCCTGGACGTGACCAACACCGGCCCGCTCAAGCTGCTGACGGGGTACCAGAGTCCGGCCTCGATCCGCCGCGCCGGGGTCACACGGCTGACCAAGTGGCTGGCCAACCGCACCGTCCGCAACGCAAGATCCCTGGCCGAAGCAGCCGTTGAGGCAGCAGAGCGGCAGCACACCGCCATCCCCGGGGAGAAGACCATAGCCAAGCTGGTCCACACCCTGGCCGGGGAGGTGATGACCCTCAACGAGCAGATCTCCGAGATGGACAAGCTCATCGAGGGCCGGTTTCGCGAGCACGAACTCGCCGACATAGTCCAGAGCGTCCCCGGCATCGGTGCCGTGCTGGGAGCGGAATTCCTCGCCGCTGTCGGCGGCAGCCTGGACGACTTCGACTCTCCGGACGCCCTGGCGGCCTTCGCCGGCGTTGCGCCCGCGCCTCGCGACTCGGGCAAGGTCAGCGGCAACCTCCACCGGCCGGTCGCCTACCACCGAAGACTCCAGCGCGTCTTCTACACCTCCGCGCTCGTCAGCGTCCGCTGCGACCCCAACTCGCGGAAGTTCTACGACCGCAAACGCGCCGAGGGAAAGAAGCACGTCCAAGCCGTGCTCGCCCTCGCCCGCCGCCGCGTCAACGTCCTGTGGGCCCTGATCCGTGACCGACGGTGCTACGAGGTCGCACCCCCAGTGGCTACAGCGGCTTGACAACTTCATTAGGAAGCATCGATACTGTCGCTGGTGGTGCGGGTGATCCCGACAGTCCGCACGTCGCGGATCCCGAGACGAGGGGCGAGCCAAACCGCCGGGATCACGCCGCCGCGCATGATGCCTACCACGGCTTGCCGATGTGGAGACTGGGTGGAGATCCGCCCAGCCTCCGGTACGTCGACGGGCAGGCACCCGCCTGGCAGGAGCTCCGAGCGGGGCCGGTGGAGCGGGGTGTCGCGCCGCACCGGAGACCCGCCGGGGTGTCAGTGTGACCAAAAACCCTGCGTCTCACTTCGTCTCACACATCTCTCACAAACGAGAGCGCACGGGAGCACGCGGGGACCTCTGACCTGGACATTCGTTGTCGCCACGGACCACGGTGGACCCCGGTAGACATTACATAGGCTAGGAGCAGATTCTAGTGATCAGTTACAAGTCCCAGGTCAGAGGTTGTTTCAGCTGTTCGCCGAGGGCTGATATCTCACATATCTATTGCTGGAACTGCGGCACAAGGTCGAGATCCATCGGATGACTGGGCGGGTCGTCGAGTGCCCGATCGACGAGATGAACCGCCCGCGGGGATCCAAGGACGCTGCCCTGTGGATCCCGCCGACCGAGCCGGAGGCCAGGCGCTGTTCACCGGCTGGGGCGGCGAGCTGGCGACCTGCCGCAAGTTCGCCCCCACCGCGCGGAACTGCACCGCATCGAATCTGATGTCGCAGGTCGGGCTCGGGGTGAGCGAGGCATGCAAACTCGACCTGGCCGACATCAAGTGGGACCTGGGCCGCTTCGGCAAGCTCCATGTGCGTCACGGCGAGGGCGCCCGCGGCTCGGGTCCGCGCGAGCGGATGGTGCCGCTGATCAACGGCGCCGACCGCATGCTGCGGTGGTTCATCGAGGACGTCCGGGGCCAGTTCGACGACGACCGCACTCGACCCGGTGCCCCGCTGTTCCCCTCCGAGCGCAAGGGCACCGACGGCTCCTCGCGCCTCGTCGGCGACGACGCGTTGCGCAACGGTCTGGCCGCCGCGGCGGAGGTCGCGTCCAAAAGGTGGTGTAAAGGCGACGAGCGAAGGTTTCGGACTGAACGGCCAAGTTCGTACGAAAGGACCCACGCTCGTGCAGTCACGAGTATCGCCCATCCAGGCGATCCATGCCGAGATCGATGCCGTCTTCGCCCAGGGCCGACCGCTGGCCGAGTGTCTGGAGGATGTTGCCCGTCTCGGCGCCAGGTGATCATCCAGTTCGCGTTGGAAGTTGAGGTCGAGGAGTTCCTCGGCCCGGCCCACTACCAGCGCGCCGGTGCCGCCGCTGATGGTGAGGCCGGTGAGACGGAGGGGGTCGTACCGGTCGTGCGGGCCGGCACCGCAACGGGCATCGCGAGGCGACCATCAAGACGACGTCCGGACCGGTGACGGTGGCCCGTCCCAGAGGGCGGGGCACCACGGAGGCGTTCGCTCGCGTCTGTTCGGCACCGCGGTGACGTGGACGAATGCGCTAGAGTCGCTGGTGTTCGCCTCGTTCGTCCGCGGCCTGTCCACCCGGGACGTGGAGAACATCCTCGCCGAAGCCCTCGGCTCCGACGCGGCGCTGTCGAAGTCCACGGTCTCCAACATCTGCCAGGCCATCCGCGGCGAGTATGACGCCTGGTGGATGCGCGACCTGACCGGCGTCACGCTGGACTACTTGTTCATCGACGCCTCGCACTTCCGCATGCACCCGAACGTGCCCGCGGAGCCGGTGCTGGCCGCCTGGGGTATCGACACCGACGGCAAACCCGTCTTCATCGGCCTGGAAGCCGCCGCCTCCGAGTCCCACGACGCCTGGGTCAACTTCTCTGCCGGGCTCCTGGATCGCGGGCTGGAGCCTCCGCTGCTGGTCATATCCGACGGCGGCAAGGGACTCATCTCCGCCTGCGAGCTCGTCTTGGGCCGGGCCTGCGCCAGCGGTGTCTCATTCATAAATGCCGCAACGTCGTCTCGAAGGTCAGCCTGCACGACCAGGAACAGGTCAAGAAGGAGTTCTGGGAGATCTTCGATACCGCCGCACTCGGCCTTGCCCCGGCCAGCTGCTCGTCGTCGCCGTCGAGCGCCTCCTCGGCGACTTCGCGGCGAAGCGGGAGAAGACCTACCCGGCCGCGGCCAATTCCCTTCTGGTCGACTGGAATTCACTCGCCACTTACCTGCGGTGTCCCGCCGATTACCACAAGCGCATCCGGCACTGCAACTTTATCGAGTGGACCTTCAGCGAGACCCGCCGCCGTGTCAAGGTCATCGGCCACTTCCCCGGCGAGACCAGCTGCGTCTCCCTCGCCTTCGCCGTCCTTTCCAGGGCTGCCACAGCACCCTGATCGAGGGCGCTGACGGTGTATCGGTTGCGGTGCTGGACGGTGACGTTGACGGTGCCGGTGTGGCATCGAAAGCAACAACTCTGAGCCGTGAGGCGGCGGCTGCGCACGGGCTGAGCCCGCGCCTGCTCGACGAGCTGGCCGAACTCGCCGAGGTCAAGGTCCGCGATGGCGGGCTGAAGCTGATGGGCGAAGGCAGCCTGCTGGTTGAGCTGACCAGGCATCTCATGCAGGCCGCCGTCGAGGCGGAGATGGACCAGCATCTGGGCGAGGAGGCCGGCCGCACCGGTGGCTGGGGCTCTCGTTCTGGCGGCAACGCCCGCAACGACTACCGGCCCAGGAAGGTCATGACGGAGGTCGGCGCCGTGGCGGTGCAGGTCCCGACTGAAGATCACGGTGGAGACCACGGCCTGACCAGTGAGACCGCTTTGCGGTGCGGCGCTGCTCGCGCAGACCCCACTCCTTCAGGGCGGCTGCTCCCGCCAGGTGCAGGAAGTGGGTGGACACGGTGTCGCTGGGAAACTTTGTCCGGTCGAGCAGTAGGGAAGGCAGGCGCGCGGTGATGTTGCTCGCACGCCGATTCGGGTTCCGTTGGCGCCGGGTTGGCGGCGTTCTGGTGGGTGTAGCGGGTTGGCCAGCATCTTTGCAGCTCAGAAGTGGTGTGGGGTGGATTGGCGCAAGTGCATGTGTCGCCGCCTCTGGCAGGACGCACGCTGACTTGATGCTGACTTTCATGATGGGCCATCAGATAGTGTTGATGGGGCGTCATGTTGGACTGTTCGCTTGGTGTGGATCAGAGGCGGATTGCCACGGGTGTCGAATGCTGTCCGGGTTCGATTTTCGGAGCCGGACTGCTGGTATCGCCGCTGTTGCGAATAGTCCGGCATGCCGAATGCGTTGCTGGCGGTGGGGTGAAGTTTCCCCGTGATCCTGGACACTCTTCTTCTACGCTGCGAGTGTTTGGGCGTTACGGAACCGCTGACGCGTCTCGTGGGGTGTGAGGTACCCGAACACAGCGTGTTTGCGCAGGCGGCGCCGGTTGTAGAAGGTCTCAATGAACGTGAACACGTCGGCGCGGGCGGTCGCCCGGTCGGGCCAGATCCGGGTGCCGATCTCTTCCTTGAGCACGGCCCAGAAGCTCTCCGCCGCGGCGTTGTCGAAGCAGGAGCCAGTCCTGCCGGTGCTCTCACGAAGCCCCAACGTGTGTACTTCTGCGCGGAATTCAGCTGAGGTGTACTCGCTTCCGCGGTCGCTGTGTGTGATGCAGCCGTCTTCCAGGCCGCCCCGGCCGTGGGCCATCCGCAGTGCGTCGACCACCAGCGCGGCACGGTGGTGGTCCGCCATCGCGTAACCGACGACCTCGCGGGTGGCCAGGTCCAGCCAGCAGGCCAGATACAACCAGCCCTCACGGGTGGGCAGGTACGTGATGTCCCCAACCAGCCGGGTGCCGGGCCGGGCGGCGGTGAAGTCACGGCCGATCAGGTCCGGGGCGGGCCGTGCCTGCTTGTCGGGACGGGTCAGCGAGCGGCGTCTTCGGCGTGTGACGCCGGTGATCCGACGTTCGCGCATGACCCGCTCCACCCGCTTGCGGTTGACTGGTCGGCCCAGCCGCCGTAGCTCGGCGTGCACGCGCGGAACACCGTAGGCGCCCTTCGAGGCCAGGTGGATCACGGTGATCTCGTGGGCCAGCGCGTCATCCGCCCGCGTCCGGGCCTCCCGGGCATCCTCCGCCTCCAGCCAGGCGTAGAACGAGGAGCGGACCACGCCCAGGACACGGCACAGCAGGGCCACCGGGTAGACGGCCTTCTCCGCAGCGATGAACTGGTAGAACTCGCTCACCGATCGCTGTCCTTCGCGAAGAAGGCCGCCTTAGATTCAACCGGTCAAGGCAACACTCTCGGCCGGGGTGCGGAATCCCAGGCACTTGCGGGGGCGGTTGTTGAGTTTTGCCGCGATGGCATCAAGGTCGCCCTGGCTGAACGTCGAGAGGTTCGTCCCTTTGGGCAGGTACTGCCGGAGCAGCTTGTTGGTGTTCTCGTTGGTGCCCCGCTGCCAGGGGCTGCGTGGGGCTGCGAAGAACACGTCGACGCCGGTGTCGGTGCTGAGACGCTTATGGGCTGCCAGTTCCATGCCGCGGTCCCAGGTCAGCGTGCCTCGTAGTCGGGAGTCCATGCGCGTGTATGTCTCGGCTAGAGCTGGAACGACAACGTTGGTGTGGCGGCTGGCGAGTTTCACGACCGTGAGGAACCGCGTCTTTCGGTCGACCAGGGTGGCGACCTGGCTGTTGTTCGAGCCGATCACCAGATCGCCTTCCAGATGTCCGGGCTCGCTGCGGTCCTCCGCGGCCTGGGGGCGCTCCTCGATCGGCCGGGCATCGGTGATCTGCGAGCGCCATTGTCCCTTCACCGTGTGTCGCTTGTTCTTCCGGATCGGGCGGCCGGTGCGAAGGCGTTTGCAGACCTCGCGGGGGATCACTTTCCACCGGGTGGTGTAGACCGACCGGTAGATCGTCTCGTGGCTGATCTCCATCGCCGGGTCATTGCCGTGATAGCGACGAAGGTGGCCGACTATCTGCTCGGGTGACCACTCCTCGCAGAGCAGGGTCAGCACCTTCTGCCTGAGCGCCGGTCTGGTGGCGAGCAGGCACCGTTTCGGGCGCCTGGCGCGGTCAAGTGCCCGTTCCTGCGCAGCGATTGCCCGGTAGACGTCGCGTCCGCCGTTGTTGCCGACTTCACGGCTGATCGTCGACACCGCACGCCCCAGCAGGCTGGCGATCGCCC
The DNA here is from genome assembly GCF_036227565.1 of Streptomyces sp. NBC_01454. Classification (NCBI taxonomy): domain Bacteria; kingdom Bacillati; phylum Actinomycetota; class Actinomycetes; order Kitasatosporales; family Streptomycetaceae; genus Streptomyces; species Streptomyces sp. NBC_01454. The sequence continues at coordinate 376,410 of NZ_CP109461.1, forward strand.
GGTAGGAATGGCCGGCACAAAGCCCGCGCGAGATCTCTTCCCGCTCGCCCAAGGTCAGGCTTCCAGCGCGCGCCTTGCGAGGCGCGGGAGCGATTCCTCCGTGATGCTTGAGGACGGTGAACACCGAGCCGGGCGGTTTGCCGATCTGTCTCGAGATGACGCTGATCGACTCCCCGGACCTCCACCGCCGCCACAGGTCGGCCTTCGTCTCGTCCGACATCCCCGGCCGACCCAATCTCGCCACGTATACCGTCCTCAACCAGCACTGTTGCTCTGACCGGTTGAATCTAAGGCCGCTTTTTTCAGGATCTCGATCGTCTTCTGCTGTTCGGCGCTCTGCCTGCGCAGCCGCTTCAGCTCCTCGCGCTCAGCGCTGGTCAGCTCGCCCGACGTGCCCCCGCCGCGGTCGATCCGGTCACGCTTGACCCAGCCACGCAGACTCTCCGGACTCACCCCCAGATCCCGCGCGACCTCCGTGATCGTCTTGTCGGAGGAGCGGGCCAACGCGATCGCGTCCCGCTTGAACTCCTCCGAATACCGCTTGGAGTACTGACTACCCACCTGGCACTACTTCCTCTGGAACCTCATGTCCCAGTCTCCAGGTGTCCAGTCACAAGGGGAAGCTTCATGGCGGTATTCGCCCCCTGTTCTTCGCCACCGCGGGCCTGCACATCGACCTAGCCGCTCTGGCCCATCCCGTGATGGCGGTCGCCGCACTGGCGGTGCTGGCGGTTGCCGTGCTCGGGAAATTCGCCGGAGTGTTCCTCGGGGCGCTTCTCGCCCGGCTCGGCGTGTGGGAGGCGCTGGCCATGGGCGCGGGAATGAACGCACGCGGTGTCATCCAGATCGTCATCGCCACGGCGGGCCTGCGCCTGGGCGTACTGACCACGGCCACCTACACCATCGTCGTCCTGGTCGCGGTCGTGACCTCGGTGATGGCTCCCCCCCCGTCCTGTAAGCGGGCGCGTGAGGGCCTGCCGTCGCTTGCGATCAGCCGTGACGGACGGCCGATGAGGGTCACCGGCTACACCCGCCGCGAGACCTTCAACGAGGCCCGGTCGATCCTGCGTGACGCGATGGAGACCGGGGAGGCCGAACGCATCGGCCTGCCACGGGAGTTCATCATCGCTCTGCCAAAGGCTCAACGCGCCGACCGCACCCGCAACCCGTTCCCCGACCCGGTGGCCCGGGCCATGGCCGACGAGGAAAACCTCCAGGTACTCGACGACCGCTTCGACCCGAACGACATGGGCTATCGCGACATCTGGGAGGCCCTGGTGTTCACCGGCCGCCGGGCCTCGGAGATCACCGAACTGCGGCTGGAATGCACGTCGATCCACCGCAAGGTTCCCTTCCTCTGGCATGACCAGACGAAGGTGGGCAACCTCGACGAGGCCATCCGCATCCCGCAACGCCTCTACGAGCGGCTTCAACTGCGCAACCAGCGCACCGTCGAACGCTTCGAAGACCGCTACGGCCGCAGCCCCAGTGCGAAGGAACGCAAGGCGCTCGCCCTGTTCCCCTCGCCCCACAAGAATCCCGACGGCACGGTTGTGATCACCTACAGCATCTTCGGTGACGCCTTCAGGGACTGGCTGGAGGCGCTGGACATCGGCGCCTGGGTGCCCCATCAGGCCCGCCACACGCTGGCGACGAACCTGCTCAAGAGTGGCGCCGGCCTGCACCACATCAAGCAGTACCTCGGCCAGATCTCCGTACGGATGGCCGAGCACTACGCGAAGGTCGCGTCCTCGGAGGTCGACGACGCACTCGAGCGGGTCTGGGTCAGCGGACCGGGATCGGCCGAGCCGGGCCGGCTGCTCGCCTCGCCGTCCGAGCACATGACCCGGGCCGAAGCCCAGGCCATGGCCATCGACCTCGCGCGCCGCTGCACCCCGGCCGAGGGCGGATTCTGCACCTACCAGCCCGTGGTGCGAGGGGACGCGTGCCCGTGGGACCTGGACTGCCACAACTGCGACAAGTTCGTGATGTCCGGCGCCGACCTCTTGTACTGGCGTCGCAAGGCGGAGCAGTGGGCCTCGCTGGCCAAACGTGCCCCCGACGACCGCACGGCCGACTACCTGCACTCCGTATTCGAGCCCACCGCCCGCGCGATCGGCGGCTTGGAGAAGGCACTGGCCGGCCTCGGCATGCTGGAGGACGCCCTCGCCCTGGACCTGCGCCGGCCCCAAGACTACTTCGACCGCATGTGGTCCCAGCCTCGTGCGCGTCAAGAGCGTCGTCGACCAGCTCGCCAAGAGCGGCAGTGCGATCACCGTGGCCGAGGTCGCCCGGCAGGCGGACGTCTCACGCACTTTCCTCTACGAGCGCACCGAGGCCCGATCCATCGTCACCCAGGCCGCCGCTAGTACTGCAACGACACTCCGTGACTCGATGCGGTCGTCGTCGTTGCTGGTTTCGTGGTGGACGAGATAGTTGATGGTTGGTCAGATTTGTTCGGTGACTTCGTGGCGCGGTTCGCGGGACGCTTCGGGCGGGTGGAGTCGAGGCGGCGGATGGTGTCCTACCTGCGGGGACTGCTCAGCGAGGCGGAACGGAAGAACGGCTGGACCTTGGCCGAGGCCGCCGGCGACGACGGCCCCCAGGGGATGCAGCGGCTGCTGAACCACTACCTGTGGGACGCCGATGCCCTGCGGGACGACGTCCGCGACGCGGTCGTGGAGCAGATCGCAGATCCCGACCGGGGAATTCTGATCCTCGACGAGACGGGTTTCCTGAAGAAGGGCATCAAGTCGGCGGGTGTGGCCCGGCAGTACTCGGGGACGGCTGGCCGGATCGAGAATTCCCAGATCGGAGTGTTCCTGGCCTATGGATCCGACCGGGGGCGGGCACTGATCGACCGCGAGCTGTATCTCCCGAAGGACTGGATATCGAACCGCGAACGGTGCCGGGCTGCCGGAATCAGCGACGATATCGAGTTCGCCACCAAGCTACGGTGGGACACGAAGACCTCCGTGCGGTGCAGTCCTAGACAACTCCACCACACCGGAGGTCTTCGCCATTGATCAAGACCCAGCAGCTGTTAACAACGCTCGTGATCAATACACCTAGGGCTCGCGGGCTGCGGGCGCAGACGGATCAAGCCCAGCGCGACGCGGTTGAGGCGTCCTGGCGAGAACGCGCACTCAACACCGAGGAAGCCCTCAAGAACACCAACGCGGAGGTCGTCAACCAGCGAGAGCGCATCGCCGAACTCCTCGGCCAGATCGCTGCGCTGCAGGGCGAGTGGACCGATGCGGACGTCGTCCGCATCACCACCGCGAACGTCGCCCTGCAACGCGAGGTCAGATCGCTGACGGCCGAGCGGGAGCGCCTGACCAAGCGTCTCGCCGCGGCCCGGGACAACACGCGGTTCGCCGACAAACGCATCGCCGCACTCGAAGCCCAGATTGCCGAGCAGCTCACCGCCCCACCCACCTAGCGACGCTCGGCCCTCACTGCCAGGCTTGCAACCGGTACCCAGGTACAGGTTTACCGTCGAAGGTGTCTCCACCACCGGGGACGTGACGACGGGAGCGAGTGCGATGAGTGATCTTTCGTGGGTGCCGCAGTCCTGCACGCTGCCCACCGAGGAGCAGCCACTGCGGGTCGCCGAATGGGATGCGCTGTTCACCGGGCGCCTGCAGGAGCTGTCCCGGCCGCAGCAGCTCCACGCGTCGTGGCGGGCGCCCTGGTGTGCCTCGTCGGCATGGCCGTGATCATGTGCGCCCCGCGCGGGAACTGACCACGCTCCCCGAAAGCGTGCGCATTGCCGGTTGACCAGCGGTTCCTTGCTCACGCGGCTGCCGCGCATGTGCACTATAGGGAGCGTGACTTCATGAGCACTGGCTCCTGCGGAAACACCGGATTCCGCGCCTGGTGAGCAGCGCGTGTGCTCGGTGATCATGAGCAGCATGGCCCGACAGGCTCTGAGCGGTCGTCACTTCGGGTAGCCGGCTCCGATTCTTGGGCGGCAAGCAGGTTTTTGCCACGCTCTCCTCTGGAAGCTGGAGGGAAGGGGGTGAGCTTCAATGGTCTCGACGAGCGCCGGGTCGCTTGCGTTTCCTGCCCCGCCGGACAAGCGAAGAGCGGAGGATAGGTGACAGGCCATCTGTATCAGTGGCACTCAACCGGCAAGCAGACCAATACTCGCCAATTCCATTCCTTGGGCAGTTCGCTGAGTCGGGCGCACCCGGAATGGGCGCCCGGCCACCTTCGGCAGCGGGAGGCCCCATTGCGCATGCCGCGCCGGGCTGGTTACAGTCACCATCGCGCTCAACTTGAGCGATTGAGGAGGTTATGCCCGAGATGAATAGTTCCGAGGAGCAGGAAACGGACCTCGCCTACATTGATGAGACCGACCTGGCAGCAGTGTACGGCGGTGGTGTCGGTCACCACCAGACCCACGGGCACGCTACTGCGGACTGAACGCTGTGGCGCGCGGGTAATCCCTCGCGCGCCACTCCCTTCTGTTCGATCCCCGTCCTTTGGTGTCGCGCTGCTTGAGGCTTGTATTCGGACGTTTCCAAGAGTTTGAGAATACGCCTACGCAAGAAGGCGAGGTTATGGCAGCTTCACGCCCCGAAGGCAAGGCAAGCGAGTTTCACCTCGACGATACGCGGCGGGGTGAGACGCCCCGCATGGAGTCGCCAATCGACAGCTTTGGGCGAAATTACCTGAAGCAGTACGGCTTCGAGTGGGAACGTGACGCTGTTCGTGTCCGTGTGCAAAGCGATTTGATGCCGCTGAACGAGCGTCTGAGTGTATCGAATGGAGTGCGGCCGGCCGATGACCCGCGTTACCGGTCCCATGCTTCTGTGCCGATGTGGCCCTGGCGCACACTCGACGCTGCCGAATGCGAGACGCTGTGTGCGCCGCCCGGGCAATGGGATATGCGCCGAATGGTTGGCGTCTGCCGTTTCCCCCCTTCGGTGCATCGCGCACTCGTCCGCGTGGCACTCGCTTACGCGAATGCCTTCAACGCGCACGATGAACAGGGTGTTGACGTAGTCAATCGGGATGCAGCCGACCTTCTCGGAGAATATCTTATTACGCGGGAAGGTTTCGGCCTAATTGGTTTGGCGGCTCGCGACCCAGGGCTTGTGACAGTTACTCCGAGAATAGAAACGGGTCTCCTCACAGGACTGCACGTTGACGGCTGGGACACTTTCAGGCCGGTTGGGCTGGCTACCAACCGTGTAGGGGTGAATCTAGGGAAAGGGTCGCGATCGCTTCTCTACGTGCCGTTCGCCGCCGATGTGTTGGGGCTGACAGACCACAAAACGTGGGATCGGCGTATCCCCGGCTTCTTCACCGCACACCCGCAGTGCCCTGTCCTACGGGTCCGCATTGACCCGGGAGAGGCGTACATCGCCCCCACTGAACTGGCTCTCCATGATGGAAATACCGAGGGAAACCAGGCGATCGACGTCTGCCTACACGCGCGAGGGCAGTTCGGAATCACTGAACGCTTTCCAGCTTTGGGTTGAGACATGGTGAAGGACGAGGACGGAGCGAAGAGCGGATGCTCCCCCGCTGGAAAGATCATAAACGGCGGATAGATGGAGACTACTGACCGTAGCGGCCGTTCATGATCCCGCCTAATGCCCAAACAGTGCTCCTGATCGCGCGGAAGTGCTCATGAAACCGCGGAACCTACATGCACGCTGCCTGTAGGTTCCTCTTGATCATTAGCACTGGCTCCTGCGGAAGCGCCAAAATCCGCGCTTCGTGAGCAGTAACCGCTTCGGCAAGTTGTGAGCAATCCGAGCCCGACGACTGCAAAGGTGATTACTTTCCGTGGTGCCACCCAGCCGCCCAGTGCGGTGACCGCATACGTTCACTGGGCCTCCGCTACGCCGGATCGGTTCCTGGTGTGGCTCAGTTTTGATTCAATCCCGGACGGCATGGCGCTGAGGCAATGCAGCCCGTTCGGGCAAGCGGAACGTGACCGGCGTCGTGCCCGTGACTGACCAGCCTGGGGCAACAGCGGGGCGGTCGAAGCCATTGACGCCGGCTTCGACCGCCCCACGGGAGTCTGCTGACATGCCCGGGCTGCCACGGGCGGCCTCGGCCGCCTGCGCTGTCCGCGGCTCGACGGCGTGTGCCGGGGCGGCGCGGTTCTCGGCGCAGCCCGGCACACCGAGCCCGACGGCCGGGTGGGCCGGCCCGGCGCTGTGCGGTCTGTCAGCCCATGTCCGTCAGGAGGGCGGTCAGTTCCTTTTCCTGCTGTGCAGGCGACATCGGAGGGTTCGGGTGGTCGATGCCGAAGGTCTTGAGCACCTTGTCCATCTGGGCGTCGATGGAGGTCCAGCCGGTCTGGTCCAGCGGCTGCAGTGACGCCTGGTCGGCGTCCCACAGGTCACGCAGCGACTGGGCGGCCGCGTGCGCTCCGGTCGCGTTCCCCGAGCGTGCGTCCTTGAGCGAGGTGGAGGCGAGGGTCTTCAGCGCGGCGACCTTCGCGGGCGGGAAGTTCTTCACCGCTTGGCCGGGAGCCATCTGGACGGCGGAGGTGTTGTCGGTCTCCGGCGCTGGGCCGGCGTGCGGCTGGCCGTGGGCCCAGATCAGCAGGCCCGTGGTGGCGACGGCGAGCAGTCCGAAGCCGGCCAGCGCGGTGCGCTCCTTGCGCGGGTCGCCGGTGACGGGTGCGGCGTGGGTCGCCTCGCGGGTCTCGGTCACATCCGCGCGCGTCACTGTCAGGTAGACCACCGTCGCCAGGATCAGGCCGAGGAAGATCAGGCTGGTGGTGAATGTGCCCAGGTCGAGACCGGTCGGGTCGCCCGGGTTCTGGGCGACCTTGGGGGAGGCGAGCCAGTCGCCGATGTTCGCTCCCAGCGGGCGGGTCAGGATGTAGGCGAGCCAGAAGGACAGCACCGGGTTCGCGCCGAACTTCCACAGCGCCGTGATCGCCGCGATGAGGCCGAGCGGCAGCAACACCGAGACGCCCGGGCTCCAGCCGGTCAGCTCCAGGGTCCAGTCGCCGGTCGCGGTGCCGAGCGCGAAGGTGACGAGAACGGCGAGCCAGTAGAACGACTCCCGCGGGAGCGTGGTGACCGAGTGGATGGACAGCGTGCGCTCACGCAGCCACCACACGCCGAAGACCACCGCCAGCAGCACCGAGAAGACCGCGGAACTGATCCACAGCGGCACGTTCAGCTGGTCGGTCAGGATGTCGGTGTACAAGGTGCCCGTGACGCTGACAACGACCACGGTCAACCAGTAAGGGAACGGGACGTACCGCTTCAGCCGCAGCTGGACGGCCAGGACCACCACGAAGACCGCGGTGAAGATCCAGGCCGTGTTCACCAGGCCGACGCCCAGCTTCATGTTGATCCAGTCGGCGAAGCTCTCACCCACGGTGGTGCACAGGATCTTGATCACCCAGAACCAGATGGTGACCTCGGGGACCTTGTTGAGCATGAGGCGCCCGCTGCGCGTGGGTGCTTCCGTTGTCGTTGTCATGCGGGGAGGTTTACGCGGGGAACCTGCACGTAACCTGACTACGTGGCCGCACGGGCGGCCGGGAGCGTCACCTCGACGTGGCCGCGGCCGTCGGCGATCGCGCGGACCTCCACACCGGCCGAGGCGGCGATGCGCCTGACCACCGGCAGCCCCAGCCCGTACCCGGCGCCGCTGGTCACCCCCGCTTCGAAGACCCGGTCGACGTCCGCGGGATCGAACCCGGGGCCGTCGTCCAGGACGTCGACCACGATGGCCTCGCCATGGTTGCGCCCGGTGATCCACACACGGGACTTCGCGTGCCGCAGGCCGTTCTCCAGCAGGGGTGACAGCAGCGACACGGCGACGTCGGCCGGCACGGCGACCTCGACCTTCGCGGGAAAGGCGACCTCGACCGCGCGGCCGGCGATCGCCTGCCGCGCGGCGGAGCCCAGATCGCACCGGGTCCCAGCGTCGGTCCGTGCGCGCGCGGCGCGCAGAATCGTCGTGATCGCCGCGTCGAGGCGGTCGACCTCGCTCAGCACCGCCTCCGGCGCCACCGGCTCGCCGGACAGCTGCGCCAGCTGAGCCTCGGCCCGCAGGACCGTGAGCGGTGTCCGCAGCTCGTGGGCGATCTCATCGGTGAGCCGGCGCTCGTCCGCCAGCGCGTTGTCGACGCGCTCCAGGAGGCGGTCCAGGGTCTGTCCCAGTTCCCCGAACTCGTCGCGGGGGGCTCCAAGGTCGAAGCGGCGCCCGGGTTCGTGATGGCCCCATTCGTCGGCGAGGGCGGCCATCTCCTGCACGACCCGCAGCGCGCGGCGCACTGCGAGGTGTGCGACACCGCCGGCCAGGAGGATTGCGAGGCCGCCCAGGATCAGCGACAGGGTCAGGCTGCGCTGCTCGGATGTCTCGTAGGGCGTGAGGTCCACCCGGACGATCACCATGACGTGGTGGCCGTCGATCGGGACCTGCCGCGCGTACAGGAGGTAGTCGCCGACGGCGGCGGTCTGCGATCGCCCTGAGCCTGCCAGCGCCTCGACGCGCGCGACCACGCTTGCCGGTACGTTCCCGTCGATCAGGCGGCCGTCGGCATACACCCAGGCGACCTCGTCCAGCGCCTCGCTGCTGTTCTCCGTCAGTACGACACGGCCGGCCTTGGCGGTGACGTTCGCCGCGACCGCCTCGGCGCGGGTACGCGCCATATCGTGCGCGTCGGCGTCCGTCACCTGGCTCAGCAGCACGTGCGAGACCACGACCAGTATCGCGACCACGGCGGTGGCGATCAGCACAGTGAGCGCGACGACCCTGCTGCGGAATCCCGTCACTGCCATCGGTAGCCCACACCGCGGACGGTCGCCAGACGCTCGGCCACACCCAGCGGACGGAGCTTGGTCCGCAGCCGGCGCACGAAGGAGTCGAGGGTGTTGTCGCTGACCTGCGCTCCGTGCGGCCAGCCGGCAGCGATGAGGGCGTGGCGGCGTACCGCGTCGCCCTGCGAGGCGATCAGGCGGCCCAGTAGCCGGAACTCGGTCGGGGTCAGGCTCATGCTCTCCGAATCGTAGGTCACCACGTGCTTCGCCGGATCGAGGACGACCTCGCACGGTGCGGGCGCCACGATGGCCCGGCGCAGCAGCGCCCGGACACGGACCAGCAGTTCCGGGATGTCGAAGGGCTTGGTCATGTAGTCGTCGGCGCCGGCCTCGAAGCCGCCCACCTTGTGATGCAGGCCGTCCAAGGCGGTGAGCATCAACACCGGCACGTCGACGCCGCGAGCCCGCAGGGCCAGGCAGACGTCGCGGCCGTCGGCGTCCGGGAGCCCGAGATCCAGGACGACTAGATCGGGCGCCGGTGCGAACTGCCGCAGCAGGCTATCGGCCGTGGCGGCGACGGAGACGGTGTGGCCGTCATGCTCCAGGGCGCGCTTGAGAACGCCGCGGACCGCCGCGTCGTCCTCGCACACCATGATGAAAGCCACGCGCTGACCCTAGATACTCCCGTCCCAGTTCTCCATCTGCCCAGGTCATCCGCCTGACGGCCTGGAGCACGCCGTTGGTGCCGCACGCCCATGCCCTGCCATGAAGCCGCGACGGTCGGGTGCCACCGGCCGAGCCGCAGACGCCATTGCGCCAGGTCACCGTTCGCTCTTCGACCGGGTGAGCGGGCTGATCCTGGAGGAATTCCCGCAGGCGAGCGTGGCACTGTCGTACGGAATGCCCCCTACCGGGTCGAAAAGCGCAGGCTGTACATCGGTGTCTGGCACCACGGCGTCTCGATCTACGGGCGGGGAACAGACCGCGATGGTGGCTTCAGCTCCCGCCATCCCACGCTCATCAGCGGAAAGGCCAGGAGGTTCGCCGCCGGGTCGATCGCCCGGGGCATAGTCGCCGATAGCTACCGGCCCGACCGCTCCGGCCTTGATCGGCGAGGCGATCTGCCTCGCCTGCATGGCGGTCATCATGTACGCACCCTGCCACCACTGATCAGTGTCCCGGCGACCGCGCCGACGGCCCGCTTCTTCGTCGGATCAGGCCCTTGAACAGAGGGCAGTCGGCATGCGCCGTGAGGCCGGGCAGCGGATACGCAGCAGTGAGCCCCGGTTCGCAGTACGTTGTTCTCAGCTCGCATGATGGCGGTCCCAGATCCGTGGTGGCGAGGATCTGGGACCGTGTTGATCGTCTTCGGACTGCAGCCAGCGTCTCGTATCCGACCTGGACATTTACGGCTGAGCCTCTCAGTGCTGGTTGGGCTGCTTGCGTCTCATCGCCTCGAACATCTGCTGACGGGCGACGTACAGCGCCGTGTCCAGTCGGCGGGTGCCCCGGTGAGCAGGCACAGTGCGTGGGCCGCGTCTTCGAGCCGACGGGCGGTCTCGGCGCTGTGGTCGACGGCCAGGCGGCGCCTCAGCGTTTCGCATCGTTCGACCAGCTCGCGCAAGTGCGGGGGGTACGCCATGACCAAGTCTGTCTCCCGTGCGGGCTGGCCCGCATCGATCATTCTTCACCCATACGGTCGCAGCCATCGACGCCTGTCGCATCCTGGGAACAGGCTGCGACAGCTTGCGCGCACCGGTGTCCTGCGGCCCCCGGCGTCGGGCCGGGGGCCGCGATGTTTTAGGCAATAGAACGCAACACCGTGGGAGGCCGGACCCGTACGACTCGGTTGGCGGCTGTCTTCTGGAGCAGGCCGTAGGCGAGGACCGGGAGCAGTAGGTGTGGTTTGTCCGGGAGCGCGGCGGTGATCAGTACGGCGCTGGCGCTGCTGTTGTTCATGCCGCAGGCGAGGGTGAGCGAGGAGGCGGCGGGCGGGTCCAGCCGCAGCACCCGCGCCGCGCACCCGCCGAGCACGAACGACAGCTGGCAGACCAGTGCCGCCACGACCAGCGCGGCGCCCAGCAGCAGCGGGCGTGGCCGGGCGACGAAGGAGCCGAGGGCGCCGCTGGCGTTGACGTACGTCAGGACGAGCGAGCCGGCCAGGGCCACAGGCACGACTGCGCCCAGTACTCGGACGAGCAGGGACGGGGGCAGGCTGAGGCGGACCAGGATGCCCGCCGCGCAGGGCAGCACCACGCCGACGAGGGCGAAGCCCCCGCCCGCAGTGTGGACGCTCGCGGCGAGCGAGTCGGCGTAGCCGCCACTGGCGGTCGGAGCGGGTGCGTGCATGGCGGTCTTCTTCCGTCGCGGGGGCAGGGGCGGGACGGAAGACCGCTATGCGGAGACCATGTGCGTGCGTGTGCATGGAGCTATGGTGCGAGCACAGAACGGGCGGGGCGGGTGATCCACGGCGACAGTCAGGATCTGTTCAGGTGCCCGGTGCCACGGTCGGGCAGCATGACATACGAGACATCTGAGAATCCGGTGCTTCAGGAGGCCGGCCGGGCAGCCCCTTCCCGTCACCGGCTGCGCTGGAACAAGGTGCCCGAGGTCACCGTCTACTTCTGGGTGATCAAGGTGCTGTGCACCACGGTCGGCGAGACCGCCGCCGACCTCCTGAACGAGAAGGCCGGCCTCGGGCTGACCGGAGTCTCGCTCCTGATGAGCGCGCTGCTCGCCGTCGTGCTCGTGGTGCAGTTCCGCACAAAGGGCTACCGCCCGGGGGTGTACTGGCTCGCCGTCGCCTTGATCAGCGTCGTCGGCACCCTGGTCAGCGACAACCTCACCGACAACATGGGCGTGGCGCTGGAGACCACCACCACGGTCTTCGCGATAGCCCTGGTGATTGTCTTCGCCCTCTGGTACCGCGCCGAGCGCACGCTGTCGATCCACCACGTCGACACCACCCGCCGCGAAGCGTTCTACTGGCTCGCTGTCCTGTTCACCTTCGCGCTCGGCACCTCCGCCGGCGACCTGGTCGCCGAGAAGATAAACCTCGGCTACTGGGTGTCGGCCGTGCTCTTCGCCGCGGCCATCGCCGCGATCGCCCTCGCTCGGTTCTCCCTCGACCTGAACGCGGTCTGGAGCTTCTGGATCGCCTACATCCTCACCCGGCCCCTCGGCGCGTCGATCGGCGACTACCTCTCCCAGCCGACCGGAGACGGCGGCCTGGGCCTGGGCACGGTGGCGACCAGCGCGTTGTTCCTGGCCGTCATCCTGGGTCTGGTCGTGTATCTGGGTGTGACGCACAAGGACGTCAGCGAGCCGGAGCGGGCCACCCGGCACGCGGACTGACCTGCCCCGCCCGCTCGCGTTCAAGGTGCGCTCGTCCCGGTTTCGGGGCGAGCGCCCTTTCGTTCACTGATTCCTCATGCGGCCTGTCGAGGCCGCATGAGGAATCAAATTCAGGCCGGGTTGCCAGTCGTTTCCGGCCGGTCAGGACGGAAGATTCCCTCGATGGTCAGGCCGAAGACGTCGGCGATGGTGAACGCCAGAGGCAGGCTGGGATCGTGCCGCTCGGTTTCGATGGCGTTGATGGCCTGCCGTGAGACTTGGCACCGGTCGGCCAGGTCGGCCTGGCTCCACCGGCGGGCTGCACGCAGTTCGCGTAGTCGGTTCTTCACAGTGCTCCGTCACCGGTTCAGGCGGGTCCGCAGGTCAGCGATCGTCATCCAGATGGCCACGCCGCCGAGGAGGATCAACTGCGCGAGCTGATGGAGCTGGATGATGCCTGCGGCATCGAGCAGGGTGGCCACTTGCAGCCCCACGAGGACTGCGGCGAACGCGATGGCCATGCTCTCCAGCTGAATCCTGCGCAGGTATTCGTCCGCGCGCCGGAATGCCCGCAGCAGCGCCCAGGTGATCGCGAGGGTGAAGACGGCGGTGGTCGCGATCCACCAAGCCTTCTGGGCGGTGCTCGGATGAGGGTTGCTGCCCAGGGCCAGGGCTATCACGCCCAAAGTGGACACGGGTATGCCGTCGATGAGTACAGCGCGGCGGGCCGCGCGCGTCACCTGGTCCTGCTGTACCTGCTTTGCCATGCGATGAATGTAAGGTGTCCTTTCCATCAAGTCAAGGATACTTGACTTGATGGAAAGGACACCTTACATTTTGGGATGGTGAACGGTGCGGCTCACCCTGCCCGCACCAACCGGTCCGCATCCCCTGGGCACGGTCGCGGTGCACCTGGTCGACCGGGCGCGCGTCGATCCCTGGCAGGATTCCCGCCCGGCTCGGGAGCTCATGATCCAGCTCTGGTACCCGGCACGCGCCGCCCATGGCCACCCGCCCGTGCCGTGGATGTCACCCGGCGCCGTCACCTTCTTCGAGCGGGAACAGGGCATCCCGTCCGGCACGCTGCTGCTGCCCACCACGCACGCCCACCCGGCCGCACCGGTGGACCGCGGCCGGTGCGGGAGGCCGGTCGTCCTGTACTCACCGGGCCTGCGCAGCGATCGCAGCCTCGGCACTGTTCTGATCGAGGAACTAGCCAGCCACGGCTACCTGGTCGTGGCCGTCGACCACACCTACGACGCCGACCAAGTCGAGTTTCCCGGCGGCCGGGTGGAAACCTTCTCCATTACCGGCGACACCGCAGACCTGAAGGGGTGACCGTGGTGCGGGTATGGCGGGTGCCTCATCGGAGGAACCGGATCTGCGGGTAGCGGGGCGAGGGGTGCTGGAGCAGGATGCTGGTCAAGGGCCTGACAGGAGTCTTCGACCCACCACCCGCAAGCCTCTCGATCCCCGGCGCCGACCTGGCACTCACCGCAGCCGCCGCCCTGCTCGCCGTACTGGCAGGAGCCCAGGACGGCAGCTCGGCCCGGCAACCAGAGCAGAACACCGAGCAAGACCACCGCGTGTCCAGTGTGGAGGTGATCCAAAAGGATGTCATCAGGTCATCACCCGCGGGCGGGCTTTGGTGGCTGCCCGTCAGCACAGAGGACACGGGCTCAGACCGCACTCGTCGCTCCCACAGTGCGGGGCGGTCCCGTGGACCAGCGTGCAACGAGCGACCTGTCTACCCTGTCGCCCATGGGCACGCCCGCCACACCGGACCGCAGCCGCCTGCGCGTCCTCGTCATCGAGGACGACGACACCATCGGACGCCACCTGCAAACCGGCCTGCGCTGCAACGGCCACGCGCCCACCTGGAGCCGCACCGGCGCAAGCGGCCTGGCCGAAGCCGCCCGCACCCCCTACGATGCCCTCCTCCTGGACCTCGGCCTGCCCGACAATGGACGGCCTCGACGTGGCCCGCACCCTGCGCACCCGCTGCCCCGACCTGCTCATCATCATCCTCACCGCCCGCACCGACGACATCGACGCCTCGTCAAACCCTTCAGCCTCACCGTCCTGCTGGCCCGCTTGCGCGCCCACCTGCGCCGCCACACCATCACCCCCACCCCCCAGGAAGTACTCCGGCTCGGCGACCTCACCGTCGACACCACGGCGCGGCACTGCACCCTCCACGGCGAAGGGGGCCAACTGCGCCGCAAAGAGTTCGACTACGCGGCGCCCCGCTTCCTGCTCCCCGCATATGCGCTGCTGGCCGTCCCGGTCGCGGACGCCCTGGCCTCCGCGACCAGATCCGCAGGCCCCCGGCTGCGGCCCGCCGCCACCCTGCTGATCGCCGCGCTCGTCGCGGTGCAGCTGGTGAGCCGGCACGCCATCCTGACCCGTGCCGCGCGGACCGCCGCCGACGGCACCGGCGACTACGCCCGCATAGCCGCCGACCTGCGCACCTACGGGGTACGGCCGCCCTGCCTGGTCACCGGTCGGCTGGCCACCCCCGTGGCGTACCAGGCACGCTGCGCCTCCGGGCAGGTCACCGGACACAACCAGAACACCACCGTCGCGAAGGTCCTCGCAACTGCCCGGCACGAGCCGGTCGCCGTTCTCGTACGGCCCCACCACAAGGCGCCCGCATACGCCCGCCGTTGGACCTCCGGCCCCCTGCCCGGCCTGCGTGTCCACCACGGCTACCGCGTCTACCTCTCGCCCGGTTGAGACGGATGGCGCACTGACCTGTACGGCACCTTGCCCGGGGGCGTCAGGCGTTCAGTACACCCGTGGCGAGCAGTCCGAACAGCAGCAGTCCGATGACGATCCGGTAGATCACGAAGGCGCTGAAGGAGTGTTTGGCGACGAATTTCAGCAGCCAGGCGATGGAGGCGTAGGCCACCACGAACGACACGACGGTGCCCACGGCGAGGGGAGCGGCACCCGCACCGGTGCCGAGTGCGTCCTTGAGTTCGTACAGACCGGCGCCAGTGAGGGCCGGGATGCCCAGGAAGAAGGAGAGCCGGGTGGCGGCCACCCGGTCCAGGTCGCGGATGAGGGCGGTGGAGATCGTGGCGCCGGAGCGGGAAAAGCCCGGGAAGAGCAGGGCGAGGATCTGCGAGCAGCCGACGATCATCGCGTCCTTGAAGGTGGCTTCGTCCTCGCCGCGCTTGTGGCGGCCCATCTGGTCGGCCACCCACATGAAGCCGCTGCCGACGATCAGTGAGCCGGCCACCACCCACAGGGAAGCCAGTGGGCCCTCGACGAGGGGCTTGGCGGCCAGGCCGACGATGACGATCGGGATGGTTGCGTAGATGACCCACCAGGCGAACTTGTAGTCATGGTGGTGCCGTTCCTCGCGGTTTTTCAGACCGCGCCCCCAGGCGGTGGCGAAGCGCACGATGTCCTTGAAGAAGTAGACGAGTACCGCAGCGATCGCGCCGACCTGGATCACGGCGGTGAAGCCGACGACCGCGCTGTCGTCGACGGGGATGTTCATCAGCCCTTCGGTGATCTTGAGGTGGCCGGTGGAGGAGACCGGGAGGAATTCGGTCAGGCCCTCGACGACTCCGAGTACGGCGGCTTGACTGACGCTGATCACGCTCATGAGACCTGTTTTTTCCTGGGAGTGGGGCCGGTGATGGGGCAGTCGCATGGCGGTGCGCTGCGGGAAGGCGGGCGCGGTGAGAGGGAGGCTCACCTGCGGAGTCTGCGTACGATGCGGCGCAACCGGCCGCGCCACAAGGCTCGTTGGCGCTGCCTGGCCCGCGCACGGCGCGTGGCGTCCAGTTCGGCGAAGAGCGCGTCATAGGTACGGGCGATGGGAGCCGGGTCGAAGCGGCGGGAGGCGGCCAGGGCGGCCTGGCCCATGCGGCGGCGGGCGTCTTCATCGGCGATGAGGTCGAGCAGCGCGTCGGCCATCGCCCTGTGGTCGCCGACGGGGACGAGACGGCCGTCCACCCCGTCGCGGATGATTTCGGCCGGGCCGAGCGGACAGTCGGTGCTGACAACCGGTACGCCGCAGCGCATGGCCTCGACGATGGTCATGCCGAACGACTCGGCGTCGGAGGCGACGGCCACGATCGAAGCCTTGGCGAACTCGGCCTCGATCGGCGAGCGAACCCCCATCAGCTCCGCGTGTTCGCCCAGGCCGCGGTCGTCGATCAGCTGCTGCAGCCGGTCCTTTTCGGTGCCCGTGCCGTAGATCCGCAGACGCCAGTCGGGCTGTTCGGCGAAGACCTGGGCGAATGCCTCGATCAGCAGGTCGAACCGTTTTCCCCGCACCAGCCGGCCGGCCGCGGCGATCACCTTGGCGGTTCCGTCGGACGGCGCGACGTCCGGCTCGGGCACGCCGTTGGGCACGCCCAGGACCCGTACGCCCGGCAGCCGCATCTTGGCCCGGTAGACGGCGGCGTCCGCCTCCGTGGTGGTGACCACGGTGTCCAAGGTGCCGTAGTGACGGGCGAGTTCGGCGCGCAGCTTCTTGCTGTGGGCGTCGTGGGTGAGGTGTTCCTGGGCGATCCGCAGGGCCCGCCGCGGACCGAAGCGGGCGAGGTAGACGTTGACACCGGGCCGGGTCCCGATGATCACGTCGGCGCCGCAGCCGCGCAGATATTCCTCGGCCCGCCGGTCGGTCAGGCGGCTGTACTGGCGGTACCGCTTCTCGGCGGCGGGAAAGACCTCGGCCGGCTGGTACAGCAGCGGGTCGGCGGCATCCTCGGAGTCGGGGCGGATGTCGACCAGAGGCACCAGCGTCACCCGCGAGTCGACGGCGAACCGTGGGCGTTCACGATGACGCAGCACGGAGGCGATCTCCACATCGTGGTGCTCCGCGAGCGCGGCGGCGAGATGCAGCGTGGTGCGAATGGTCCCGCCGATCCCGTAGACGTTGTGGATCAGAAAGGAGATCTTCACCGGGCATGCTCCTGCTCTTCCTCATGGAGGAGCGCGAGCGTGCGCCCGGACGGCGCAATGCCATGCTCGCGCAGCGGGCCGATGCGCACGCCGTGTTGCTCGCAGGTGTCCAGGAGGCGGGGCAGCGCGCCGAGGGCGCTGCGCCAGGAGCCGGGGGCGGAGGTGCAGTCGGAGTCGTGGAGCAGGATCGTGCCGCCGCCGCACAGGTCGGCGGTGACGGTGCGGTGGACGCTGTCGGCGGTGGCCCGGGCCCGCCAGTCCTCGCCCCAGCAGGTCCACAGCACGGTGGTGAGGCCGAGGCGGCGGGCGGCCAGGTGGGCAGCGGTGGTCATCACCCCGTACGGGGGCCGGAAGAGCCGGGGCGGGGCTCCGATGATGTCGGCGACGGTGTCGCGGCTGCGGGCAAGGTCGTCGTGGGTGGAGCGCGGGCCGCGCAGCAGCAACGGTCGGTGCGCCCAGCCGTGGAGGGCGATCTCGTGTCCGGCGGCGTTCATCTCCCGCACCAGGCTCGGGGTGCGGCGGGCGGCGGAGCCCAGGAGGAAGAAGGTGGCGCGGATTCCGCGCTCGTCCAGGAGGCGGAGAAAGAAGGGGGTGGACAGCGCGTCGGGGCCGTCGTCAAAAGTCAGGGCCACGTGATCGGTCCGGCCGCGTCCGGCGAGGCGGGGCATGAGGCGGTTGCGCAGCGGCCCGAAGGTGGAGACGACCGGGGCCGCGTACGCGAACGCGAGGGCGGGCAGCGCGGCGTAGGCGAGGCCACGGGTCAGGCGGGCGGTGGTCATCGGCGGTGTCCTTCCCTCGGCGCGGCGGCCGGTTCGGCGTGGTCCGGTCGGTGATCCTTGCGGTCGTCGATGCCCCGCAGGACGCCGAGGCCGTTGTGGGTGGCGGCGATGCCGGTGCCCACCGCGGTGGCCCACAGCGCGGTGGCCAGGACGGCGGTGCCGGCGAGCCTGTGCGGGGCCGGGCGGCTGCGTCGGCGGGGCGGGCCCACGGGCGGCGGAGCGGTTCCCGCGCCGCACGCCCGGAGGATGGCCGCCACCGGCCCGGTGTCCGGGTCGGCGGTGAACAGGGCCAGGCCGGCGGCGCGTTGACGCCTGCCGAGTGGGCCGCCGAGCAGGTCGGTCAGGACCGGCTTGAGGTCGGCCGGGTCGCGAATCCAGGTGGCCAGTCCGGCATCGTGCAGGGCGGCGGCGTTGGTCCGGCCATGGCCGGGGATGCAGCGGTAGCCGGCCACCGGCAGACCGGCGGCGAAGGCTTCCAGCGACGTGAGACCGCCGGCGTTCTGGACGAGGACGTCGGCGGCGTGCATCAGGCCGGGCATGTCCTCCACCCAGCCGTAAACATGCTCGATGTCCGCCGCGCGCAGCCGCCCGGCCAGGGCCTCGTTGCGGCCGCAGACCACTACCGGCACCGCGGCGCCGCTGTCGCGGATCTCGGCGGCCACCTGCTGGACCGGGCCGACGCCCCAGGAACCGGCGACCAGCAGCGCCAGCGGTGCGGTGGGCGGCAGCCCGAAGCGGGCCCGGGCCGGCCGCCGCTCCCGGTCGCCGACGGGGGAGAAGCGCGGGTCCACGACCGGCCCGGACTCCAGGGCCCGGGCGGCGCCACAGGCGCGGGCCTGCGCGGCGGGTATCGCGTGGGCGGCCAGGTGGAGGTCGACGCCCGCCGCGACCCACAGCGGGTGCACGGAGAAGTCGGTGAGGTAGGTGATCGCCGGGACGGTGAGCCGGCCGCTGCGCCGTAGCGCCCCGAGGACCTGGCTGGCGCCGGGGTAGGTGGAGACCACCACCCGGGTGTCCGGCGGCAGCGCCCGAAGGGTCCGCTTCTCCGCGCTGCGCAGCAGGGCTCGTGCCCCGGGGCCGCTGCCTCCGGCGCGCTCGGCGGCGGCGTAGATCCGCTGGTAACACCCCGGTGCATGGGTCAGCAGCCGGTGATAGCCGCTACTGATCGCCCTGCCGAGGCGGGCCGGGAGCAGGTCGAGGAAGTCGAGCCGGTCCACCGACCGGCCGTACGCGCCGAGGCGGCGGGCGAGTTCAGCGGCGGCGCCGTCGTGGCCGGCGCCGACGCTCGCGGAGATGATCACGATCCGCCCGCCGGGGCCCGGCGGGCGGGGCCCCGGGAGGGCGATACCGGCCGCTGCCGGATCGGCCGGGCTGGGGGACAACACGCGCGATCAGCCTCCATCGACGTAGACGAACGCACCGCACTGTCTGCGCTCGGACGGCGCAGGGCGGAGGCCGTGGCTCTACAACATGTAGCAGCAAGACTCTACAGCATGTAGTTGTTCGCCTGATGGCCGAGGCAGCTACTCTTCTACAAGGCGTAGTAGATTCGGTGGCCGCCGAGTGGCCACCGGAAATACCGGCGGCGGCGTATCGGGGCCGGGGCGAGGAAGGCGTGTAACGGCATGGGTGACGTGGACCGCGAGGGAGCCGACAGCCGCAGGCGGGCGCGCGGGGAGCTGGAGAGCGGAGTGCTGGCGACGCTGTGGGCGGCGGACGGCTCGCTGACGGCGGCACAGGTCAACGAGCGGCTTCCCGGCGACCTGGCCTACACCACGGTGCTGACGATCCTGTCCCGGCTGCTGGACAAGGGCCTGGTGACCCGGACCAAGGCAGGTCGCGGCTACGCCTTCACACCCGCGCGGGACGAGGCCACCCACACCGCCGGACAGATGCGCTCGCTGCTGGAACACGGCTCGGACCGCGAGGCGGTGCTGTCCCGGTTCGTCGACGAGCTGTCCGCGGACGACGAGCGGCTGCTGCAGCGGCTCCTGGGCGAGCAACGGGAGCAGTGACCGGTGCGGGTCAGCGTCTACGTCCCCTTCGCGATCAGCGCGCTGCTCGCGCTGTTCGCCCCCTGGGCAGCGACTCGCCTGCCGCCCCGCCCGGCGGCCTGGGCCCTGACCTGCGCCGCGTTGGTGGCGGCCGGGGGATGGGTGGGGGCGCTGGCGCTGCTGGCGTTCACCGGCGTCGGGCAGATCCCGGAGGTCGCCGAGCAGGGGCCCTGGTCCATCACCGTGCTGCGGGCCGAGAATCCCGTACATTCCGTCGTGGCCGTGATCTGCGGGCTGATCCTGGCCGCAAGCATCCTCGCACTGGGTGTCGCCGTGCGCAGGCACCTGCGGGCGCTGCTGCGAGCGCGGCGCGAGTGCGGGCGGCTGCCCGGCGGCGAGCTCGCCGTCATCGACATCCCGGAGCCGGAGGCGTACGCGCTGCCCGGGGCCCCGGGCCGGATCGTGGTCTCCCGCGGGATGCTGCGCGCTCTCGATGACGCGGAACGACAAGCCCTGTTGGCCCACGAACGCGCCCACCTGCGCCACCGCCACCACACCTTCCAGATCACCTGGCGGCTCACGGCCGCGGTGAACCCGCTGCTGCGCCCCCTTGCGACATCAGGCGCCTTCGTCCTGGAACGCTGGGCGGACGAGGACGCCGCAGCCGCGACGGGCGACCGCACGGTGGTCGCCCGCGCTGTCGCGCGGGCGGCGCTGGCCACCTCCGGCGCCCGCCGCCACCCGGGAGCCCTGGCTGCCGCCGGCGGACCGGTACCGCGCCGGG
This sequence comes from Streptomyces sp. NBC_01454, assembly GCF_036227565.1. Lineage (NCBI taxonomy): Bacteria > Bacillati > Actinomycetota > Actinomycetes > Kitasatosporales > Streptomycetaceae > Streptomyces > Streptomyces sp. NBC_01454. The sequence continues at coordinate 396,970 of NZ_CP109461.1, forward strand.
TCCGGGCCCTGTTCGCCCCGCCACGGCGCCCCCGACGGCTGCCGCTGATCGCAGGCGGCCTGCTACTGGCACTGTGCTGCGGCAGCCTGGCGGAGGCCGCCGTCGACACCGACGCGATGTTCGCGGGCGCGATGTACCCACGCTGCACGTCCGCTCACCAGCCGGGCGATAGGTCAGCCGACCGGCTCGGGGTGCCGGTCACCGGCCGCAACGACTGCAGAGCCCGGCACCGGGCCGAAGTGCGCGAGGTGCGGTACCCGGCGGAGGCGGGGCAGCAGTCAGGCATGCCACACCCCGGGCAGGCAGGCGACCGCCGCGGCGTGCGTGGACTACGCGGAGCGGGTCTTTAGCGCCCTGCACGAGACCTGGGAGGCAGACCGATGACCGCGACTGAGCAGATCGCTCCGGCGGGACGGCGGCAGATGTGGCCCCTGTACGCGGCTGCCTTCACCACCGCCTTCGGCGCCCACGCCATCGCAGCCAACCTGGGCGGCTTCTCCCCCGACGCGGTGACCTCGATGATGGTGCTGGGCGGGCTGCTCGCGCTCTACGACGGGGCGGAAGTGCTGCTCAAGCCCGTCTTCGGCACCCTCGCGGACCGGATCGGCGCCCGCCCTGTGCTGCTGGGCGGACTGGTCGCCTTCGCGGCGGCATCGGCCCTGTACGCGCTGGCGGACAGCCCCGGCTGGCTATGGGCGGCCCGCCTCGGCCAGGGCGCCGCCGCCTCCGCCTTCTCCCCCTCCGCCTCCGCGCTGGTCGCCCGGCTCAACCCGGCCGCCAAGCATGGCCGGGCCTTCGGCAGCTACGGCTTCTACAAGTCCATCGGCTACACCCTCGGCCCGCTGCTCGGCGGCGTACTGGTCTGGGCCGGCGGGCTGCGGCCGCTGTTCACGGTCATGGCGCTGCTCGGCGCGGCCGTCGCGGTATGGGCGGCGCTGGCCGTGCCGCACGTACCACCGCTGCCGCGCACCCGCCAGACCGTCAGGGACCTGGCGAGGCGACTGGCCGACCCGGCCTTCCTGAAGCCGACTGCCGCTCTCGCGGGCGCCGCCGCCGCACTCTCGGTCGGGGTCGGCTTCCTGCCGGTCTCCGGCAGGGCAGCCGGTCTCGACACCGTGGCCACCGGCGCCGCCGTCTCGCTCCTGGCCGCCTGCGCAGCCATCGTTCAGCCCAAGGCCGGACGTGCCCTGGACACCGGCCGCTTCAGCGCACCCACCGGCCTCGGCATCGGGCTCCTGACCACGGCCGGCGGCCTGGGCTTCGCGATGCTGCCAGGACCGGCCGGCGTGCTGCTCGCCGCGGTACTGATCGGCACCGGTACCGGCCTGATCACCCCACTCGGCTTCGCCGCCCTGGCCGCCTCCACCCCCCAGGAACGCCTCGGCCAGACCATGGGATCCGCCGAACTCGGGCGCGAACTCGGCGACGCGGGCGGCCCGTTGCTGGTCGGCGCCGCTGCCACGCTCGCCACCCTCGCCTACGGGTACGCCGCTCTCGCCCTGCTCCTGGCGGTGGGTCCGACAGTCGTCCTCATTGCGCGCCGCACGGCGCCTGCGCAGGCGGATGGACCACAGGCATGACCAGGGCTTCAGGCCAACGCCGACCGACGGTTCGCTGTGTACCGCCAGCCTGGCGGAGCAGGCGCTGAACTGATCAACGAGGCGATGCGCCAGTCACCGTGTCCTCCCACTCCAGCGGCGTCGAGGTCGGGCGTCCCTCCCGGCGTATGTCGGCGACCAACTGCCGGGACTGCTCATGTGGCTGGAACCGCGCGTTGACATCCAGCAGCGTCAGTGTGCGCGGGTCACCCTCGACCATCTGCGGCGGGGCAAGCTGCGTCGCCTCCTCAATGATCAGACTCCCGTCAGCTTCGTCGCCTCACGGGCGCCCCACCGCTTCGCCCACTTCTCCACGACCCCTGTGTGCGTGTGTTCACCCATCGCGCCCTTGGACGGGAGCTGAAACTTCCAGCCGTCTTCGTTCGAAGGACCGCACTCCCTCAGCCGCAGCAGCCGCTCCTGCCCCAGATCGCTCAGAGCTTGACTGGGAGACCTGGCCACGACCTTTGCAACGCGTTCCGTGCAAGGTTTCGCGCAAGCCCGCTCCGCCTTCTGCCTCTTCGCCAGCGAGCAGTCCCTCGGCAACCTCTCCGCGAGCGGCGTTGCTGGCGTCCTGCGGACCGCCGTCTCCCCAAGCGCCGCCCTCACCTACCTGGCGGCATGGATGGTCCTGGCGCTCGGCGGCCTCGTGCTCGCCGCGCTCGACTGAGCGCCCCGAGGCAGCCCGCGGATTCCACAACCCACGCCATCAAGCCCGGCTCCTGGCGCCAACGCCCCCTGAGTTCTGCTCCGTTGTCCCTTCAGAATTCGCGAACTCCCGGGAAATCAGGTCAGGGTCGAGGTCCGTATAGATCGGCAAGTGATCGGCTGCCCGGCTGGCGGCGGCGCTTCGGTTGGTCCCATAGGCGATCAACGCGGGTGCGAGGGGGCGGCTGACGAGGATGAGGTCGATACGGCGGGAGCCCCAAGGATCGGGGTCCCCCTCGCCGTCAGTCCAGTGGCCGACGGTGGGCTGCCAGGCCACGCCGAGGTGAGCCGCGGCATCGACCATGTATCAGATGATGGCTCCGGGCTTGGCCCCACCGGTGCGGCGGAAGATGCTCTTCAGGCGTAGGGACTCATCGGCGCGGAATCCACCTCGGATGGGGTCGCCCGTGGTAGACGGCCACGGTGAACGGTTCGACTGCTCCGATGTCGAATGCGGCGGTGGTGACTCCGTGCCAGAAGTCGGGGGCGCCGTACGGACGAAAGCTGCCGGGGAGGCAGCGGACGGACTCGGGGTTCCACATCGCCGCTGTGTACCAGCCACGATGAGAGTTGCTGGCCATCGCGGTGCGCGGCCGGCCACGTGTGTCGAGCGCGGTGGCGGTGAATTCGCAGTCTGCTGCGAGAAGCTGGACGATCTCGGCTGCCTCGTCATCCCACGTCGCGGGATCGTTGTCCTCGTCGACGCGGACTTCCTGCAGGCCGAGGATATCCGGGTTGAGTTCCCGGATTGCGGTGACCCGGTCCTGCCACCCAGCGGTGTCCCGATCGTTGAGCCTCAGTTTGTAGGCGTTCAAGTTCGCTATCCGCATCAAGAGCATCTCCTGTCGGTGGTGCGATGGGGCATATGTCACGACAGCCCGCCCTGGGAGGGGAGTTCCGTGATGGGCGACGGAGCGGCGAGCGGAATTCCCCACCGGCTGCGGGCGATGCGTGCGGCATGCTCGGCTTGGTGATAGCCCTGTTCACCCCAGCCGAGCAGGGCGACAGCCTGATGCGGCGTGGCCAGCAACCGGGCGAACCGTCGCCCGCTGGCCGGATCAACCAATGAGGGCTCGGCCCCGGTGATCGGCGCGGCCAGTCGCAACCGGGCGCACTCGCCGATCCCTCCGTATACCTCCCCGGTGGCGTCGTAGACCCAGCCCAGCCTCTCCACCTCGCCGAGGGTCAGTTGTGCTTCTTCGGCGGCCTCGCGCACGAGGGCGGCTTCCGGTGAGGCGCCGGTGGATTCGACGGTGCCGCCGGGCAGCATGGCCAAGGGTTCTTCCGGGTCGATGACCAGTACTACCCGGCCGTCGGGTGCGAACAGCCAGCCCCACGCCTGCGGGATGGGGAGGTGTTCCGGGGCGCGGCCGGGGTGCCAGGGCCAGCCGCGTCCGGCCCGGGGCCGGGTGTGCACCTGGCACCGGTCCAGGGGCGGAACGGGGCCGACGCGCCGGCCTCCGCTGAGGTGGGCGGTGGTGCCGGCCAGGCGGGCGCGCAGCGCGGCCAGCAGGATCTGTGCGTCGACCGGGATCATCCGCTCGGCTGCCCCCCGCGAGTCGAGGAACTCGTATCCGCTCAGCTCGTCCTGGGGCAGACGCATCCTGGCGATGTCTCGCGGGGTGAGGGTTCCGCCGTCCATCACGTAGCGGACCTCGCCGGGAAAGGGCACTCCTTCGGTGCGGTCCGGGTGCCCGGGGGCGAGCCAGTGCACGGCCAGAAGCCGTCCGAGTGGCATCGACAGGCCGAGTTCCTCCTGGACTTCGCGCCAGCAGGTCTGATCGGGGCCTTCGCCTGCTTCCATGCAGCCGCCCGGCAGCAGCCACTGCGTGCGGTAGGTCGGCTTGACCAGCAGGACACGGCCGATCTCGTCGGTGAACAACGCCGCCGCGCCGAGCCAGACCGAATGCCGTGAGCGCGCGTATTCCTCGTGTGACATCGCTGGTTGTCCGGGTTCGGCAGCCGAGGTGCTGCTGGCGGAGGTGTCCATTGATGCTCCTTCGGTAGGGGGACGCCGGTCGCGCCAGGGGAGCGGAGAAGGCAAGCGCTCCGCTCCCCCTCTCGCTATGGCAGGGCTGTCTGTTCCAGGTAGCAGACCGATCGGGTGTGGCGGGCGCGGGCGACCGCCTGGAGTCGGGCGAAGGAGTGCGCGGACATCTCCTGCTTCCAGACGTCCAGTGACTTGACGGCCACCTCAGTGTGCTCGTCCGGGTCCAGGACGATGCTGTCGATCTGCCGCCTGGTCAGCCGGCCACCGTCGAAGACGAAACCGAGCTTGTGCGTGGTCCAGTCACCCAGTGGAGGCAGGAAGTGCACGGCCAGCAGCCGCGGTTCGACAGCGAGACTCAAGCCGGTCTCTTCGAGGCATTCGCGCAGCGCGCACTGCCAGGGCGTTTCTCCCGGGTCCATGTTGCCGCCGGGCCACTGCCACAGATCAGGGTTGCGCGCAGCACGCAGTTGGAGCGGGTGGTATGCCTCGTCCGTGACGAAAAGACACCCGTAGACGGTGGCTTTGGGCAAGGTCGCGATGTACTGCTCGGGAGGCAGCCACGTGCCAGTCATGTTGTTTCCCCAGGGGACGGACGGTCGGCGGCTGACGCGGCCGGAAGAAACTTGGCGGCCTTCGCCGCCAGTTGGTGCCGGAGGTACTGCTCGGCGTCGTCGGGGCGCATACGGGCGAGGGCGACCATGCCCGTGATGACGACGTCTGCGACCTCGCTGTGGACGTCCTGCCAGGTGTGGCTGTCGCCCTTGCGGGGGTTGGTGCCGCGGGCACCGATGACGGCTTGGGAGGCTTCGCCGGTCTCCTCGGCAATCTTCAGTACCTGCAAGGTCCACTGCTGCGCCTGATCCAGGCCGCGGGCGCCGTCGTGGGCCTCGAAGAGCCGGGCAAGCCGACCGATCGTCTCCCAGATGTCCTCCTCCACCGGGCCGGGCTCTGCCGACGGCGGCGTCGTCTGCTCCGTCCTCGAGCTCATCGGCTACCTCCGGCCTCTGTGAGAATCGCTGCTTCGGCCGTGGCCTGCGCGGCGGGATGCTGACCCGGCCACTGGAAGACCAGGCGGGAAGAGGTCTTGTCCAAGACGTGCCCGGTGGGGAGTGCGTGGTCGGGAGTGTCTGCCGGGTGCACGGTCATCTGCGGGTAGCCGGTTCCGCGCACGTGCTGGTCCCAGGACCGTACGCAGGCAGCCATCCGCTCTGCCAGCTCAGCGCAGGCTGGGCCGACGGCGTGGACGACGAACTCGGAGCGGCGCTCTTCAGGCGTCTCTCCATCCTTGACCAGGACGTGAGTGAGGTAGGCAAGTGAGCCGTCCGCGACGGTAGCGGCGGCGTCCGCGCCGTACGGGAGGGCGGCCAGCGCAGTGTCCCGGGCGCCGGCCAGCCGGCAGAACCCCGGCAGCGTGGTGGCCGCATAGAGCTGGAGGGTCTCGAAGGGCTCCATCCCCGCAACGGTGACGCCGGTGGGCACCTCATGCCGTGGACCTCGCAACGCCGCATCCAAGCCCGCGGGATCAGGGGACGTGCCGTCCTCGTGGCACAACTGCACTTCGCCCCCGGCCAAGTCGGTGATCGGAGTGCTGCGGGCGGCGGCCCCGCGGTCGCGGACGAACCCGCAGTACGTCCAGTCCCGTGCGTGCAGCACATCTCCATGCCGCTGGAGTGCGATGGCGCGGGTGTAGCCGTGGATCTCCAGCGGCAGCACCAGATACCGGCCCTCGGCCAATTGCTCTCGCCAAGCAGGGGCAACATCCCAGCAGTTGTGGGTGATCACGCTGCCGTCGAAGCCACCGCGCGGCAGGTGTCCGGGCGCGCCCTGGCTGCCGTCGCCGAGCAGCACCGTCACCTGACCGCGGCCGGCCTCCGCGGTGAACCGCCGGGTGCGCTGGACGACGTACGGGTCGAGGTCCACGGTGACCACGCGCCCGGCCGGGGCGACGACGCGGGCGATCAGCTCGGCGTTGTAGCCGCCGGAACCGGCCTCGAACACCGTCATCCCGGGCTCCAGACGCAGCTTCTCGATCATGTCGGCTTGCAGCCAGGGCGCGCTCACCGAACTGACGGCCGTCCCCGTCTCGTCCCGGCTGGTGACGACGGCAAGGTCGTCGTCGTAGGCGGTCCGCAACTCGCTTTCCGGGGTGAATCGGTGCCGCGGCACTGTCCTCAGCGCGTCTTGCACCGCCGCGGAGGGCGCCCAGCCTCCGGCGATGACGCGCTCGGTCATCTCCTGCCGCAGGCGGCTGGCTTCGGCCGGTTCTCCGCCGACGGCTGGGGGCGCGATCGCGTGCGGGTAGGCGTGCACCGGCGGCAGGGCGGGCAGGATGCCGGGCCACACAGCTTCCAGTGCGTGGGCGGTGGGTGTGAAGAGGGCTCCGAGGTGGGTCAGGGCGTGCAGGTCGTGCCATTCCCATCGTCGGAATCGGTGCGGTTCGGGCAAGCCGAGCCTTGCGCCCCACGCGCTCACGCGTACCACCGCGGACAGGCGCCGGACGTCCGCGCGGTCGTCGTGCAGGACGGTCAGGAGGTGGGCGTCGCCGAGGGCGGCCGTCAGGCCGGTCTCCTCGGCCAGCTCCCGCACCGCTGCCGCCTGGAAGGACTCGCCGGCCTCGACGCGCCCGCCGGGCAGCTCCCACATGCCCCGCGTCGACCGGCCGAGCAGTACGCGCCCGCAGTCGTCGGTGACCACCGCACACACACCTACGACGGACTGCGGCTCCGGTCGGCCCTTCTCCACCGCGGCGAAGTCCCCGGCGGGGCCGCGCAGCACCAGGACCGCCAGGCCCTCCGCCTCGAACCGCTCCACCTGTGACCATCCCTCCGTCAGCAGAGCGATCTCTTCCTCGTCCAGCGCGATGAGTCGTCGCTCGTCCGGCGTGGTCGCCACCACAGGAGTGATCACCACCAGTGCGCCGCCTGTCCGCAGGCGCGCGGCGAGGCGGTGCAGGACCCGGGTGCGGTCGTGCAGGAAGGGGAACACCAGGCGCAGGGTGATCAGGTCGTAGCCGTCGTCGCTCAGCTCTGCCGGATCGTCGTGCTCGAGGTCCAGGCACAGCCACCGCACCCGCTCGGCGCCCGCGCGCTCCTTCCGGGCACGGGCCAGGGCGCCCTCGGCGAAGTCGACGGCATCGACGGTGTAGCCGAGTTCGGTGAGGAAGGCGGCGAGCTCACCGGTGCCGCAGCCCAGCTCCAGAGCCCGCCCGTCGTCCGGGGCGGGCGCGCGCCGGGCGATCAGGGCCCTTTCCGAGTCACGGAGTGGTCGAAATCCGCGACCGTCCTTGTAGTGCTGAGACCAATCGGCTCGGTCGTATGACACAGGGTCGCTCCTTGTCAGCGGTGGTGTACGGCGGTTCACACGCGAGGGATGGCACGAAGGTGTGCCAGGTGCGGCCGGACCGCCCGAGCAGGTCGGGCTGCCGCGGACTGCTCGGGCCGGTCGTGGGCTGTTCGGGCACCGCGTCCGACGGGGTCGCAGATCGCTGATCGCGAGCACAGGCGGTCCGGACGTGGACAGAGGGGCAGTTGCGGGGCCTTTGCCGCAGCTGGAGTGGAACGGACGCTCGGTGCGAGGTCAGGTGCCGCTGCTGTGCTGGGCATCTGGAACCGGGGGGCAGCCAGGAGACGGCGTCCTCGCGGAAGCTCTGGTTGACCGGCACGAGGCCGGACGCGTCATCGAGTGCTGAGGGTGATCGCGATGCTGTTGGCCCCGTCGTCGACAGCGCACAGCTGGCTGCCGCATCCCGGGCAGAAGCCACGCCGGGAGTCCGGCCAGGTGTAGTGCCAGACCGGTGCGCCGCCCTCCCCGGTCCAGGTCAGGGCGCTCAGAGGGAAGCGGCAGGGCGGTCGAGAGCCGTCAGGAGAGCGTCAAGACCGGAACGCTCGTCCGGGTGGCGTTCGAGATACGCCTCGACAGTGCTGCGGATGAGGGAGCGGCTGGGCGGCATGTCATCACCTGGGAATCGACAAGAGGGAAAGTTCGGCGCCGGAGCGCCGCCTGGGGAGGGTGTTCGGCGGGGTTCTGCGAGCAGTGCTCACCGGGCTTTCCTGTGCTCACGCATGTCTTCGCGCCGAGGTGTGGGGAGTCCGTCTGCCGGGGGAAGGGCGATTCCGTACTGGGCGGCCTGCGCTTGGAACATGCCGTGGTACAGGCCACCGGCGGTCATGAGCTGGTCGTGCGTGCCGTGTTCGGCGATGCGCCCGTCGTCGAGGACGTAGATGTGGTCGGCGGTGGTGGTTGCGGCGAGACGGTGGGTGATCAGCACGACCCCGGTGCCATTGCCTGCCACGGACCGCAGACGCTCGAACGCTTCGATCTCGGTGTGCGGGTCGAGGGCGGAGGTCGGTTCATCAACCAGGAGGAACGGCGCGTCGCGGTAACGGCTGCGTGCGTTGCCCAGCTTCTGCCACTGCCCGCCCGAGAGCTGCACACCGCGTTCATATCCCTTGAAGACGATGGAGTCCCATCCGTGCTCCAAGCCCTCGATCAGGTCTCCCACGTCGGCGGCCTGTGCAGCAGCCTTGACCTGGATCATGTCCCGCGGGCGGTCACCGGCCCCGACGGCGATGTTCGCGGCGGCCGTCATCTGCCAGTGCGGAAAGTCCTGCGCCAGCAGCCCGATGGAGCCGAAGACCTCGGACCGGTTAGCTTCGCGTACCTCCACCCGTTCTCCGTTTGCCCCCACCCACCACACTTCTCCGTTGCTGGGCAGCAGCAGCCCGGCCAGGAGCTTGGCCAGCGTGGACTTTCCTGAGCCGTTCGCGCCCACCAGTGCCGTCACCTCGCCCCGGCGCACGGAGACGCTCACCTCGCGCAGCGAGGGCGTCGTCGCCCCCGGGTAGGTGAAGGAGGCGTCCCGGACCTCAATGGCCCGCACCGGGGAGGGAAGCGGCGCACCCGTGGTCGGGATGGCGTGCTTCGCCGCCAGCTCGGTGGCCGCTTCGGTGTCGCCGAGCTGCAGCATCTCCTCATACATGCGGTTGACCTGCTGCACGAGGGAGGTGAGCCGGGCGGTGGAGTTGCGAATGGCGACCACCGCGGTGCCACCGACCGCCAGTGGCAGTCCGCCGCTGGTCAGCAGCCACCACAACATCCCGTAGCAGCCCAGGGACGCCAGACCGGAGAACGCGCCGGCGACGAGGTCCGTGCGAGCCTGGGCCCGGGCCAGGCGACGCTGCTCGGTCTCCATCAGCCCCGACATCTCCCCGTACCCGCGCAGCAGCAGCGCGGAGGCCGCGTGCACCCGGATCTCGCCCGCCGCGTGCGGCATCGTCAGGTACTGCAACAGGCTGGCCACGGCCCGGCGGTGGTCCACCCAGTGCAGTCGCGAAATGTATTCGCGCCGGGCGGACCGCACAGCCCCCCAGCCCTTGGGCAGGGCGATGGCCAGCAGCATCGGAAGAAGAGCCCAGTGCAGCGAGGCCAGCACGACAGCCGCAGCCACCATGCCGATCACGACGCCGGAAACGCCCACGGACAGACCGAGCATCCGCCTGGCGGAATCGGTGCCGAACTTCCCAGCCTCCAAGTGCCGTTGTACGTCCGGCTGTTCAGTAGCCTCGACCTCCACCCGTGTCACGGCTCGGTAGTACTGGGTGGAGACGGCCCGCTCGACCTGCGGTTCAAGCCGTCCGGACATCGCTGTCGACCAGGCCGACAGCAGGGCCGCCCCGACGGAGACGACCGCCAACATCAGCAGCGCAGGCAGTGACTGCCGCAGCTTGTCTCCGGTCGGGCCGTCCGCGAACAACTGGTTGAGCACACCATTGACGGCCACCAAGGCGAGCGCGGCCGTCACACCCTGTGCGATCTGCGATACCACCAGACCGATCAGTGCCCGGCGGTCTGCGGTCGAACCGGCCCGTAACACCACACCCACCATGTGCGGCAGCGCGGCGGCCATCTGCCCGAACCGCATACGGGCGACCGCACCTTCGTGTCCGATGAACGACTGGTCCCAGCGCAGCCGTCCCCCGAACAGCTCGCGTTCCGCCGCTGAGACGCCGTCCGCTTCTGTCAGCCGGCGCTTCATGTTGTTTCCTCCTTCGCGGTCGCGCCTCACGGCCCGGGTAGAGCGGGTCACATTGATCCACAGCTTCATGCCCACCACCACGTATCCGGACGGGATGAGTGGAGAGAACGCCGGGTAGAGGCGTCAATTACGTGCCTGGGGAGGGCCGCCGCTACGGGCGCGGGCTGTCTCCGTTCGAATCGAAGGGGGTGTGGTGCGTCGATCTGCACAGGGTTCATGGCTCCTCCGGAAAGAACGTTGGTGGGCACAGGTGCTCTAAAGAACGGCTCGTCCTGCTCCCCGTAACGGGTGAAGAGGAGGCACTTAGTGGATGCACGTTCTCTTCAGTGGCGGAAGGTGGGCGCGGCTTTGGCTGTGGATGCAGGCCGGCACTCGAACGGTGCGTTTCACTCCTTCGTGGGCTTGTGTCGGCTTGGTCGATGCAGTGCGGGAGGGGGTGCGGGCATGGCTCAGAGGGCAGTGGCGCTGGCGTGCCGCTGCCCTGGCGGGCTGGGTGTTTCAGGTCATGCTCCTGGGCGGCGGCCGTGGGTTGATCTCAGGCGGGAGTCGTCGTGGGGCAGTCCGTCGGGCGGTGCCGGCCCTTCGCATGCGGGAGCCTCGTAGGCGGCGGGTCTGCGGCGCAGGTAGGCGGTGATCGCTTGGCGCAGCGCCGAACGGACGAATTGTCTGCTGGACGGTCACAGAAGACCGCGGAGGTCGACTTCCGCTTTGTCTACGGCCTCAGTGAGGGCTTGCATGTGGGCTGTTGAGAGATGCCCTGTGCCGAGTCCTGCCGCGGTGAGCACGGCGCCAAGGTTTTGGGTCTGGGTGCTGGTCAGGTGGGGACGGGTTAAGGAGTGGTTCAGGACGTCGCGAGCGGCGTAGGCGTCGAGGACGGCCACGTTCGCGATGGCATCCTGCAGTGGGGTCGCGTGGGGACTGGTTCGGTCATGGGCCAGATCGAGCGCGGCCAGTCCGGCTCTGGTCTGGAACGCTGCTGTCGAGGGGTCGGGCGTAGCTATCAGTGTGGCTGCCCCTTGCAGAGCGAGGTCCAGCTCCGGCTGCGGCGTGCGCGAGGCCACGCGTCGGCAGTGGATGCGCAGAAGGGCCGCGATGGCGTTCTCCCACGGTTCCGTCGGGATGGTGGTGTCGATCGTGTCGCGAGCCTGCTGGTCGAGGCCGCGTTCCATCAGCGCCATGATCTGGATTTGGCGGCCGTCGAGGAGGCGTTTTCCGATGCCGCGATGCTTGGCCATGGCGTCGGCGGCCTCGGTCCAGCGGCCGACCCGTGCCAGGGCGCGGGCCGTCGACGAGCACGGTGACCCACAGCTCCTGGCAGACCTTGCGGTGATTCGCGTCCGTACCGGTCAGCGCCGACAGGTCGACGGTGCGTCCGTGGATCTCGTCTGCCCCGCGCTTCTGGGCGGCGCGGTAGAGGCGGGAGAGGACGTCGTAGGCGGCTTCGCCGTCGCCCTCGCGGGTCAGCAACCGGGAGACATTGATAAGGGGCATCAACGACATCACGGAAACGTCGCCCGTCAGGTCCCGGGCATCCGCGAAGACTTGGTGCTGTCTCCAGCACAGGTCGGCTGCCAGGTCGGGCAGTCCGACGTCGGAGGCGATCAGCGCTGCGTAGTTGAGGACCCCGCAGGCACGTGCCATCAGGTCGTGGTGGCTCGCGCCTGCGGGTGCGATGATCAGCCCGTTGAGGTGGGTGATGCGGTCGTCCAGGGGGAGCGCCGGCGCCTTCGAGCGGCGGACCAGAGGGATGCGGCTGGCTATCGCGGGAATCATTGGCTCAGCCCTTGCGCGGCCAGTCGACGACGAGACGGCTATACGCCTTGTCGACGATGAAGCGCGGGTCGGCCGCCGCGAGCTTGTCGCGGGCGTCCCCGACCGCCATTCGGAAGACGGGCTCCGGCCCGGTGTTGCCCCAGCCCGCGTCCCAGTCGCGGATTTCGCTCACGACCTGTTCGGCGAGCGCGTTGGCACGGGAGCCGTGGCCGATGACGCCGATCTCCCAGAACCGGCCCTCGTCGTCCTCGCCTTCGCGGATGGTCAGGTAGGCCAGGGAGTCGCCGTCGAGCGTGGCCATGGATCCCCAGCCGAAGTGCGGGGTGAAGCCGGGGCGAGCGCCCGGGAGGCGCGACAGGCCGTTGGGCAGCGCACAGGCCAGGTACAGATACAGCCACTCCCACGGTGATCCCGCGCGGAACTTAACCCCTGTGTAGATCTTGGTCTGCGGCTGGTCCAGGACGGTGCGGATCGCGTCGCGGTCCACGTTCTGCTCGCTGAAGGTCTCCAGCCGGACGTTGCCTTCACCTGCCATGGGCACGAGGGTGTAGATGTCGTCACAGACGCCCTTGCGCAGGGGAATGAAGGTGGCCATCTCGCAGGAGACGGTCTTCCAAGTGTCGCCGTCCCGCTCGAAGGCGAAGCTCCGGCTGATGCTGCCGCGAATCCGCATGGGCAGGACCAGACGTCCTCCGGGGGCGAGCTGGTCGAGGAGCTTCACGGGGACGTCGCCCGTGCCGACGGTGAACTGGATGCGGTGGTACGGGGCGTGCTCGGGAAGGCCGGCGGCGCCGTCGGCCAGCACGGCGGTGACGTTGATACCCCCGGCCTGGGCGAGGTTCTTCTGGGCGCCGGCGACGAGGTCGTGGTCGACGTCCAGGGTCCATACGTGCCCACTGGGGCCGAAGGGCTTGCCCAGCAGGAGGGCGTTGTAGCCGGTGGCGGCTCCAGCCTCCAGAACCTTGTGGCCGGGCTGCGCGCCCAACTGTTCGAGTTGGGTGGCGACGATGGAGGGCGCGGAGATGCAGGAAATCATCTCGCCGTGCTCGTCGTGCTTGATGGGGACCGCGTCCTCCTTGTACGCCGACTCAAGGTCGACTCCGGGCAGGAACTGGTGGCGGTCTGTGGTACGGAAGGCGTCGATGGTGGCGGGGGTGCGCAGGTGGCCGCTGTCGACGAGGCGGTTCGCCAGGGATTCGCGCAGGTGGGCGGGGGCGGTGACGGGTGTCACGGTGGTCTCCATTCGCGTGAGGTTAGGGTCCGCAGAAGTGGACCGGTGGGTGGACACGTCGGCGTCTTTCCCTGTGGAGAAGGCGACTTGGCGGCCCAGCCATGCGGTGGCGGCCTGCTCGGTGGCAGGCACGCCGGCGCGGTTGAATGCGAAGATCGCGTGATGGGCGATGACGGCGCGTAGGCCACGTATCAGTCGCCCATCAGCGCGAGCTGACGCAGGCGACGGCCTGCGTCCTCGAAGGCGGCGACGCGCTCGGCCCAGCCCGGTTCGGCGTCCGGCCGGCGGCTGGCGTCCGCGTTCATCAGACGCCGCATAGCCGAGACCGAGCGGTCGAGCGCGGGCCCGGTGGGCGCAGTGACGGGGGGCCGTAGGGCCGCGAACTGGGACCAGATGTCTCCGGCCTCGAACGGGTCCAGGCCGCCTTGGCGAATCATGGCGGACAGCAACATCACGCAGCGCTCGCGGGTGCCGGGGCTGCCGGTCTCGGTCAGGGCGCTGCGGCTGTCGGCGCAGAACACATCGTGCGCCACGTCGATGCCCTCGGGCCCGCCGAAGGCATCGGTTTCGGGCTCGTAGATGCCGCCGACCCAACCGGTGGCCTGCTGCTCGGTGACGAGGCGGTCCAGCACGGCTGCACAGGGGCGCTCGGTGCGCAGTCGCAGCCCCGAGTCCTTGCGCAGGAAGTGGAAGCGCTGGTTGTGCAGTGCGGCCGACAGGACCTGGGCGGCTTCGGGGCTCACCGCGCCTCCGGGGAAGGCGACACTGGCGTGCCACCAGGTGGTGTCGAGGGGGATCGGAAGGTTCTCGTCGTCGTCGAAGTCCATACGCGTGGGCGCTCCTTGTCGGTGGGATCGGTGCGGGGTCAGGTGATCAGCAGAGCGCTGGTCCAGTCCGTGGCGTTCGTGCCGGTGAGGGCGAGCTGCGCGCCGCTGCGGCCCTCCATGAAGCCGGACTTGGGCAGCCGGTCCAGGTCTGCGGCAAGGCGCTGTTGCAGGTCGCCGATCGCGGGGGTGAAGCGTTGCGGGGCGGGGCTGTCGGCGGCAATGGTGCGGGCGAGGGTCACCAGGCCGGCCCAGCCGTGGCAGAGCGTGGCGTCGGTGATCCGCGCGAGGTGGGAGCGGTCGGTCAGCGTGCGGGCGACGGTGTCCTCTGCCGCCTGGCGTCGGGCCGGGTCGCCCAGGGCAAGCGCGGCGAGCTGTTGGGCGCGGGCGATGCCGGGCTGGCCGTAGCACCATGACTGGCGGGCGGGATCGGGCTCGGGCGGTTCGGCGGCGTCCAGTTGGGCGCGGGTGGTCCAGTAGCACCTGCCGAACCTGTCCAGCCAGCGCGCGAACACGTCGATCGCCTCGCGCTGCCCCGGCACCTGGATGCCGTGCCGGGAGGCGAGAGAGAGCACGGTCAGGGGGCCGGCGATGCCGTGCGCCATGCCGTTGTTGCCGTGCCCGGCGGCCATCTCCTCGCCGTCGGGCACGACCGCGGACCACCATCCCGGCAGTTCTCCGCCCGCGATGTGCACCGGCCGTGACAGGGAGACGAGGTAGGCCAGCACGTCGGTCAGCCGGGCGGAGGGTGCTCCGCGGGTGAGGAGGAGCGCGCCCAGTCCGGTCAGGCCGCGGATGAGGTCCCATTCCGCGAGGTTGGGGAGAGCCCCCGATTGCTGCCGTCGTCGCGCTGCGGCCAGCCGGGCGTCCACGACGCGGTCGACGACTTCGCGGACGCCGCGGCTGGCATGCCCGGCACGGGCGAGCACGAACTCCAGCGCGGGAGCTCCGTGGAACAGAGACGCGTTGCCTCCGGCGCTCACGCCGTGTGCGACGGCCTGCGCGAGGTGGCGCCGCGCCGTGGACAGGTCACCGCGCTCGATGTGCAACAACGCCATCCCGAGAGCGCCCTCGGAGAGGTCCTGCGTGCGGGGCGAGAGTGCCGTGGTCATCATGAGCGTGCCGCCAGGGGAAGGACGAGGCTGTGGGCCCGGCCGCCGAGCCAGCCATCGCCGTCGGGGGGCGGCGCCTCGTGCAGGGTTGCGACGCCGATGGGGCTGGCGTCCAGGTGAGCGCGCAGCAGATCCAGGTGCACGTCCTGGCTCAGATCGAGAGGGAGTTGCTGATCGTCCTCGGCCAGCAGCACTTGGTCCGGCACCTGGAACCGGCCCCGCCAGGCATGCAACTGCTCGGCCCATTTTTCAAGCGTCGCGGTCCGGCAGGGCAGATCCCGGGTCCGCACCCTCCACCGTGCGGCCGCGAGGATGGATCGCCGGTAGGTGAGCGCCGGGGTGAAGGGCAGCGTCCATGCCGCGCCCCAGTCGAACCAGGTGACCTGCGGTGTGGTGGCCCGATTGATCTCGCCCAGGAACCGGGCCGTCGGCGGCGTGTAGTTGTTCCAGAGGAAGTTGATCGCGGTCGGCGCCAGCAGTTCCAGGTGCGTGCCGGTGGCGATCTCAACCAAGTAGGGGCGGCCGTCGCGGACGCCGACAGCCAGGTCGGAGGGGAACAGCACGCAGTCGTCGGGGTGCCGGAACTCGCCCACGCTGACGATCCGGGGCAGCACCCGCGGGGCACGGGTGAGCAGGTCGGCCGGGACGCGCCCGGCGTGGAAGGAAAGCTGGGCCAACTCGGCGCCGGGGTCGACCGTGGGCAGATCCCTGTACGTTGCGCCTGTATCCGAGACCAGGTGCCAGAACCGGCCCGTCATCGAGCCGGCCGAGCGGGAGACGGTGAGCACCCGGAGCCGGAAGTTTCCTCGCTCCAGAGCCTGGACCGAGTGGGCATGGACCTGCGCGGCTAAAGACGTCGTTTCATTTGGTGAGGCGGCCGTGGCAGATGAGGGCTGCGGCTATGCCGACGAAGGCGAGGAAGTGGTCGGCTTTGCGCTCGTAGCGGCGGTGGAGTCGGCGGCAGCCGGCGAGCCAGGAAACGGTGCGCTCGACGACCCAGCGGTGACGGCCGACGCTGCGAGGACTCGATGCCCTTGCGGGCGATGCGGTGCCGGATGCCACGTTTGCGGAGCCACCGGCGCAAGTGCTCGTAGTCATAGCCCTTGTCGGCGTGCAGCTTCGCCGGCCTGCGGCGGCGCGGGCCACGACGGGAACGGATGGGCGGAATGCCACGGACGAGCGACTCAAGGCCCTGGCTGTCGTGCATGTTCGCGCCGGAGGTACCCAAGGACAGTGGCAGTCCGTTCCGGCCCGTGACCAGGTGGATTTTCGATCCCAACTTGCCGCGGTCGGTCGGATGCGGTCCCGTCAAAGGCCCCCTTTGCCGCCCTGACGCTGACGGAGTCGATCGCGCATCGCGACCAGTCCAGCTCGCCCCTGGCCCCGAGTTCATCGAGGACGACACGGTGGAGCCGGGCCCAGACCCGGTCTCGGCTCCACTGGGCGAAGCTCCGGTAGACCGTCTGCCAGCACGGACCAAACACAGGAGGAAGCTGCCTCCAGGTGCAGCCCGACGTCGCGACGAACACGATCGCCACCAGCGCCTCGCGGTCACCTGCTCGGCGCCGGCCTCCGCCCTGCGGACGCTTGGCGGGGGGATGTCGTCTTGGTGTCCGGGCTCGCCTGCACCCCCGAGGGGGTGCAGGGTGGAGATGTGGCAGCCCAGCAGCGCTTTGCCGGTCTGCGGCAGGCATGGCGGTCCAGCCATGCGCTGCTGGCGATCCCTGTTGTACTCATCCTGGTGATCACTGTGGTGGACATCCATTCTCCCCCAGACGTCCACCTGGGACCGGCGCTGGTCATCGCGCCTGCGATCACTGCCTCGTTCGCCGGTCCCCGGCTGACCGGCCTCATCGGGACTCTGGCCTTGGCGGCCCAGGCGATCATTGGTGTGTTTCACGGCGGGCTGGCCACAACGAACCACATGGTGCAGTTGGTCACCATCACGTTGCTCTCGGTTTTGGTCGTGTTCTTGAGTGCGGTGCGCGAGCGGCGCAGTCGGCAATTGGCGCAGGTGCGGTCGGTTGCCGAGGCCGCGCAGCATGTCCTGCTGTGGCCGCTGCCGGACCGGATCGGGCCGTTGCAGGTCGCCTGCCTGTATCTGGCGGCCGAAGCCGAGGCTCAGATCGGCGGCGATCTGTACGCGGCCACCCGCACCGCGCACGGGACCCGCGTGATGATCGGTGACGTGCGGGGCAAGGGCCTGCCCGCCATCGGCGAGGCCGCCCTGCTGCTCGGCGCCTTCCGCGAGGCCGCCCACCAGCACACCACACTGCCGGCGCTGGCCGCTGGGCTGGAACAGAGCGTCGCCCGCTACATGGCCGACTTCGAACCAGAGGACGAGGCCGGGGAACGCTTCGCCACCACCTTGCTGCTGGAGATCCCCGACGAGGACCCCATCACCCGGCTGACCAGTTGCGGCCACCCTCCGCCACTGCTACTCAGGCCAGGCGAAGCGGTCACCGTTCTCGTGCACCCCGCGCCCCCGCTGGGGGTCGGCCGCACTGGACCGGAGGACTACACCCTTGATGTGTTCTCCTTCGAGCCCGGGGACACCCTCCTGCTGTATACCGACGGCGTCATCGAAGCCCGCGACCCTGCCGGCGGGTTCTACCCGTTCACGGAACGGACAGCCCAGTGGACCGACGCCAGCCCCGAGACCCTTCTGCATCACATCCGGCGCGATCTTCTCGCCCACGCCGGCGGACGCCTCGACGACGACGCCGCCCTGATCGCGATCCGCCGCACGACCGCTCCGCATCCGCCCCGTCGCCACGGGAGGATCATCCATGGCGGCGGATTCCGCCACGGCTCCGCAACAAGCCAATGAGCAGGCGCGCCAAGTGAAATGCTCAGCGGCGATAGCAGGCAGCGCCGTGCTCCGCCGCCGCGCCCGCACCGGGTCCCTGCACCGACCTAGGCCCTGACGACACCATCGACGGCACCCCCGGACTCGCCCCGCACCTACAACAGTGGGGCAACCGGATGCTGCGCGCCTCCCGGGCCTCATCCGGCAGGAGGACAGCAGCGGTGGCAAGGAGAGGAGGCGGACGACGAGGGGCAGCAACGGCGTCGGAAACCAGTGAGCACTGGGCCCCCGGCGCCGCAGACGGTCGGGCGGGCCGGGCTCGGCGCATCAAAGGTGCTCGGTGTGGATAGCTGTGCATGGTTCTTGATGCGCTCTCTCGGTGTGTCGATACGCAGCACTTGTGTGGGTGCTCGGTGATCTCGCCGGTCCGGTCGCTTCCGCGCGCTTGATGGCTTTCCTTGAGGCGCTGGAGCGGGGGCCGGGCTCCGCTCCAGCGCACCGCGGGCCCGCACGGAGCCCCCCCGCCCTCGGCCGGCTGGGGGTCTTCCGACGTGTTGTCGCACGGCTGTACGGATTGTTTTCGGTAGCTACATCTCGAAGGTCTCCGGCTCCCGCCCTCCCTCCAGCTGGGGTCGGAGGCCGCCTGTCTCCTGTCTCCTGCGAGATCTGCACCGATGTGGACGGCGTCTACACGTCGGACCCCAGAACCAAGGGAGCCAGGTCCTGGCGCTGCCCAGCGTGGCATATGCCTGGCGGTACGGGGTGACCGTCCACGTCCGGTCTTCCTCCGGTGGCCGTCCCGGCGCTGTGGTGTCGGGACGGCCACCGGAGGATCTCTCGGACGAAATGGCGGGCTGGGGTGTGGCTTGCGGCCGGCTCCCAGTCAAGAGCCCCATGCCAGCCGCCCCGGACCCCCGGGAGATGACCTTTCCGGACTTGGTCGACACCCGTACCGCCGATACCGCCGAACCGCTCAACCGCACCCCGCGCGGGGCATCGTCGTCCCACCCCGGCAGCCACTCGCGCAGGCGACGCCGCAGACGCTATAACAGGCCGATTTGGAATATATATGGTCTATTTTCCTAGAGTTCCATCGGCGGCCGGACGGGTCCTGCGTCCCAGCTCCCTCGCAGGCCGCGAAGCCTGAGGCGGAAAGAATTGGCAGGAGTGCGACGATGGCGCGTGGCGGGTTGCGGGCACACCCTCGGGCCCCTTTGACGATGAGAGCTTCGGCTCTCAGGCCGGGTTCCGTGTCGGAGTGCGGTGCCCTGTGGCTCGGCGGGGGACTGGCAGCAACCCCGTCTGTCATGGTGGGCGTGGGCGAGCTGACTCCCACCTCGAGGCTCCGAGACCCGCTCAGGCCACGGAGCCGGCGTTCTGTGCCGGCGACGCGTCCGAAGCCTGCAGTGCCGTGACTGCGGCAGCGGAAGCAGAAGGGGAAAAGGAAGCCACCCGACGGGTGAGGCGCGCCGACCGTGGTGCGGAAACGGGCGGGGCGATCCTGGCAGCGGTACTCGCTATGGCCGCGTACTGCATCGGCAGCGCAGGACATGGCATCTACCCCTTCGGGCCGCGCGGGCGGGCGGTCAACGACCTCGGCAACCAGTTCGTCCCGCTCCACGCCCACCTGTGGGACCTCGTGCACGGGGCCGGCGGCGGCGACCTGTTCCTTAACTGGAACAGCGGTTTCGGCGTCCCGTTTCTGGCGGACTTCTTCACTTACCTGGCCTACCCGTTCTCCTGGCTGGTCCTGCTCTTCCCGCGCAGCGCCGTCGATCTGCCGATCTTCCTGGGCGGCCTGCTGTGCATCGGCCTCGCCGCGGCGCTGATGACCGGCTTTCTGGGCCGGCTCCGGCCCGGCTCGCCCTGGCTGCGGGCGCTGCTCGGCGCCGGCTATGGCGTGTGCGCCTGGGCCGTGGACGACGCCTCTGCCGATCCGATGTGGATATGGGGCCTGGCTGCCCTGCCGCTGCTGTGCACCGTCATGGACTGGGCGCTGCAGCGGCGCCGCTGGGTGACGGGCTGTCTGCTGGTGGCGCTGTGCTGGTACGGCAACTTCTACACCGCTGCCATGGCCTCGCTCTGCGCGATTCTGGTTTTGCTGGCACGGATGCTGATGGCCGGGCAGTGCCGGGCGCCGTTGTGGATCTTGTTGCGGGCCGGGTCGACGCTGATGGCCGGAGTGGCGCTGGCAGCACCGGTGCTTCTGGTCTGCCGAGCGGCGAGCAGGGACTCGCAACCGCCCCAACCCGAGGCATATCACCGGGTCAACCCTTTTGACTTCCTTGCCCAGTTGCTGCCAGCGGGCCGCAGTCCCCACTCGGTGCCCTACGTGGCAATCGGCATGCTGGGACTGGTACTGCTGCTGTCTCTGCCGTTTCTGCGCGCCGTGCCGCTGCGGGAGCGGTGCGCCTGGCTGGGGCTGATCGCGGTGGTCGCCGCCTCCTTCGCGTGGAAGCCGACGGTCCTGCTGTGGCACGGCCTTGCACTGCCCAACGGCAGCCACTACCGCGCGGCGTTCGTCCTCAGCGCGCTGATGACGATGGCAGCCTGGTCGGCGCTGGCCCGCAGGCCCGGGCCGCTGCCCCTGCTCGGTGGATCCGTGCTGCTGCTGGTGCTCGCACTGATCACCGCGAGCCGCCCCGGCGTGCACCGGTACACCTGGATCTCGCTGGCCGTGGTCGGCAGCGGTACCGTTTTGGCGCTGCTTGCCCTGCACCTGGCCCGCGGGCGCCGACTGCCGACCCGGGCGGTCGGCACCGCGCTGGCGGCGCTCGTTCTTCTTGGTTCGGCCCTCTCCGCCTACGCCGCCACGGTGCTTCGCGACCAGGTGAGGTTCTACGCCCCGCATTTGACCATGAACGCGCAGAGCGAGGCCGCCCGGACCGCTGTCCTCGCTGCCGACACCTGGCCCGTGGGACGCTCCGACTCCGGACCACACCAGTTCGCTGACAACGACCCGCTATTGATAGGTGGCCAAGGGGGCGCCTACTACAGCAGCTACGTCCCCGCCGGCACCGCCCGCACCCTCCGCGCGCTGGGCCTCGGCTGGTACATGCACGGGCGCCACCTGCTCAGCCCCGGCGACGACGGTTCACGCGCACTGTTCGGTATCACCAGCTATCTCGCAGCTGCCCGGCCGACACACAGCGGGTTCGTCCAGCGGCGCACCGGTCCGGCAGCTCCCCTGGTCACCGTGCACCCGGCAGACACGACCCCGGGGTCGAGACACGCTGACAACCCATTCGCCCTCCAGAACCTCCTGCTCAAAGATGCGGTGTGGAACGTTCCCGTGCCGGTGCCGGTAAGCGGTGCTGGCGTACCTGCACCGGCACGCAACAGCCAGGGCTGGTCCGTCCCGGCAGCACCTCAGGACTCTCCTCAGCCAGCCCTCGCCGTCCGCTGCCTGGCGGGCAGCAAGGCATACCTCGACGCGCCCTGGTTCGCCGGCCGGGTACACGTCCCGGACACCCACGTCCTGCTGCGCGGCGCCCGGGAGGAGACCAGCAACCGGCTGCAGCCCCTTGGCACCGTCCCGGACAGCGGCTCCCTAGCGGTCGTCTTCAGCGCAACCACCGCGCAGACACTGCCCCCGGCCCCGGTCGGCTGCCTCTCCCCGTCCGCACTGGCTCATGCCGCCTCCCGGCTACGGACCACCGGCGCCGTCACCGTGACCGCCGGCGGTCACACCATGAGCGCGCGGCTGCCACGAGCCAGCAGCGGAACGGCCGTCTTCGCCATCACCGCCGTCCCGGGGTGGAGCTGCTCGGTCGATGGGGCCGCCGCTCTGCCGGGCAGCTCCTACCACGGCCTGCTGGCCGCCCCGCTCGGCTCGGGCGCCACCAGGGTGTCGTGTTCCTACTGGCCACCGGGCCTGACGCCAGGGCTGGCCGTCACCGCTGCGGCACTGCTCATCCTGATCGTCGTATCGACCGCCTGCCGACTACAGCGACCAACGGCTGGGGCAGCGACCGGAACCGACGCTCCCCGGACCCGGCGACGATCGACAGCCGACCGGCAGTCCGGACACACGCTACGGAGGTGTCCGCTATGAGACTGACGATCGTCGTCCCCTGCTACAACGAGGAAGCCATCGTCGAGCTGTTCGACCACAGGGTCCGGGACAGTCTGGACCGGCTCGACGGTGTCGACTACGAGCTGTGCTACGTGGATGACGGAAGCAGCGACAGCACGCTGGACCGGCTGCGTGCCTTGCGACTGCGACACGGCCGGAACACCCGGTACCTCTCCTTCAGCCGCAACTTCGGCAAGGAGGCAGCCATGCTGGCTGGTCTGCGGGAAGCCACCGGTGACGCCGTGGTCTTCATGGACGCCGACCTCCAGCACCCGCCGGAGCTCATCGCCCGGATGCTCGACCTCCACGCCCTGGGCCATGACCAGGTTGTCGCACGGCGTACCCGCGACGGGGACGGGGCGGCTCGCTCCACGTTCAGCCGGTTCTACTACCGCCTGGTCAACAGGCTCGTGGACGTCGAACTGATGGACGGCATCGGCGATTTCCGCCTGCTGTCCCGCCCCGCCATGGATGCGCTGCTCTCCCTCCCGGAATACAACCGCTTCTCCAAAGGACTGTTCGCCTGGATCGGCTTCGACACCGCGACCGTCGACTGCCCGAACGTCGCTCGCGAGGCAGGAGAGACCAAGTGGCGCCTGGGCTCCCTGGTGAACTACGGGATGGACGGACTCATCTCATTCAACAACCGGCCTCTGCGCATGGCCATCTACGCGGGACTGGCGATGGCCGGGATGGCGCTCCTCTACGCGGCAGCGATCGTCATTCTGGCGTCCGTCAACGGGATCGACGTCCCCGGCTATGTCACCCTGCTGGTCTCCGTGGCGGGGCTCGGCGGACTACAGATGGTGATGATCGGCCTCGTGGGCGAGTACATCGGGCGCATCTACTACGAGACCAAACGGCGCCCGCACTACCTGGTGAAAGAAGCCAGGCCTCACCCCGCTGCCATCCCTCATGGCCGCCTCGTCCGCCGCGCACGGTGCGCCCGCAGGGCACCGGCCTCCCGTACGGGCGCCGCACGGGCGCGTTGATGCCTTCCCGAGCGCAGCAGCTGCTCCAGGTACTGCGCTTCGTCATGGTGGGCGCCGTGAACACGGTGACCTTCTACAGTAGCTACCTGGCACTGCACCCGTGGCTGCCGTACGTACTCGCATACACGGCGGCGTTCACACTGAGCATGGTCGGCTCGTTCTTCCTGAACACATACTTCACCTACCGAACCCGCCCGAGCTGGCGAAAGTTCCTGACCTTCCCGCTGACCAACCTCACGAACTTCGTCCTCACCGGCACCGGCACGATCCTTCTCGTGCACTGGCTCCACGTGAGCAGCCGGCTTGCCCCTTTGCCCGCTGCGATCGGCGCGATCCCTATCACTTTCCTCGTCTCGCGCCGAATCCTGCTGCCCGGCAATGAGCGCCCCGCGTCTGGCCCATCTGACCGGCGTTCCTTCTGACGTGCCTGTGAGCCCGGCATGGCAGAGTCCGGATCGCAGGAGACGATGAAGTACCGCCCGTCCGGCGAGAAGTCGGCATGGTTGACGCCGGCGCAGGGCACCGGGAGCGTCTTGCGGATCTCCATGGAGTGCGGGTCGCGGAAGACCAGCTGACGGTCCATCGAGGCCATCACGATCGCGTACTTCCCGTTGGGCGTGAAGTAGAGGTTGTACGGATCGTGGACCCTGACGGGCTCGCCGGCCTTGCCGGTGGCGGGGTCGATCGGGGTGAGGTCGTGCCCCCGGTTGTTGTTGACCCAGAGCGTTTTCAGGTCCCAGGAGGGCACCACGTGCTGCGGCTGGATGCCCACCGGGATGGTTTCGATGACCTTGTAGGTCTTCGGGTCGATGACGCTGACCGTGTCGGAGCCGGTGTTGGGGACGTAGATCCGCGCGGGGTAGTCCTTGACGGCTCCGTTGTCGCCACCGCGCGCAGCCCGCGCCGGCCGAGTCCGTCAAGGATCGGGGGCAGCGCGGCCACCGTGCCGGCGTGCCCGAGATGGAGGCTCACGACCGAGCCTAGCCGGGTCTTGTCCAGGACCGTGCGGGCGACGGCCGCGGCACCGGGGTCGTCGGAGTCGAGGGAGTCCACGTCGTAGGACAGGACGTGCGGATAGCCGGCCTCCCGGGCCAGCCGCGCCACCAGATCCGTGGCACGCCGCGCCTGCGAGGGCCGGAACCAGCTGCCGATGCTGCCGGTCAGCCGCCGCAGCCGGTCGGCGCACTGGGTGATCTCCGCGGCCGCCGTGGCCCTCGGCAGGGCGCAGATGTTGCGGTGGTGCATGGTGTGGTTGCCCAGGTCGT
The DNA here is from genome assembly GCF_036227565.1 of Streptomyces sp. NBC_01454. Lineage (NCBI taxonomy): Bacteria > Bacillati > Actinomycetota > Actinomycetes > Kitasatosporales > Streptomycetaceae > Streptomyces > Streptomyces sp. NBC_01454. The sequence continues at coordinate 421,381 of NZ_CP109461.1, forward strand.
GGCCGCCGTCGAGGATTCGGCGGGCCATCGCGGGCTGCTCGTCGAGCCAGTCGCCGGTGGCCAGCACGGTGACCCGGACACCGGCCCGCTCGGCCTCGTGCAGCAGGGCCGTGGCCAGCTTCGGGTCGCCCCTGCCGTGGAAGGTGAGCGCGACCGAGCGGCCGCCCCGTGGGCCGTGCTCGATCTGTACAGGCCGGCCGGGCACCCGGGCTGGCGGCCGGGCGGCGTGGGCGCGGGCCGTTGGGGCATGACCCGTCCCGGAGGTGCTTGGCCCGTCGGCGGACCGGCCCGGCGCCGGGGTCTTCGTCCCAGTACGGGTCGCAGCCTGACACCAGCGCACCGGCGGCCGCGGCAGTCGCGCGCAGCACGGAGCGACGATCTGGGAAGGTCACCACATCATTAGAGTGGCAGTGATCCAAATTTGCGGCGATCCGTCCGATCCATCCGGGTGCGTGTCGCACGAGGCAACCACTGAACGGCAGTTAGAAGTCGTTTCACTTGGTGAGTCGTCGGTAGTTGATGAGGCTGGTGGCGATGGCTGTGAACGCGAGGAAGTGTTCGGGTTTTCGTTCGTAGCGTCGGTGCAGGCGGCGGCAGCCGGCGAGTCAGGGCATGGTGCGCTCGACCACCCAGCGGTGTCGGCCCAGTCGCTGTGAGTTGTCGATGCTGCGGCGGGCGATGCGGGGTGTGACGCCGCGTTTCCGGAGCCATCGCCGCAGGTGTGGGTAGTCGTAGCCCTTGTCCCCGTGGAGTTTCGCAGGCTTCCGTCGTCGGGGACCGCGTCGGGAGCGGATGGGCGGGATCGAGGCGACCAGTGGCTGCAGCGCGAGGCTGTCGTGCGTGTTGGCGGCCGAGATGGCGACCGCGACGGGCAGGCCGCTGCGGTCCACGGCCAGGTGGATTTTCGATCCCTTCTTGCCTCGGTCGGTCGGATTCGGTCCGGTCAGCTGCCCCCTTTGAGTGCACGGACGCTGACGGAGTCGACAGCGAAGCGCGACCAGTCCAGCTCGCCCCGGGCTCCGATCTCGTCGAGGATGATGCGGTGCAGCCGGGCCCATACGCGGGCCTGGCTCCACCGTGCGAAGCGTCGGTAGACCGTTGGCCAGGCCGGCCCGAAGACCGATGGCAACGCATCGGTGCCTGGACCATGGGCGACTTCAGCTACTTCGACCACTGACCCGCTGTCGCGCCGAGAGTCCCCCGGTACGCGGTGAGGGTCCGACCGGCGTATTCCGGTCGGACCCTCACCGCTGCTTGGCTGGCAGCTCGCGCCTGCCCGTCGGTCAGACGGCCGTGGGGGCGCCGAGCATCGCGGAAGCCTGCTGCAACGGGGTGAGAACGTGCGTGGGCGCGGCGGCCTGGGGAAGGCCGCGGCAGGTGAAACCGAGCTGGGTCATGGCCCGCAGGACTTCGCCGGCGCTGAAATCGCGGCGGTCCTGACGTGTGACGACCTGGCCGACCTGCTTGACGGGGTAGGTGCGACGGCCGATGATCACGGACTCGCCGGATACCTGTTCGGGCTTGACGCCCTTCATCGATTCCAGGACACCGCTCTTGGTGAGGTCGAACGGGAAGCGGGCGATGACACAGCGCATGATGCCTCACAGAGAGAAGACCGAAGGGGGATGGTTCTGCTGCGGTTGAGCCGGTTCAGCGGGCAAGGGGCAGGACGCCCAGAGCGGTGCCGTGTTCGTCGATCACAGGCAGGGCATCGAGCCGGCTGTAACGCACCGCGTTCTGCGCTTCAGTCATGGTGGTCACGGGAGAGGTGAACGGCGCTCGGTCGCCGAGGATGTCCCGCAGCTGGACCCGGTCCGTGTACGCGGAGCTGTCACGGGCCGCAGTGAGCTGGGTCTGGGTGACCAGTCCGGTGCACAGGCCGCCGCTGTCGCAGACAAGGAGGTGCCCGGTGCGGTCGCTTGCCATGACGGACAGGGCGACCTCGACGGTCATGTCGTCGCAGACCTGCGGCCCACCGGTGACCATGGCATCGGACACCGTCCTGTGCACGGGGGCGGCATGTGCCGAGCAGGGCTGCATCTGAACGAGCGTCAATGGTGTCTCCTGCATGAGCGGGTCAGTTTCCTGATCACGAAGTCTTTAGGCCGCCGCGTCGAAGGAGGACTGCCGCACGGTCGCCCGCCGGGCAGCCGAGGCGGGGCTGCGTCGGCCGCGTGAGGACGTGCTGCGCTGACGCCGCTCGGGCACCGGCGCGGTGATCGTCACAGGGATGCCGGAGGGGGTCTGGGCGCCGGTGATCCGGCTGAGTGCCTCTTCGCCGGAGCGGACCTGGGTGCTCTGGGGCACGATGCCGGCAGCCGTCATGAGGCGGGTCATGTCGCGGCGCTGGTTGGGGGTGACCAGGGTGACGACGGTGCCGGACTCGCCGGCGCGCGCGGTACGCCCGCCGCGGTGGAGGTAGTCCTTGTGGTCGGTCGGCGGGTCGACGTTGACGACAAGGTCGAGGTCGTCGACGTGGATGCCTCGTGCAGCGACGTTCGTGGCCACGAGTACGGTGACGTGCCCGGTCTTGAACTGGGTCAGGGTGCGCGTGCGCTGCGGCTGCGACTTGCCACCGTGCAGGGCGGCGGCCCGGACACCGCTGTTCAACAGGTCCTGCGTCAGCCGGTCGACGGCGTGCTTGGTGTCCAGGAACATGATCACCCGGCCTTCGCGCGCCGCGATCTGTGTGGTCGTCCGGTGCTTGTCGGCGCCGTGGACGTGCAGCACGTGGTGCTCCATCGTGGTGACCGCACCTGCGGACGGGTCGACGGAGTGGACGACGGGGTCGGTGAGGTAGCGGCGGACCAGGCGGTCGACGTTGCGGTCGAGGGTGGCGGAGAACAACATCCGCTGGCCCTCGGGGCGGACCTGGTCCAGGAGCGCGGTGACCTGGGGCATGAAGCCCATGTCGGCCATCTGGTCGGCCTCGTCCAGCACGGTGATCGCGACCTGGTTCAGCCGGCAGTCACCGCGCTCGATGAGGTCCTTGAGCCGGCCCGGCGTCGCGACGACGACCTCGGCGCCACCGCGCAGCATATTGGCCTGCCTGCCGATCGACATTCCGCCGACGACGGTGGCCAGGCGCAACTTCACCGAGCGGGCGTAGGGGGTGAGTGCGTCGGTCACCTGCTGAGCCAGCTCACGCGTCGGCACGAGGATCAGGGCCAACGGCTGGCGAGGCTCGGCGCGCTGTCCGGCGGTGCGGGCCAGCAGGGCCAGGCCGAAGGCGAGGGTCTTGCCGGAGCCGGTGCGCCCGCGTCCCAGGACGTCGCGGCCCGCGAGGGTGTTGGGCAGGGTCGCGCCCTGGATCGGGAACGGAACGCTCACGCCTTGCGCCGTCAGCGCGGCCAGCAGCGGCCCTGGCATGCCGAGATCGGTGAACGCCTCGACCGCGGGCAGCGCGGGAGTGAGCGTCTCCGGCAGGGCGAACTCGCCCTGGACCGCGGCGGGCCGCCGGCCACGGCCGCCCGAGCGGCTCGGACCCCCTGAACGGCTCGGGGCGGGCGAGCCGAAGCGGCCGCCCCGCCTCGAACCGGCGCTGGAGCCAAAAGCGGTGCCGTCGGTCCGGCGGGGGCGGGAAGAGCGGCCGTTCGTACGTGTGGGGTTCATGGAGAACCTTCCTTGATAGGGCGCGTATCAAGGAATTCCCGCAGCGGAAGAACAGCGCGGGGAAACACAAGAACGGGCCGAATGGAATGCGAAATAGAATCTGGATTGCAGTCAATCCGGTGCAGGTGCCGGTGATGAAATGGGTGCCGTCATGTGGACGTAGACTCCCGGACGCCGACCGGTGCAGCTCAAAGAGGTGCGCATACCCGGGGAAGAGCTGCGGGCGAGTTGTTCCACAGGTGATACCACTGCGGGATATGTCCGCAGCTGGGGCCCGCACCCCGAGGGATGCGGGCCCCAGCTGCGAAGTGCGTGTGTCAGCGTCAGGCGAGAACGATGTTCTCGGCCGTCGGGCCCTTCTGGCCCGCCGCGATGTCGAAGGTGACCTTCTGACCTTCGAGCAGCTCGCGGAAGCCTTGGGCGGCGATGTTCGAGAAGTGGGCGAACACGTCAGCCCCTCCACCGTCCTGCTCGATGAAGCCAAAACCCTTGGCTGCGTTGAACCACTTTACGGTACCTGATGCCACGTCATATCTCCTTCAGGGCGGTACGCCGGGGTCCCGCGATGCGCGGATGCCGGGTCGCCGCGATGATGCCCCGTCCGGAAAATGACCGGCAACACGAAAGCGCTTCCAGTGGCTGAAAATACCGGCGGAGGCGCTTGAAGTTTTGGGAACCACAACTGCAACTGAGGTCGACGGTAGCACGAGGTAGCGGCCCGTGCACGGCAAATAATTCCGCTCTGTTGGTTGCGGTAAAAACACTCGCCGCCTGGCGCGTTAAACCCTCACCTCGCGGTCATAGATATTGACCCACCCGGAGGGCAGCGTTTCAGGAAGGGCGGTCGCTGTTCACGGCTCAAAGGGCACAACTATTCCGGTGGCAGCATCCTGCCCGGCGGCGGCTCCATCGGCCCGTTCGCGGCCCTGATCACGCGCCGCTCAAGATCCCGCGACCGTCGCCTGAAGGCCGGCCCGCGGTTCCTTCTGGCCCTGTGTGACGTCGAACGTCACAGCCTGGTCTTCCTGGAGCGCACGGAAGCCGGCGGAGTTGCTCGCGGAGTAGTGCGCGAAGACATCCGGGCCGCCGCACAATTGCCGTCCGCTCCATGCGAAAGCCGAAGGTGATCGCCCTGATTCGTGCAGCACAGCACAGCACAGCACAGCACAGCACAGCAGAACACCCACTCCGAAAGCAATCTCAGCGCCCACCACTGCGTTGAACCCCAGGTTGGGCACCTGCTCAAAACCCTGTTCCCATATCGCGCGCTGATATCGGACCCGTCACTGACCGGCGCCTTCGTCGCAGCTGTCGAGGAGCGAGCAATGAGCAGGTCGGCGCCGACCGCAGGAAGCGGGGAGCTGAGACGCCGGCTGGGGCGTTCGACTCGGTGATCGCTCTCGGCTCGATGATCGGCGCGTACATCTTCGCCGCGTTCGCCTCAGCCGTCAGGGCCGTGGCACCCCAGGCCGTCCGGGTCGCCAATCGGTGACATTTGTGGCAGCACCGCAGCGAAGCCGCAGAGCGAAGCGTTGCCCAGCACCGCAGGTGCCAGGCAACCTTGTCCCTCCGGAACGACCGCGGAGGCGCCCGTCGGCTGACTCGGCCTCAGCGGATTACGACTGTCGACCGGCAGGTCCACGAGAGCGTCATCCGGCGCATGCGCCGTCCACTGCGACGATCGGCAGCGTCATGTACGCACCCGTCAGCGTGCAACGTGTGGGACGCGCGCGGTGTGAGCCAGAACGTTGTCGCGGTCAGTAGGTGGCCAGGAAGATGGCGGTGTAGTGCGCGGTGAAGGCTGCCACGGTCAGCGCATGGAAGACCTCGTGGAAGCCGAACCAGCGGGGTGAGGGGTCGGGGCGCTGGAGGGCGTAGACGACCGCGCCCGCGCTGTAGAGGAGACCGCCGGCCACGATCAGGGCGAGTACGGCCGCTCCGCCGGTGTGCAGGAAGTCGGGCAGGTAGCGCACCGGCGCCCACCCCAGAGCCAGGTAGCACGGGGTGTACAGCCAGCGCGGGGCTCCGACCCACAGGATCCGGAACGCGATGCCGGCCAACGCGCCCGCCCACACGATCCACAACAGCACGGACCTCTGGCCCGGTGGCAGGAGGAGCACGGCCAGGGGGGTGCAGGTGCCGGCGATGATCAGGAAGATGTTGGCGTGGTCGAGACGTCGCAGAAGGGCTTCGCCGAGCGGCCCCCAGGTGCCGCGGTGGTAAATGGCGCTTGTTGCGAACAGCAGCCAGGCGGTGACCGAGTACACTGCGCACGCCCAGGCCGCCTGTGGGGTGCGAGCCAGGCAGATGAGTACAATGCCTGCGATGAGTGCGGCGGGGACCATTCCGGCATGGAGCCAGCCACGCAACCTCGGCTTGATCGATTCGGCCAGGTCGGAGGCCTGCTCCACCAGAGCGGCAACCGAGTGACCATTTTCTGCTGCATCGTCACCTTGTGATCCGCCGGGCAGCCCGACTTCGCGTTGTTCTCCACGCGCTGAGGCGGCGTGGACACATTCGGCTTCAGCGGCGTCGCGGGACACAGCTTCCCGTCCTCCTTCGGACTCGTGGGCGTCACTGGCAATCATGCGCTCATGCTAGGAGACCTCGCAGGACAGCCTTCGAGAGGTCGGCCCGAGAGCCAGGTGCATGTCGTCGGGTGTGGGCTCTCGCCGTGTGGACTCCGGTCGGTTGGTCCCGCCGGGAATTGGGTCTCCCGAAGCTGAGTAGATCGGCTGGTCGTGGGAACGATCAGGGCTTCCGAACGGGCATCTCCGCTCGCCTACCCGCAAGGATCGCCGATGCTTCCTGAGGTCCGTCCCCACGTATCCGCCCCGCTCACAGACCAGTTGGAATACCAATTGGGCCTGGCTTCAGACCTCGAAGCCAGCCATCTCGATGTGGATCGCGTTGCCGGCATCGCAGTCGTCGCAGCTGCCCACTCCGGTGGCTACGCGGCCATCGGCCATCTCCTCGGACTGCTGGCCGCGCTCCCTGCCCCCACCGAGGCAGGCGAGCGCTTCTGGTCGGACCTGTGGAGGTCCTCGGGCACCGCCTACCTGCTACCCGCCAACATCAAGGCTGAGGTGGCGCAATCCCTGGCAGGCGAAGGAACCGCCCTGGCCCGACAGATCCTCTCGGCTGTCGATGAGATGACCCCGGCCCAACGCGCCGCAGCCGGGGAGGTGATCGGTCAAGCCCTCGCCGAGTCCGACCATCTTCCCGACCTCAAGACACAGGTCATCGGAGAACTGTGGCTCCGCGATCTGGAACTCACCGCCTGGCGCGTCCTGCACGCCGACCGCAGGTCGGACGATTGCGCTGGACGGAAAGCCTTCCTCGAAGCCTGGATGAGCATCTAAAGGTCCGCTCCTCCCACTGCACGACAAGCCGCACAGGGCGTGCGGCGCCCGAGCCGCCACGCGGCGCGCAGCCCCGGCCTCGTATCCATGCTCATCCGGCCGGTGCTCCTGTGGCTTCCGGGTAACACCCTGGTCGCCGACGACCTGCGCGCCGGCGACCAGGACCGTAGCGTCGTGGCTTCAGGCTCAACGGCTATGCGCACGGTAGGGCGAACGCCCGGGGCAACACGCGAAGCGAACGAGTTCAGAAGGTCCCGGCCGAAGTCGCACCGTGCCCGGATGCATCTCGACAGATCGGGGTCGCGCAGCCATGGCTACGCGACCCCGATCCTGTGCATGACAGGCTCTTGCGCCGCCCGGAACGAGAGCGCGTCCCCTGTCCGGTCAAAGCATTGCCCGCACGGGCGGCGGCAGCTACCGGACGCGGTGTGCGCGATCCTCGGGCAGGGCCGGGAAGGTCAGGCGGAGTTGATGTTCTCGGCCTGGGGGCCCTTCTGGCCCTGGGTGACGTCGAACGTCACGGCCTGGCCTTCCTGGAGCTCACGGAAGCCCGAGGAGTTGATCGCGGAGTAGTGGGCGAACACGTCCGGGCCGCCCCCGTCCTGGGCGATGAAGCCGAAGCCCTTCTCCGCGTTGAACCACTTCACAGTTCCCGTAGCCATGTCTCACACCTTCCAGCCGATGTGCGCCTCCCGCAACGTGCGGCAGGCGGAGGTGATCGCCCTGGTTCCTGCAGCACAGCACAGCAGAACGCCCACGCCGAAGACGTGGGCGAAGGGGAACTTCCGAACCATGACAGCTGACGCAGACGCTACCCGTCCGCACACTCTGTCACCATAGGAAAGGAGCCACGCGTCACACCCCGACAGGTGCGTGCGGGAGCCCGCCGGTGCCCGGCGGGCGCACCGTCTCAGGCCACGGGCGGACTGGACGCTCCCGCGGCGCGGTGGTGTTCGGCGTTGATGCGCTGGGCTTCTTCGAGTTGGTCTTCGAGGATGACGATGCGGCAGGCAGCCTCGATGGGGGTTCCCTGGTCGACGAGTTCCCGGGCGCGGGCGGCAATGCGCAGTTGGTAGCGGGAGTAGCGTCGGTGGCCGCCCGCGGAGCGCAGCGGGGTGATGAGGCGGGCTTCGCCGAGGGCACGAAGGAAGCCCTGGGTGGTGCCGAGCATTTCGGCGGCCCGGCCCATGGTGTAGGCGGGGTAGTCGTCGTCATCGAGACGTCCGAACGATTCGTCTGCTGTCATTGCACCTCTCTGTGGAACGCGTGGAGGGGCCCTGGTGCCATGTGGCACCAGGGCCCCGAAGGAACTGCTACACCATCTGCCGGCCCTGGTCCTGCGCCGGCCTTCTGTTTCCACTGGCCCGACCGAGCTGCTGTCGGGGTTGCGGGGATCGCGGTTGCTTGACCGGAGACCACCTCACTATCGATGTCCTGCGGTACCCGGGCTCAAGACTTCCGCCCGGGCGATCCTGATGGTGCGGGGCTCCTCCGTTCTTCCCTCTGAATCAATCACTTACCACATGGGAACTGCGTACTGCTGGTGGCCTCGAACAGCGCCACCCTTCGGCAGCCAGCCCCGTCGCCCGTCCTGCATCTGCTCTGGCTTAGAACCCCACTGCCGAACCTCCCGGTACGCGCGCCCGCAGCCGACGCCTTTACCGAGGAACCACTGACAACCGCACTGCTGGTACTGCGAACTGCACTGAGAACTGCTCTTGCGGTACTGCTCACGGCGGCCCCTGATCACTGCGGGCCACCCGGTCCGGTCGTCAGTCCCGTCGCCGTCCTGCAACAACCCTGGCTTCGAAACTCCACCACCGCACCGTCTTGCGAACTGCGTGTACTGCTGCCCGGCAGTTCGTCTCTGCCGGGCCTTACTTGATCTCGGCTACGAGAGAAACCATAACCACACCACCACCCAATGTCTACTCCAGCTGGCATAGATTTTCGTTCGCCAAGAAGAGAGATGGTCCACCTCGGCCGCAGGAGGGGCACGCGGCGGCTCCACTCCAGCCGGGGACACCCGCACCCGAGCAGCACCAATACGCAGCCTCGACGCCGCGAAGACCGCGCCTTCCCCATCTGACTGCGTGGATGACCGGCCGGAGACGCACTACGCCGTCGCCGCACTGTTCCTGCTGGACCGCTGCCTGGCCCTGATCGCCGCGCTGTTCGCTCTCTTCGAGGGCTTCACCCGCGTGTACGTCGGCGACCACTACCCCCACGACGTTCTCGCGAGCGCCGTACTCGCCCTGCCGGTCGCCTACCTGGTCAGCATGACTCTCGGGCATTTGGCCACACGTCCGGTGCCCCGCCTGCGGACCGGGACTCTGCGTCCGGTGCTGGCGGCCGAGCCGGGCACCGCGCGCTGAGGGCCCGCGGACGCGCCCGGCGCGCGCTCATGGCTTGCTGCGGCGCGTTTCCAGTGCCAGGCCGACAGAGAATCCGGCCATGATCAGGACACCGCCGTGCAAGGCCAGGCGGTGTCCGCGAACAGGTGCGGCGCGAGTGCCGCTAGCAGGAGCGCGAGCGCCCGCGGCCACGGCGGCGGCGATCTTCCAGTCGTCTCCGATGACGAAGTCGTACCAGAACCGTCCGAAGGACCTGAGCAGCCTCGGCGCTCTCCTCGAGCCGGGCGGGGGCGACGGTCGTGTGGGGTGCAGATGGTCACTCATGGCGCGGAAGGCCATCGCGAGCATCAGCGGCACCTCGCCGGGTCTGCTTCCGCACTGCCGACGGGGGCCACGACGGTCGACCTGGCGTCCCACCTCGGCGTGACCAAACAGTCCGCATCCAAGACCGTCACCGAACTCGTCGACTGGGGCTACCTCCAACGCCACCCTCACCCCACCGACCGACGCGCGCAGGTCCTGCGGCTGACCGACCGAGGGCAGGGATACCTGCGGCTCGCCGACCAGTTGTGGAGCGAGACCGAGCAGCAGTGGGCCGAACTCATCGGCGTCGACCGCCTCGACGCCATCCACCACGACCTGCGCACCTACCTGGACCAGTTGCCTGGCGGTCACCCGGCCAGCCTCCGGCCTGTTTGGTGAACCACCCGCCGGGGGCGACCGTTCACCGTCACGGCCGCTCGGGAGCTACGTCGCCCGGTCCGCGAAGCGAAGCGCCGTGATGGCCGGCCGCTTGCCGGAGACCGGCCGTGGGGCCATCGGTACGGCCATTATCAGGCCGCCAGCCCCATCACCTGCGGGGTCCTGCGGGTGGCGAGGCGGCGACCCATGAGCATGGCCATCGACCACAGGACCATGGTCTCGCTGGTGGCGGGCAGCGTTTCGCAGTCGCGCACCAGGCGGCGCGAGCGCATCTGCCAGCTCAGGGTGCGCTCGACTACCCACTGTCTGGGCTGCGGGGTGTTGCCCGAGATGATGCTCAACAGTCCCCGGTTCGGCGTCCTGCCGGTGTTCACCGTCCCACCTGCGCGAGGGCGGCAACGAGTGTGTGGGCGGCCTTTCGTGCCCGAAGTATCGTCAACGGCACTTCTGCTCTCCTCCTGGCTGACTATCGGGAGGCGTAGGGGATGAGGGCCATCTCGCGGGCGTTCTTGATGGCGCGGGCGATCTGCCGCTGCTGCTGCCTGGTCACGTTGGTCACCCGGGGGCTGCGGAGGCCCGGCCGCGTACTCGGCGTCGGTGTGCAGGCACGAGTCCAGCAGGGCCAGCAGGTTCTCCCGGTCGAGGCCGGGACAGGTGAAGGTGAGGTGCTGGCAGCGGTCGCCGTGTTCGGGGTGCCAGCACAGTTCGGTTGCTGGACACTCCCCGGACCGGCGGCGAGCATGAGCCGCATGTCCCACGACCCCAAGCCTGGTGAACCGAGCGACGCCGACTCCGAGCGGCTGGCCCGTATCGAGGCGATGCTGGCACCCGCCGTGTCGGGGATGGAGCAGGCGGGCCGCCGGCTGCTGCCCGCCTGGCGGCGGGTCACCCGGGGGGAGCCCCGCTGGCCCTCGACGCTCGCGGTGCTGGTGGCTGTGGCGCTGCAGTGGCTGCTGCCGGAGCGGCTGGCGATCCATCCGGAGTGGCTGCTGGCCACCCTGGAGACCGCGCTGCTGATCGCGCTGGTCGCGGCGAATCCGTTCCGGATCGAACGGGGCTCGCGGCTGTACCGGTGGGCGGGGCTGGTGCTGATCGCGATGATCAGCGCGGCGAACGGCTGGTCCGCGGTGCATCTGGTGATCGGTCTGGTGCGGGGGAGCGAGGGCAGTGACGCGGGGCCGCTGCTGATGACCGGCGGCAGTATCTGGGCCACCAATGTCATCGTCTTCGCGCTGTGGTACTGGGAGTGGGACCGCGGCGGTCCGGTCGCGCGGGCCCGGGCCGTACGGGCCCATGTGGACTTCCTCTTCCCGCAGATGCAGGCGTTGGAGCTCGCACCGGAGCACTGGGAGCCGCAGTTCCCCGACTATCTGTATCTGTCGTTCACCAACGCCACCGCCTTCAGCCCGACCGATGTGATGCCGCTGACCCGCTGGGCGAAGATGCTGATGCTGGTGCAGTCGGCGGTCTCGCTGCTGACGGTCGTTCTGGTCGTCGCCCGCGCGGTGAACATCCTCAAGTAGCCGTGGACCCCTGGTGTATGACGGCGCGATGTGTGACGGTGGGGTTTTGAGGGTAGGGCGGATTCATGACGGGTCGATGAGGGCTCCATGAGATCTTGATGAATGTTTGCTCGGTTGCGCAACCTGTTGGCCGAAGCTTGACCGGCCGACCCGTAACCGATCGCCATTAAGCCTCTGACCTGCGGTTTTGTGCTGATGGGGCGTCACGCCCGAAAACAGTCCCCGCGGTGAGTCAACTTTTTCCCACGTGGCAGTCAGGCTCCGGGGGTCGTTTTGTGCTGCCGCCTGCCGAAGCGACCGATGGTCATGTTCACAACATGTTCGATTTGTGGATTCCTGGTCCGAAGCGCGAACCTTCCGCCTGGTCAGCGGCATCTGTAGGGGCGAACGTCCGAGGGTCTTTCACCCACCGGCACCGAACAACAGAGGCATATCGATGTCGTCGCCCCTTCTCGAATCGCCCTTCGAGCCATCCGAGCAGCCGCCCGGCCGGGCCGTATACCGCACAGCCACCACCCCCCGGCCGCGGACCCTGCTCGACGTGCTCGATGCCACCGCCGCCGCACACCCCCAGGCGACCGCCGTGGACACCGGCACCGAGGTGATCACCTACCGCGAGCTGTGTATCGAGACCGAACGCCGCGCACGGCAACTCAGGGACTACGGAATCGGCCCTGGCGACCGGGTCGGTGTCCGGGTGCCGTCCGGTACCGCGGAGCTGTACCTGTCGATCCTCGCCATCCTGCGCAGCGGAGCCGCGTACGTACCGGTGGACGCCGACGACCCGGACGAGCGGGCCGCCACCGTCTTCCGGGAGGCCGCCGTCTGCGCCGTCCTGGGGCCGGACGTCCAGCCGCAGGCCCTGGCCCGGCCCGGCGGGGCCCTGCGGCCCGCGGGCCCGCAGGACGACGCGTGGATCATCTTCACCTCGGGTTCGACCGGCGCGCCCAAGGGCGTGGCGGTCAGCCACCGCTCGGCCGCCGCCTTCGTCGACGCCGAGGCCGGGCTCTTCCTCCGGGACCGGCCGCTGGGCCCCGGTGACCGGGTGCTGGCCGGCCTGTCCGTCGCCTTCGACGCCTCCTGCGAGGAGATGTGGCTCGCGTGGCGGCACGGCGCCTGCCTGGTGCCGGCGCCGCGCTCGCTGGTCCGCGCGGGCCATGAGCTGGGCCCGTGGCTGGTCGACCGCGGGATCACCGTGGTGTCCACCGTGCCCACGCTCGCCGCGCTGTGGCCGGACGAGGCGATGCGCCGGATCCGACTGCTGATCGTGGGCGGCGAGGCGTGCCCGGCCGGGCTGGTCGACCGCTTCGCCGCGCCCGAGCGGGAGATGTGGAACACCTACGGGCCGACCGAGACCACCGTCGTCGCCTGCGCGGCGCGCCTGCTGCCGGGGGAGCCGGTACGCATCGGACTGCCGCTGGAGGGCTGGCAGTTGGCCGTCGTCGACCGGGCCGGTCAGCCAGCCGGGTTCGGCGAGGAGGGGGAGCTGCTGATCAGCGGCGTGGGCACGGCCCGCTACCTCGACCCCGCCAAGGACGCCGACCGCTTCCGCCCCGACCACGTCCTGCGGACCGCGCGCGCCTACCGCACGGGCGACCTCGTACGCGCCGAACCCGAGGGCCTGCTGTTCGTCGGCCGCGCCGATGACCAGGTCAAACTCGGTGGACGGCGGATCGAGCTCGGGGAGATCGACGCCGCGCTCGGCGCCCTGCCCGGCGTCCGCGGCGCCGCCGCGGCCGTGCAGACCACCCCGGCCGGCACCCAGGTGCTGGTCGGCTACGTCGTGCCCGAGCAGCGCACCGGCGACGGCTCCAGCTTCCAGCAGGACAAGGCCAGAGCCCTGCTCAAGGAACGGCTGCCCGGCCAGATGGTGCCCGTCCTGGCCGAGGTCGAGAGCCTGCCGACCCGTACGTCCGGCAAGGTCGACCGCAAGGCTCTGCCCTGGCCGCTGCCGCCCGCCCGCGATACGGTGGGCCACGGCGAGGCCGGACCGGCACTGCACGGCACCGCAGCCCGCCTCGCCGGCATCTGGGAGCAACTGCTCGGCGTCCGGCCCGGCCCGGACAGCGACTTCGTCTCCCTCGGCGGCACCAGCCTGGTCGCCGCCCGGATGGCGTCCATGCTCCGCGAGCACCACCCCGGCGTCTCGGTCGCCGACCTCTACCGCCACCCGGTACTGCACAAGATGGCCGAGCACCTCGACTCGCTCGGCGGTCCCGTGGACGAAGTGCGCCCGGTACGCCCTGTGCCGCGCCGCGCCGCCGCCGTCCAACTCCTCGTCCAGACCGCCCTGTACGGGGTCGCCGGGCTGCGTGGGCTCGTCGGGCTCGCGCTCGCCGACAACGTGCTCGGCTGGATCGCCCCGCAGGTCTGGGCCCCGCACACCGCGTGGTGGCTGGTTGTCGTCGGCTGGGTGGTGCTCTTCAGCGCGCCGATGCGCTGCGCCATCGGCGCCGGGGCCGCCCGGATGCTCACCGGCTCGATCACCCCCGGCGCCTACCCGCGTGGCGGCGCCACCCACCTGCGGCTGTGGACCGCCGAACGCGTCGTCGCCGCCTTCGGCATCCCGTCCCTGCTCGGCACGCCCTGGGCGCGGCTGTACGCCCGGACGCTGGGCTGCACCACCGGGCGCAACGTGGCGCTGCACACCATGCCGCCGGTCACCGGCCTCGCCGAGCTCGGCGACGGCTGCAGCGTCGAGCCCGAGGCCGACATCTCCGGCTGGTGGCTCGACGGCGACACCCTGCACATCGGCGCCGTACGCATCGGGGCCGGGGCACGCGTCGGTCACCGCAGCATGCTGCTGCCCGATGCCGTCATCGGCCGGGGCGCCGAACTCGCGCCCGGTAGCTGCCTGGGCGGTGCGATCCCCGACGGCCACCGCTGGACCGGTTCCCCGGCCCGCCCTGCCGAAGCCGCCGAGCAGCTCGCCGGCACCGGCTGGCCCGCGCCCTCCTGGCAGCGCTCGCGGCCGTGGAGCGCCGCCTACGCCCTCTCCCTCGTCGGCCTGCCGCTGCTGGCGCTGCTGACCGCCGCCCCCGCGCTCATCGGCGCATACGCCTTGGTCCATAACTGCGCCGCCCTTTCCACCGCGGCACTGCGCCTGTTCGCGGCTGTGCCGGTGTTCGCCGTCGTCACGACCGGCTGCTCGATCCTGCTGACCGCCGCCGTGGTGCGCATCCTCGGCCGCGGCATCGCCCCGGGGCTGCACCCCGCGAGCGGCGGAGTGGCCTGGCGGGCCTGGCTGATCACCCGCCTCCTGGACGGCGCCCGCGGCAGCCTCTTCCCGATCTACGCGAGCCTCGCCACGCCGCACTGGCTGCGGCTGCTCGGCGCACGCGTCGGCAAACACGCCGAGATCTCCACCGTCCTTCCGCTGCCGTCCCTGCTGCACATCGAGGACGGGGCGTTCCTCGCCGACGACACTCTGGTCGCACCCTTCGAACTGCGCGGCGGATGGCTGCGGTTGGGGCGGGTCCGCATCGGACGGCGTGCCTTCGTCGGCAACTCCGGCATCGTCGGTCCCAGCCGTGATGTGCCCGACCACAGCCTCGTCGGCGTACTCTCCGATGCCCCCGCACACAGCGAGCCGGGCATGTCCTGGCTCGGCCGGCCCGCGATGCCGCTGCCCCGCGTGTCGGCCGCGGCCGACCCCGCACGGACCTTCGCGCCGCCGCGGCGGCTGGTCCTGGCACGCGCCGCCGTCGAACTGTGCCGCGTACTGCCGCTGATGTGCGGGGTGGCGCTCGCCGAGGCCGTCCTGCTGGGGGAGCAGGACGCGCTCGACAGGGGTGGTCTCACCCTGGCCGCGCTCGTCGGCGCCCCGCTGCTGCTGGCCGCGGCCCTCTCCGCCGGGCTCACCACCACCGCGGCGAAGTGGTTGCTGGTCGGCCGCTTCACCACAAGTGAGCACCCCCTCTGGTCGCCCTTCGTGTGGCGCAACGAGCTGTTCGACACCTTCGTCGAGTCCCTTGCCGTGCCGTGGATGGCCGGTGCCTTCACCGGAACCCCGGTGCTCAACGTGTGGCTGCGCAGCCTCGGCGCCACGATCGGCCGCGGTGTGTGGCTGGAGAGCTACTGGCTGCCGGAGACGGACCTGATCACGCTCGGAGACGGCGTCAGTGTCAACCGGGGCTGCGTACTGCAAACCCACCTCTTCCACGACCGGATCATGCGGCTGGACACGGTGCACCTCGCCGAGGGGGCCTCACTGGGCCCGCACAGCATCGTCCTGCCGGGGACCACTGTCGGGGCGCGCGCCGCCATTTCGGCGTCCTCGCTGGTCATGCGGGGCGAGAGCGTGCCCGAGGGCACACGGTGGGCGGGCAACCCCATCGCGGGCGAGCGGGCGGCCCGGCCCGAACAGGCCCGCACCGAAGACGGTGTGGCCGCGTGATCCGGTGCAGCCGCCGCGCCCTCATCAGGGGCGTGGCCCTGATGCCGCTCGCCGCGACCGCCGCGGACGGCCTCATGTCACCGTCCGACGACCGCTACTTCCCGAGCCACGGCACCTACGCCCACCACACCGTCTCCTACGACCTGCATCTGGCCTACGACCCGGGTAACGCCAGCCTCGACGGACTGGCCCGCATCAAGGCGGTGGCCGACCGGCCCCTGGAGCGGGTGGAACTCGACCTCTCCCGGCTGACCGCGCACACCGCCCGGATCAACGGGACCCGGGTCCGCACCCGCCAGCAGCACGGGAAGCTGTACCTGGACACCCCCCGTCCGCTCGCCCAGGGCAAGCACTTCACCGTGGACATCGGCTACAGCGGCCGGCCCAAGCCCCTCCGCTCCCCGTTCGGACCGATCGGCTGGGACCGCACCGGCGACCCGCATGACGGCACGCTGGTCGCCTCCCAACCCCTGGGCGCCCCCTCCTGGTTCCCGTGCAACGACCGACCCGACGACAAGGCCGCTTTCACCTTCCGGGTGAGTGTCCCGCACGGTCACCACGCCCTGGCCAACGGCACCCTGCGCGAGCGCCGCCGCAGCGGCCGCTCGGAATGCTGGACCTACCACCACCCCGGGCCCATGGCCCCTTATCTCGCCGCCCTTTACACCGGCCGCTTCAGCCACGACGGCGACCCCGTACACCTCGGCGCTGCCGGCTCGCCCATCGCCCTGCACAACGCCTACCCCGCACGGCTGGCCGAGCGCGCACGGTATGACCTGGCCCGCCAGCCCGACATGCTCCGCGCATTCAGCGGCTACTTCGGCGACTACCCCTTCGAGGCGTACGGCGCGGTGGTCGTCGACGCCGAACTCGCCGCCCCGGTGGAGAACCAGACACTGTCCGTTTTCGGCAGCAACCACATCGACGGACGGCGCGGCTGGGAGACACTGGTGGCCCACGAGATCGCCCACCAGTGGTACGGCAACAGCGTCAGCCTGCGCGACTGGCGCGACATCTGGCTCAACGAAGGCTTCGCCACCTACGCCGAATGGCTCTGGTCGGAACACCTCGGCGAGGACAGCGCCGACCAGCTCGCCCGACAAGCGTGGCACTCACTCCACCGCCGCGGCCAGGACTTGCGCATCGCCGACCCCGGCCAACGCCGCATCTTCGACGACAGGGTCTACGTACGCGGCGCCTGCACCCTGCACGCCCTACGGCGAGCCATGGGCGACCACCGTTTCTTCAGCATGCTCCGCGCCTGGCACCAGACCCACCGCGGCGCAAGCGTCGACACCGCCGCATTCGTCGCCCACGCCGGCCGTTGGGCCACACACCCGATCAAACCGCTACTGCATTCATGGCTCTACGAAAAGCCGCTGCCGCCACTCCCACCCGGCCGCAGCTGAGCACACCGGGGCGGGACGGAACGCGGACCGCCCCGGCGGCTCGGGTGACGTGGGGCCCAGCCCCTGATCAATGGGCGTCGCGAAGACGGCCTTGCGTCTGCAGGATCGTCCCACTGCCCGTATCGACGTCCACATCCCGCACGCTCCCGTCCTCGGTCAGGAGAACTTGCCAGACCCGGCGCCCGGCCTTATGGCCCAGGTGCACCCCGGACACTCTCGCATCGGGGTCCGTGGCCAACGCGGCCTTCTGCGCATAGTCCCTCGTCACCATGTGCAGATGGCGGCCTGGCGGGAGAGGGCCCGCATCACCCCGGTGGGATGCGGCTTCCCCCGGGAGCGGGGCGGAGCCGGCTTCGAGCCCGGCTTCCTGATGCCCGACTAACAGCACCACGCCCGCGACGCAGAGGGCGAACACGGCCATCAAGGCGGCCTCTTCATAAGGAAAGTGTCGCCGGACGCGTGCGATGACCTCGCTGAGCCTCATCTGCAACCCCCTATGCACCTACCCGGCGGCGGCTCGTCAACTGCCGGCCAAGGCCATGGTCTGGCGATATCGGGCCCAGGGGGATCCCCCACACGAGGGTCTCTGGCCGGTCCTGAAGCACACCGCGGCCTCACCGCGGGCGCACGCGGCCCATAAACAGTTGGCGGCGGAGTCCGGGCGCGAACGCGCTCTCCCGCAGGCGCCACGAGCGCTCCCTCCGCAAGCGCCTATGGCGCCAGGCCCGTGCTTCGTCCGGATCCGCGACCGACGGTGGGGCAACCTGGCCGCTTCACCGCGGACGAGCCCGCATACCGGGAGGCGATCGGCCGACTGGTCTACGACGCTCCGCTGTCCGCTGTCCGCTGTCCGCTGTCCGCTGTCCGCCGTGCCCGAGGCCGACTCCGCCACCTTCCTGGACAACGCCCGGACTCCCGCACCGAACCGCTGCCGTGGCGGCTGCCGTACCGGATGAACCGCTGGATCGAGGAGGAGGTGGCTATCGCCATCAGATGACCGACTACATCGACACGGCCTTCTGCGCCGGCTACCTGCCCCCGGGCGCCCGGGACGTCGCCGACGGCGGCGAGCAGCGGTAGAGAGCCGGCGTCTGGTGGGGTACGGGCGCGCAGTGGGCGCGTACCCAGGGGGCAATGGAGCGGCCTTGGGCGGTCGCCGGGCCGCCGAGTACGACGTACCGCAGCCGGCCGGTGGCGACGAGGTGGCGGAACGCGGAGCCGGTGGGCGTGGGCACGGCGCCGGTGAAGCCGCCCATGGGGAGCACTTTGGCGCCAGAGTGGAGGACGTAGGGAGAGGCGACCCGCCAACTGGTGGTCGCGAAGAGGTAGGTGGCGCCGTCCTGGTGGGCCCGGGTGTATGCCAGGAGCCGCCGCTGGTTCTTGCTGAGCGAGGTCCCGTCGGGGGACTTGACGGCCGCCCGGGGATCGGAGATCAGGGCGGGGGAGGGCCGGTGTTGCACGGTGTGGTGCTTGGTGGCCACCGGCCCGGTCGAGCCCATACCGGAGTGGCCGTACGTGGGGTGGAGAACCGACGAGGCCCAAGCTGCGGACGGCAGCAGCATGGCCGCGGTGCCCACGCCGAGGCCCAGCACCGCCATCTGCCGCCGCTTCCCGTCCTCACCTGTACAGGACAGCCCCAGCAACGCCAGAGCGCCCGCCGCCAGTGTGATCGCGGCCGGGGCCAGCCACGGCAGGAACGACGGGAACTGCTCCGCTATGCCCGCCGACCAGAGCACCGTGCTCACCACCGCCGTTGGCAGCGCCCACACCCGGGCCCGGCCCCCGCACCGCCAGGCACGCCAGAACTGCACCATCCCGGCGCCGAACAGCGCCGCCAGCGGCACGGCCACCACACCCATGTAGTACGTATGGCCGCCGACCGCCCCGGCGCTGAACACCAAGAAGTACACCGCCACCCACGCCCCCCACAGCACGAAGCCCGCTCGCAGCGGATCCGTACGCGGCCGCCCGCGCCGCCACGCCGGACCGCACACCGCGGCGAGCGCCGCCGCCGGGTACAGCCAGCCGACCTGCGAGGCCAGGGACGGGCCGAGCATCTTGCCCCACTGCGCGACGGTAGCCCGGATCTGTGGCCGGCCGGAGGACTTCGCCGGAGCGGTCCCGGCCATGGTCAGCACGGAGACGCTGCCGGTGTCCCTGGCACTGATGCCGAGACCGGAGAAGCGGGTGACGAAGTTGTAGCCGACGACCTGGCTGACCGCCGAGTTGTTCGTCGTGCCGTCCACATACGGACGGTCCCCGGCCGGAGTCAGCGTCACCAGCAGCACCCATGACGCCGACACCGCTACGCACACCGCGCCCGCCACCGCCAGGTGTGCCAGCCGGCGGCGCAGCACAACCGGCGCCGACACCACGTACAGCAGACCGAGCGCCGGGAGCACCGCCCAGGCCTCCAGCATCTTGGCCTGGAAGCTCAGCCCGACCCACACTCCGGCCGCCAGCAGCGGGCGCAGCCGGGCCTCGCGTGCCGCGCGCAGCGTGGCGTCGGCGGCAAGCAGCACGAGAAGGGTGAACGCCGGGTCCTCGACCTCCGAACGGAACAGTCCGGCGATCGCCGGGGTGAGGACGAAGGCGCCCGCCGCGAGCAGGGCCGCGTTCTCCCCTGCCCAGCGGCGCACCGCGCGGTGCAGGACCGCGACGCTGAGTACGCCCTCGATCACCTGCGGCAGGGTCAGCGCCCATGGATGGAACCCGAAGATCCGCGCGGACAGCGCCTGCGGCCACAGGAAGCCCGGCAGCTTGTCGATCGTGATCGAGTTGCCGGGGTCGAACGAGCCGAACAGGAAACCTTTCCAGCTCTCGGTCATGCTGCGCACGGTCTCCGCGTAGAACGCGTGATACCCGCTGTGCTGGATGTCCCACGCGAACAGCACCGCCGCCACCGCGAGGATCGCCAGCCGCACGGGCCTGGCATAACCCGGCCGGGCCGCCGGTCCCTGCTCCGGCGTCCCGGTACGGACGAGCAGTCGGCCGCCCTCGGTCTGGGCCGACTCGATGATCGCTGTGGTGGTGCCGGCCATGGTCGAACCCTCCCTGGTGGAACTCACCGTTCGGTGTGCCAGATGGCCGAAATGACCCTCGGGTGCCTTGGGCCGGATTCTGTTCACGGGACGTTCAGGTGGTCGTCAGGTTGCTGCCGTGGCACGCATCGTGCTCGTCGAGCAAGACGCCACGATCGGAGGCGGCTCGCGGCGACGCGCTGCGGGCCCTCGGCCTCTCTGCGATGAGGCTCCGCACACACCGAACGGCGACTTGCCTCGTCCCGCGTGACAACGGCGACGGCTTGGGCCTGCTCCTCGACCGTGACCGGACGGGGACCTGCCGCGGTACTCCCCACCGTCCAATCTCCTGGCTCAGGGTCCGATCTCCCTGCTCCGGTCTTGTCGCACCCTTGGGAGCCTGGTCTTCTGTACTCCGTGTGATCCGTACGGTGCGCAGCCCTGTTGCGTGCGCCTCCGGCATGGGCACGAGACCGAAGGAGGGGAACGGCGTGGAATCACTGGCTGGGCAGGACGTACGGGGCACTCTGCGGGAGGGGCTCGGTGCGGCCATCCGCGATACCGCCGAGGAGATCGCCGCGCTGCTGCGCCGGGGCGCTGACATGGAGCTTGCGGTGCCCAGGTCGGAGTGGAGCGTCGGGGAAGCGGCAGCGCATCTGGCGCAGGCCAACGAACTGATGGCAGATATCGCGGCAGGACATGCACGCAGTTACGGGGACGGCACGCCACCACCTGACGTCCGTCCGGCGCCTTGTAGGGAGCAGCGGCGAGGACGGCTAGAAGACTCATGAAGATCTTGCTGAGGGGTCGTTCGGCCGCAGGCCGGGCGGCCCCTCCGGCTATGTGCTGGCCGGGGCGAGGTGCCAGGTTCCGTTGGTTCGGTTGAGTCCGAGGTTGATCAGTCGGCGAAGGTTGAGGGCGGCTGCTCGGGTGTGGAGCCAGGTGTCGTTCTTGATGGTGCCGCGGTAGCGGAGTTTGCGGTTGCCGTGGTGGACGAGCCAGGCGACGGCACGTTCGACCGGTGGTCTCCAGCGCCGGTAGTCGGCCTGCCAGTCGGGATCGGTGGCGGCCTGCTGGCGGGCGGCGGCGAGCAGATCGTGGTGCGGACGGATGGTCAGGATCCGCCCGGCCTTGGCCTTGGTGCACCGCTCACGAAGGGGGCATCCGGCGCACACGTCCTTGAACGAGGCTTTGCGCTGGTGGTGCTGCCCGGCGGGAGCGGATAAAGGGACGGTGTGTCCGGCGGGGCAGGTCACGGTGGCGGCGACGGTGTCGATGACGAAGTCGTCGAGGGTGAAGCCGCCAGGGACGGCGGGCCGCAGCGGTGCGGGTTTGAGGAACAGCCGGTGACCGGCGGTTTCGAGGCTGTGGCGGGCGTCACCTGTGGAGTAGGCGGTGTCACCGAAGGCGTCAACGGGCTCGTCCTCGTCGGTGAGCAGGTCGATTCCGACCATCGCCTCGTGGTGCTCGGGACCGGCTCCGGGCCGCAGGGCGACGGCGGTGTATAACCCGGTCTCGGGCTCAATGGCGAGGTGGGCCTTGAAGCCGTCCTGCTGGTGGGTGCGGGTCTTGTGCACGTGCCGGGCTTCGGGGTCGACAGTGGAGACCATCCGGTTCTGTGCGGTGCCTTGGGTGATGCGCCAGCGCCCGTCGCGGCCGTCGGAGTCCTCGGCGGGCTCCACGTCCTGGCCCGCGACCAGGGCCAGGATGCCGACCGCGTTCGCGGCCTTCTCGCCGAGCTGCTGCTCGGGCAGGTGGCCCAGCAGCCGCAGCGCGTCACCGACCAGGGCGTCGACCAGGTCGGCACGGGCCTGCTCGTCGTTCCAGGCGATCCTCGGCTTGCCCGGGTCGTTGTAGTCGTGCGCGGTGCAGTGCACCGCGACCACCTCGCCGGCCCCGGGGACGTCCCGGATCACCGCCCGGATGGCGGCGATGATCTGGGTGACGGTGTCCTGGGTGGCCACCGCGTCATCCAGCACGGTGGAATCCAGCGCCCGGCGGTGCTTGCCCTTGAGGACACCGGTGGCCTTCACGACCTCCCGCACAGCCTCGAACACCCGGTTCGGCCGGGCGGAACGGGCCAGCCGGCGGCGGAAGTAGGCCAGCAACGACGGATCGAACGCCATGTCATGAAGGCCCAGTCCGCAGGCTGCCTTCCACCTCAGGTCGCACCGCAGTTCCTGGACCGTCTCGAAGTCCGACAGCCCGTGCAGGGCCTGCAGCGTGATCGCCGAGGCCAGGATCTGCGGCGGCATACTCGGCCGCCCGTTCGCCGACGGGTACATGTCCGCGAACATCTCCGCTTCGAACAGCGTGCTGCGATGCTCGGCCAGGAAAGCGAACACACTCCCCGCCGGGATCAAATCCCGGCAGGTCTCCCACACATCCGGCCCGACCGTCTCCCCGGCCCATTCCCCCATCACCACAACAAGCAGTCTGGCCCCGCCGCTCACGCGGCGGGGCCAGAACTCCAAGATCTTCATGAGTCTTCTAGGGCGTGTTTCGAATGTGCTGGCCGAGCCCCTGGGGCGCGACGAGGTCATGTAGGGGTGAGGGGAAGCTCATACGCCATGTGACGTTCGGTGATGCTCAGCCCTGCCAGTGGCAGGGCCTGGCGTACGGTGTCGTCGAATTCCCAGATGTTCAGTTCGGTGACCGTGGGGTGGTCGTGCCGCAGGTGTGTGACGAGTTGCGCGATGAGCGGGGCGAGGGTGCGCGGCTCGGTGCGCTGGTAACGGATTGCTTCCCCGGCGTTGAGGTGGGCCATGTGTCCCTCGATGGCGGCCGAGATTTCCGCGTCCGCCGTTGCCAGCGTGAGGTCCGGTTCGGGCAGCCGCCGGGCGGGGGCGTCGGGCAGGCCGACAGGGGGCTGCCACGTGGCCGGGTTGATGCTCCAGGTACGGGCGTATTCGCCGTGTCCGTAGGCGTTCAGGGCGGTCGCGGCCTGGCCGTCGGGACCGGTATCCGGGCCGCTCCACCGCAGGGTGCGGTAGCTGGCGGCTCGGGCCTCTTGCGCGGCCCGGCGGTAGAGGCCCGTGACCATCTCGAACTCCTCGGCGGGCGGCGGGAGAGGGCTGTAGTGGCCGGTTTCGAGGCGGTGGGCTTCGCGCGGTACATAGAGGGCCTGCACGCGCGCGGCGTGCTCGCCGTCTGGGTCCTCGTAGAGCCGTGCCCAGCCCAGCAGAGTCCCCTCGCGCCGAGCCGCGACGTTCCCGATGGTGCGCGGGCGGTTCTCGTCATCGTCCAGAGAAGGCAAGGGTTGGCCAGCCCTTGCGTACAGCTCCTCGTAGAGACGCTCTTCCGCGTCCGGCTGACTGATCCACTCAAGGGACATTTCGAGCGTCATGGTCGCATGGTACGACTGCATAACCGGAGAAGGCGCGTCGACTGTGCTGGTCACAGCCACTCGTTGATGGCGGCGATAGTCAGTGTGGCCTCGTAGCGGACGGCGAGTTTGTCGTATCTCGTCGCGACCGCGCGGTGTCTTTTGAGGCGGTTGATCCCGCATTCGACAGCGTTCCTCTGCTTGTAGACCTCGCGGTCGAAGGCGGGCGGGCGGCCGCCGGCGGATTCGCGCTTCTTGCAGTTGCAGGCCTGGTTGTCGGGTTCGGCGATGGTGCAGCGGATGCGTTCGCGCAGGTACGCGCGGTTCGCGCGGGAACTGTACGCCTTGTCGCCGAGCACCCGGTCCGGCCGGGTCCTGGGATGTCCACCGTGCGGCCGGGCCACCCGGATACGCCCCAGGACGGCCCGGAACTGCGGGGAGTCGCCCCACTGGCCCGGGGTGACCAGCCTCGCCAGGGGCTTTTGCCCCTGCTCACAGGCGAGATGGGTCTTGGTGGTCAGGCCGCCGCGCGAGCGCCCGAGGTCATGGTGGTCGGGCTCGGTCTCGACGCCGCCCGGGGGTTCCTTCTGCAGGTCCCCCTCTTGCGGGCCCCGGCGGCGTGCTGGTGGGCGCGGGCGACGGTGGAGTCCACCGAGACATCCCAGGTGATCAGGCCCTTGGCGTCCGCGTCGGCCTGCAGGTCCGCCAGGATTCGCTTCCAGGCGCCGTCCCGCTGCCAGCGGCGGAACAGGTCGTACACCCGGCCCCAAGGCCCGTACCGTTCCGGGACATCCCGCCACGGAGCCCCGGTCCGCGTCCGCCACTGTATGCCGTCGATCAGCTGCCACCTGGTCCATATCGGCGGGCGTCCCGGCTTCTCACTCACCGGCAACAGCGGCTCCAAGCGGGCCCACTGCACATCCGTCAGATCTCCACGTGCCACGAAGCAAGATCATCGCACCTCAAGATCCACTTTCGATACACCTAGGTCGATCGGGTCGCGTTCCTCTGCCCGGGAGACCAGCACCGCTGCGCTGAGCAGGTCGGGTGCCTCGACGCCCGGTGCGGGCCACGGCGTCGCCACGGCGAGCCGGTTCTGGGTGAGGGTGCCGGTCTTGTCCGAGCACAGCACGTCGATGCCGCCCAGTTCTTCCACCGCGGGCAGATGGGAGACCACCGCCTGGCGGCGGGCGAGCTGGCGGGCGCCGACCGCCATGGTCACTGACAGCACCGCAGGCAGCGCTACCGGCACCGAGGCGATAAGGACGACCATGGCGAACTCCAGCACCGTCAGCACGGGGCTGCCGCGCCCCACGGACACCGCCACCGTCAGGGTCACCAGAGCGAGCGCGGCGACGATCAGGTACTGGCCAATCTTGATCACCGCGCGCTGGAAGTGGCTGACCGTCCCTGCCGCCTGCACCAACGCGGTAGTGCGGCCGAAGAAGTTGGCTGCCCCGGTGGCACACCAGGGCGTCGGCCTCGCCGCGCACCACCACCGCCGCCGAATACAGCACACCTATCCGCGGCCCACTGGCAGCGACTCTCCGGTCAACGCCGACTGGTCCACCTCAAGTGCGCCGTGACCCAGCAGGCGGGTGTCCGCGGGGATCACGCCCCCAGCCGGAGGTGGACCACATCCCCCGGCAGCAGCTCCCGCACCGGCACCGTCCGCCATGCTGCATCCCCGACGCCGACCGCGTGCACGAGAAAATCACGGCGATGGGCTTTGCGGGAACTGACCGCACCACCCGGCGGGCGGTCGCCGCGGCGAAAGCCTCCTAGCGTGCCCGGCAGTGTGGTCTGGCGCCATCGATACTGCCGCTGGTGGTGCGGGTGATCCCGACGGTCCGCACGTCGCGGATCCCGAGACGAGGGGCGAGCCAAACCGCCGGGATCACGCCGCCGCGCACGGTATCTACCACGGCTTGCCCATGTGGAGGCTGGGCAGAGATCCGCCCAGCCCCCGGTACGTCGATGGGCGGGCAGCCGCCCGGCTGGAGCTCCGTGCGGGGCCGGTGGAGCGGGGTGTCCCGCCGCACCGGAAACCCGCCCGGGTGCCGTGCGACCAGCAGACCCTTCGTCTCACCTCGTCTCACACATCTCTCACAAACGAGAGCGCACGGGAGCACGCGAGAACCTCTGACCTGGACATTCGCTGTCGCCACGGACCACGGCGGACCAGGTGGACATTACATAGGCTAGGACCGGATTCTAGTGATCAAGTCAAATGCCCAGGTCAGAGGCTGTTTTACTGTTCGCCGAGGGCGGACATCTCACAAATTTCTCTACGAACTTTCGTTTGGATCACCGGGCGGCAGAGGAAGATGCCTGCGATGTGAAGTCCGGCCGGGTAGATGGTTGCGGCCTTCTCGTAGCGGGTGGCGATGCCTCGCCCCTGCTCGATGACCGGGTCCACGAGGGTCTGCATGACCGAAGTCGGACACTCATTCGCTCGTGGCCATTGGCGGTGTCGTGTGTGGCCTCAGGACATAGATGACATGCGCTGCTGCTCGGCCTGTCACAGTGCTGGGGCAGATCGTCTGGATGCGCCTCGCCCGGGGAGAGGTGGCCTGGGCGCAGGTGGCCATCCTCGTCGGCGTGACCGCGGCACTCGGCACCGTCTTCGCGCTCAACTTCACGATCGGTCACCTGCGGGCCGCACGCGAGCAGGTCAAGCGGCTGGGCGCGCATCAGGAACGGGAACGAGTCGCCCGGGACATGCACGACATCCTCGGCCACACCCTCTCCACGATGACCGTCAACTGGGTCTGACGCGGCGCATCCTGGAGTCCTCCGGGGACGTGGCCCTCGCCGTCGGCCAGGTCGCCGAGCTCGAAAACTTGGCCCGCACGGCGCCGTCCGAGATGCGGGCCACCATCTCGGGCTACCGCACGCTGTCGCTGGACAGCGAACTCGCCGGCGCCCGCATGGCCTTGCATGCCCGTGGTCCGGGCCGAACTGCCCGCCGCGACCGACGCCGTGCGCGCCGAGCTGCGCGAGGTGTTCGGCTACGTCGTGCGGGAGGCGGTCACCAACGTGCTGCGGCACTCCGACGCCGAACTGTGCACCGTCCGCATCGGACCCGACTGGGTCGAGGTCACCGAGGAACGGCAGTTCCACCCGCGGCGCGCGCGCCGGCAACGGCTCACAGGCCTCACCGAACGGCTGGCCGCAGTGTCCCTCGAACACGGGCCCGCCCCCGGCGGTGGGTTCCGGGTCCTCGCCCGCGGGCCGGACCCGGCGATCCACCTCGCACCTTCGCACGAAGCCGACCCGACATGATCCGTGTCCTGCTGGCCGACGACCAGGCACTCGTACTCGGCGCTCTCGCGGCCGTGCTCCGACTTGAGCCCAACATCGACGTGGTCACCGAGGTCGGCACCGGCACCGAGGACGATCAGCGGTACCACCGCCTACAGCGCATACGTAAGCCCCATCAGTCCATATGCATCGACGCTGTTGGACTACAACGCCCGGATCGTGAGTATCACGGTGGCCGCCGGATGGTTAATCTGGCTGGTTTTCACGACGGCTCCACAACAGGACGGCACACGAAAGCTATCCCCAGCGGTGAGCTGGGCAGGACATGCTGTGGCGGTCGCGGCTGTCCTGCTCAACCAGGCGGATCCGACCAGCAACTGGTGGGGCCTGCGCAACCTTGCGGCAGCGGCTTGATGCCGAGCTGGCCTGGCCATGACTCCCCTGATGCGCTTGGCGTCGTGGTGAACCGGTTCAGCGCACGAAGGCGATTTCCGGGAAATGGCGCGAGGGGCCGTCGAGCAGGTTGCTGTGCTGGTGGCGCAAATGCTTGTCGAAGAAGGCGGCGACGTAGGTGCGTTGGACCTCGATGGAGCGGTTGGGGTCGATCGTGCCGAGTGCCTGCTGCATTACTTCCGGGGTTATCCCGAATGCGCCCGGCGCCTGGGGGAACAGGACCTGGTTGTCGACGAAGGAGTTGTGCCCGGAGCCGCGCAGCTTCAGGTCGAGCCGCTCTCCGTGCAGGTTTTCCCAGAGCCGCGCCCAGCTCCCGTCGGTGTTGCGGTTGTGGTGCTCGGAACTGAACAGCATGTAGGGGCGGTCGAGCCGCTGGTGTTCCGACGAGCCGAAGAGCTGGCCGTCCAGGTTCGCGCCGGCGTCGATCCTGGAGTCCGCGTGCATGGCAGCGGCGACCGACCCGCCGCCGAGGGAAGCGCCGAACATCCCGACGTGTTTCGTGCTCACGGCCTGGGTCAGCCCGTCGGGGAGCGGCTTGTGTTCCACATCCGGGTTGTGCCCGCGGGCGATCTCGGCCAGCTGGTCGTTGACGAAGTGGGCGTCCGCCGCCCGGACGTCGATCAAGTCGCGCGATCTGGTGCCTGGCGGCAGCATGCTCCCCTCATGTCGCCCGCCAGGGAACACCACATCGCCGGTGTCGTGGGTGTGGTCGATGGTGACGACCAAGTAGCCGCGGCTGGCCAGGTCCTGAACCAGTGCCGTGCCCGTCGCACGGTTCCCGCGGCCGCCGGGCGAGTACAGCAGCACCGGCAGCTTGCCGAGTTTGCGGTCAACCGGGGCGCCGGTGTGCCCGGCAGTGGTGGGCAGGGTCACCCCGCCGGGCAGCACCTGCTGGCTGTTGGGGAGAAGCGCGGCGGGATAACGGGAGGTGTGTGTGGCCGGGTACCACAGCGAGACCATCAACTCGCGCTGCTGTGTGGGCACCCACGGATCCATGCGTTTCACGTCGCGCAGGTGAAGATCGACCGTTCCGACGCGATGACGCCCGGTCGGAGCGGGGAGAGTCAGCTGGCCCGGGGCCGGCGCCACCTTCAAGGACGGCGCCCGGCGCTGGTGTTGCGCCGCGTCGTCCAAGCCCACCGCCTGGCCCGGGGCCTGCGCCGCGTCGTCCAGGGCCACCAGCTGGCCCGGGGCCTGCCCCGCATCGTCCAAGGACGCTGCAGTGGTCATGGGCGCACTGGTGGCCTTCTCCGCGGCGGTGGCCGGCGCGATCCCGGCGCCCAGGGCGAGGGTCAATAGTCCTGTGGTGCCGGCGACCCGGGTGCGCAACCGGCTGTGGCGCCTTCGTGCGTGCTTCATGGGCAGCCCCCCTCCATGGTGGTGATCGCCACGTGATCAGCGATCGGCTGGCGGTCATCGTATAGGCAGTTTTGCCATGGCCGTACCAACCCACCTGATAGTGCCGGGAGTTATCCCTACGGTGGTGGGTGAGGTGAGCGCTCATGACGCGTCCGGAACTGCACGGTGCCGACTTCGAGCCCCGTCCGCCGCCGGGCTCCTGCGATCGGCTTTTCGCTGGATCCATATGGGCGGGGAACTGTCTGTCAGCGCTCGTGGAGCAGGCCGCCGAGTTGCGTAACACCGAGTGCCCATACGGGATACGTGCGAGAGAAAACCCCTGGTGCGGACCGGTGGCAGTTGTCATCGACGGGCCACTCGGCATCCTCAGACAACCAGTTGCAGCAGCAAGGCCCAAGCCGACGGAGGGCCGGTGTGAGCGACCGGTCCGTTGCCTCATCCCGAGGGCTGAAGGAGAGTCAGCCCCGGCCAGAAGGCCTCTGTGGAAGATGGCTGGTTCACGCCATCTCCGGATGGTGGCCATCGGATCCAGGTTTGCTTCGACTTTGCTCACCGTTTTCACTGAACGCTTTCCTTACGCGGCAGTTCGTAAC
The DNA here is from genome assembly GCF_036227565.1 of Streptomyces sp. NBC_01454. Classification (NCBI taxonomy): domain Bacteria; kingdom Bacillati; phylum Actinomycetota; class Actinomycetes; order Kitasatosporales; family Streptomycetaceae; genus Streptomyces; species Streptomyces sp. NBC_01454. The sequence continues at coordinate 450,753 of NZ_CP109461.1, forward strand.
TGCTGACCTCGCCGACCAGCCCCTGTGGATTTGCGGATTTACTCGGGAAGGGGACGTTTCGGGGGCGCACTTCAGCGCAACCGCGACTGTGTGTGAGGCACCGAACGCAGAGCGGAAACAAGCGGGAAACCGGCCCTGCCGACCGGTGCGTGAGAAATTCCCCCATGTCGGGATGAGGTCGAAGACGCATAAGCGGCCGCTTCCGAGGGCGAGTTGAGCCCAGTGTTGTACGGGCCGGCAATCCGGGCACAGCACGAACAACCTTGTGATTATCCTGTGTTCCCAGTATTCATACTGATTGAGTTGCCGCACGGCATCCCCATACACCGAGAGGACGCTGCCCTGCTCGCTGTTGCCCGCGCGCCCCGTCCGCACCGCACCCGACGCCGCGCCGACATGCCCATGCTCGGAGGCGTCCGCCCACCGATCGCCGCACTGCTCTGCGCCCTGCTGGCAGTTTCCGCGTTAACCGCTCTCGGTCTCGGCACCGTTCACGAACAGGATGTGCCCCAGGCCCTGAGCGACGCGGAACGCCAGATCGCCCAGGATGCCGCCGGCTCGGTCGGGACCTCCATCAACGCAAGTGCCAGGGCTGTGCGCCGCTCTGCGGCGTCGGCCACACCCGCCGGCAGCAGCAAACCGGCGGCAGTTCTGCGGTCCCTTCTCCCGACCGGGCACCCTGCGGCGGGCGGTGTGCTGCTCGACCCGCGCACCGGCAAACCGCTGGCGGCCAGTGGGGAAAAGGTGCCGCTGACCGGGGTGGATGCGAAGGATCTGGCGCGGCCCGATACCGGCAACATCGCGCCCCGGGTGGTCGCTTCCGGCAGTGGCGCACCGCGGCTGCTGCTCTTCGCCCGGGTGACCGTCCCCGTTGCGGGCCGCAAGCAGGACGAGAACCAGGATCAGGCGGGTGACCTGAGAGGGGATCAGGACGCGGAGGAACGCGGACTCCTGCTTGTCGTCTCCGAAAAGGTCGCTGCTCCAGCGGTGTACGGAGCTGGGCGCACCGGGCAACTGGTGGACCGGAACGGCAAGGTGTGTGCGTCCGCCCCCACCACCGGTGCGGCCCTGACGGCCGCTACCGGCCACCGTGCGCTGCCTGCCGCTGCGGCGAACGCTGCGAACACCGCGAACACCGGCGTCCACACCGGCGACGTCTCGGGCAGCGTGCTCGGTGACGGTCACAACGGGCTGCGCAGGGTCACGGGGTGGGCATCGGTCGCCGCGGCGGACGGCAAGGACGACGTCTCCGGCCTGGGACTGACCGTCCTGACGGCCCGGGAGGTGCCTCCGGCGAAGGCGGGAGGCGACCATATGTGGTTCGCCCTCGTGGCCGCGGGCGTGCTGGTGGTGATCGCCGTGCTGGTCACCCTGGTGCTGTGGGGCACGATGCAGCGTCCGCTGTTGCGGCTGCATCTGTCCGCTGCCCGGCTGGCCAACGGTGTCGGCGACATGCCGGGGGGACGTGAGGAGTTGGCGCGGCCGGTGCCTGTTGACGGGTTCGACGAGCCCGGCAGGATCGGCCGGGCGCTGGAGTCGATACGCCGCCAACTGCTCGGTGAGACGGGGCCGGAGCCGGTGCCGCCGGTGCGGCGCCGCCCCGGCGTCCGGGCTCTGGTGCTCGTCTGCGCCCTCGTCATCGCCGCGTGGGGGGTGCCGCTGCTGTTCCTGTTCAACCGGGTACCGGCAGCCAAGGCCGTACCGGCAGCCGCCGTCGCCGACCAGCGGGCCCGCACCGAGGCCGCCGCCGACCGGGTGCAGCGGACCCTTGCCCGGAGCCGCACCGACCTCGCGGCGGCGGCGTCAGCCCTCTCCGGTGCGCCACCCGAGCGGGCGTCGGAGGTGCTGCGGCGCGAACGCGCCGACCACCCCACGTTCCGGTCGCTGTATGTGCTGGACCGCACCGGTGCCGTCGTGCGGCAAGTGGGCCAGCAGCCGCTGCGCACCCTCGTCCCTCCCACCGGCGAGGGAATCACCCAGGTCAACACGTCGGGCAAGATCCCCGCGATCGCCGCCTACGCCCGGATACCGGCGGCCAGGAACGCCAAAGGTGCCAAGAAGGCCGAGGACACCGCCCCGGCAGTGGTCGTCGCAGAGATCGGCGTCGACGAGCTGAACGACCTGGTCACCCGGCCCGGGCTCGGCAAAGTGTGGCTGACCGACGAGCACCACAGAGTGCTCGCGGCGAGCGTCGGCTTTGAAGCCTTCGAGCCCCTTCCCAGCCGGCGCCTCACCCGTCTGGTGGCCAAGACCGACGCGGCGCCCGGCAGCGCGGGCAACCCGGCATCGGCCGTGCTGCACGCGGGGACGGCCCCCGGCGAGGGCCTGTCGGTCGCGGCCGCCGTGCCACTGGCACCAAAGGGGCCTGCCGCCGGACTCGGCTGGCGGGTGGTCTCCGCCGAGCCTGCCGCAGCGCTCAAACTGGCGGCATATCAGGTCCAGGCACGCACCGTGCTGGCCGGGCTGCTGGCCCTGTCCGCGGGGGGCGCCTGCCTGGGCTGGCTGTACATCGTGGTGGTCCGACCGCTGCGCATCCTCACCGGATGCGCGGAGCGGCTGGCCGGCGGTGACCGCCGCACCGTGCTGTTCCCGGTCCACCACGACGAGTGCGGTTCGGTCACCCGCAGTCTGGAACTGCTCCGGCAGGCGCTGGTGGAGCGGGACCGTGGCGCCGGAGCCGACCTCGCCGCTGTCCCTGCCCCCTCGAGCGCACCGTAGTGAAGGACCAACCGACGTGCTTTTCCTCTATGTTGTGCTGCTGCTGAGCTGTGCCGCCCTGCTGATCGCCGGCGTGCTGGAGCAGCGGCGCCACTACGCCGCGCTGGCGCAGATCCCCACCCGGGTGCTGGTCAACGGCATTCGCGGCAAGAGTTCGATCACCCGGCTGTGCGCGGGGGCGCTGCGCGGCGGTGGTCTGGTCACCGTGGCCAAGACCACCGGCACCGCTGCCCGGTTCATCCACCCGGACGCCACCGAGGAGCCGGTGTACCGGAAGTTCGGCATCGCGAACGTCGTCGAGCAGATCGGCATCGTCCGGCGCGCGGCGGCATACCGGCCGTGCGCCCTGGTGATCGAGTGCATGGCGGTGATGCCCGCACTTCAGGAGGTCAACCAGGACAAGCTGATCCGCTCCACCATCGGCGTGCTGTGCAACGTGCGCGAGGACCACCTCGCCGAAATGGGGCCGACGTTGGACGATGTGGCCCGCTCGCTGTCCCGGTCGATGCCGTTCGACGGGATCTGCGTCACCGCCGAGCAGGAGCGGCTGCACATCCTCCAGGAGGAGGCGGACAAGCGGAGGTGCCGCCTGATCGCCGTCGATCCGGAGTCGGTCACCGACGAGGAGCTGCGCGAGTTCAGCTGGTTCACCTTCAAGGAGAACGTCGCCATCGCGCTGGCCGTGGCCGAACTGCTCGGTGTGGACCGGGCCACCGCACTGCGCGGTATGTGGGACGCGCCGCCGGACCCCGGTGTGCTCTCCGTCGAGCGCTACCGCACACCGGACGGCAAGCGGCTGCGCTTCGCCAATGTCTTCGCCGCCAACGACCCCGAGTCGACGCTGATGAACGTCCGTCAGCTGGAGGAGCTCGGTGCGATCCGCCGCCCGCTGAACGTGGTGATCAACTGTCGCCCGGACCGGGTGGAACGCAATGGGCAGATGGGAGCGATCGTCCCCGACCTGGCCCCGGAGACGGTGTTCCTCATCGGGCATCCGACCAAGAGCGCCCTCGACGGCATCCCGCCGGGCTCGCCGGGCCGGGTGGTGGATCTGGGCGGCGACCGGCGCGACGCGCAGGAGCTGACCCACGCCCTCCTCGCCGAACTCGCCCCGGATTCCTCGCTGGTGGCCGTCGGCAATATCCACGGCCAGGGCGAACTCCTCCTGGATCACCTCGGCAAGCTGGCCCCGGACCATGCCGACGAGCCGCTTCCGGTCGCGCACCCGCCCGAGACGGAGCCGTACAGCTGGGTGGGGTCGCTGAACGGCCCGACGTCCGGCGCACCTGTCCCGAGCCCCTCCTCCGCCCATACCGATGCCCCTGCCGATTCCCGGTACGAAACCGCAAGGAAGCCGCTGTGATCCCCGTCATCGTCACTCCGCAGACCGCCGCACTGGGGATCGCCCTCGGACTGCTCTTCTCGCTGATCTGCTATCTGACCACCAACCTCTCTCCCGGCGGCATGATCACCCCCGGCTGGCTGGCGCTGACCCTCGTCACCGATGTGGTCCGGGCCGCGATGATGATCGGCGTCACGGCCCTCACCCTCGCCGCGACCAAGCTCCTCCAGCGTCATGTGATCCTTTACGGGAAGCGGCTGTTCGCCGCCGTGGTGCTGTCCGCGGTACTGCTCCAGACCACGGTGATGCTCGCCCTCCAGCACGAGTTCCCGCTCCTCTACACCGCCCAGACCCTGGGCTTCATCGTGCCCGGCCTGATCGCCTATCAGCTGGTCCGCCAGCCGTTGGCGGCCACCGTGGTCTCCACCACCGCGGTGACCCTCGGCACGTATGTGGTGCTGGTTGCCGGGCTGCTGCTGGGGGCGCTGCCCGTCGGCTGAACGAGCCACACGCGTCCGCCGTACGCATCCGCACGCAGAGGAGGTCACCATGGGCACCCACCCCACCCCGTCCGGCAGGCCCAGTCGCCGTCAGGTCCTGGCCTGCGCCGCCGGTCTGGCCTCCGCCGGAGCGATCACCGGATACGCCTGGCACCACTTCCGAAGCGGCGTGCCGGGCAGTGACGTCCCGGTACCGGCCGGCGGCTACCGCTTCGAGCGCCGCGCCGCGCCCGCCCGTACGGTGGTGCGCGCCGCCGACGACCGCGTGCTGGCCACCTTCACCGACGGCGCCCGCACCGCGCTGCTGACCGGCCCGACCCGTACCTGGAGCGAGCCGCGCACCACCGGCGCGGTGGTGCGCAGTGACGCCTGGGTACGGCTGATGGGCGACGCATGGAGCCAGGGCAAGGAGCGCACCCACTGGTTCCGCGAGTGGTTCCCCAAGGCGCTGGCCGACCGCAGTCCGGACGTCTTCGCCGTGGCCTTCCAGTACGGCGACGGGGCACCCGATCTGCGCACCGCATCGGGCCGGCGCTACGCCGGCAACGCCCGCTTCGGGCCGCGTGTCCCCGGGCAGTCGGAGACGTCGTTCCACTACCGCGATGAGAAGTCCGACTTCTACGACTACCTCGGCGTTCCCTGGACCTTCCCGGACGGCGTCCGCAAGTACCCGGAGAAGGAACGCTACGGAGCCGTGGACTGCTCCGGCTTCATGCGCCTGGTCTGGGGCTACCGGATGGGCTACCCCATGCACGCCACCAACAGCCCGGGGATCGGCCTGCCCCGCCGGGCCTACGCCATCGCCACCCGGGCCCCCGGCGTGCTGCTGATCCCGAACACCGGCCGGCCACCTGCCGACTTCAGCCAGCTGCTCCCCGGCGACCTCGTCTTCTTCGCCATCGACATCGGCAGACCGCACGGCATCGACCACTGCGGCATCTACCTGGGGCCGGACACCGACGGGCGCCCGCGCTTCTACTCCAGCCGCTCGCGGGCCAACGGGCCCACCATGGGCGACTTGGCCGGCCGCGCGACGCTCGACGGCCCTGGCTTCTACGCCCAGGGATTCCGCATGGCCCGCCGCCTGTGAAACCGACGCCCCCAGCCCGCCGCCCCAAGAGAGACCCCGCCATGGCCACCGCCCCCCTCACCCGGGACCCCGCCGACAGCCGCCCCCGCACGGACGGCATCACACGCACCCTCCGCGCCACGCTCCGTCAACGAATATCCATCAGCCGGGAGTCCTGCGCCCTGCTGCTGATCCTGGCAGCTGCCACGGTGCTTTACACCTGGGCCATCGAGCGTGCCGGGGTGCACCCGTACTACAGCGCGGCCGTGCGGTCTATGGCGGCGGACTGGCACGCCTTCGTCTTCGGCGGGCTCGACCCGAGCGGCTCGCTCACCCTGGACAAAATCCCCGGGGCGCTGTGGCCGCAGGCCCTTTCCGTCAGGCTCCTCGGACCGTACAACTGGGCGGCGGTACTGCCGCAGGTGCTGGAGGGCCTCCTCGCCGTCTGGGCGCTGCACCGGATCGTCCGTGCCTGGGCCGGCCCCTTGGCAGGGCTGCTCGCCGCGCTGGCACTCACCCTCACCCCGGTCACCGTCGCGCTCAACCGGCACAACATCCCCGACACCTTGCTCGTTCTGCTGCTGGTCCTCGCGGCGGGATCGCTGCAGAAGGCCGTCCGCACCGGGAAACTGCTGCCGCTGCTCGTCTGCGGAACATGGGTGGGGCTGGCCTTCCAGGCCAAGATGGTGCAAGCCTGGCTCGTCCTGCCGGTCTTCGCCGCGGTGTACCAACTGGCGGCACCCGGCTCCTGGTGGGACCGGGCCCGGCGGCTGCTGCTCGCCGGGATCACCGCACTAGTCGTCTCCTGCTCCTGGCTGCTGCTGGTATGGGTCACCCCCGCCGCGAGCCGTCCCTACCTCGACGGAACCACCAACAACAACCCCTTCACCCTGGTCTTCGGCTACAACGGGCTGAGCCGCTTCGGCCACGACCCGCACGCGCTGGGCGCCGTCGCCGGCACCGCCGCCAGCCGCACCACCGGGAACACGGGGTGGACCATGGTGGTCAACCAGAGCGTGGGCCCGCAGATCGCCTGGCTCCTGCCGCTCGCCGTACTGGCCTTGGCGCTGGGCGTGTGGTGGCGCGCCGGACGACCGCGCACCGACGGGCCGCGGACAGGGTTCCTGCTCTGGGGCGGCTGGCTGGTGATGCACCTCGTGGTCTTCAGCAACTCCAACGGCAACCACGGCTACTACATGGCCGTACTGGCCCCGGCCCTCGCCGCGCTGACCGGGGGCGGAATCGCCCTCTTCCGGTCCGAGTACCACACCGGTGGCCGACGTCGAGCGGCACTGCCCGTCGCAGTCGGGCTCACGGCACTGTGGGCCGCGGTAATTGACGGCCCGCACAGCGAATTCGCGCCCTGGCTGCTGCCGGTGGTGCTGATGCTCGGCCTGTGCGGGACCGTCGGCCTGTGGACCAGCGGGCCCCACACCACACGGCCGGCGGTGCACAGCGCCCTGGCGGCGTCCCTGGCGGCCGTACTCCTCGCCCCGGCCGTCTGGGCCGCCTCCTGCCTGAACCCGCGCTACCCCGGCTCACCGATCGAACCCCTGGCCGGACCGGTCGGCCCCGGTTTCCACGGTACGCACCATCACCGGGCCAAGGTCCTCCGAAACCCCTTGAACACACCGTCCACGCGGGACACCGCACTGCTGAAGTACCTCTCCGCGCACCGTTCCGGCGAGAAGTACCTGCTCGCCACCCAAGCCGCCTACGGCGCCGAGCCCCTGCTGCGCGCCACCCCGCAACCCATGCTGGTCATGGGCGGCTTCACCGGCCTGACCCCCTACCCGACCGCACGACGGCTCAGTGACCTGGTCTCCACCCACCAACTGCGCTACACCCTGCTCACCACGCGCCGCCCGTCCACACCGGCATCGGCCTGGGTGAAGAGAAGCTGCACCGCCATCTCCCCACGTGCCTACGGTCAGACCTCGGACGGAAGCTTCACCCTCTACGACTGCGCCGGCGGCACATGACCTCCTGAACACGACGAGTTCTGCGGCCCACACACGTATACCGCGCCTGGGTCGCACGGAGTCTGCGTGCCCGGAGTGGGCCTCAGCCCACCGCTTGACCGGTAGCACCGCGCTGATCCGGAATCCGCCCCCGGGCCGCGGCCCGGCGTCCAGGCGGCCGCCGACCATACCGACCCGTTCGCGCATCCCGATCAGCCCGTGTCCGAGCCTGTCGGCCCCGCCCTGCTCGTGCACCTCGTGCTGCGCGCCACGCCCGTCGTCCTCGACCAGCAGATCCAGCGCGTCGCTGCCGTAGACGAGGCGTACGAGCGCGCTCACGTCCGGGCCGCCATGCTTACGGGTGTGGGTGAGCGCCTCACGCCTTCCCCCGCCCCGCCCGTTGCTACGAGCGACGCACCACCGTCATCGATGCATTTTCGACCTCGCCGACACGATCATCACGGTGCGCGGTCTGAGCCGGCAGGCATGGACGACTCACCACTGGGACGAACGCCCGAACCGCCGCCCCGGCGCTCGCGTTCGTCCAGTACCGGTTGACGATCGTCGCACCCAGCCCCGTAAGCCGGTCCACCTCGTCCTGCAGTCGCCCGTCAACGGGGTTCAGCCACAGCCGCGGCTGGTTTCGCGGGTGCTCAGTGGCTCGCTGCTGCACGAGGTGCAGGGAAAAGCCCACCTCGCCGTCGGGCGCGATGCGGACACCGTCGACGCCTGGCCCCATCGGAGCGCCCAGCGCCGCTTCCCAAAACTCTCCCAGCCCGCTGGTCTCCGCGAAGCTGAGACGGCAACGCACCGCGCCTCCGCCGGATTTGGCGGGGCTGCGGTGCGTTACAGGCTGCCGCGCAGGTGGTCTTGGCGGGCGGTGACCAGGGCGCGCCAGCGCTGCCGGACGGTGTGGGCGTCCTCCAGCCACCAGGTGGCGCTCTCCGCGGGCTGGGGCAGGCCGCCCATGGCGGTGGCGATGTCGACGTAATAGGCGAAGTCGCCACCCTCGATCGCCTGGCGCAGGCGATCGAGGGTGGCGGCCAGGTCGTCGTCGGCGCCGCGTACGGCGTGGTGGAAGGCGGTGGCAGTCTCGATGAGCGGGGTGGGCCAGGGCAGGCCGGCGACGGTGGTCTCGGTGCGCAGCACGGTGGCGCGGTTGATGACGTCGCCCTCGGTGCCGGCGTCGCGCACGAGGGCCGCGACGGCGGCGTAGAAGGTGGTGGCGCGCTGGTCGAGGTGGTCGAGGTACTGGTGGGCGAGGGCGAGTTCGTCGTCGGCGCGCAGCGGATCGGCGAAGGCGACCACCAGGGCCAGGAGGGTCTGGGCGATGGCCCGCTCGCCCGGGGCGTCGTGCTGTTCGGCCTCCGTGCGTGCGTCCTCGAAGGCGGCGGCGGCACGCTCGATGTCGCCGTGCGGGAAGCGGATGTGGGCCAGGACGCGGTGGTGGCGGCCCTTCCAGCCCAGGGCCGGGACGGCGGCCAGAGCTCTGGGGAAGTCGCCGCGGATCCGGGCGAGGTCGGCCATGCCGCGGCGGCTGCGCGGGGCGAGCCGGCCATCGGCCTCGGCGACCTGGCGCATGCCGGTAAGGGCTTGGCCGGTGCGGCCGAGGTCCGTGGGCCTTGGCCCGGTAGTACAGGGCGAGTTCGGCGAGTCCCCCGGACAGCAGGCCGGTGTCCAGGACGGAGGTGAGGCGCTCGGCGGTGCGCTCGCGGTGCTCGTGCCGGCGGCGCGTGATGGCGTCGAGGAGCTCGGCCAGAGCGTCGGCGGATGTGTCCGGGCCCGGCTGCGGCTCGGAACCGGGGGAGGAGGCCGCGGTGGGAGAACAGGGGCGGCTCGGGCCGGGGTTCAGGCGTAGGGGTTGGTGATGGTGTGCGGGCGCTGGGCGGTGGCCAGGACGTTCTCGGGGAAGCGGGGGCCGGCGACGTAGTGGCGGCCCTTGGTCTGCCCCACCGCCGTCAGCAGCCCCGCCTTGGTCAGGGCCTGCAGGTCCCGGGTGGCCTGCTGGGTGTTGATGCCCTCGGCCTTCTCGTAACGAGAGCGCCGCACCCGCCCGACCATCGCCACCTCGTGCAGCGCGGTGATCTGCCGCTCCGTCACCCCGAAGGTGTCGGCGGCCTCCATGAGCTGCATCCAGCAGTCGTTGGAGCGGTCGACGCGGCGCTGCACCCGCTGGGTCTGCTGGTGGTAGGCGAGCAGGTTGAACCGGATCCACGGCCCGGTGTCGCGCTGAGGTGAGTAGACCGGGCCGCCGACCTCGCGCAGCACCTTGTAGTACTCCCAGGTGTTGCCCGGCATGCCCAGCCACTCCTCGACGGAGGAGAACTCCGGCGCCAGCACTCCGCCCCGGGCGATGACCAGCCTCTGCAGGGAGCGGGACATCCGCCCGTTCCCGTCCGACCACGGGTGGATCTTCACCAGGTTCAGGTGCGCCATCGCCGCCCGCACCAGGACGTGGGCGTCCAGGTCGCCGTCGTTGAGCCAGTCCACCAGCTCGCCCATCAGGCCCGGCAGCAGGTCGACGTCCGGGCCTTCGTAGTCGGTGGCCAGCTCATCGCCGGGGGCGGTGATGCGGATCGCAGTGCGACGCCACTGGCCGGCCAGCCGCAGCGGATGGTGGTGGCCCTGCAACATCCAGTGCAGCGAGTTGAACAACTCCTTGCTGTAGCTGAAGTCGCCTACGTTGTGCAGGGACTGGATGTAGGTCATCGCCTGCTGGTAGGCCAGCGTCTCGGCCTTGTTCTCCTCGCTGGCATCCACCGCATCGCGTTCGCCGTCCATCAGGTCCGCGACATCCTTCGCATCGACCTGGTAACCCTCGATGGTGTTGGACGCCGCGATCGCGCTGGCCGTAAGCGCCTTGCGCAGATCCTGCGTCCACTTCGTCGGCACCTGCTGCGCCGCGTGGTGCAGCTGCTCCTGCAGGGAATTGATCTCCTCCAGGACCCGGCGGTCGTCGGTGGTGAGGTGAGGCGTCTGATACAGCATAAGTGAATGATACCTGACTCCTATCATTCCTTCAATGCTGCAGCTTTATCACCGTCCGTCCACGATGAACATGAACTCGCCCAGCTCGACGAGCAGGGCCACCGGCCTGCCGACCCATGCTGGTCACTGGTCAACACACCAGGTCAACGAAGCGTCTGCTGGACTGGATGGAGTGACAGGCGGCGCGGGGCAGCCGAGCAGGCGGCGCGACCATGTAACGGACCGGCGAACCCGAGCTGAGCGCTGGTGAGCTCCGCGATCGGCTGACCGCCCTCAGCTACAACATCGAGCAACAGCTGGCCGAGCTTGCCCGGAGCCGGCGGGCGCGGATCACGTCCGCCGTGTGGACGAGGGGCGCGCCGCTTCCGGCGGTGTCGTCGACGAGCAGTACATCCAGGCCCGTCACGTCTCCGAGCGACGCGGCGTTCCGGATGCCCGCCAGCGTGGTCAGGCGGCATCGATACTGTCGCTGGTGGTGCGGGTGATCCCGACAGTCCGCACGTCGCGGATCCCGAGACGAGGGGCGAGCCAAACCGCCGGGATCACGTCGCCGCGCATGATGCCTACCACAGCTTGCCGATGTGGAGGCTGGGCAGAGATCCACCCAGCCTCCGGTGCGTCGACGGGCAGGCACCCCGCCTGGCCGGAGCTCCGAGCGGGGCCGGTGGAGCGGGGCGTTCCGCCGCACCGGAGACCCGCCAGGGTGCCAGCGTGACCAAAAACCCTTCGTCTCACACATCTCTCACAAACGAGAGCGCACGGGAGCACGCGAGAACCTCTGACCTGGACATTCGCTGTCGCCACGGACCACGGCGGACCAGGTGGACATTACATAGGCTAGGAGCACGTTCTAGTGATCCTCGACAAGTACCAGGTCAGAAGGAGTTTTCAGGCTTCGCTCAGAGCTGATCTCTCACAAATTCTCACGACCGATCGTTCGGCTAGAGGTCACGCGGCTTCTTCGCTGACCCCGAGCAGGACCGCGAGGTGATCGGAAGCGGCCCGTAGGTCTTCGGGGCCGGGATGGACGTACACGCGCTTCGTGAAGTTCGCGCTCACGTGGCCGGCCCACGCCGCGAGGATGACGTCAGAAACCCCGTTGACCGCCAGGAACGTCAAGCAGCTGTGCCGCGCGTCGTACAGCCGCACCTGGCGCATCTTCAACCTCAGCATCAGCGAGTACGCGTGCTCGCGCAGGTGGCGGGTCGTCAGCGGCTGGCCGAGGTGGTCGACGAACATGTAGCCGGACGGGGCGTAGTAGCTGCCCAGCGACATCTGCTCGATCTCCTGCAACGCCTTGTAGGCGATCAGCGCCTGCCGTACAGGCTCGGGCAGAGGCAGGACACGCTCGCCGGCCTCCGTCTTGGTGTCCTTCTCTAGCACCTCGGCATTGCCGATCATCGTTCTCGTGTTGTCGATGGACAGCGCCCCGGCGTCGAGATCGATGTCCGTCCAGCGCAAGCCCGCGACCTCGGCCGGCCGTAACCCCATCAGCGAGAGCAGCAGGACGGCAAACAGGCGGTCGCCGCGTATGCCCATAAGAAACTCCTTGACCTCGACCACGTTCCACGGCTTCGGCCGCCTGTTGGTCCGCCGGTCTTCCTTCCACGCCTTCCGCGGGATCTGCACGTACTCCGCGACGTTGGCGTGAACGAGCTTACGAACGACAGCCCAGCCGAGGGACTCCTTCAGGCGGGCGAGGACTCCGCTGGCTGTGCTGGGACGGAGGCCGCTACCGGCCTTCCCGCCGCGCCTGCGAGCCGCAACGAGCAGCCAGGCGACCATTGACTCGACCTCGTCCTCGGTCAGCTGCTGAACGCGAAGGCGGCCGAGGTACTCGTGAACGTGGACCAGGGCGTTCCTGTACCCCCGGATCGTGCTCGGCTCAAGGTCGCGGGCCTTCTTCGCGACCCACATGTCCAGCACTTCGGCCACGGTGAGCTTGTTGGGCACCACGAAAGTCCCGGCCGCCCGCTGGTGGAGGATGCGGGCGATCTCCTCCTTCACCTCGGTCTTCGTGTCCCTGGTGATCGTTTGCTGCTTGCGCCCACCGTTCTCGTTGCGACCAACGTCGACCACCGCGCGGTAGCGGCTCCGCCCACTCTTGAGCACGATCTTCTTGATTTCCGCCATCCCTCACCTTTCCTGGTGGGCGTCCGCGCCCGGGGTGCCCAAGTTCACTGCTGCCGGTATGGATTCGAAGGGGACAGTCGGATAGGGACCCTCGAATCGGCACCTGTGGAGTCTGAGATGTCCGTGATTCGCGAGAGACGAATACCGCCCGAAGGGCTCGGGCCGATGCTGCACCGCGCGCGTAGGAGGGCAAGTCTCGGCCTCCGAGAAGTAGTCCGGCAGGTCGGCGTGTCCTCCGGGTACTTGGCCCACCTTGAAGCGGGGGAGCGGTGCCTGTGGAGTTGTGAGCGGCTGGGCGCGGTAACGGACCTTGCCGCTCTGTAACGTGACCTTCTTGATTTGCGGCATGCACCCCCCTTACCTAACTGGCCTATTTCAGAAGGCCTCCTGAAGCGCCTACGATAAGCCGCGATTCCTCCTGCTCTGGAGGCCTTCCCCCCCCGGTCAGGCACACACGGCTTGCTCCCGTCATAGGGTCAGTGAGAGAGCGAGACAACGAAGCCCCGTCAGTACGCTCCGGCGAGGCTTCGTCGAGCAACGGCTACGACGTCGTGTGGCGTTCGGCGCGGGCAGCGTTGTACTCCGGCTCTCCACTATCAAGCACGCGTAGCAAGGACGCGGTGACGACGCGAGTCGACCGGCCAACCCTGAGTACCCGGCACGGGAACTCGTCCCGACTAACCAGCGCGTAGCCCTTCGCCCGCGAGAAGCCCAACGCCTTCGATGCGTCGGTGACGCTTCCCGTTCCGCCCCACGTGGCTCGGATGTGTGCGGTGCTGTACTGCGACTCCGGCAACTCGGCGATTTCTTTGCTCAATTGGATTCTCCAGATCATTTCGGGGCCGCGGTCAACGAGTCTTCTAAGAGCGTGTGTGGTTGTCAGGTCGGGGCCGCTGACCGGCGGATGGCTGTGGCGCTGCACTGCTTACGCTGTGCCGCAGCGATGGTGTCGAGTCGAGTCGGTTCCCGGCACATGTCAAGTTCTCACGAGTGACGTCTCCCCGGTTCGCCTATCAAGGCTTACCTGGAAAGCTTATCGACTCGTGTCTCAACTAGTCAATCAAGTCTATTGATGTCCAGTGCGTGTCACTACTCTCTTACTCAGTCGACCTCTATGAGTGGCTCGTCGAATCCTTTGGCTCCTGAACGTGACGGCAGAATCTTGACGTGAAGGCCGGCGGCCTCAACGATGAGTCGCCCCTGGAGGTGTCGAGCCCACACCAGGCGGCTGCAACATCTTCTGATTCCACGACGTCGAGGCCAGTGCTCGACGAGGGGGCAGTGGAGCAAGCAGCTCATTGATCTAGTTCAGCCTGCTCCGCAGTCGCGCCGACTGCTCTCGTACAGCTCCGGCGTCGAGCACTGCATCGGCGAAGAGCACCGCGAGACCGTCGAAACGGGTCTGGACCGCCAGACGTTCTGCCCTGAGCGCGCTGCCCAAGTCTCGGACCTCGTCGGTGTATTCGGCCTCGCATTCCCGGGCCGCTTCCGGGCCAGTGCCTCCTTCTCTGCCCCGATGAGGGCGGCGGTGTCTTCACGCGGCGGACCGTAGGAAGACGATGCGCATTGCGTCGTGGGCTGCCCGATCAGCGCGGCGGTCGGGAGACTCCAGAGACGTACGCGCCGATGCCGCGGCGCTGGATCCGTCCGCCGGGGATGATCGTCGCGTTCGGCGGCGGGGTGGGCATCTTCCTCTTCGCGCGCACGCTCTGGTCACCGCCGATGAGGTGCCGGTTGTCGATCAGCGCCTCGCAGTCGGCCCGCAAGCCAGCGGGGAGACGAGAGGCGTCGAGACCATCGCGCTTGGCGATGAGGGTGCCGAGTTCGTGCCGGCTCAGGGCGTCGGCCCCGCCGAGGTGATGGATGCCAGTTGCGTCGCTCGCCGCCAGTTCCAGGAGGGCGGCGGCCAGGTTGTCGACGTGGACCGGGCAGCGGATGTCGTCGGTGAACAGAGTGCCATCAACAGTGCCGGAAGCGAGTTGATGCACGAGCTGTTCGTGTTCGGAACGTCCGTGGCCGATGATCAGCGACGGGTGGGCGATGACGGCCCTCGGGTGCACGGCAGGAATCCCAGTCTCCGCCGAGGCTTTGGCTGCGCCATACGGGGTGATGGGGTCCCGGAGGGCGCACTCGTCGTAGTGGACTGCGGTACCGGAGAACACGGCGTCGGTGGACACGTGGCCACCGGAAACCGGGTACCGACCGGTACTACGTCTACACCTACTCGGCCAAGAAGGCCCTGCGGGCCATCATGCCCAAGGTCAAGACGCTGTGCCGGGAGGTCGGCACGAACTAGCCGCTCGATGCCCTGTTGCTCCGGCTCAACCCGGCGGTGCGGGGCTGGTGCGCCTACTTCCGGCCCGGGGTGTCTTACGCGACCTTCTCCTACCTGCGCCACTACCTGTGGCACACGGTGTGGCGATGGGTGCAGCACAAGCACCCCAAGACGAGCCTGAGGAAGATCTACCGGCAGTACTGCGGCCGTAGATCATGGTGGACCGGGGAAACCCGGGAGTTGTTCGACCCGATCACGGTAGGCACCACTCGCTACTGCTACCGGGGCATGGCGATTCCCACTCCCTGGCACGCCACGGGATGAGGACAACCACCACGTGGCCCTCGGGGTTTGTGGAGAGCCGGGTGCGGTGCCAAGTCGAATGCCCGGTTCGGGAAGCGGCTCCGGGGAAACGGGCCGGTCGAAAGACCGGAACCGCGCCCCGGGACGACTTCACCAAGAGCCATCCGGTGTTCCTGACGGAGAGGGGGCCGGGGTTTTCCCCGGGGTACGAACCCTGGAGTGGCCCCAGTCCGTTACACCTTCCGCCGGTCTGCTGTCGCGCACTGCGCCCCGATGCGCTGACGCCGGTGGACCCGGCGTATCGCGCACCGGACCCACCGTCATGTGGTGTGAGGACGAGTTACTCATGTGCCGACGAGCAAGGTGGTCACGAGGGTTCGATGCAGAACTGTCGGGCACCGCGCAGCGTGGTCCGCAGGATCCGCTGGGTCGCCTGGCCGTTGAGGCGTACGTCGAGGGCTCCGGGAAGGGTGCCGTCAGCCCGCAGACCCGTGGGCAGACGGGAGGCGTCGAGACCGTCACGCCTTGCGATGAGGATGCCGAGCTCGTGACGGCTCAGGGCGTCGGGCCCTGCGAGATGGTGGATGCCGGACGCATCGCTCGATGCCAGTTCCAGGAGGGCGGCGGCCAGGTCGGCGACGTGCACTGGGCAGCGGATGTCGTCGGTGAACAGGGCGTCGTCGCAGGCGCCGGAGGCGAGTTTGTGCACGATGTGCTCGTGTACGGAACGCCCGTGACCGATGATCAGCGACGTGCGGGCGACAACGGCCTTCGGATGCACGGCGAGGACCCCGGTCTCTGCCGCAGCCTTGGCTGCACCGTACGGGGTGACGGGGTCAGGGAGGCAGGACTCGTCGTAGTGGACTTGGGCGCCGGAGAAAACCGCGTCGCTGGACACGTGAACCATGCGGGTTTCGTACCTCGCCGCAACCATCGCGAGCTGGATGGGGCCTTGTGCCGTGATCGCCCAGTCGGCCCGGCCGCTCGATACGTTGAGGACGAGGTGCGGGCTCACCTCAGCCATGACGGCGTCCAGGCTTCCCGCGTCCCGCAGGTCAAGTGGGTACCACGCGGCTGGGGAGGCGTCGCCCGGCTTGGTCGCGTACGTGGCGACCGTCGTGTGCCCCGCCGTTCTCGCCTGCCGGACCAGCTCGGCCCCCAGAAAGCCGCTGCCGCCGACGATCAGAACTGTCATGCACGCCACCGTAGACCGGTGCCCACGACGAAGGCGGTCCCCCCGCGGAGTTCGGGAGACCGCCTTCGTCGTCAGCATGCCGGGTCTGGCCTCGGCGACTACGTCTGGAGCTGCCAGACGTAGCGGACGTCCGGTTCATTCTCATCGTTGCGCGTGCCGTCAGTCCACTCGACGGCGATGAAGTCGTGCCGTTCGTAGAACCGCCGCGCCGATTCGTTGACCTGGAACGTCCACAGTGTCAGCCCGTCTGGATGCCGTTGCTTGGCCAGGGACATGAACCGATCGCCGATGCTTCGCCCGCGCCACACTGGATCGAAGTAGAGCTGTTTCAGCTCCCCGCCGTTGAGCACCATGACCCCCACCACGCCGTTCTCCGTGACCGCCACCCAGGTCTCGTACTGCGGCACGAGCACGCGCGAGAATCCAGTCCCGTACTTCGACTTCGTCGTGCGCACAGCGCACGGTCGGCAGTGCGGTGGCGAAGGAGCGCAGCCACACATCGGCCGCGGCACGCGCGTCGGCGTCGTTGGCTCGACGGAGAAGAATATCGTTGGTCATAGCGCGGGACGTCTGGCCTTTCAGGGGTTGATGGCGACTTGCGGGCACCACCGCCCGGGCCCCTTCTACTTCCCGGGGCGTCCGAGCTGGTGGACGGTCCAACCCGTCGCGCGCCAGGGCTCGGGGTCGAGGGTGGTACGGCAGTCGACGAGCAGGGGGTTGGCCGGGCGGTCCACCAGGGCGTGGGGGTTGGCCTGCTGGTACTCCGGCCACTCGGTGGCCAGGACGACGATGTCGGCGCCGTCGAGGGAGCCGGCCAGGTCGTCGGTGTAGTCCAGCTCTGGGTTGCGGACCATCGCCGTGGGCACGGCCTGCGGATCGTGAATGGTGACGGTGGCGCCGGCCTGCTGAAGGGCCTGGGACAGGGCGAGGGCTGGGGATTCACGTACGTCGTTGGTGCCGGGCTTGAACGCGGCGCCCCACACGGTGATCCGGGAGCTCTTGATAGGGCGGTCGCCCAGGGCGCGGGTGATGAGGCCCAGGGCCACGGTGGTGCGGCTCTCGTTGATCTCCTCGGCGGCGCGGAGGAGGGCCGCGGCCTGTTCGGCGCCGAGCTGCCGGGCGGAGGCGGTGAAGGCGCGGACGTCCTTGGGGAGGCAGCCGCCGCCGTACCCGATGCCGGGCCGCATGCCGCCGCTGCCAATTCGGGGGTCGATGCCGAGGATGTCCACGATCTGGGAGACGTCGCCGCCCGCGGCCTCGCACATGTCGGCGACGGCGTTGATGTAGCTGATCTTCAAGCCGAGGAAGGTGTTCGCGGCGCCTTTGGCCAACTCGGCGGTCTGCGGGTCGCAGACGAACAGCGGAATGCCCGCGTCCAGGATGCCGGCGTACACCGCGCGGATCGCCTTCTCGCCCTCCGCGGTCGAGACACCGGCGATGAGCCGGTCCGGGCGGAGGGTGTCCTCGACGGCGTGGCCTTCGCGCAGGAACTCCGGGTTCCATACGACGTCGACCTGGTCTCCAACGGGGGCCAGGCGCTGAGCAAGGGCGGTGACCTGGATGGTGGTGCCGACGGTGACGGTGGACTTCCCGACGATCGTGCACGCCTTGTCGAGGTGGGGGGCGAGCTGCCGGATCGCGCCGAAGACCTGTGCGGTGTCGTAGGAGCGGCCGTCGGCGTCGATGGGGGTGCCGACGCCGATGAAGTGCAGCTCGGCGAAGTCGGCGGCCTCGCGGATGTCGGTGGTGAAGCGCAGACGTCCGCTCTGGGTGTGGCGGGCGAGCAGTTCCGGCAGGCCGATCTCGTAAATGGGGCATTCGCCGGCGTTGAGTCGATCGACCTTGGCCTGGTCGACGTCCACGCCGATGACCTCGTGGCCGAGTTCAGCCATCGCCGCAGCGTGCGGGATGCCGAGGTGACCGCAGCCGATCACAGAAACACGCATTGCAGGTCGTCCTTGTCTAGTCGGGGGCACACCAACTTCGGTGTGCCCCCTGACGCTATCGGTTGGCGAGTAGGACCCAAGTCGGGTCGCTCGTAGGTTCGTTGGAGTGTTCGAGTCGGTGGTACGGGGCGATCGGGACACCGGCCTCGGTGGCGGCCGAGGGTTCAGCCCACGACCTGCAGCGCGCCGGACAGGGCGGTGATCAGGAACTCGATGTCGTCGTCCGTCGACGTCAGCGGGGGCGCGACGACGAGCCCTTCGCTCTTGGGCTCTCCGGCTCCGGTGAACGGGTAGAAGAACACCCCGCGTTCCTCCGCGGCCTTCATCACGGGCCAGAGCTGTCCCGGGGTGACCTCCACCCCGTAGAGGAAGCCCCGGCCGCGCACGTCCTGCACTGGTCCGACGCCGTTCAGCGACGTCATGGCCTCCGCGAGGCGTTCGCCGCGCGCTGCGAAGGCGGTGAAGTCCATCTCCTCCAGCTCGTCGAGGACGCCCAGGCACGCGGCCGCCATGAGGGGATGGGTGGCCATGGTGCCCATCGCGGGCAGCGGGTCGGCGTCCTCGTGCCGGATCCACCGGGCCATCTCAGGGGACACCAGCACCGCGCCGACGCTCGTGTATCCGGCGCCCAGCCCCTTGGACAGGATCACGATGTCGGGCTCGCAACCGTCCCAGTGGTGGCTGGCGAGCGGTGTCCCCGTGCGCCACATCCCGGTCAGCACCTCGTCGTGGATCACGAGGACGTCCCGCTCCTGGCAGACCTCCGAGACCCGCTGGAGGTAGCCGTCGGGCGGCACGAAGGCTCCGCCCGTGGTTCCGTTGATGGGCTCGATCAGCACAGCGGCGACGTTCTCGGCACCGCGGCGATCGATCTCCCTCGCGATCTCGTCGGCGCACGAGGCGTCACAGCCGCGGCCCTCGTGGGCATGCGTCGGCGGGTAGGGCGCCGGGAAGCCCGGACCGAGGCCGAGCGCGTCCTCCGGGCGCGGCCTGCGGGCGTGGTTACCTGCGAGCGCGAGGGTCATCGCCGACATCCCGTGGTAGCTCAACGTCGACGTCAGGATGTCCCCGCGCAGCTTGCCGTCACGCACCCGGGTGATGTTCCGCGCCAGGCCCACGGCCACCTCGACGCCGAGCGTCCCGCACGTGGTCAGCGCCACGGAGTCGTCCGGGCGGCCCACTGCGCGGCACAGACGATCCATCAGCTCCATCTGGATGTGGGGCTGGACGACAGCGGCGCCGCCGAAGGAGTAGCGGAAGAACTGCTTGTCGATCCGGACATGGACCTTGGGGCTGCTCTGACCCACGTTGGTGCAGAGCAGTCCACTCGATCCGTCGAAGATCCGGGTGCCGCCGACACAGTGAAGCCAGGGTCCATTCGACCCCACGACCTCGAAGTCCGGCATGGGCCGGGATGACGTCAGCAGCCGCCCACGGCTCTGCGCGTACGAGTCCACTCTGGGGAGTCCCTTCTCGGGTGTGCTCACGGGGAGCGGGGCCGCGCACGAGTGCCGTGCGCGGCCCCGGGGAACCGTGCCGGTCAGACAGCGGCCTGGGCGGGGACGGGCGTGTTCATGCCGAGCTGGCGGCACAGCTCGACGAGCGTCGGGATGGCCTCGGCCTTCACGATCACGTCGCCGTCCTGCGGGCCCTCCAGCGGGTAGGGCATGTACTCGCCAAACTCCTCCAGGCCCTCGGTGTCGACGAAGAAGACCTTCATGCCGCGCTCGCGAGCCCGCTTCGCGACCGACCGCCGGTCGGCGTGCAGGCCGATGATCAGGAGTGCCTTCGCCTCGGGGTGGAACGGCGCGGGCGGGATCTTCTGGTCGTAGCGGCGCACGAAGTGCTCCTGGAGCCCGGCCCGCGCGGCGAGCAGGTCGAAGTTGTGCTGGAGCACGGGGCCGACGAAGTGCCCGGCGTCGTGCAGGGCCTTGAGCGCATGGTGCGCGGCCGTCGGCTCGGCGAGGAAGCTCTTGCGGAACATCGTGACCAGCTCGTCCGCCTTCGCCGTGGCGTCGAGCAGCATCTCCCGTACGAGGGTGTCCTTCGGCGGGCTCAGGACGAACGGGTGCGTCTGCTTCATGACGTTGTCGGTCCGCTCGGTGACCCGGTACGCCTGGTGCAGGAAGTGCAGCGGCGGCACCCCGGCCTCGACGCTGGTGCCGCAGCCGATCTCAACCTGGAACGGCAGGTACTCCGACAGCTCGCTCAGGTCGTCGGCGTAGGTCGGGTTGCCGCGTTCGTCCTTGATGCGGATGCCGCCTGCCAGGACGTTCCACGGCATCTGTCGCACAGTGCGCGTCACCTCGAAGTCCTCGGAGACGAACACGACGTCGAGCGAGCAGAACCCGGCCGGCGTTGCCCGCGAGGCCCGCTCGTCCTGCGGGTGGCTGTCGTACGAGATGACGTTGACGCGCAGGTCGCCCTTCGACCACAGGGTGTCGTCGATCTGCCGCCAGCCGCCCTCGGTGAGCCAGGAGCGCACGTTGTCGCGGTACTCGTCGATCTCGGCTTTCGGGGCGAGAACCGACGTGTACAGGTACAGCTCCGCGAGGACGAGGCGCGGCACGGGGTACGTGTAGTCGAGGTCGTACCGGTAGCGGTAGTGCACGATGCGGCGGCGGCCGTTCTCGTCCTCGGACCAGCCGGACTGCACGGCGTTCGCCGGGTCCTGCGTCCTGCGCCAGATACCCTCTTCGATCGCCCGGGGCCGCTCGTGTCCGGCGCCGGCGAAGTGCTTCTCCCAGGTTGCTACCTGGGCGTCGTCGAGCTGTTCGATCACGGGATGGGGAAGGAACATCTCGTCCTCCTAGTGAGCGGCGATGGGATAGCGCGTGCTTCCCGGCCAGGCGCGGCTGCTGAATCAGCGCGGGGAGAGGCTGTCGGATGTGCGGTGCCTGACCGCACCCGGCCGGGAAGGTGGAGCCCACCCCTCGTCCTGCGCCATGTAGCGGGCAGGTCGTGCCCAGCAGCAGGCCGGGGGCGCGCTCACCAGCACACAGCGCCCAGCACGGCCGCGGCAGAGGGGACCGGAGAGAACGTTGAGAATTTCGCGGCGAGAGCGAGAAAAGCCGAGAATTCGCGCCCCACACAGGAGATCTGACGTAGCGTCCGGGCGTGATGCCCCTCCGCGACGCGACGTCGGCGGACGCCGGGTCGGCGCCCGCGCCCCCCTCGAACCAGGTCCTGGCCGCCGCCCTCCGGGCAGCCCGGTGGACACCCCGTGATCTCGTCCGGGCCCTCAACCCCCGCCTGGAAGCCGCCGGCCAGCCCACCTTGCACCTGACAGCCGGCCGGGCCTGGCTCAACGGCACCAGGCCCCGCTCCGCGACTGTGCGCCGGCTCGCGGCCACCGTCCTCACCGAGGCCACCGGCGAACCCTTCAAGGCCGCGGACCTCTGGGGAGAGCCCGACGCGGGCGGCGCGACGGCCGAGAAGACCGCCACCGACGACCTCGTCGGCCGCCGCTCGGTCGCCGACGTCCTGGCCACCGCCACCGCGTGGACCGCCACCGACCCGCAAGAGCAGGCCATCCTCCACCCGGCAGGCGACAGCCAGCTCCTGAGCGCCGTCTGGGACGCCACCCGGCAAAGCCCGCTGCGCACCGCCGCACCGGGCACCCAGGAGCAGGTCCTGCCCGCGTTCGTCGACGTCCTCGAAGGCCACCTCGGCCGCCTGCGGCGGCTGGACGACACCGCCGGAGGCGGAGCCCTGTCCCAGCGGTACGTGCGCATCGAACTCGCCGGCGTCCTCGACCTGGTCCGCAGCAGCAGCTACACCACCGACGTCGGCACCCGCCTCCTCGCCACCGCCAGCGGCATGGCCCAGCTCAGTGGGTGGATGGCCTTCGACGCCGACCTCCACGCGGCCGCCCAGCGCTACCAGCTCCTCGCGATCCGCCTCGCCCGCGCCGCCGGCGACACCACCACGGTCGCCAACGTCTTAGGCATGCTGGCCTACCAGCACGCCGCGACCAGCAAGCCCGCCGCCGCCCTGCGCTACGCCGAAGCCGCCGTCGACCACACCGCCCGCAGCAGCCCCGTCGTCCGCGCCCGCGCCTGGGGCCGCATGGCCACCGCCCACGCCGCCGCCGGCGACATCAGCGCCTTCCGGGACGCCACCGACCGCTGCCGGACCCTCCTGGAACACCGCCGCGACGACGACCCTCCCTCCCTGTACTACTTCACCCCCGAACAGGTCTCCGCCGAGGCCGGCCACGCCCTCGTCGAACTCGCCGCCACCAACTCCGCCCACACCAGACGCCTGCTCGCCGAAGCGACCACGCTCCTGTCCCCCCTCACCGACCACGGCCCCACCAGCGGATTCCCCCGCTCCGCCCTCCTCCACGGCATCCACCTCGCGCACGCCCACCTCCTCGCCCGCGACCCCGAAGCCACCGCAGCCACCCTCCTGCAACTCGCCGACCGGGTACCCGACGTGCAGTCCATCCGCTGCCGCAACCTCCTGCGCCGGATCCGCCGCTCCGCCGGCGCCCGCATGCGCGCACGGGACGGCGCCCGTGCGCTCACCGCCGTCGACAGGGCACTATCGGCTTCATGACCTCCGTGCCCACCGCCCCCGACGCCCCAGCCGCGATATGCCCGACGCCCTCCATGACCGCCGCACCCTACGACCACCCGGACGCCCGCCGCCTGACCCAGGCCCTACGCGCCGAACAGCTCGGCCTGTACGGCTTCGCCGACGACCCGGACACCACCCCCGAGGCGGACTTCGACCCGCCCCACGGCCTGTTCCTCATCGCCCACCTCGGCGAAGAGGCGGTCGGGTGCGGAGGCGTACGCCTCCTCGACGAGCACACTGCAGAGATCAAACGGATGTACGTCTCCGGTGACGCCCGCGGCCACGGAATCGGCCGGTACCTCCTCGAACACCTCGAACGGCACGCTGCCAGCCGCGGCGCAACGCGGGTCATGCTGGAGACCGGACGGCGCAACACCGCCGCCCTGGCCCTCTACCACCGCACCGGTTACCGGCCCTGCCCCTCCTACGTCGCCGGACGCGACCACCGAGTCAACCGGGCCATGACCAAGCCCCTCGGCAGCAGCTCACCGCGATAGCCGGAGGACCGCCCCGTCCGGCGCCGGCCTCCTGCCAAGGAGGGTGAAGTACTCCGTCGCGATGATCGACTCCCGTTCTGCTGCGGGAAGCCGGGACAGGATTCCGGGAAGGGGCCGCTCCCGCGCCGCTTCGCTGCGGTGCGCCAAGATCGCGGCCAACTTCCGGTCCATGCAGTCGCTCACGTCGACCGTCTCGGTGACGTGCTCGTCCGGCACGCTGAGCGCCGCCTTGCCGACCCGCGTCAACAGCACACTCAGTTCGCCCACCCCCGAATCCGGGTGCGTCGCGGCGTACAACGCATCGGGCTGCCACGGAGCCCCGGCCTGCGGGTAGAGGTGTTCCAGGCCCGCGGCGTGGAACGCCAACAAGGTCGCCTGGTGGGTGCGGCGGTGGTCCGGGTGGCCGGTCAGTTGGCCGTAGGCGTCGTGGGTGACGACTTCCCTGATGCTTGAGTGAGTTCAAGCGTCAGGAAGGACCGTAGTTGAGTACGTGGCAAGTAGTGCGGGTACCGGATGCAGGCCGGTGGGGGACACTCCCTGCTGAGGGGGTTCTGGGGGTACGGGAGCTGCCGGAGGCGGTGGCCCGGATCGGGCTCAAGCCGGGTGACCCGGTGTTCGTGAGGCCCGACGGAATGGTCGATGCGGGGCTTCTGGATTTCGTCCGTTCGAACGAATTCCGGAGTATGCAGCGTGAGTCGAAACGGAACTACTCGACGGATATCCGTCTGTTGCTTGTTTTCCTGTCCTCGCGGGATGTCGAGTGGTGGGAGGCGACGCAGCAGGATCTGGATGATTTCCGGGACTGGCGGTGTGAGGCACAGGAGAACCCAGAGCGGATCAGCGGGACGAAGTGGGACCGGGAGGCGGCGGCGTTCACCAAGCTGTTCCGGTGGGGGAAGGTGCGTCCGCTGCCGGTGGACGTGTCGCGGCGGGAGGACCGGGCGGCGGACTCGGTCAGCTCGCGGGTGTCGTGGCTGACGCCGCGAACGTGGGGCCTGTGGTCGGACATCGGCCTGCGCGGCCACGCGCGCGGCGGCCTCCCGGCGCCGGGGTGGGACTCGCGGACGGAGCTACGGAACACGGGATTCGTCCAACTGCTGCTCTCTTCGGCTCTCCGAAGGCAGGAAGGTGGGTCGCTGCTGACGTTCGAGCTGCCTACCCAGCGGCTACAGCACGGCCGTTACTGCCACGGCCGGATCGCGGGGGCGGTGACGCGGTCGAAAAACAGCCGGGTGTTCTACGCCTCGGTGGATGCAGTCGGCCAGGTTGAGGCGTACGTGCAGTCTGAGCGAGCCTGGGCCATCCAGCGAGCCCAGGCCGAGGGTCGCTATGAGCGGCTGCCGGTGATGCTGCTGATCACGCGGGTGACCGGCGGGTTGAAGCCGAAGGTCGAATGGGCCGACCGGAATGGGGCCATCGGTGAGCGGGAACTGAGCCGGCTCGGCTGGCGAGAGAGGCAGTCGTTGTTCCTGGAGGGACCGGAGGGGCCGGAGCCGGCCTATCTGTGGCTGACTGAGCAGGGCCTGCCGATGCCGCCCGATCGGTGGAACGGGGTGTTCAGGACGGCGAACCTGCGTTGCGAGAGGGTCCTGCTCACCGAGAAGGAACGGAAGATCAACCGAGACTTCCGGCTGGCGGACGTCCGAGGCAAGAGCCCGTACGTAACCCCGCACTCGGCCCGGCATTCAGCGGCGCTCTATCTGCTGATCGTGCTGAACCAGCTGGTGGAGACCCGCTACGGGCTGTCGAAGACGGAGAGGCGGGATTTCGCGTTGTTGTTCGGTGACCCGTGGTGGCTGGTGAAGACGATCCTTGGGCACGCGGACGTGGAGACGACGAAGCGGCACTATCTCGCGCCGGTCGCTCACCTGCAGCTGGAGTCGATCCTTGCCATGGCCGACAGCGCCGATGGTCAGAACGAGCATGTCGAGGATGTGGACGGCGTCTTCGCGCGACTCGCCCGAGAGACGTCCGGGATCCAGGACATCGACGTCCTCCTCGGCGAGGTGGCCTCGTGACAGGGCGGGGACGTGAAGCCGTCCTGCCCCCGGCAGGTCACCGGGCCGAAGCCCCGCTGGCCCCGGACGGTCTGGTGGTGACGGTCACCAACAAGGCCGGCTACAAAAAGGAGTTCGACTTCGTCGAGTTGTCAGTGGCCGTGCCGATACAGCGCTCACTGGCCAAGGTGTTCGCAGACCGGTCTCGCGGTTGGACCAGCCACAGCACTGCCCGAAGCAGCTGGATAAAGCTGGGATATTTCGCCGATTTCCTCTCGGGGTTGGACAGTCCACCGGACGATCTGGACGCTCTGACCGTCGCCATCATGCAGAGCTGGCGTGATGGGCGCATCAGTACCAACTCCGGGAAGGGGACGCTGAGAGAGGTCCGGAATCTGTTGCAGGCGGACCCCCGACTGGCTGGTGGGCCGGTGGCGGAGGAACTGGCCCGCAGGATCCCCGGGCCGACGCCGAACAAGCAGTCCTATGAGGAGAGTGAGCGGGAACGGGTGGTGCAGGCCGCTCAACGCCAGTTCCGGTCGGCCTGGCTTCGGATCAGTGACAACACGCGCCTGCTGAACGTATGGCGGGCGGGCGGCTTCACGGAAGGCAGCCGCGAGTGGAGGATCGGGAAGATCCTCGACCAGCTCGCACGCACCGGTGATGTCCCTCGCACTCTCCACCCGGGCGGACACAGCAGCGTGACGAACCACGGGCTGCTGGGCGGCAAGGGGGAGAGAAGGCATGGGGTCGGCTGTTCCTGACCCGCGGGGAGCTCACCGCGCTGGCCGTGCTGCTGACCGACCGGTTCGGCTGGAACCTGTCCGTCTATGACCGCATGCCGGCGCCGACGACGGCACCATCGGCGGGCGAGATGGTGTCGGTGACCTATCAGGTCCAGGTCGAAAAGCGCAGATCGGGAGGGGGACGGTGGTTCTCCACCGAGAACATCACCGATTCAGGGGCCAGCTCCCCTGGGCGCCTGATCACCCACGCTCTGGAAGCCACTGCTCACGGACGCGCTCTGGCCAGTCGTCTGACACCCGGGACTGATCTGCTGATGACCGCTCGCTCCTACCTGCTCAAGCAGGAGCACCTGGACCTGGACCGACCCGCCCCGGTGGGTCCCCTGTCCTTCGGTGTCTCCGAGTCGACGGTCCAGTGGTGGGCCCGCGGTCATGGGCTGGCCGGGTCGCCCTTTCAGCGGGCCCGACGGACAACGGTGACGGAGGAGGGCCGTCCCCTGCAGCACAGCCAGGGCACCCACGAGAGCGTCTACGTCCTGCCCGACCAGCGCGTACAGCGCGCTTCGCGCGAGGTGTTCGAAGCTGGCGCGCTCGAGGCCCTGGAACAGGCCCAGGCTGCTGTTTTCGGCGGGCAGATCACAGACAGTCCGGACCGAGAGCACCAGGAGACAGCGACCGCAGACTGCGAGGACGAGGAGTCCAGCCCCTGGCCGGCTCCCGGGGGCGACTGCGGAGCGGACTTTCTGCTCTGCCTGGCCTGCCCCAATTCCCTATAGGGTCAGCGTGTTGAAGCGCTACAGGAGAGGCGTCGGGTGTCGGAGTGGCGGGTGTTCCGAGTAGGTCGGGACTGGCTGACGCGGTCGGGTTCACCAGGAGTCGAGTTGGCGGAATGGGAGATGCAGGAGGGGGATGCGGTATTCGTGGGGCCGGATTTCCGGATAGATCCGCTGCTGTGCCGATTCGGTCAGTCCTCCGTCTTCCGGGGATATGAGTGGGAGACCCAGCGGAATTACTCAACCGACATTGCCCTGCTGCTGACGTTCCTGTCCGCGCGGGGCCGGCACTGGACAGATGCGCGCGAGAAGGACCTGAAAGATTACGGGACCTGGCGGCTGGACGCGCCGGCGAATCCGGCCCGGGTGGGTACCGCGAAGTGGAACCGGGAGCTGGCGGCGTTCACGGCCCTGTACAAGTGGGCCAGGGACCAGGGGTATGTGTCGGCGAGGCCGGTGACGATGCGCCAGGTCACCGACAGCCGGGGTGGCACGCGGGAGGTCCCGGACGGGCTGAAGAAGCCGGCGGCCTCGGACATGCACTGGCTGACGCCGCGCACGTGGCGGCTGTGGACGGACATCGGTCTGCGCGGCCACACCCGGGACGGGGAGGTGGAGCCGGGCTGGCTGGGGCGGCTGGAGGACCGCAACACGGCGTTCGTGCGGCTGGAGGTGTCCTCGGGGTTGCGGCGCCAGGAGGGCGGTTCGCTGCTGACGTTCGAGGTCCCGGGCACGCGGCTGGGCAAGAGCCGGTACTGCCGGGGGCGGGTGTCGGGGGCGGTGACCCGGTCAAAGGCCTCGCGGACGTTCTACTGCTCGACGGAGGCGGTGCGGGACATCGAGTCGTACGTGGAGTCCTCGCGGGCCTGGGCGGTGCGCAAGGCCCAGGCGCGGGGCCGCTACGACCAGCTGGCGGACATGCGGCTGGTCACCGAGGTCACCCCGGGGCTCAGGCGCAAGGTCCGGTGGAGGGACCGGGACGGCGTCCTGTTCGAGCGGCCGCTGGACTCTCTGACCTGGCAGGAGCGGGCGACGCTGTTCACCGAGGGCGCCGACGGTCCGGAGCCATTGTGGCTGTGGCTGAACGAGGCCGGGCTGCCGTTCCAGCCGCACTCCTGGGAGGCGGTGTTCCGCACCGCGAACCAGCGCTGCCGGGCAGTGTTGGAGCCGCCGGCTGATCAGCGGCGAGACCCGCACAGGGTCTACTCGCCCTACGCCACCGTGCACGGAGCGCGTCATAGCATGGCGCTGTTCATGCTGGTGGTGCTGAACTCACTGCTGGACCGGCGCTTTGGGCTGAGCCCGAAGGAACGCCGGGACTTCGCCCTGCTCTACGGCGACCCGTGGCACCTGGTGCAGGGGCTGCTGGGGCACGCAACGCGGCAGATCACGGTCGAGACGTATCTCGCGCCGGTGCGGCACCTGCAGCTGGAGGCCCTGCTGGCGGAGGCCGATGAGCCCATGGCGGCGCCGCTGCCGGATCTGGACGGGCTGTTCACGAGGGTGGCCCGGGAGGCGGACGGCATCCAGGACATCGACACCCGGCTGACGCCCCGCCAGGCGGGGGCCGCGTCGTGACCACGACGGACACCGAGGAGAGGAACGGCAAGAGCGAAGGCCGCGGCAGGGGCAGGAAGGCGGTCCTGCCGCCGGCCGACTACAGCGCCCCGCAGGTCCTGGACCCGCTGACCGGCCTGGTGGTGCGCCACCGTGACCGCGACGGCCATGTGCGGGACTACGACTTCTCCACGCTGCCGGCGGCCAAACCGATGCAGCGATCCCTGGCCGCCCTGTTCGCCGCCCGCACCCACGGCTGGGGCTCCCACGAAACCTCCAGAGGGGGCTTCCGATACCTGCATGCGTTCGCGACGTTCACCTCGCAGCGCGCCCGGCCACCAGGGGATCTGAACGAACTCACCGCCGCCGCGGTGAAAGCCTGGTGGGAACAGCAGAAGCACACCTCCGGCGGCCGCGAGGTATTCCGAAGCGTCGTCAGCCTGCTACGCGATGATCCCCGCCTGCGGACGGGGCCGGTGTTCGAAGAGCTCACCCGCCGCGTCCCGGACCTGCCGAGCAAGGTGGAGTCCTACGCGCCTGCGGAGTTCGACCGGATCCGGTTGGAGGCCCGGCGCGTGTTCCGGGCCGCGCTGCTGCGGATCGAGGAGAATACCGACCATTTGGAATCCTGGCAGAGCGGCGCCTTCGTGCCCGGCACTCCGGCCTGGGCCCTGGGTGAGGCCCTGGACTTGATAGCCCGCACCGGCGAACTCCCCAGCTACAAGAGCGGGGAAGTGAAGATCCACTACCGGCGCGCGGTGGGCGGACGCTCCGCCGAGATGACGTGGAAGCGGCTGTTCCTGGACCGGATGGAGGCGACGGCCCTGGGAGTACTGCTGATGGCCGAGTTCGGCTGGAACCTCTCGGTGATCAACGTGATGCCGACACCGAAGGCCGCCCCCGACTCCGGCTCCAACGGCCGGCCCACGTACCGGATCCCGGTCCGCAAGCACAAGGGCGGCCGATCCGAGACCGAGAATGCCACCGATGCCGGTGCCGACTCCCCAGGCCGTCTGATCACCCAGGCTCTGCAAGCCACCCGTTTCGCCCGCGCTCTGGCCCACGATCTCGCCCCTGGCACCGACCGTCTGGTGGCTTGGCGCGCCCACTGCCCGCAGCGGGCAATCGAGAACCCCGCGCGACGCACCGCCGTGGGCCCCATCCGCTTGGGCCTCAACGACGCGGACGCGGCCGGGTGGAGGAAGCGAACGGGCACGGGCTCGCCGTTCCAGCGCGGACGGCGGACGGTCGTGGTGGACCGCGGGGAACCGTCCCAGCACACCCGCGACACCCACGAACGTCGATACGTACTGCCTGACCAGCGCGTCCAGCGGCAGGCGGCCCCCATCGTCGCCGCCGGTGCGGCAGCCGCGCTGGAACACGCCCGAAAGACAGTCAGCCTGGCAGCCCAGCTCAGCGATCAGCGCGACCCCGGACATCATGAGACCGCCACCACCGACTGCTCCGACACCGACCAAGGTCCAGCGCCGCTACCGGACGGGGGCTGCGGAGCGTCCTATCTCACATGCTTAGGCTGCGAGAGCGCGCGAATTCACGCTGATCACCACCCGCGTCTGGTCCAGTTGCACCAGGCCCTCGCCAACGCCCGCTCAGTCCTGCCCGTCTCTGTCTGGGTCCGGGACTGGAACGATGCCCACGCCCGCCTGGAGGATCTGAGAGGCAAGGTCGGGGCCGGGGCCTGGGCCAGAGCTCGGGGTCGGATCACCGCCGCCGACCGGGAGATCGTTGACGACCTGCTGAGTGGAGACCTCAACCCGTGACCACCATCTTCGCAACCGAGGCCGACCCCTATCTGTTGCCGCTGCCCGAACCGACCACCCCGGTCATCCCCGACCATCTGGTCATCGCCCGCCACGCGCACCTCAACAGCCGTTTCGGCGACATGGTGTGGTCGCTGGCCCCGCTCATCGACAACCCCAGCACATATCTGTTCAAGATCGACTGGGAGTCCTGCGTGGAGTGCTTCCGCGAGCCGCTGCGGCTGATCGCGTGGACGTTCCTGAGCGGGCAACTGCGCAACAGCTTCGTGCGCGAGCGCGCGGCCAGGATGCGGACCCGTATCGCCCCCGATTCGGCGCAGAGAAGCGTGCGGGCGTGGATGCTGATGGCGCACTGGCTGGAGGAGCGGGGCATCGGCACGCTGGCCGCTTGCGACCGGGAGGTGCTGCACGAGTACGGGCTGCACCTGCGCAACGCTGGCAGCGGCCGCGCTGACGTGCGCAAGCAGCTGCTGGCGGTCACGCGATTGTGGGCGTTCGACCAGCTCACCGCCCGGCCCGCCGGGATTGCACGCCCCCCGTGGGATGAAGGCGGCGTGGACGACTATCTGCCCGCCGCGACCTCGACCAGCGGGGAGAACGCGCGAGAGGTGCTGGCCGAGGAGACGATGGGCCCGCTGCTGATCTGGGCGATCCGCTTCGTCGAGGACCTGGCCGACGACATCCTCACCGCCCACGCCGAAGCCCGCCGCCTGCACCAGGCTGCCCATAGCCAGCAGTCGACCCCCGCCGGTCGGCTTGCTCTCAATGCCTACCTGACCCAGCGGGTCGCCGGCGGCGCCCCGCTGCCCGCGACCGTCCAGAACGGCAAGCCCGCCCTGCCCCGCGCTTACGTCGCGGCCATGACCGGCGCTTCTCTGCGGCAGGTCGCTCACGCCAGCACCAAGCTGAACCTGGCGGCGCTCGTGACGGCCAACCCGTGCCTGTGTCCGCTGGATGTGCCGGTCACCGGCCGGATCAACGGGCGCCCCTGGCGCGAGGTGATCGACTACACCGAGGCCGAGACCCTGCTCAAGCACCTGGTCACGGCCGCGTTCATAGTCTGCTCGTACTTGACAGGCGCCCGTCCTCAGGAGGTTCTCGGCCTGCGCGCGGGCTGCTGTCCCGACCCGGAGCCGGGACCTGACGGCCAGTCGGACCGCCACGTTCTCCGTGTCCGCCCCGAGGACGTCGCCCCCGGCCTGGACGAGGAAGACGCCGAGGACGCGGAAGAGCCGCACCTGCTGATCCGCGGTCACCACTACAAGACCGCCACCGATCCCGACACTGGCCACTACCTGCCCGGCGGCGCTGAACGGGCCGTCCCGTGGGTCGCCATCACGCCCGTCGTCAACGCCATCCGCGTACTGGAGTGTTTCGTCCCCGACGGCGAGCTGTTGTTCGCCGCGGCCATCCACGACCCCACCCACGCCCGCCACCGCACCGGATCACTGGGGAACTACGCGATCGCCGTCCGGCTCGAGGACTTCGTGACCTGGGTCAACAACGAAGCCGAGGCCCTGGGGCTGCCGGGTGAGGTCATCGCGCCCGATCCCCACGGCAGGATCGGGACCGCCCGGTTCAGGAGGACGCTCATCCGGACGACGAGTCCCTCCTGGCCGGCGGTGTCCTCGCACAGCACGCCGCCGCGGGCGCCGCGACCGCCGTGGTCACCGCGACCTGGGCTCCCGACAGCCACCGGGCAGGTGAACTCGCCGACGCCCTGGACATCCTGGGGGCGGGCCGGCCCCGAATGCTGGGATTCGCCGACGCCCGCATCCCCGACTCCGCACCCGGCCGACCCCGGCTCTGCGACGCCCCGCTGGAGGAGGTGGCGGGGCTGATCGTCGAACACATCCGCGCCGTACGGCCGAAGGTCGTCGTCTTCCCTGTCAAGTTCTTGTGTTCAGCTTTTTAGGGTGCGCGAAGGGCCCCGAGACGAGGCGAGGCCGCCGCAGCGTGATGGCTGCGGCGGCCTCGTAGTTGAGGAGCTCAGGTGGTTGGTGGACGGAATGGGATGACGTTGTCAGCGGCCGGGGCGGGCGGCAATGGGATGTCCGCCCTTTGGGTGAGAACAGCGCTGGCGAGGGTGAGACGGGTGACCTGTTGGCGGAGTTCTTCGATCTCCGCATTCTGGTTCTTGACCGTCTTTCTGAGTTGAGTGACGGTTTCCCGGAGCCGTTTCTCGGATTCGGGGATCTGCGAGGTTTCTTTTCGGACGCGTTCGTAGAACTCGTTCTTCAGATCGATATGCCGCTTCATGAGGGCCATGCGGTGCACGTCGGCCTCGGCGGCGAGAGCGACGACGGTGAGGCTGCCGTTGGAGGCGGTGGCCTGTCCGGCCAGGAGTCGGTCCATGGCCTCGCGGATGCGGGTTCGCTCGTCGTCGTGCTGTGGTTGCTGGCTCATGTCAGGGCCTTCGCCGATTGGGCGATGGTGTCGTGGGTGTCAGCCATGGTGCGGAACCGGTTGGCGCTCGCCTTGAGTCGTCGGCTGACCGGGCCGGGCGCCGAGGCGGCGAGCTGGTCGAGTTCGTCGGCTCGTTCGCGTAGAAGGCGGGCGTGGGTGTCGGTGCGGACGGTGTTGCCGCAGCCGGGTCGGCAGTCGTATTGCCTTGGGGCTGTCGCGTCTGGGTCGGGTTCGCAGAGTGCGTTGTCTCGTTTGAACGCGCAGATCAGCATTGCGCCGGGGTTGTCGAAAAGGACGATGCCGTCCCGGGCAAGGAATGAGGCTGCTTTCTTCGCGAACTTCGCGGGGACGATCCGTCCTTCGAACTTTGGCGTGTGGGCAGCGGCGGTGAGGGCTCGGCGGGCGGCTGGGCCTGAGATCTTCTCCCCTGCCGCGGCCTGATCGCGGAGACGGGCTGCAGTGTTGGCAGCGGCGAGGGCGGTCTCGACGTCGAGGACGCCATGGATGCCACCGCGGCTGCGGGAGCCGTAGCCGCTGGACGTTCGAGCGTCCAGCACGGTCCTCATGTGGCCGTACTGGATCGCGAGCGCGATCAGCCCGCCTGGACGGCGCGCGATATGCCAGGCCAGCGTCCGACGGAAGTAGCTGGTCTTGAGCTTGAAGGGCCGGCCCGCACTGTCCGCGATGATGTCGCTGCGGCCGCGGTCTGCGCAGAGCTGGTTCACGAACGCCACGAGGTCGTTGAGGTGTGCGTTGGTCGCTCTATTTCCCTCCACCTCGTTCGATGACTTCTTGGCGCCGTTGCCGTGAAGGAGTCCCGTGAAGAGGTAGTCGCAGGTCTTCGGCTGGAGCTTCTCGAGCATCTCGACTGCGCGGACGACAGTTGCGCAGACCGTCCAAGTCGCTGGGACGCCCTCCACCTCGTCTTCCCCTTTGAACGCGAGGCTGCTGAGTTTCCAGCGGTAGGGACGGCCGTCTTCGTCGTATTTGATCTCGATGCAGTCGCGTTTGATGTGTTTGACCTCGCTTTCTCTCATGCCACTGAGGAAGGCGATCACCACGTAGCAAGAAGCGTGGAGAATGCGGCTGAGCCGGGCCAGGCTGTTCGCTGACTCGTGGTTGGTGGCGATCGAGTCAACCCACGGCTCCCCGTCCAGACGGCCTTGGACGCTTCCGTCGAGGAATGCGCCCTCGGTCACGCCGACGACAGCGGCGGCGGCCGCGAGGGCAGCGTGATGGGGCCGGACGGCGTCGTGACGGCAACCGAGAAGGCGGCTGAAGTGGGTCAGGCTGGGCTGTCCGCGCCAGCCGGGCAACGGGCGGCCGGCGGCGACGTATTCATCGAGGATCGCCTGCAGGCTTGGTCCGACAGCGCTTCGCTCCAGGTAACGGCCAACGCGTTTCTCACGGCTTGCTCGCCATTCCCGGTCGGCTTCGAGGATGTCGGGGGCGAAGTCGTCAATGAACCGCAGTGCCCAGACCAACAAGGGCCCCAGGACTTCCTCGGGCAGTCGGTCGGTCTTGTTCTCGCCCCGCCCTGTGCTGGACGACTCCCTCCATCCGTCGAGGTGGAGCGGTTCGAACCGCAGGGCGTGTTCACCCATCTGCAGACGCCAACGCCAGAGCAGCCGTACTCCGCCTCGGGAGGACTCGCGCTGAGAGCGATTGTTCGGGAAGCGGGCCAGGAGGTGCTTGCCGTAGTCCTCGAGATCGCTCGAGGACAGGACGGACAGTTCGTTCCGCTCCGGTGGCCACCGTTTGTCGAGCCACATCAAGAACCGTCGCATCTCGGTGAACATGCCTCGGATGGTGGCGATGGTTGGGGATGGTTCACCATCCGGCGGCTTCAGCGAGAGCAAGGCGTAGAACAGCTGCTTGACCGCCGGCCGAAATCGTTGGGGCAGAGACAGAGAGTTCAAGATCATCGAGTACTCGTGGATCTTGAGTCGCGCGGGCGCCAGGTGCCAGACGTCGTGGCTGTAGCGGGAGGTGTCCTCCAGCCGGGCTCCTGGCCGCAGCGGGCGGCCGTGTGTAGATAGTCACTCAACATGCTGACGAACGGGCAGTGTTGTGCCATTGGTGATGTTGATGAGGAAGAGTTCACAAGAAGGTAATTGATCTTCTGGGTGCTGGGCGGCACCGTGATCATGTCCTGAACATGATCACGGCCCTCCCGCTCGTTTGGCGGCGTCCGGGAGGGCCGTGCGAGCGCCAACGGAGGGCGCTTTGGTCACGGTAGAGGTGGCAACTTCGGTTGTCGAACGGCGCCTGGTCGAGGGCGAGTTGTCGTGTCCGGGCTGCGGCGGGGTGCTGGCCCGGTGGGGCTGGGGCCGGTCGCGGAGCCTGCGGGGTCCGGGCGGGGTCGTGGTGGTGCGTCCGCGTCGGGCGAGGTGCCGCTCCTGCGAGGCGACGCACATCCTGCTTCCAGCGTTGTCCCTGGTCAGACGCGCGGACACGGCTGAGGTCGTCGGGGCCGGGCTGGAGCTCGCGGCAGCCGGCTGGGGCTGCCGGCGGATCGCCGGGCGGCTGGGCAGGCCGGTGACGACAGTGCGGGGCTGGCTGCGGTGCTGGTCGCGGCGGGCGGTCCGGGCGACGGCGGTGTTCACCGCGTGGCTGGTCGCGCTGGCGGACGACCCGGCCGCGGTCCTGCCGGCCCCGGCCGGGACGGCGGTCGCTGACGCGGTCAGTGCGGTGACGGGGTTCGCGTTCGCCGCGAGGGCGAGGCTCGGGAAGTTGAAGGTGCCTACCTGGTTGCTGGTGTCGGCGGCCTGCCACGGCCGCCTGCTGGCGCCGGGCTGGCCTCCGGCCTGACCTCCGAAACGATCAACACGAGCTGACCCTGACGAAGATCGTCGGGCTCGGCTCATCCTGGCGGCTGGCATGTCCACAGCCGTTTCAGGAGGGCGCCGGATGGCGTTGGTCGATGAGGAGGAGCGACGGCGGGCCGAACGGGCCCACCAAGTCGCCTTGTTCCGTTACCAGTTGATCCGCGAGGCGGCTGACGCTGCCCTGAGCCCGCGCCAGCGCGGGGCGATGGTCCGCGCGATCGCTGCCCGGGTGCACACCGATCCGTTCGGGAAGCCGGTCAAGATCACGCGCGGGACGGTGGATCGCTGGCTCAAGCTCTGGCGTGAGGGCGGTTTCGACGCGCTGCTGCCGCCGACCCGGCAGGTCACCCCGCGCACGCCGGAGGAGGTGCTGGACCTGGCAGCGGCCTTGAAGCGGGAGAATCCGAGCCGGTCGACCGCGCAGGTGGTGCGGATCCTGCAGCAGCACCTGGGCTGGGGCCCGTCCTACCGCACCGTCCACCGGCACCTTCAGCGCCTGGAACTGCTGACCCGCCCCGACGGGCAGGCGCCGGAGGCGTTCGGCCGGTTCGAGGCGAACCGGCCGAATGAGCTCTGGGTCGGGGATGCCCTCCACGGGCCGAAGATCGCAGGTCACAAGGCTTATCTCTTCGCGTTCGTCGACGACCACAGTCGGGCGGTGGTCGGGCACCGCTGGGGCGGCGCCGAGGACAGCGTCCGACTGGCGGCGGCGCTTCGGCCGGCACTGGCCGCCCGCGGCGTCCCCGAGGGCGTCTACGTCGACAACGGCTCCGCGTTCGTGGACTCCGCCCTGCTCAGAGCCTGCGCGAGGCTCGGGATCAAGCTGATCCACTCGACGCCGGGGCGCCCGCAGGGCAGGGGCAAGATCGAACGCTTTTTCCGCACTGTCCGGGAACAGTTCCTGGTCGAGGTCGACACGGAGAAGGTCACCGACCTGGCCATGCTCAATCGCCTCTTCACAGCCTGGGTCGAGCAGGTCTATCACCGGCGGGCGCACTCCGAGACGGGGCAGCAGCCGCTGGAGCGGTGGATGGCCAGCGCCCCGTTCCCGGTCCCCACCCCGGACGCGTTGAGGGAGGCTTTCCGCTGGTCAGAGCTGCGGAAGGTCGCCAAGACCGCCACGGTCTCACTCCAGTCCAACACCTACAACGTCGACGCCTCGCTGGTCGGCCGGCAGGTCGAGCTCGTCTTCGACCCCTTCGACCTGACCGACATCGACGTCCGCTTCGGCGGACGCTCGTTCGGCAAGGCCATCCCGCACCAGATCACCCGGCACGCGCACCCCAAGGCCAAGCCCGAGACCCCCGTCGCGGCCCCGCCGGCGCCGACCGGGATCGACTACCTCTGCCTGATCGACACCGAGCGCACCAGGGAACTCGGGCAGCGGATCAACTACGAGGTCTTCCTGCCCGGCCAGGCCCAACCGACCGAAGCCGTCGACCTGACCGAGGAAGGCTCGTGACCAGCGGCAACCCGGTCCAGGACCGGCTCGACGAGCTCGACGACCAGGAGACGTCGGCCCGCCTGCTGCTGGAGCGGACGCTGCGGCTGGCCGGCCGCAGGCTCGACCACCACCGGGTCACCGGCCCGGCCTTGCGGCTCGCGGTCCGCTTCCACCGGCGGGCCGAACACGCCGCA
This sequence comes from Streptomyces sp. NBC_01454, assembly GCF_036227565.1. NCBI lineage: Bacteria > Bacillati > Actinomycetota > Actinomycetes > Kitasatosporales > Streptomycetaceae > Streptomyces > Streptomyces sp. NBC_01454. Next base: position 487,987 of record NZ_CP109461.1, read on the forward strand.
GCCGAACTGGACCGCTGCATCGCCCACTTGGAGAGGACGGACGGACGTTGATAGACAAACTGACCGCGCACTGGGGCTTCACGCGCATGCCCTTCGACAAGGACCTGGCCCCCTCGATGCTGCACCGGCACTCCTCCCACGCGCAGGCCGTCGCCCGCATCACCTGGTGCATCGGCGAACGCGCACTGGGGGTGATCACCGGCGAGGTCGGCGCGGGCAAGACCGTCGCGGTCAGAGCGTCGCTGTCCCAGCTGGACCACCCCCGCCACAAGGTGATCTACCTGGCGAACCCCGCGGTCGGCGTCGCCGGGATCCACCACGCGATCGTCGCCTCGCTGGGCGGCGTCCCGCGTCCGCACAAGTCGACGCTGATCCCGCAGGCCACCGCCCTGCTGGCCACCGAGAACAACGAGCGCGGCCGCGTCCCCATCCTGATCATCGAGGAGGCACATCTCCTGGACCACGAGCAGCTGGAGGCGATCCGGATGCTGACCAACGACGAGATGGATTCCAACAGCCCGCTGGCCTGCCTGCTGATCGGCCAGCCGACCCTGCGGCACAAGATCAAACTCGGTGTCCTGGCCGCCCTGGACCAGAGGATCCAGGTCCGCTACAACATGCCGTCCATGACCGGCGAGGAGACCTCCTCCTACCTGGTCCACCACCTCGCGCTCGCCGGCCGCAGCGACACCCTGTTCACCGACGACGCGATCACGCTGATCCACGACACCGCCCGCGGCTTTCCCCGCGCCGTCAACAACCTCGCCGTCCAGGCCCTGCTGTCCGCCTACGCCGAGGGCAAGCCCATCGTCGACGAGACCAGCGCCCGCGCCGCCGTCGCCGAAGTCACCGCCGAATGACGACCGCGCCCACCATAGGCACCGTCAACATCCCAGTGACACGATGAAGATCAAACAGCCCGCCGGAACCCCACCGGCGGGCTCTTCTCATCCCCGAACATCACCATCGGGAATGGCAAACCCGTCACGATTTTGAATGGCACCCAACACCGTGGAGGACGTACGGATCTTTCAGCGTGACTGCTGTGGGGTTGGAGGCGAAGGTCGCGATGCTCATGGCTGTTCCCAGGGTGGTTCGACCAGGTCGAGGAGGGCGTCGGGCAAGGACTGCTCTTGTGCTTTGCTGACTTCGGCCGGGGAGAACTTGGCGAGGATGTCTCGCCGGACGGCGACCCATGCAGGGCCGTAGCGTTTCCACCAGTCGTCCTCGCTCATGCGTTGGCGCAGGCCCCCCAGGGCTTCCAGCAGGGCCAGGAGTCGGGGGAGATGATCGCGGGTGACCAGGCAGTTTCCGCAGTGGAAGCAGGCAAGGAACGAATCGCCGCAGGGTGCTCCGGTCTCCGGGTTGTGGTCGTGGTCCTCGCAAGCCGTCCAGGCGGTGTCCAGGTTCCCGTCGGAGAGATCGCGGGCCGTCTGCGGGGCGAGTCCTGCTTCCTCGAGCTGCTGGGCGGAAGCGTCGTCAGTGATCACCTTGGGGCCGCCACCGCGACGTCCCGCCACCGCGGCATGGGCGTCCAGGGCAGCTTGCTCCGCATCCCCGAGAGCCTCGGTGATCACTTCCTCTCCCCACTCGCGGGTGGCTTCGTCGGGCTTGAGGTAGTTGGCGAACAGGACCTGGGCGGTGTTGCTCTTCGCCGACGAGGGCAGGTGGCCACCAAGCTGGCGAGTCCGGCGGGCGTCCATGCTGGTTTTGATCTTGTTAAAGGTCACGACCAGCGGGACCGGAGGCTCTTTCCCCGAGCCGTCTTGTGTGGCCTTCGCTTTCGCAGAAGGCCGCGGATCAGCGACTACTGGTTTGGTCCTCGAGGCCGCCCATGCGGACATCTCGATCTTAGAACCGCGTCCGAGGTCCATCTCGAACGGAGCGAAGTGCTCCGACCGGTTGCGCTCTGCGACGGCCCAGTTGTTGCGCCAAAAGCAGAAGGCCGCGGTGGAGCCGCAGAATTCCCGGCTGCGGCCCGTCAGCTCGAGCAGGAGAAGGTAGAGGCCGCCGGGGGTGTGCAGTTCACGCGACTTGGGACCGATTTCCCAGGTCACCGTCTCGAACCACTGCTGGACTCCATGGCGTCGTTTCACCAGGACGAGCTCGACCGCCCGGTCCTCCAGCAGCCGGTGCCTGACCGGAAGTTCCTTGAGGCTTTCCCCGTTGCGTTCAGTGACCACCGCGAGGAGAGCCATCAAAGGCGCCAGATCCGCCCAAGTCATGAACAGGTGTCCCGCGAGATCGGCTCTCCGACGGAGCCAGTTTCTGTCGCCCTCCAGCAGAGGGACCTCGCCGGTCTCCGCGATGCGGATAAGGGTCTCCCCTAATTCCCGCTGCTGGGCATCCAGTTTTCCGGGGTCGTCCCGTGCCTGACGCAGAAGCTGTTCGCCGGCACGAATACGCCGAGAGATCCGGGCCACGTCCGCTCGGGCCGCGGCCGTCAGCCGATCTAACTCGCCTCGCGAGTAGCCTCCGACTCCCGACTGCTTGAGCCTGGTCAGCCGGCGGTTGAAGGCGTCCCATGCGTCAGCAGGAAGGCGGCGGGAAATCCGCTCGTTTTCGAACTGCTTGCTCATCTCGCGCATTTGGATGTGCCGTGTACTCTCGGCAGAACCTGGTCGAGTGTAGAAGGCATCCACATGTTCGCGGGTCAGTTCATCGACGGTTTTCGGCGGCTGCTCCAGCGAGACCAGGAACTGGATCCAGGCTTTGGCCGAGGCCCAGCTGGTCCGACATCCCGACAGAGTTCGGATTCCACCGCTGTGCCCGACCCTCAAAGCCAGGGCCTCAGCCAGAATCGGATGCCAGCCGGGCATCGCCAACGGCCCGAAGTCGTAACTGGCCTGGCGGTCGTCATCACCATGGAAGTCGACGATCAAGCCGCCCGTGTGTCCTTCCCGGACCAGCGGCGGCGCTTCGTAGCCACTGGGTGGAAGGGCCGACGGGCGTCCTGGACCAGTGCTGCCACGGCCCCGGCTTGTCACGCCGATACCTCCCTGGGCAGATCCTGCGGCGGCGTCTCGTTCCCGAAACTCCCCAGCGGCGTGTCCCGGGGGTCCTCCCAGGTGTCAGGGACCAGGGCCATACGCGTCTCCATCTCCAGCTCCTGCAGGGCATGCAGATAGATCAAGGTCGAAAGCTGCGAAGCATGGCCGAGCCTGCGCCGGATCCAGTCCATGGGATCTCCGAAGATCCGCTGGTAGTGAAGTCGTTGAGCCTGATTCATGTCGGCGAGATCGGCGATGTGGCCGCGCTGGAGCTTGTGTCAACGGCCATGTAGTTCTCCCCAGAGGCGGCCAGTAGTTCTCCCCACTGACGGCCAGCAGAAGTTCCCCAACGGCGGCCAGATATCACCCCGCCTCGGGGGGTGTGGGTCAGCTGAAGGGCTTCACTCCCTTTCCTGTGGTGGCCTCGGTGAGTCGAAACGAATCACCCTGAGTGACTGTGACGTGGGCATGGTGAAGTAGCCGGTCGACGGTCGCGGTGGCCAGGGTCTTCGGCATGATCTCGTCGAATCCTGAGGGGTGGAGGTTGCTCGAAACGGCGATCGAACGTCGCTCGTATGCGGCATCGACCAGGCGGTAGAAGCCTTCGGCGGCGTCCGGGGAGACAGGCAGCAGCCCGATGTCGTCGACGATGATCAGGTCCGAGCGGATGATTCTCGCCAGGGCCCGGGCGATGGAGTCGTCCGCGCGGTGGCGGCGGACCAGTGCGCCGAGTTCCTCGATCGTGAACCAGGCGACGGTCAGGCCGGCTTCGACCGCGGTCTGTCCGAGGGCCTCGGTGAAGTGGCTCTTTCCCGTGCCGCTTGGGCCGCAAATGCAAAAATTCTCGCGGCGGCCGACCCATTCCAGGGATTTCAGGGCGTCCTGGGTGGCCCGGGGTATGGACGATTCTGTCTCGTGCCAGTCGCCGAAGGTCTTGCCGGTGGGGAACCCGGCCCGCTTGCGGCGGGTGTGCAGGTTGGCGCGGTCGCGTCCGGCGGCTTCCTCGGAAAGAAGGACGCGGACGACCTCGGCTGGGTCCCAGCGTTGGGCCTTGGCGGTGGGGATGATGTCGGTCAACGACCTGCGGATGTGAGGGAGTTTGAGTCTGCGGGTCAGCTCGATGGACTCGGCGAGCGGGTCGCCGCCCGAGCCGGGAACGGTGCGAAGAGGGGCGGCCATCAGGAGAGATCACTTTCGTCGTACTCGGAAACATCCGAAGCGGTGGCGGGCAGGCCGAAGGCGGACCAGGACGAGGTGCCGGGCTGCAGCGAGTGTTCCTCGCTGCGGCGGACGGGCTCGGCCCGTTCGTGGACGGCCTGGTAGTCGAGGATGGACAGCAGGTCCTTGTCCGCGAAGCGAGCGGTGACCGCGGCGGTGCCCAGCGCGCGGTCAACTTCCGCCACTGAATAGAGCTTTGAGAAGGCGACGGCCTCGGTCATCTTCGCCCTGATCCGGCGCACTCCGGATGCTCCGGCCTCGACAAGCCAGCTCGCGGCGCCGGGACCGAGGGCGAGGAACGCGACCTCCTCGACGGAGGTGGCCTTCGGGGTCCGGTCACCTTCCTTGTCCTCACGCGGCGGGTAGTGGGCGTCATCCAGGACCGGCGAGCCCGCCTGGCCGCGCGGGTGGCGGGCGACCTCGCGGGCCGAGCCGTGTTCGTCGACGGCGGTGACGACCAGTTCGTCGCCGTGGAAGCGGGCCCAGACCCGGCTGTCGATCAGCTCGTGCGGGACCGAGTAGCGGACCGCTTCGACTGAGATCGTCGACTCCCAGGTGACCCGGCGGGTTGTGCCGAAGGTGGCGGTGAATGGGCGCCGCGGCAGCGGGTGAAGACGCTGGCGTTCCTCCGCGAGCCGGTCGGCGGGCTTGGTCCGAGTCGCCCTGTGAGTACGGGAGTTGACCTCATCGCAGAAGGCCCGGCAGGCCGCTTCGAGCTCGCCGAAGGTCTTGTATTGCTCGCGGAGATTCACGTCCTTCGGGACGAGATCGGCCTTCGCGATCTTCACGGTCGACTCCGAGCCGCCCTTGGTCTCCGGGTCCGCCGGCAAACACGTACGTATGGTCGTGCCGTAATGGCGGGCGACCTCGACGATCTCCGGGTTGCGGACCGCGATCCCGGCGACATGGTCGGTGGTCACCGTCTTCTCGTTGTCCGTGAGCACGTAGGCCGGCACCCCGCCGAGTCTGCGGAAGGTGGCATCCAGAGCCGCGGTGATCGTCGGCAGAGTCTTGTCCCAGATCGGGATCACCACGCGGAAACGGGACCAGGCCAGCCATGCGCAGAACAGTGTGGTCTTGCGGCCCTTGATCACCGGCCCGTCGCCGAAGTCGTACTGAAGCCAGAGCCCCGGCTCGGTCACCCACGGCCGATAGATCCGCCGCCGACCCGCCCTGAACTGGGCTTTCGCCTCGGCGACCGTGCGCCGAGTGGTGCGTTCTCCGCCCGCGAAGCCCATCGCGGTGATTCGCTTGTGGACCACGTCCGCGCGGACCTTGCCCTGCGAGCGGACCACCAGTTCCTCGATCTTCGGCAGATAGTCGTCGATCGCGCGGGTCCGGTGACGGTGCTGATCAGGGTTCTGACCAGCGGCCCGCATCTTCACATACCGGGCCACCGTGTGGTGGTCGCACCCGGCCAGCTCCGCCGCGGCGCGGTAACTGCCCGTGAGGTCGTAAGCCTCAAGGATTTCCATGATCTCGTGTGCCACGAACGCGGAAGGAGCGCGCAATGTAGGCAAGCTCTCTCAAAGCGATGCTATGTGAGAGATGAAGGAATTGGCCCTTCGTTGTGTCCTGAACGTCAGAGGCAGCTCTGTGTAGGCAGAGCTGCTGAAACGGTGCTATGTGAAAGATAAAGGCGTGGCCCTTCGAAGTCGCCCTGCGGGGGGAGGCTTCAAACCGCCTCATGCTGCGTTGGGTTGAAGACCGTCGTGGTGAGCGATGAGGAAAAGGCGTCGTAAGAGGCGTCAGGTGGGGATCAGGAAGACGAGCGCAAGCGAATCGTTGCTGAAGTGTCGTTACAAATCAAACCGACATCAAAACCGAAGTACCGAAGGATCTTCGGGATTAGCCTGGCGGGTGCCCGTCTATTGGCCAGGTGGTGTCCGGCATGCAGACGACGTGAATCTGATCTGCTGCTTTCACATGGAACAGGAGAAGGCGTGCCCCGACACAGTCTGCCTCAGACGGGGCGGACAAGAGGGAGCGTCCCAAGTGACTGAAACCACAAGGGATTGAGTACCGGCGCGGGGCGCGCTGGCGGACCGGTTCGTAGTAGTGACGAAGCCCCTGTAATGGGGGTGGAGCGAAGGGGCCGGGCCATTCGTGACTGTGTGCATTTGATCAACCGGACGCTCTCCGGGAGGACTCAATGGACAAGTTGAAATCGTCAGGCAAGTCGTTCGAGATTTCGAAGCGGGAGGTCTGGGAGGCATACGAGGGAGTCAAGGCGAACAAGGGTGCACCGGGAGTGGACGGGCAGTCCATCGATGACTTTGAGAAGGATCTGAAGAATAACCTCTACAAGATCTGGAACAGGATGTCGTCCGGGACGTATTTCCCGCCTCCGGTGCGCGCGGTGGAGATTCCCAAGGCACACGGCGGGGGCACGAGAATTCTAGGCGTGCCCACTATTTCCGACCGGGTGGCCCAGACCGTGGTGGCACGACATCTCGGAGTCCGGGTGGAGCCTGTGTTCCATGCGGACTCATACGGGTATCGGCCCGGACGGTCTGCGCTGGATGCGGTGGAACGCTGCCGGGAACGCTGTTGGAAGAAGGACTGGGTCATCGATCTCGATGTCCAGAAGTTCTTCGACAGTGTCCGGTGGGACCTCATCGTCAAGGCAGTGGAAGCCAACACCGATGCCGTTTGGGTGATTTTATATGTCAAGCGGTGGCTCCAGGCGCCGCTGCAACTACCCGACGGCACCTTGCAGAAGCGGACCCGGGGGACTCCCCAGGGTTCGGCGGTATCGCCCGTGCTCGCGAACCTGTTCATGCACTACGCGTTCGATACTTGGCTGGCGCGGGAGTTCCCGACCGTCCAGTTCGAACGGTACGCGGATGACGCAGTCGTGCACTGCGTCTCCGAGTGGCAGGCCCAGCAAGTGCTGGCCGCACTCGGGAACAGGATGGAGGAGGTCGGGCTGCGACTGCACCCCGACAAGACCAAAATCGTGTATTGCAGAGATGGAAACCGACGTGGCTCGTATGAACACACGTCGTTCACCTTCCTGGGATTCACGTTTCGCGCGCGTAAGGCGCAGAACAGGCACGGCGGCTACTTCGCGTCGTTCCTGCCGGCGATCAGCAAGGACGCCCAGAAGAAGATCAGCGGCGAAGTGCGCAGTTGGGGGCTTCACCGCAGATCGGATCTCTCCTTCGTGGAGCTCGCCAGACGGATCAATCCGATCGTGGCGGGCTGGATGAACTACTACGGCCGGTTCTACCGGACTGCGATGTATCCCCTCCTGGCACGCATCAATGCCTACTTGGTGCGATGGATCCGCAAAAAGTACGAGCGATTGGCAGCGTTCAAGAAGGCCATTCGGGCATTTTGGGGGGCAGCGGATCGCTACCCCCGCATGTTCGCGCACTGGAAATGGTCCGTCTCGGCGCGGAAGGTCTGGTGATCAGGATGGCAAGAGCCGTGTAACGAGAGATTGTTACGCACGGATCTGTGAGAGCCGAGGGGTGAAATTCCCCTCGGCTACTCGGCGAGCCGCCTTGCAGGAGGAGGCTTCAAACCCCCACATGCTGCGGAAGCGGTGACGCGACCGTGGTGAGCGATGTGGAAAAGGCGCCCGAGAGGCGTCAGGTAGGGATCAGGAAGACGAACGCAAGTGAACCACTGCTGAAGTGTCGTTATGGAGAATCAAGTGGCATCGAAACCGGGCCCTGAGATTGTGTCCGGGATAAGCCTGACGGGAAACCTGTCTACTGGTCAGGCGGTGTCCGGCATGGAGGTGGCGTGAGCCTGATCTGCCGCTCTCGCATGGAACGTGGGAAGGCACGTCCCGACACAGCACTCGCCCAAGGGGAGTGCGAGAGGGAGCCCTCCAAGCGGCTGAACCGCAAGGAGCTGAGTACCGTCGCGGGACGCGTTGGCGGACCGGTCCGTAGTAGTGCCGAAGCCTCTGTAATGGGGGTGGAGCGAAGGGACCGGGTCATCCGTGGCTGTGTGTGTCAGGTCAACCGGACGTTCTCCGGGAGGAGCCGATGGACAAGCTGAAAGCACCGGACAAGCCGTTCAGTATCTCCAAGTGGGAAGTACTGGAGGCATATCGGGAGGTGAAAAGGAATCAGGGAGCACCAGGGGTGGATGGGCAGTCCATCGACGACTTCGAGGAGGATCTGAAGGGCAACCTTTATAGAATCTGGAACAGGATGTCGTCAGGGACGTACTTTCCTCCTCCGGTGCGTGCGGTGGAGATCCCGAAGCAGCATGGTGGAGGCACGAGAATGCTCGGCATTCCCACCGTGGCGGATCGTGTGGCGCAAACCGTAGTAGCCAGACACCTGGCAGTCCGCGTGGAGCCTGTGTTCCACAAGGATTCCTACGGATATCGACCTTATCGGTCGGCCCTTGACGCGGTGGAAACCTGCCGACGGCGCTGCTGGAAGGACAACTGGGTTATCGATCTCGATATTCAGAAGTTCTTCGACAGCGTCCGGTGGGACCTCGTTGTCAAGGCTGTGGAGGCTCACACCGACGCCGTTTGGGTGAAGTTGTATGTTAAGCGGTGGCTCGAAGCGCCGCTTCAACTGCCCGACGGCACCTTGCAGAAGCGGAGCCAAGGAACCTCTCAGGGATCGGCGGTTTCGCCCGTGCTGGCGAACCTGTTCATGCACTACGCGTTTGACATGTGGCTCGCCCGGAACCACCCGGACGTCACGTTCGAACGCTATGCCGACGACGCGGTCGTGCACTGCATCAACATCCGCCAGGCGCGGAGGGTGTTGGCAGGGCTCACGGACAGGATGGAAGAAGTCGGGCTGCGGCTGCATCCCGACAAGACCAGGATCGTGTACCTCAAGGATGGGAGGCGACGTGGCTCGTACGAGAACACGTCGTTCACCTTCCTCGGATTCACGTTCCGAGCCCGCGGGGCGCGGAACAGGGACGGTGAGAACTTCACCAGCTTCCTGCCCGCGATCAGCAAGGACGCCAAGAAGAAGATCAGCCGGGAAGTCCGCTCGTGGCGGCTGCACCGGAAGACCCAGTTCACCTTCACCGAACTCGCCCAGCGGATCAACCCCGTTGTACGCGGGTGGATGCAGTACTTCGGCGCGTTCTGTCGCTCCGCGCTGTATCCCCTCCTCCAGCGCATTAATGCCTACCTGTTGCGCTGGGTCCGCAGGAAGTACAAGCGGCTCCGGGCATTCAAGAAGGCCCACAGGTGCTGGAAACGCGTGATCCGCCAGTACCCCAGGCTCTTCGCCCACTGGGCATGGATGCCGGACGTGTGGTGACCAGGACGACAAGAGCGGAGTGACGAGAGATTGTCACGCTCCGTTCTGAGGGAGCCCGGAGGTGAGATCCCTCCGGGCCACCCGACCCTGCTGTTCTTCACCCGCTCAAGCGTCGCCGAGCAGGACCTGTCGGGGCGAGCGGGGAGAAAACTGGCCGTACGCGGGGAACCCCGTGGCCATCAGTGGGGCCTTAAATGGCCGCCTATGGGGAGCTTGTCACGGCCGCCGTCAGAGCTGTTCGAGGGTGATGACCGCGAACGTGTGACGCAGGAGGTGTGCATGAGCTCGCAGAGCCAGGCCGGTCTCCTCGCATCGGCGGTTGGCGTCGGTGAACATGTCCTTCCACGTCGACAAGGACAACGGCAGCCCGCTCTCGCCGAGCCAGAACATCGCGGGCTCGAGGCCGTCCTCGGTATCCACCAGGAGCCGGCGCCGCTCGCGCGGGTTGAGGAGCCTGACGTTCACCTTCTCGCTGCGGTTGATGCCGCTCGTGTACCGAGCCATGTGTGGGGTTCGCGGATCATCGATCACGATCGGACGCCGGATCTTTCCGTAGCGGCCCGCGTCACGGGCCTCCTCGACGACCCACCGTCGGTCCGCAGCCTCGTAGGCGGTCAGATCCCGCCGAACCGACGCAGGCTCGTAAACCCAGCGTCCCGAGTTCCGCTTGGCGATCGCCCCAGGCAGCCAGAACCTGCTGTAGCCCGCCGGACCGGGCCCCGTCGGGACTTCCAAAATGATGCGACTGGCCTGCTCCTCCAGCCTCATCCCCGTGCGGACCAACGAGTCGCTGAAGGCACCATTGCGCGATGCCCACCGGCCGCGGAAGTTGTCCCGGGGCAGGCCCTCGAGGTCATAGCCGAGGACGCCGACGTTCCGCCACCGGCGGTATGCCGGTGCAGGCAGCCACTCGAAGGCTTCCTTGCCGCCTTGATCGTGGGAGTACGACGCCGGCACCGTGTCCACATCGTCGTCCGGCACCGGGTTCCGTCGGTCTCGGCCGTTCTTCTCCTCGCCCTTCGAATCACGCCGGGGCCGCTGTGGGATCGGGACTGACGGGACCCAGGATTTGGACTTCGCGAAAACGTAGAACTGCTGGATGTGAGAGATCTCCTGGCTCCACGTGTCGCCATCAACGCGGGGCCCACCTGGATCACGGCGACGCCAGTGGTGGTAAGCCGCGTGATCCTCCTCGGTCGCGTCCCGCCAGTCCTTCCCGCCACGGCTCTTGTGCAGGAAGTTCAAGTTCCGACAGAGAGGCGACGCCCGGTTGAGCTGGCTGTTCAGCGGACCCGCCATCAGGTTCACCCGATGGAAGTACGAGTTCAGGTCCGTGTCGTAGACGAAGCACGGCGACAACAGGTACGGCGTCCCATCAGGAATGCCCAGGTCGTCGAGCCAAAGCTCCCACTCGTCCGAGGAAAGCTGCAGGTGCCAGGGCTGCGGCTCAGGCTGCGGTAGGTCCCGCGAGGTGTAGTGCACTGACCAGGCGTCTTGTCTCAACACCCGCGGACCGTACATCCACCCGGTCAGTGACCGAGCGTGCACAAGTGAGCGAAGACGCCCAGCAGGGAACGCCGGGACGCAGAAGAGGACGGAGGCACGGGTAAGACCCTTTCTGTCGAACGCGGTCGCGGGAGGTGGTCGGTGCCGGTCTACCGGCCGGGGGAGGCGTACGGCTGGAAGAGGGCGCGGGTGTGATCGAGCGGGAGGGCGGGGTTCCAGGCGGTCAGGCACTGGGCGCTGGGCACGAACAGCGGCTGGGGCAGCGCGGTAAGAGGCCAGAACCGCCAGGATCCGATGGCCTCCTCTCGTTGCTGGGGAATGCCGGACCAGCGGGTGATCAGGACGGGCACCGTCAGCCGTACGACGTCGCCCACCTGGTCCAGGAGCGTGCCCAGCACCTGTACGTCGTCGGGCTCGGCGACGAGGCCGGCTTCCGCGGATGGCGGCCTCGGCGAAGGTCTCGCCCGGTTCGACGGTCCCGCCGGCGAGCTCCCAGGTACGGCGCCGGTGTCGGCCGAGCAGGATGCCGTCCGGGCCGTACACGATCACACCGACCCCGAGGGCGGTGTTCGGCGGGGGAGGGGTGTTGGTGCGGGGACGGCTCGGCACGCGTTCCGGACGGCGAGCGGTGTACAGCCGGTAGGAGACCGCGTTGTCCGCCGTCGGGGAGTCGATCGCCGTGACCGATTCCAGGGTGAGGCCGTGCTGGACCAGGAGGTCCTCCCACAGCTGCACCCTGAGGACCCACATACTCACGGGGTGGTCCTGGGTTGTGCCGGGCAGTCGCAGGATCTCGGGGCGCGCGGTCACCTCGTTCGAGGGCCCGGCGCCGTCCGAGTTGGTGTGCAGCGCGGAGAAGACCAGGCGTCCGCCCGGTTTGAGGCCGTTGGCCAGGGCGGGCAGCAGCCGGTTGGGGTCGAGGTACGGCACGGAGCAGACGGAGTAGATCAGGTCGTACGGGTCGGCAGCGCGCAGGTGGGCGACGGCGTCGGCGCACACAGGTGCAGGCCGGGGTGGTCCGGGTAGCGGGTGAGGGCGCGCTGGTGCTGGGCGGGTGCGGCGTCGACGGCGGTGACCTTGGCGCCCAGGGCTGCCAGGTTCGCGGCGTGCCGGCCAAGGCCGCTGCCGAGGTCGAGGACACGTAGTCCAGCCATCTCGCCGAGGGCGTTGATGCCGGGGCCGGTCTCCGGGATTCCCCAGTCCCACCGGTCCAGTTCGGGCAGCTGAAGTCCTCTGGTGATCTGGTGGGTGCCGTAGGTGTTCCAGATTTCGAGGGTGTCCTTCTCGGTGGTCACCGAGTCCTCCATCGGCAAGGGGTGAGTGGGGGTCAGGGGTGCAGGGCGTAGCAGCGGAGCACGTCAAGGTCGGCGGCCTGGACAGCGGACCAGCCGGAGGTGAGGAATTCGGTCTCGGCGGGGCTGATCCCGAGACCGTGGAGGGGGTCGGTGTTCTCGCGGCGTCCGGCGATCTCGGTGACCACCCAGAACGTCCCGCCCGGGACAAGGAGGTGGCGGACGCGGTTGAGGAAGGCCGCCTTGTCGTCCATCCACCGGTAGACCAGACGGCAGGTGATGACCGCATACGCGGGCTCCGGCAGTGCCGTGAGGTCGCTGGTTGTGATGTCGGCGCACCGCCACGCCGGACCGGGGGCGGGGCCTTCGTCGTGGGCGGCGGCGAGTGCGACGGCGCTGGGGGAGATGTCGATGCCGGTGGTGCGGTATCCGAGCTCGTGGTGAAGGTGGCGGGCCAGGGTGCCGTCGCCGCAGCCGAGGTCAAGGGCGGGGCGGCCGCGGCCGGGGCCGAGGTATTCGTCCATCAGCCGCTTCTCGGGGCCGTCGAGCTGCCGGTAGCGGCGACCGCTTACCCAGAGCGGGTCCCAGTACGCGGCGGTCGAGGTCGTCGTCATGCGGCTCCTTCACGGGCGGGCGGCACGGCGGTGCGCGCGGGCGGGACGGGCATGTCCCGCAGGGCGCGGACAGGGGAGACGAGCAGAAGGATCACGGGGACGATCTGGAGGACCGCTCCGACGGTGAGGGTGCCGCGGACGCCGAGGAAGAGGACCAGGGCGCCGGCTGCCGCCGCGGCCAGGGGTCGGGCTCCGGCGGTCACCGTGGTGCTCGCGGCCTGCATGCGGCGCAGGTTTGTTCCCGCAGAGATCGTGTCCCTCGCTGGTCGTGTCCCTTTGGGGAGTGGCCGACGACTGGGGTGGTGTCGCGTTCCGGCACCACATCGTGTCTCCATCCTCGTTCGAGCCTGTGATGAAGCGCACACTGCATGGTCTTGGCTGCTTGTCGAACTTTCGCTGAGGCGGGTTCGTAGCGGAACGGACTCGATGAGCACCGTCATGCCGCGCGCTTGAACAGGCCCCGGCCGCCTGAGCGCCCAGACAGCCCGAGGAGTTCGTGCAGCGCGGTGCCGCCCTCTGCCCAGCGCCGAAGCTTCTCCCGGTCGACCCAGTGGACACCGTGCCGGTCGCCCCAGGCCATTGCGTCGCGCGTGATGGTGCCGTTGGTGATGACGACCGCGTGATTGGCTCCATGGGCCGGCCCGGCCGTCCCTTTCACCGCGTACATCACCGACGATCCAACCTTCCCGCCGACGCGCGTGTGCTTGGCTTGTACGACGATCCGGCCGCGCTGGGGATGGTCACCGATGACGTCGGCGACCTGATCGCCACCGCCGCCTACACGGCGGGCCGGCCAGCCGTCACGAACCAGCAGATCCCTCAGGGCGTACTCGAACTGCCGGTCGTCCATGCCGTCGAACTCGGCCAGGGTGATCCGCAGAACGGCCAGTCGCTCGGCGTCACGACGCCGCCCACCCGCGGCCTGGGCGGTCCGCCACGCGGCGATAGCCGCGGCCAGCAGTGCGAGAGCCAGTACGACAGGCCAGGCATCCTTCAGAGCGTTGGCGGCCGCGGCAGCCATCCTGACGACCAGGACAAGGACGGCCACCGCCACAATGGCGGCCGAGAGGACCTCAGCCGCGCCGCAGACGCGGCCGTTTACGCCCCATCAGCGGACGGCCGGGGCGGAGACGGCCGGCTGCGGATCCGCGGGCGGAGGCGTCGTGGCGGTGCTCTCGCCGAAGCCGAATACCTGCCCCCACAGCCAGGCACCGGCCAGCAGGCCGGCGATCATCCAGCCGCTCATCCGCTTCGCGCTCCCGGGCTTCGGATTGCGGCGGTTGTGCGCGCGTACCCGGTGGAAGCCGTCCGGCACCTTCGACATGGGGTCCCCTCCCGTCGGCGGACCGCGGGCGCGGCCCATCCCTCGGGAATTTGTGTAGCAGCGGGCTCTGACAGAAACTGATGGATCATCACGACGCCGAGCCGGGCCAGGGCGTCATCAAGCCACCGGCCCCATGCCGCACGGCTGGCCATCACGCCGGGGGTCTGATCCGTTGACCTCGGCGGACAGGGGGATCAGGGCTGGCTCTGCCGCCACCGCTGCGCGCCGGGTCGGAGAGGCCTAGCCATTGGGTGTCTCTCACCTGCGGAAACGGCCCCGGCGGCGTTCGGTGGTGCGCCGATGAGGAATGGCGAGAAGCAGCGGAGCGCACTGGGTGCGGCAATGCGCCGGTGCCGCCCCTGGGCTGCGGTTCTTTGCGGGGTGTCTCCGATGGGCAGTCGGTAAGGGGCTTGCGGGGCGTGGGCCGACAGGCCGGGCGGTCGGCGGGGGCCGGAGACGGTCAGCGCTCACGGACCGGGTTGCGAGCTGCCGTGTACGGGCTGTCTCATGCCATCCGACAGTCCGCGCCCGCAGGCTGTCGGAGCAAGCAGCAAGCAGCAAGTAGCAAGCCGAGGGCGAGCACGATGACCACGGTCAACTCCTCGTCGAACCGTCTTCGGCCGTTCGCGACAGCATGGTGGCGTGCGCAGGTGGTGAACGATGCCGGACTCGTACAGCCCCCTCAATGACGTCGTCCGCGAACTCGGCAGAGTCTCAGTCGAGATCCGCACCACCACACCCCGCACCTGATTCCCCCGCTTCGCGTCGGCCGTCTGCGAAGCAGACGGCCGACGAAGTCGAGAGGACAGCGATGAGGCGGCCGGACGTCGCTGCGTCCTGTGCCTGTTTGCACGCTTCCCAGGCCGGTGATCGGAGTGGCTGACATGCCGGTGGCCATCACCCGGAGCGGGCGGTGCCGGCGACGGATCCTGCGGGTCAGGCGCCGACGAGTTCTTCCAGGACGTCTTCCATGGTGACGAAACCGAGCACGGTGCCCTTGCTGCCGGTGACGGCGGCGAGGTGGGTTCCGGCCGCGCGCATGGCGGTCATGGTGTCGTCGAGCGGGGTGTCCAGGGCGACCTTTGTGATCGGGTGGAGGGCGCTGCGGGAGAAGGGCGCGGTGCGGTCGGTGAGGCCGAGGGCGTCCTTGATGTGCAGGTAGCCGAGGATCTCCTCACCTGGTCCGGTGACGGGCAGGCGGGAGAAGCCGTGCGCCGCTGCCGCCCGCTCGAGGCCCTGGGGGGTGATGTCGTGGGTGACGGTGACCATGCGGTCGAGGGGGACCATGACTTCGCCGGCGGGGCGGGTGCCGAGCTCGAGTGCGTCTTGCAGGCGTTCGCCGTCCTCGGGTGTGAGGAGGCCGGCGGCGCTGGAGTCCTTGATCAGGCGGGTGAGTTCGTCGTCGGTGAAGACGGATCCGACTTCGTCCTTGGGTTCGACCTTCAGCAGCCGTAGCAGGGTGTTGGCGAAGGCGTTGATGCCGAAGACGAACGGGCGCAGAGCTCGGGTGAGGGCGACCAGCGGCGGCCCGAGGAGCAGGGCCGTGGGGGCCGGGGCGGCGAGCGCGATGTTCTTCGGGACCATCTCGCCGATCAGCATGTGCAGGTAGGTGGCGAGGGTGAGCGCGATGACGAACGCGATCGGGTGGATCAGCGCTTCGGGGACGCCGACCGAGTGGAACGGGGGTTCCAGCAGGTGGGCGATGGCGGGTTCGGCGACCGCGCCGAGGACGAGGGAGGAGACGGCGATGCCGAGTTGGGCGGTGGCCATCATCGCGGAGAGGTGTTCAAGTCCCCACAGGACCGTTTTGGCCCGGAGGTTGCCCTTGCGGGCTGCCGGTTCGATCTGGCTGCGCCGTACGGAGATCATGGCGAACTCGGCGCCGACGAAGAAGGCGTTGGTGATCAGGGTGAAGGCGCCGATCAGCAGCTGGAGGGCGGTCATCGGCTCTTCTCCTTGGCCCGGGTGGGTGCGGTGGCCGGTGCGGTGATCGCGACGCGGTCGGCGCGGTGGTGCTCGATGTCGAGTACGGACAGTTCCCAGCCGTCGACGGTGAGGGTGTCGCCCTGGGCGGGGATGCGTGCCAGGCGGGTGGCGATCAGGCCGGCGAGGGTCTCGTACGGGCCTTCCGGTGCGGTGAGGCCGATCTCTTCGAGCTCGTCAACGCGGACGCTGCCGTCCGCCTCCCATACCTGGCGGCCGTCGTGGTCGGGTGCCTGGATGAGGTCGGGGACTTCCATGGGGTCGTGCTCGTCGCGGACCTCGCCGACGACCTCTTCGATGATGTCCTCGACGGTGGCGACGCCGGCGGTGCCGCCGTACTCGTCGATGATCACGGCCATGGTGCGGGCTTTGCGCAGCCGTCCCAGGAGGGTGTCCACGGGCAGGGAGTGCGGCACCAGCAGGGGCTCGGTCATCAGGTCAGTGACCGGGGTGAGCTGCCGCTTGTCCTCCTCCAGGGCGAGGACGTCGCGGATGTGGACGGTGCCGATGACCTGGTCCAGGGCGTCGCGGTAGACGGGGAAGCGGGACAGGCCGGTGGCCAGCGTGAGGTTCGCGGCGTCCGCGACGCTGGCGTGTGCCTCCAGGGCCTGGACATCGATCCGCGGGGTCATCACGTTCTCGGCGGTCAGCTCGGCCAGGTGCAGGGTTTTGACGAACAGCTCCGCCGAGTCCGCCTCGATCGCGCCCTCGCGGGCCGAGTGCTGAACGAGCGCGACCAGCTCCTCGGGCGTGCGGGCGGAGGCCAGCTCCTCGGCTGGCTCCAGGCCGAAGCGGCGCACCAGACGGTTCGCGGTGCTGTTCAGGTGCCGGATCAGCGGTCCGAAGGCGGCAGTGAAGGCGCGCTGAGGCCCGGCGACGACCTTCGCGACGGCCAGTGGACGAGAGATCGCCCAGTTCTTCGGCACCAGCTCGCCGACCACCATCAGGACGACCGTGGACAGGGCCACGCCCAGCAGGGTCGCAGTGGTGGAGACGGCACCCGCGGGCAGGCCGGCGGCCTCCAGGGGGCCGCGCAGCAGGGCGGAGACGGACGGCTCGGCGAGCATGCCGATCACCAGCGAGGTCACGGTGATGCCCAGCTGGGCACCCGAGAGCTGGAAGGTGAGCCGCTTGGCGGCCGCCAGGGCGCTCTCGGCGCCCCGTTCACCGGCCTTGGCGGCGCGTTCGAGCTCACTGCGCTCGACCGTGGTCAACGAGAACTCGGCGGCTACGAACACCGCGCACGCCAGCGTCAGAGCGAGCGCGAGAAGCAGCAGCAGCACTTCGGTCACCGTGCCACCCCCGCTCCCGGCTGATTCATCGGGCAAGGCGTGGCACGGCTCGTACTGGGAGGTTCACCCATTGCGGGTCTGCTGCTCCTTCTTCACTCGATCGGACCGCATCCCGGCCCGATGGATCTGGGCGGACAATTATCCGCACGACAACTGTAAAGGATCAGTAAAGCCCCTGGCCAGAGGAGACGCACAGGACAGGGGTAGGGGTCTTTTCGGACTTTCCCGCCCGATCTCTCGCCCTTGTGCTCCACAGTTGCCTCGTTCTCCTATGCTTCTACATGCTTGTAGATAATGCCAGTGTGGTGCGGGGTACTCCGTGCTGCCCTGGCGCCCATACGCGTGTTCTCGAACACGCGGTGACAGGAGGGGATTGGCATGGCTTCGATCGATCTGGACAAGGTGCTGGACAAGGCGTGGGCGGACAAGAGCCTGCCCGAGGTGCTGGCCGCGCCCGTGTCCGCGCTCAAGGGTGTCTCGGACCGGCAGGGCGACCTGCTCAAGGAAGCGTTCGGCGTCAAGACCGTCGCCGATCTTGCCGACCTGAAGTACGTCGGCTGGGCGCAGGCCCTGGCCGCCCTGGACGCGGCGAAGTAACACCCCGGCCGGCGCGCGGTGCCGCGGAGGGGACCTGCACCCGCGGCGCCGCGCCTACATGAAATCCATACGCACGTAAGACGAAGGAGAACGCCACGATGGTGTTCAAGCGCCTGCTCGGCTCAGTGGGGGTCGGCGGACCCGCAGTGGATACGGTCCTTGCACCGGGAGCCGTCCTGCCTGGCGGCAGCCTGACCGGCGAAGTCCGCCTGACCGGCGGGCGGGCCGACTTCGACATCGAGCACATCACGCTCGAACTCATCGCCCGCGTCGAAGCCGAACACGACGGCGGCGAGCACGAGGGCGCGGCCGCCTTCGAACGTTTCAGTGTCGGCGGCGGTTTCCGCCTCGCCGAGGGCGAGCACCGCACTGTGCCGTTCGCCATCACGCTGCTCTGGGAGACCCCCGTCACTCAGTTGCACGGGCAGCCGCTGGGCATCGTCCTCGGGATCCGTACCGAGCTCGCGGTGGCCGGAGCCAGGGACAAGGGCGACCTCGACCCGTTGGCAGTGGGTCCGTTGCCGGTGCAGGAGGCGATCCTGGAAGCGTTCGGGCAGCTCGGCTTCGGCTTCAAGTCCGCCGACCTTGAATACGGGCGCATCGGCGGCACCGGCCAGCAGCTGCCGTTCTACCAGGAGATCGAGCTCACCCCCGCCCCGCAGTACGCCCACCAGGTCAACGAGATCGAGGTGACCTTCCTCGCCAATCCCGGCGGGATGGAGATCGTCCTGGAGGCAGACAAGCGCGGCGGACTGTTCTCGGGCAGTCACGACGTGCTCGGCCGGCATCACGTCAGCCACGAGGGCGCGGCCCACCGGGACTGGAACGCGGTCGTCGGTTCCTGGATCAGTCAGCTCATCGACGCCCACTCGGCCCGCGTCTCCCATCACCCGTACGGGCACGGCGACATCCACGGCTCCCACGCCCACAAGGACGAGCACGGCCACCACGGGCACGGCGGTCATCACGGCGGCCACCGTTCCGGGCCCGGCATGGGCACCGTCGTCGCCGCCGGTGCCGCGGGCCTGGCCGTCGGCGTGGTCGGCGGCATGGTCGCCGCCGAAGCCGTCGACGAGATCGGCGACTTCTTCGAAGGTGACGACGAGGAAGACGGCGGGGGCGAGGAGGCGTAAGACGCCCGCCTGCACCACCCACCAACTTCTACGTTGGTGTAGAAATGAAGGTGTCCGGGCCGGCCCGTCCGTCCCCGGCCCGGACACCCCTACGACCCAGTGGAGTTGACATGGCCCTGTGGGACCGCATCAAGGAATCCGCCCAGCAGATGCAGACGCAGCTGGACGCGAAGAAGAACGACCTCAAGTCCGGAGCATTCCGCGACGCGTCCATGGCGATGTGCGCGCTCGTCGCAGCCGCCGACGGCACCATCGACCCCTCCGAACGCCAGCGAGTCGCACAGCTGATCGCCACGAACGACGTGCTGCGCAACTTCGACGCCGCAGACCTGCAGCGGCGCTTCGACGAGAACCTCAACAAGCTGACCGCCGACTTCGACTTCGGCAAGGTCAGCGTCCTCCAGGAGATCGCCAAGGCGAAGAAGAAGCCCGCCGAGGCCCGCGCCGTCATCCAGATCGGCATCGTCATCGGCGGCGCCGACGGCGACTTCGACAAGACCGAGCAGGCCGTCGTCCGCGAAGCCTGCTACACCCTGGACCTTCCCCCGCACGAGTTCGACCTCTGAGCCGATCACCGGCCCACCCAGGGTGCCGCTGAGCGCGGCCCGTGTGGCTCGCCGCCCGGCGGGCATCCGGACATGACCAAATGGAGAGAGTGGGGCAGGTATGGAGATCTCCGGTGTGATCAGTGCGATCGTGATCGGCATCGTCGTCGGCACGCTGGGACGGCTCGTCCTGCCGGGGCGCCAGCGCATCGGCCTGCTGTGGACGATCGCGGTCGGCATCGTCGCGGCCTTCGTCGGCACCGGCATCGCCGCGGCCCTCGGGGTCGCGGACACCAAGGGCATCGACTGGATCGAGTGGCTCATCCAGATCGCCCTCGCCGCAGCCGGCGTGACAGCCCTGGAACGCTTCAAGACCCGCCGCTGAGCCCCTCCATGTTTTCGATGCGCGACGAAGCGCATCCGCTTCCCTGAAAGGCTTCCCAATGCTGATGTCAAGCCGCTGCCGTGACAGCGGGTGTGGCTTGGTAGCACGCGCCGTCACGAATCATGGCCCACAGGACATTGATGCGGCGGCGCGCGAGTGCCAGCAGCGCCTGCTTGTGCCCTTTCCCTTCGGCGCGTTTGCGCGCGTAGTACGTCTTCGAGGCCGGACAGTTCTTCAGGCTCGACAGCGCCGAGAGATACATGGCGTTGAGCAGCCCACGGTGGAAACGCCGGGGTCTGCGGAGGTTCCCGCTGACGCGGCCGGAGTCGCGCGGGGCCGGCGCCAGGCCGGCGTAGCCGGCAAGCCGGTCGGCGCTGCCGAAGGCGTCCATGTCGCCTCCGGTGGCGGCGATGAACACGGCCCCCATCTGCTTGCCCATGCCGGGCAGGCTGAGGATCACCTCGGCGTGCGGATGCTCGCGAAGCCGGGTCTCGATCAGGGCATCGACTTCAGCGATCTCCTCATCAAGGGCCATCACCCCCTTCGCGAGGCGGACCACCATGGCGGCGGCCAGCTTCTCGCCGGGCAGCGCGGTGTGCTGTGCTTCAGCGGCCTCCACCGCCGTCCGGGCGAGGGCCGCGGCACTGCGGACCTTGCGGTTGCGCAGCCACGTATCGATGCGCTTCACGCCGCTGCGGCGGATCGCCGCCGGGGTCTGGTAGCCCGTCAGCAGAACGACGGGACCCTTGTTCGTCAGCTCCAGCTCGCGCTCCAACGCCGGAAAGATCTCAAGCAGTTGGGCCCGCAGCCGGTTTATCTGGCGAGTGCGGTCGCACATCAGGTCGGTGCGGCGGCCGGTCAGGGTGCGCAGGTCCACGGCGATCTCGTCGCCGGGCCGCAGCTGGCCCAGGTCGCGGCGCATTCGGGCTTGGTCGGCGATGACGAAGGCGTCCTTGGCGTCCGTCTTGCCTTCGCCCCTGTAGGAGGCCGAAGCGCGGTGCACGGTCAAGCCGGTGATGTAGACCATCGGCTGGTCGTGGCTGAGCAGCAACCCGATCAGCAGGGCAGCTCCGCCGTGGTTGAGGTCGACCGCCCACAGCACATCGGTATCGAGCGCCAGGACGTCCCCAATCAGTTCCAGCAGGGCCGTCTCGTCGTTCAGGATCCGGCGGGACAGCAGCCGTTCGCCGTCCGCATTGATCACCACGCAGTGGTGATGTTCCTTGCCGATGTCCACTCCGGCCCATATTCGGGGCACGGTCACCTCCGCCAGCTCGTCGCGCTCTTGCAGCCCAGCAGACGACCTCGCCGACGTTGCCCTACACAGCGATCGAGTCGCATCTCCCAATTGGCGGTCGAGTCGTCGCGGGGCTCCGGGCGGCCAAGCCTTTCCAGCCATCTCACGGCGCAGCCATGACAGCCATACCCAGAGCCCCTGGGTCCCGCTGATCTTACGAGTGACCAGTTCGAACCACGATCAAGAAAGTAGGGCACGTCCATGAGTGACACCCTGTACCCGGGTGATGAAATTGGTCTCGGTCAATCCCTGCAGGGCGGCGCCTACATCCTGACGCTGCAGAGCGACGGCAACCTGGTGCTCTCCGAGCCGGGCGGCGTCGTGTGGGCGACCGACACCCACGAGCAGGGAGTTCAGCGAGCGGTGCTCCAGCAGGACGGCAACTTCGTGCTGTACACCGACGACGGCCCGGTGTGGGCCACCGACACCAACGGAGAGGCCGCCGACCGGCTGGTCGTACAGGCCGACCGCAACGTGGTGCTGTACGCCGTGGACGGCAGCCCGCTGTGGGCGTCGGACACCAACACCGACAATCCGATCGCCGTCGAAGAACCGGCTGAGGCCCCGGCCGCCGAAGAGGTATCCCCGTTCGTCCCGGAGCCGCGCACCTACACCGTCGAACCCGGCGACACCCTGTGGGACATCGCCGAACGCTTCTACGGCGACGGCAACCGCTACCACGACATCGCCGCTGCCAGCGGCATCGACAACCCGGACCTGGTGGACGTCGGCCAGGTGCTGACGATTCCGTAGTCCCCGGCCGCAACGACGAAAGGCCCCGACCTCGACGTCGGGGCCTTCCGTCGTTGCGGCCGCAGCCCTGGACAGCGGCGCGTCGATGTGTGCACGGACCCACACGTGCCTGCTTCGGCGCCTCCGCGTCGCAGCGGCGGCCTGGAGGCGAGGGCCCACCCTCACGTCATCTACAGAGATGTAGAAGCATAGAGTTCCCCCACCGGGTCGCTGCGTCGGTAGCGCCCCGCCGGCGTATTCCCTGCCGTATTGCTGGCTCGCGCGAAGGAGAAGATCGTTGTCCGCCTCTTCGAGGGACCCCTCTGGGCACCATATCCGGCCATCCCGCCAGAACGCGACTGATCGCGGCACTCTGCGCGGTGGTGCCCGGTGAGTGCCGTACTCGGTCTGCTGGCCGTCCTCGTCCTGACCGCCGGCACCGGCTACTTCGTGGCCCAGGAGTTCGCCTACGTCGCCGCCGACCGCCTGGCCCTGACCCGTGAGGCTGCTGCCGGTGACAAACGGGCTGCCCGCGCGGTGAAGGTGCTGGAGCGGCTGTCTTTCATGCTCTCCGGCGCGCAGCTGGGTATCACCGTCACCGGTCTGGTCGTCGGGTTCCTCGCCGAACCCGCGCTGGCCGAGCTCCTGCGTCCGCTGCTGAGCGGCGTCGGCATCCCCGACGCGGCGGTGAGCGGGATCGCACTGTTCCTGGCGTTCGCCCTGGCCACCGTGATCCAGATGGTGTTGGGCGAGCTGGCCCCCAAAAATCTGGCTCTGGCTATTCCTGAGCGTCTGGCCAAGTCCCTGAGTGCCTCCACCGTGGCCTACCTGAAAGTCGCGGGCCCCCTGATCCGTGTGTTCGATGCGGCGGCGAACAGGATTCTGCGCCGGATCGGCATCGAGCCGGTGGAGGAACTGCACCACGGGGCGACGCTGGAGGAGCTCGGCCATCTGATCGGCGAGTCCCACGACCACGGGCAGCTGCCCCGGGCCAACGCCGACCTGCTGGAGAGCGCGCTGGAGTTCTCCGAGCGCCGCCTGGGCGAGGTCATGGTGCCCCGGGTGGACGTCGACACCGTCCCGGAAGCCGCCTCGGGAGAAGAGGTGGCGTTGCTGATCGCCCGCCGCGGCCACTCCCACTACCCCGTCCTCGGACAGCGGACCGATGACGTCGTGGGCATCGTCGGGGTCCGCGAACTCATGCCGCTGCCCGCCGGCCAGCTCGCGCAGCGGACGGCCCGGGCCCTGGCCCGCCCGGCCCTGTTCCTGCCCGACAGCCTTCCCCTGCCCGGTGCCGTCGCGCACATGGAAGCCGCGGGGGAGGAGTTCGCCGTGGTCCTGGACGAGCACGGCGGGCTGGCCGGGATCGTCACCTTCGAGGACATCGCCGAAGAACTCGTCGGTGAGATCTCCGACGAGAGCGACCGCATCGTGCCACTCGCCGTCCGCGACGGCGCGGGCTGGCTCATCGACGCGGGCCGCCGCATCGACGAAGCGGCCCAGGCCACCGGCATCGCCCTGCCCGAGGACGACGATTTCGAGACCGTCGCCGGACTGGTCATCGACCGGCTCGGCCGCCTGCCCGTCATCGGCGACCAGCTCACCATCGCCCTCACCGACGGCGGCCAGGCCGCGGTCGAGGTCACCGCGGTGGACCGGCACGTGCCCGAACGTATCTGGCTGAGCCGCCTGTACGACCCCAAGGACACCGACGACAACACCCGGGGGGCTTCCCCTGCCGACCGCAGCAAGGAGCGGCCCGCATGAACCCGCTGATGGCCCTCTTCGTCACCGTCCTGCTGCTGATCGGCAGCGGCTTCTTCGTCGCCGCCGAGTTCGCCCTGGTCGCAGCCAAGCACCACCGCATGGAAAAGGCCGCCGCCCAAGGTCGGCGCGGTGCCCGCGCGGCGCTCGACGGCATGCGTGAGCTGTCCCTGATGCTGGCCGGCGCCCAGCTGGGCATCACCATGTGCACCCTGGGCCTGGGCATCGTCTCCAAACCCGCCCTCTCCCAGCAGATCGACCCCCTGCTCCAGAAGGCGGGCCTGCCCACCGGGCTCAGCTACGGCATCGCGTTCGCCCTCGCGATGGCCGTCGTGGTCTTCCTCCACATGGTGCTGGGCGAGATGGCCCCCAAATCGTGGGCCATCGCCCACCCCGAAAGCTCCGCGATGCTCCTCGCACCGCCCTTCCGCGCCCTGATCCGCCTGGTACGGCCCCTCATCTGGGCCCTCAACCAGGTCAGCAACGCACTGGTCCGGCTCTGCCGGGTCACCCCCCGCGAGGAACTCACCTCCGTCCACAACCGCGAACAACTCACCCACCTGGTCGCCGAATCCCAGCGACTCGGACTGATCAGCGCAGGCGACTCCACCCTGATCACCCGCTCCCTCACCGAACCCCAAGCCCCCATCAGTGCCTTGCAGATCCCCGCCCAGCTGATCACCCAGGTGCCCGCCGACGCAGATGCCGACGCCATTCTGACCGCGGCAACCGCGGCGGACCGCACCCGGCTCCTGGTACGGGACGGCGACCAGGTCCTCGGATCTGTACACGCCCGCGACGCTCTCGCCGCCCGAGCCCAGAGCCGCCCGGTCACCGCCGCCGAGCTGGCCCGACCGGTGCCCGACCTCAACCCCGACACCACCATCGCCCAGGCGGTCGAGGCCCTGCGGCGTCATCGCGCATCCCTCGCCGTCGTACGCGACGCCGACGGGAACCTGACGGGCCTGGTCAGCCTGGATGACCTGATTACCCGACTTCTGGGTCCGCAGCGAGCCTGACCTGAGATCGATGGAGGTGCGGTACCAAGGGCCGGTGCCGCACCGCCCGCAGGGCGTGAGGCGCCCTGATGTGGTTCAGCGTGGTCTCTCGCCTTGGGTAGCCGAGGCGGCGCCCAGCCACAGAGCCCGGTTGGTGCGCGCCAGACGCGTGTGTCACAGGCCGGAGCGCACCACGGTGACGGGGCACCGGGCGTGATGGAGGACGGCCTGGCTGACCGAACCCAGCAGCAGGCCGGTGAATCCGCCGTGCCCGCGTGCACCGACCACCATCAGCTGGGCCCTCCTGCTTGCCTCGATCAGCACCGGCCGGGTACGCCCGCGTACGAGAGAGAAACGAACCCTCACATCCGGGTACCGCCCTCGATGGTCCCGGAGGGCCTCGGCCAGGACCCGCTCCTCCGCTGCCCGGACCTGGTCCACATCACCGATCAGATCCACGAGATTCACCGGCTGGCCCAGGCTGTGCTCGCCGTGGTCGGCCCAGGTGGACCACGCGTGCAACGCCAGCAGCTCGGCGCCCCGCAGCGCAGCCTTGGCGAAGGCGAACGCGACGGCGGTCCGCCCCTTCGGAGAGCCGTCCACAGCTACTACTACCGGCCCGGCCGGGTCCGGCTGGTCCCGCACCACCATCACCGGGCCACGGCCGTGCGCGCTCAGATGCACCGCCGTCGATCCCCGCGGCCGGGCCGCCGTCCCGCTACAGGGGGGTGGCCGCGTGCAGGATGAAGTACAGGGTGACGGCCGAGTTCGCCGAGGACAGGGCGGAGGCGGTGGTGCCCGCCGCCGCGCCCCACACGGCAAGGCCGACCGCGGTGAAGGCCGGAGGCCAGTTGCGGCCCGCGGGCGCTGGACCCAGCAGGGCGGCGACGCGGCGCGGCACCGGACCGGCGGCAGCGATTCCGGCCAGGGTGGACAGAGGCGTGCCGCGGCTGATCAACGCTGCTCTCCCGATGGCCACGGCCACCATGCGCCGGCTGCCGACGGTAGCGGCGGCGTCTTCGTCCGCCCAGCGTTCGGCGGTGTAAGTGACGGCGGAACGCAAGGGTCGAAGGAAGGGGTTGGCGCGGGCGGCGAGCTGGACTGCGAGGAGGAATCGGTGGTGGCGGCCGGCCAGGTGGGCGCGCTCGTGCGCGAACAGGGCCCGGCGCTCACGCGAGGTCAGGGCGGCGAGCATGCCGGTGCTCACCACGACACGGTCGCGGCGCCCGCCCGGCAGCGCGTACGCGTAGGGCACATCGTCGGGCAGAACGGCCACCGCGGTGGCGGGCAGCCCGGAAAGGGCGCGGCCGCTGCGTCGGCGCACCCGGTGATGACGCCACGCGGCGGAGGTGCACGCGGCGATCACCGCCAACAGGGCGGGGATGGCGGCCTTGCCCGCCACTTCGTCGTACGGCACCGCTTCGCGCACCTCGGGGTCCGACCAGCCGTCCGGCAGCGGATTACCCGGCAGCTGCGCCGTGCCCACGACCATCAGCAGGGCAAGGCACAGGGTGCTGCACACCGCGAGCACGGCCGCGACACCCGTCAGCAGCCAGGTCGCGGTCCGCGGGTGAAGATGGTGCTCGGCCAGGCGCGCGATCGGCCATGCCGTTAAGGGCAGTACCAGTGGCAGGAAGACGAAGACCCCCATAACCCGTCAGTCTTCCCCTTCTCGGGGGGCTTGCGCCAGCAGATCCCGCAGCAGCCGCTCGTCCCGGGGCGACAGGGCGGTGACGAAACTCGCCAGAACCGCCTCCCGGTCCGCCTCGCCGTCCAGAACCCTGCGCATCCGCAGCGCGGCCAGCCCGGACTCGTCGGCGACCGGCGTCCACTCGAAGGATCGCCCCGCCCGCTCCCGGGCGACCGCCCCCTTGATGTGGAGCCGGGTCAGGATGGTCATCACCGTCGTGTAGGCGAGGCTGCCGCCGAGCCGCTCCTGCACCCAGCCCGCGGTGACAGGACCCGGCGCCTGGCACAGCGCCGCGAGTACCTCGGCTTCCAGCGCGCCCTGGCCGCGCCGGGGGGGATGCCCGGCGCCGCCCGTGTTCTGGTCCGTCATGCCGTCAACCTCCCGCCGTATCGCCCCGACCGTCGCGCCGGGGCGGTTCATCGTACAGACTGCATGATCTGCAGATCGGCCTCTGTCTTCCTTCTGCTCACCTCACCCATGGTGCGGCGCTGGCCGGCCTCCGGGGCGTGCCCCCTCCTCCCTGGTGAAGCGAGTGCGCAACCACCGCTCCTCGTCCGGGGACAGCCGTGCGACGAAACATCGCAGCACGGCCCGCCGGTCGCTCTCACCCTCAAGAACCCGGCGCATCCGCCAGGCCGCCAGTCCTGCCCCGTCGGTCACGGCACTCCACACCACGGTGCCGCCCAGACGGCAACGGACCACGGCGCTCGCCGCCTCCAGTCGGGTCAGCGTGGTCGCCACAGTGGTGTGGGCGAGAGCCGGGTCGACGTGCTGGCGCACCCAGCCTGCGGAGACCGGGCCCGGGGCCTGCCCGAGAGCAGCCAGGACGCTCGCCTTCAGCTCACCCTTGCCCCGGCGGACACGCGCAGCCGATGCCAGGACATCTCGGTCGTCATCCACTCGCGTCTCCATCTCCCCCCACCATCTTCTACGGCATTGTAGATTTTCACCCCTCGTCGGCGGAAGCGGCCCGCGCACACCCGGCCGCGTGAAGGGCTGGCGCCGGGAGCGGCAGGGTGCGGACCGGGGGGCTCTCGCATCCGGCATGCCGCCCCCACCGGGCCCGGCAGCGGCCCTTCCCGTGCAGTGCAAGCGGCCTTCGCCGAACGGCGTGAACCCGGCCGGGGACGTCAGGGCGCATGGCCTCCATTTCTACAATGTTGTAGATTTTGATGCTGATCGGCCGACGGCCCGGGAAAGCGCCCGGCCCGCGGGCAATGTGAAGGGATGCGACATGGGTGTGAGCCTGTCCAAGGGCGGCAATGTCTCGCTGAGCAAGGAGGCCCCGGGCCTGACGGCCGTCCTGGTCGGCCTGGGCTGGGATGTGCGCACGACAACGGGAGTCGACTACGACCTCGACGCCAGCGCCATCCTCGTGGGCGACTCCGGGAAGGTCGCCTCCGACCAGCACTTCGTCTTCTACAACAACCTCAAGAGCCCGGACGGGTCCGTCGAGCACACCGGCGACAACCTCACGGGTGAGGGTGAGGGTGACGATGAGGTCGTCAAGGTCGACCTCGCCACCGTGCCCGCCGACATCACGAAAATCGTCTTCCCGGTCTCGATCCACGACGCCGAAAGCCGCGGCCACAGCTTCGGCCAGGTCCGCGGCGCCTACATCCGCGTCGTCAACCAGGCCGGCGGCGCCGAGATCGCCCGCTACGACCTCTCCGAGGACGCCGCCACCGAGACCGCGATGGTCTTCGGCGAGCTCTACCGCAACGGCGCCGAGTGGAAGTTCCGCGCGGTCGGCCAGGGCTACGCCTCCGGCCTCTCCGGGATTGCCTCCGACTTCGGCGTCGGCGTCTGACTTATCAGAGCGCCAGTGGGCGGGCCCTGCCAGGGCCTGCCCGCCGGGCGTGACAGCCGATTGCCCATTCACTCATTCAGGGGATCTTCATGAAGACCCCGGCCCCCCTGGACGAGGTCGACCGTGCCTATCGCGGACTCGCGCCCCACCGGGCACTGCACGCGCCTGACATTTGCGTGGCCCTCGACAACACCGGCGCGTGCGACGCGGCCGCCGGAGTCACCCCCGCTGAAGCCAAGGCCGAACGCATGGCCCTGGCTCGGGTGCAAGCACAGGCAGACGCCGAGTGATTGCCGAGCGGAGGGGCCGGAGGGGGATTGCTTACGGGCATGGCTGAGCTCACCCCGGCCCTCTCTGCGATCGCGGCCACGATATTCCTCATGCTCGGCTACACCTTTCACGAGGCCAGAACCGCGCGGCCCCTCGCTCAGGCCCTGACCGGCGCAGGCTGGAGCGTCATGGCCATCGCTGTCTCGCGGTGCCCGCCAGCCTGCTCCTGTGCAGCGCACGCCGCCGACCCGCACCCCCAACGTCACAAGACGGCCTGGGTCAGAGCTGAACCATGGCGCCACGCCCTGATGGATCACCCCCTCTGTGGTCCCGGCCCCATCAATACGCACTCGCCCCCGCCCGCCCGACCGACCGCGTCCGCGCCGAGCCCGGCGCCAGCGGTCCGCTGTCGCGCGAGATCGGACCTCGGCGGCCCCGGCCGCTCCCAGGAGTGACCGGCCGCCCATGCCGCGCCAACCGGCCGCCGACCCACACGTGCTTGGACGCTCGAGCGGCCGGGCCCTTCACGACGCGCCCTCTGCCATCTGATTCTACAGTGCTGTAGATTCTGATGGTCGCGCCAACGCGGCACCGGGCCACGACGTTTCGGCCCCAAAGCACCAGGAGGACATCGGTGGGAATCAATCTCAGCAAGGGCCAGCAGATCAGCCTGGAGAAGTCAGGCGGCGGCGCCCTGAGCGTGGTCAGGATGGGGCTGGGATGGCAGGCCGCCCCGCGCAAGGGCTTCCTCGCACGCATGACCGCGAAGGAGATCGACCTGGATGCCTCGGCGGTCCTCTTCGCCGGCCAGGAGCCGGTGGATGTGGTCTTCTTCCAGCAGCTGGTCAGCAAGGACGGATCGGTGCGGCACGCCGGCGACAATGTCGTCGGAGGCGCCGGCCAGGGCGGGGACGACGAGTCCATCCTCGTGGACTTGGGGCGGGTACCGGTGCACGTCGACCAGATCGTCTTCACCGTCAACTCCTTCACCGGACAGACCTTCGCCGAGGTGGAGAACGCCTTCTGCCGCCTCATCGACGAGAGCAACGGGCAGGAGCTGGCCCGCTACACCCTCTCCGGCGGCGGCAAGTACACCGCGCAGGTCATGGCCAAGGTCCACCGCTCCGGAGCGGGCTGGAACATGTCCGCGATCGGGGAGCCGGCTGACGGCCGGACCTTCAAGGACCTCCTGCCCGCCATCGGCTCCCACCTCTGATCCGGACCGGCAGCGCAGGCCCGGACTGGCCGCCCGCCGCTGCCGCCAGGCGCCGCCCTATCTTCTGGAGGGAAGAACTCCATGTTCGGTATCAGTGAGATAGCGATCATCTGCATCATCGTCATCCTGATCCTGGGAGCGAAGAAGCTTCCCGAACTTGCCCGCTCCATGGGCAAGTCGGCCCGCATCCTCAAGAGCGAGGCCCGCGCGATGAAGAGTGAGAGCGGCGCGCAGGCACCACCTGCCGGCGGGGCCGCCAAACGGGTCATCGAAGTGGCACCCGGCGACGTGATCAGCCCCCAGTCCAGCGGTCAGAACAGCACTGGCGCCCCACGGCACTGACCAGCCTACCCCGGCGCCTTCGGGCCTCGACAACTTCTCTTCCACGCCGCTGCAGGGAACGCCTCGACCATGGGCATTATCAGCTGGATCACTCTCGGACTTCTGGCCGGAGCGATCGCCAAACTCCTCCTCCCCGGACGCGACCCCGGCGGCCTCATAGGCACCATGGCTATCGGGATCGCGGGCGCCTTCCTCGGCGGCTGGCTTTCCGAGATCTTCTTCGACAAGACCGTGGAGACCCACTTCTTCGACCTCACCACCTGGTGCGCGGCCATCGGCGGCGCCCTGGTGCTGCTGATGGGCTACCGCATCCTGTTCGGCCACTCCCGGGACTGATCGTGGCCTGGACACTCGGGCCGGATCCGCCTCAACTGCACGACCCGTACGGCGCCGTACCACCGCGGGCGGCGGGCAGGCGGCGGACGTTACCGAGGGCGGCCGCTTGTTCCCGAAGCCGCGTTATCTCGTCGTTCTGGGCAGCGAGTTGAGAGATAGCGACGGTCTTGAAGGCGGTGAGCTCGGCCATGGCTTCGTCCCGCTTGGCGACCCGATCCTTGAGCTCGGCGACCTGGGCCTTGAGCCGTTCGATCTGCGTGGCCCGTGGGTCGACGATCTTGCCGGCCTGCTGGAGGGCCACAAGGCGCCGCTCGAACTCCTCGGCAAGGTGCTGGTAGGGGCCCGGCCGGGTAGTGCAACAGCTGCCTCAGCTTCGGCCGGCTGTCCATCGGCTCCTCCGCTCGCGCCCTCAACCTGGCTGATCCCGCCATCCGGTGGGCTGGGGCGGGCCTGTACGACGCCGGCACCCTCGTCTACCTGACCGCCCGCCCGGCCGGTGAGGACGCAAACGAGCTCGGCCTCATCGCGCACGGTCCGGACAGCAGTACAATCCTCGGCCAGGTCAATGACCTCCTGCAGCGCTGGAGCCAGGAACGGCCCGAACAGCCGGTCGTCACCGCCTACCCCGCCACCACACCCGATGACCGTCTCGCCGCCGGTGTCCGCGTCACCCGGCCCGAGACCCGCCTGCCCATCGGCTGGTAACACCCTCAAGGCGACCGGCGCCAGGTGCGCGTCCTCGGGCAGACAAGTAGATCCCCAGAGCAAGGCAACGGGGCGGCCGTCCGGCAATCTTCAACCGGGCGGTCGCCCCTACCTGCGATTGCGCTCAGCTGCACGATCCGTACGGTGCACTCGCCTTCGAACTGTTTGGCAGAGCACGGACATTCGACGGCGCGGCCAAGACGTCGCGAAGCCGCTCGATCTCCATCCTCTGGGCGGCGATCTGCGACAGAGCCCGCTCCCTGAAGTCAGTGAGCCGATCGACCTGCGCGTCACGCGCGGCGAGGCGTTCCTTCAGCCCGGAGACCTGTTCCTTGAGGCGCTCGATCTGTGCCGCCCGCGGGTCCGGAATCACGCCCGTTTCCCGAAGCTCGGTCAACCGGCGCTCGAACTCCTCCGCCAGGTGTTGGTAGGGGCCGGGCCGCGGTGAGCCATCGCGGTTCTTCTTGGGATAGAAGCCGGTGCGGGCGACCCCGGCCTGGGTCGCGAGGGTCTTGATGTCGCATTTGCCGCCCGGGGGAACGTCACCGGCAAGGAGCCGTTCCATGACGTGCCGAATGGCCGTCTCGTTGTTCCGCCGGGTCTCGTCGCTGATGCGGGCCACATCATACCCCCGTTCCGGAGAGGGCGTCGATCTCGGCCAGTACCCGTTCATCGCGGGCGAGTTCCGTACCCAGCCGGGCCTTCTCCGTCCGCTGTGCGCGTCCGATGGTTGCGATGAAGACCTTCTTACTTTCGGCGCTGGCCGCCCACACCGGGCGGTGCCCGGCATGATGGGTGGCCTGGGGGCACCGCGCCGAATCGCACATGCCGATCAAGGGCTCTGTCGCCCCGCGGGCGTGGGTACCTGCGAGCTTGAGGCACAGCGCCTTGGACGGATCGAGGAACCAGCAGTAGTTCGCCGGCCCCAGGTGCAGGGCTTTGGCCCGCTTGGCGAGCAGGTTCGTCACCTCCTGGTCGCTGCGCTTGATGTTCGGCGCCCCTGGGGAATCCAGCTGTTCGTCGACGAACGCGAAGAAGTCCAGGAGGTCGCTGGCGCCAGGCCCCGCAGGCCGGATACCGTTCTGGTAGTCGTGGAATGCGTCCAGGGCGACGCGCATCTTGTGCTCTCGCTCCTCTTGGCCAAACTCGGCCATCAGCACCGACTGGGCCCCACCAGGGCGGTCCGCATAGCCCTCGGTGGTGACCACGGAAATGTGCTTGAGATGGATCTTGGCGGCCAGCAGACCACCGGGCCGGTGCGCCATTTCCACCGCGAGGGTTCTCCGTAGCATCCGCAGACTGACCGGCACCTCGGGGATCGGCGCCAGCCCAAGGCGACGTCCCTCTGGGCCATTGACCCAGGTCAGGAACCATTCGTACGGGGTGAAGAAGGAGAGCGACTTGAACAGGTGACCGGCGTTCTTCACCGGGTCAGCGAGCGAGGCGGCTACGTCGGCAGTGTCGTACGCCTGCTTGATGGCCACCCACTGATCGTGTTCACCACCCAGCTTCCGGCCCTTGATGACCTTGCCCTTCAGGCGGTAGCGGACGCGCCCTTCGCCGAGCTGTTCGGGAGGCAGGCGGCAATCGCGGGTCAGCTCAGCCAGTTCACTCTTCCGCATTCCAGTCAGTGCGGCGAGCGCGATGAGGCAGGCTGTGCGGGCCCGGGAGAGCTGCAGTCGGGCCTCGGTGGTGTTCATCGGCAGGGTCCAGGGGACACTGCCCCGTCCGTCCGCGCGTTCGACCAGGGCGGCCGTCCGGCCCCAGCGTTTGGACAGACCGACTTCTCTGACGGCCTTCTCCAGGCGCCCGCGCAGCGTGGGCAGCCACGTGTAGTGGAAGGCGCGCCGTCCGGTCTCGTGGGCGAGGGAAATCAGGTTCACCCGTAGCAGCGGATCGTCCGGATCCCATCCGTCCGCCAGCCGCTCGACTACGACGTGATCGAGGGCGACATCGAACGGATCAGCCTCCTGTATGTGACGGTCGATGGCCTGCGCGACCTCGACCCTCCAGTCCGGACGCTCACGGTTGTTGCGGCCCGGCCGGTTCGGCACCATCTCCTGCAACTGCTGCTGCAGCTCCATGACGTGCGGCGCCAGCACCTCCACCACGTACAGGGCCGCCGCGACGAGCGGTTGGAAGACGTCGTTGCTCAGCGGCGGTGTCGTGTTGCCCGTCCGACGGACCATCCCGGCGACGGAGTACGCCGTGCGTCGCCCCCACGGACGGAAACCCGACACGTAGCCGTCGGCTGAGAACAATTCCTTGTAGTAGCCCAGCTCCTGGATGACCGCCACTACGTCCATGCGGTAGCCGGGGCTGCTGTCGCGGATCACCACGCCGTGCTTGTCCCGTACCTTCTTGCGAAGTTCCAGGTAGGCAGCACAGTGCTGCTGGGATACCTCCCCGAGATCGTCCACGCCCTGTTCGGTGAGCCAGTTCAGCCAGCCGGTCAGCACGGTCAGCCGCCCGTGCACCGTGGCTATCTGTACAGGTGTTCGGTAGGCGTGAGCAAGCTCCCGCACCGCGCGGTGGTCCGGTGCGAGCCGGGCGAAGATGAACTCCTTCGCGAGTTCCCTCCACTGGGGATTGAGGATCTCGGTGAAGGACAAGATCCGCGCGTGCCGCGCAAGGTACCGCGGCAGCCCGATGACACCGGTGAAGTCCCAGATTGCGTCGTCGAAGTGCGGATGCGGGCCCGCACCGTGGACCGGCAGACCGGCCGCAGCGCACACGTCCTCACCTCGAAAGACGGAACGAGAAAAGGCAGCCGCGAGGCCGGTGGGCCGGTGCAGGGTGGTCATACAGTGTGCTCCTCAGGCCGCAGGGGAAGCTCGACATCGGAATCGGTGACCTCGGCAGCAGCGGCACGCAGCGTGTGCTCGGAGAAGTACCGGCCGGGAGTCAGGATCTCGTCGAGACGGTGGGCGTACGGGCCGAAGACGGGGATGAACTCGGCGGTAGTCATCTGCTGCCACTGGCGGGAGAAGAACGCCCGTAGCCGCAGCAGGTTCGGCAGATGGCGAGGGGAGAACAAGGCCAGCGGGCACAGCAGACACACCCACGGACGTGCCGGACAGGGCTTGCCCTTCGGCCCGTGGAGCCCCGACAGCTGATCTCCACACGCCGCGGTGAATACGTCGCGTTCCCCGGAAAGAAGCTGCGCCAAGGCGTTGTCATCCAGGCCGAGCCGCTTCATGTGCTCGGGATAGTTCTCCACCAGGTCGGCCATTTCAGCGGTGGCCAGCACCAAGGGCGGCAGCGCCCGGCGAACGAGGTCCTCCTGCGCCTGGGCGATGATGTCCTCCGCCGCCTCGCGCTGAGCCGGCGTCGTGTTCGTCAGGTAGTGGTCCCCCTCAACGCCGGGGGACCGGTTCGGATCCAGCGTGGACCGGCGGCTGCCGCGCCAATGTGACCGGTCTTTCAGCGCGTCGTGGGTAGTGCGGATGCGGTGCCGGTGAAGGGCCAGGGGGAGACCGTCGTCACCAGTCATCTGCGTGGGGCGCCCGTCCTCGTCGACTGCTTGGCGCCGCTCAACCCAGGCGCATATGGACAGGCGCGTGGCCGGCTTGGCCAGCCACCGCTCTCCCGACCGCGTACCGCCCGGCGTGAAACGCACCCAGAGCTCGTCGCGCAACTCCTCGGGCGCGAAGCGGCGGGCCACCGCGGAGTGATCGAGCCACTGTTCCAGCAGGCGAGTGGCCTTACGTGACAGAGCAAGACTCTCCGCCGCGGTGCGGCCCTTGACATAGCTGAGGAGGATCTTCTCGTCACCCGCCCACTCGATGTCGTCGAGTCCCAGGTCCGCGATCCCGTCCGGCACGATCCCCGTGTAGGCGCCGAACAGCAGCTGATAGGCGATCATCACGTCCAGGGTCGGGATCAGCGGATCCAGCACCGCGCGAAGACCAACCCCATACCTCTGCCGGAAGGGGAACGAGCCGCGGTCTGTCATCTCGGTGACGAGCGGATCGGGCCCGTTGTGAAGCACCAGCCAGTGATGGGCAGTGCGCTCTCGGAGCGAAGCTCCTGGCCCATCCTCTGACGAAGCCTGCTCACGGGCCGTGCGGAACTCCCGGAAGGCGCCATCGGCCTCGTCCCGGCAGGTACGGATGAGCCGGGCCCATTCGGCCTCGCTGTACGGCTGGTGCGAGCCGTACCGCTCGCCCGTGTTGAACAGCCGGCCATCGACGAACGCGCGCACGTCCGGCGCCAGGATCTGATCCTGGTCATCCGCGCAACGCAACATCGCCCGCAGCGCGCTCTCCTGGGAGGATCGCACCCCTTGCCGCCAGTACCGGGCGAGGAGCGCGCGCGTCAGGTCGGATACTCCGCCGGAGAACCCGAACTCGACCAGCCAGTCGGTGAAACCGCGGACGGCCGTGAGGTAGAGGTCGACTCCTCCGGCGCTGTCGACCTGTCCGTGCGGATGGACAAGGTCCGTGGCGCCTTCCAGCAGGGTGCGTGCCAGCCCCGGGAGTACCACTGGACGTCGCACGCGCAGGGGGCGGCGGTACTCCGACCCGTCGCTGAAGATGCAGTGCACGCCCAGCGGGTCAAGCGTGACGGTGGCCGGCATCAGACCCCCGCCAGTTGGTCGTCGAACTCGGTCTCGAGCTCCAGCTCGGCCTCCTCGTCCAGCAGGCCGTACTCCTTGCCGACCCGCCGGTACAGGGAGGTGAACAGGCGGAGCACGTCCAAGCGGTGAGGTACGCTTCCGTGGTCAGTGAAGTGGCATGTCCGAGCAGATCGCGCAGGATCAGCAGCGGTTCCTGGGTCCGCAAGTAGTGCGCCAGGGCGGCATCGTCATCGGTGTCGCGGACCTGCCGCGCGGCCTGCTCATACCAGCCGCGCATGAGCCGAGCCATGGTCGCCATGGCCATGGTGTGACGCAGCCGATGCGGATTGACGTGCGGGAAGCGCGGCTCGTAACGCTCGCGGATGCGATCCGCGGTCCTGGCGAAGACCGAGGACCATCCGGTGAACGGGCGTCCCTGGCCCCACACCGACAGCAGCATCGAACCACCGTCCGGGGCGACCAGGCGCCGCCGCTCGTCAGGTACGAGCGAACTCCACTGCACACGGACCCCGTTGACACGCCCTCCCCGCTGGTCGGCCTCCGTTACGAACAGGGGCTCCCCCCACCGGGCCGGCGGCCGCCACGGCGATCCGAACGTCGCCGCTGCCCGGTCGAGAGCGATGTAGGAGTGCAGTTCAGCCAGCGCGTCGTAATCGATCCACGACTCGCGGTACTTGCTTCCCTTGGTGATCCCGGAAGGGATCGGGAACGACACCGGTACCGCAGTCCGTCGAGAGGGAAGCGGCGGCACCTCGCAGACCAGCAAGTACGTGTATTCCTGGCTGCGTAGCCCGCTGGAGACGATCATTCGGCCGACCGCCGAGTTTCGGGCCAACTCTCGCCCTCGGTATCGCAGATCCCGCTCCCCGTCCGGGCCCAGGCCCGCCAACGCTTTCAGGAGGATGTCCGTGAAGTCGTCGTCGAGATATTTGATCGTCACATGGGGCTTGGCCTGGCGCCTTCGTGACTGGTTGACCCGTCCGCGGCGGACTTGCCCATTGAAGGCCCAGACCGCCTGCCGGTACGTGAACGGCTCGGAGTCTGCGTACTCCTCGTCCTTCGCCCACTTGTAGAAACCCGCCAGAATCCCCATGTTCTGGTTCCACGTAGATGCCTCGAAGCGGTGCTTGAGGGGGCCCTGGGCTCGATAGACGGAGTACGCGCCCAACGCCGCCTTCAGGCGACGCCGCGTGTCGAACAGGGCGACCCCGTGCTCGGATGTGAACTCTAGCCACTCACGGACCGTCCGCACGTAGTAGGGCCACGAATTCGGCGATGGGCATCCGTTCGTCGGCAGCTCGCAGGCCCAGCAGTTGATCACGGTTGTGGGACGGACGCCGTTGCTGTCTTCGAAGAGGAGGTCGTCGTCGAACAGCAACGGCATCCCCTCCGGGATCGCCGGACTGAACGCAAGACCCCAGGACTCCCAGCCCGCTGATGAGTACGTCGATTGGTGCATGGCCGATGAGTATCAATGCAACCCGGCTGAGTGCAACAAACAAACGAGCAGGTCAGGTGGCACATCAGGCAGTAAGCAACACTGTCGCTAAGCGGGAACAAGCAGGTAGTACGCCCGGTACGTGTTCATGATCGCCAGGCCGAAGCTGAGAGCGGACAGCGCGGCGATCACCGTGCGGATCGTGGGCTGCCCAACCACGTAGCGCAGGCCCTCGCCGATGTCCCGCGCGAGGCTGCGGCGGCCCTCGGGCGGCACGGCGACCGGCTCGGGGGTGCGGATGCGCCAAACGAGAAGGGCGGAGACGAGGTAGGACAGGACGTCGGCGAGAACCGAGCGGGCAGCGCCGACGGCCCCGACCATCGCGGCGCCCGCGTTGCTGCCCGCGCTGTCGGCCACCGACGAGGCCGCGCCAAGCCTCGAGTTCGCGCGTTGCAGCAGGTGAGGTTCGACGAGGACAGGCAGGTAGCTGATGGCCGCCGCGTCGTGCACGATCTTGGCGACACCGAGGACGACGGCGACCGCGTACAGCTGGCCGATGCCGAGCACCCCGGCGAAGGCGGCGGCTGGGATGGTCGCGAGGGCTCCGGCCGCAGTGAGGTCTGTGACGATCATCTGGGGGCGCTTGGCGTGCCGGTCCGAGAACGCGCCGGCCGGGAGCGCCACGACGGCGTTCGGAAGCTGGCCGAGGAAGGCGAGCACCGCGATCTGGGTGGTGGAGGCGTGGAGCTCCAGCACGGCCAGGGTGGGGATGGCGACGGTGCTGACCGCCGACCCGGACAGGCTCGCGCACTCGCTGCCGACAAGACGGCGCAGATCCGAGGAGGCGACCTTCGCGGCCTTGGCCGTCTGGGTGGAGGTCGTCACCCGGCCTCACCGCCCAGCAGTTCCGGGGCGATCACGTTGGCGTAGAGCTGGCCGGTGGAGAAGTGGGTGAGGACCGCGTGGGTGAAGGGGTGGCAGTCGGGCGGCGGGGCGGCGGGGTCGACCCACTCCAGCTCGGTGTGCGTGCCCGGCTCGCGGTTGTACGGGGTGCCCTCCCACTCCCGCACCGTGAAGGCGGCGCCGATCACCCGCTCACCGTCCGCCGCGTGGAAGTGGAGCAGCTGGCAGAACCGCAGGCGGTCCGGGCTGATGTGGATGCCGACTTCCTCGGCGAGCTCGCGCACGGCTCCCTCGTCGAGGAACTCGCTGTCCTCAAGGCGCCCTCCGACGACCGTGAGCATCCCGGGGGAGGGCCACGACGTCGCCTGGTGCCGGACGGTCAGGACCCGGCCGTCGCCGGGACGCTGGAGCAGGACCATGACGTTCCCGATGCTCCGGTGTACGGCGCTCACGGCCGGTCCTCCTTCATGAGCCGGTCCAGGGTCCGCCGGCCCCGGGCGGTGACCTCGGCATCGCCGTTGTCCGGGCCCCAGGCCAGGCAGTTGACCGCGTCCAGCGCGGTCAGGCAGCGCAGCGCGTGCCGCTCGGCGTCGGACAGCTCCCGCCCGTAGGACCGGAGGAACGCCTTCTCGCGGTCCGAATGGTCGGCCCACTGGGTGGTGGCGAGGATGACGAAGTCCTGGACGCGGGCGGCCGGCCGGGACCGTTCGAAGTCGACGAGGGCGAGCCCGTGCTTGGACCACAGCCAGTTCCTCGGCTGGTTGTCGCCGTGGATGTAGCCGGCGGGCACCGGGCCAGCGCGGCGAAGACGGGCAGCGTGGTCGCGGATCAGCTGCTGCTCGTCCTGGTTGAGCCGGTCCCCGGCGCGAGCCAGGTACTTCTCCGCTCCGTCAGCGGCGGCGGACAAAGAGGCTTCGGCCTCCGCCCGGTCGCCGCGGTCGAGTCCCGCCTCGTGGAGCCGGGCGCAGAGTGCTCCGGCCTGCTGGTGCACGGTCCGCCACTCGACGGCGTCCAAGCCGAGTTCTTTCGCCGGGGCGCCGGGGACCGCGGTGAGCAGCAGGGCCAGGTCCTGGGCGCGGCTGTCGATGAGGTGGGGCGCCCGGGTGTGTCTGAGGGCGGGGACGATGTGACGGTATGCCCGGCTCTCGCGGGTGAAGAACTTCACCGAGGGCGAGACCTTCAGGTAGCGGTGAACCCTGCTCCCGCCCTCCAGGTCCCACACCCGGGAGCGGTCCCAGCTGTGCGAGGCGTCGCGGACGGACACGACGGGGCCGATCCGTTGTTCCGCCCAACGCTTCAGGGCCGCGGGCAGCGGCTTCGTCGGGCTCATCCGGCACACGTCGCGCCCGGGCGCGGGACGGCGGAGCGGCAGAGCACACCGCCATTAGATTCGGTGAGATCGGGGAACACGGTTCCTCCCGGGGGTGTCGGTCGCGTTGGTCGTCGGGGTGCCGGATGGGCCGACCAGGCCGGCCGCGGCCGCGCCCGGCCGTTGCCGGCCGGCCGGAGTTGGCTCAGGATTGCGGGCAGGGGATCAGGTCGGATTGTAGGTTCCGCGATTTCGTGGGCACTGGTTCCTGTGGAAACATCGGAATCCGGGGTTGATGAGCAAAGGTCCAGTCGGTCGATCCTGAGCATTCTGCCGCGTGTGCTGGCCGAGAGCGGTCACTCTCTGTTGCCTTTGAGAAGGTCGAGTAGCTGCATAGCTTCGGCCAGGAAGGTGCGTCCGTCTTCTGTGACGGTGAGTGGTCGGGAGCGTCCGAAGTCGAGGATGGTGAAGCCTGCAACCTCTTCGATCCGTTTCAGTTGGTAGTTCAGGGTGCCCCAGCCCACTCCCAATTCAGTGGCGGCATCTCGAAGCGTGTTGTGCTTGGAGGCTGTGATGAGGTGCTGGAGGCGCTGGGTGCAGTTCTTCGTTCGGCTGACGGAGTGCATCGCGGCCGAGAGTTCGACATCGAGCGAGGCGAAGGGGTTCGTGAACTGGCCGACGGGGTGCTGGGGGATGCCCCACTTGCGTATCAGCCGCATGATTTCGTTCTTGCCGACGCCCAGTTCGTGGGCGATGTCGGGAGAGGAGGGGGCCTTCCCCGTGATCGTGGACACCGGTTGTCATGCGGCGGTGGCCAGCGTAGTTGATCGCTGTTCGTAGGTGATCGGGCTGATCTGGCCGAGGCGGGAGTGCCGTCGGCGGGTGTTGTAGCGGGTCGCCCAGCGGAAGACCGCGAGGCGGGCCTCACTGGCCCCGTTCCACCGCTTGCGGCCCTGGAGCGTTTCGCGCTTCATGGTCGCGTTCAGACTCTCCGCGGCGGCGTTGTCCGCACTTGTGCCGACCGTGCCTCGCGATCTGGTCACGCCCAGCTCCGAGCAGACCTGGGCGAACTCCTTCGACACATATTGCGCCCCGTTGTCGCTGTGAAATATCGCCCCGCGCAGGCCGTCCCCGCCGCGGGCCCTCGCTGCGG
Organism: Streptomyces sp. NBC_01454; assembly: GCF_036227565.1. Lineage (NCBI taxonomy): Bacteria > Bacillati > Actinomycetota > Actinomycetes > Kitasatosporales > Streptomycetaceae > Streptomyces > Streptomyces sp. NBC_01454. The sequence continues at coordinate 528,663 of NZ_CP109461.1, forward strand.
CCCTGAGCGCGTCGGTGACCAGCGAGGTCCGCATGTGGTCGGCGATCGACCAGCCCGTCAGGCGTTTCGAGCACAGGTCCAACACCGTTGCCAGATAAAGGAATTGGCCGTTGCCGATCGGGAGATAGGTGATGTCGCCCACGTACTTGGTGTTCGGCACCGGGGCAGCAAAGTCCCGCTGGAGCAGGTCCGGCACCGGTGTCGCCGACGGCTCGGGAATGGTGGTGCGGACCTTCTTGCGCAGGTGCAGCCCGACGATGTGGAACTTGCGCATGACGCGCTCGACCCGCTTGTGATTGACCGGCTTCCCGGCCTCCTTCAGCTCGGCGGTGACGCGCGGAACCCCATAGGTGCCGTCCGATTCCTGATGGATCCGGTTGATGCGCTCGGCGAGCTCGGCATCCGCCCTCGCCCGGCTGGCCCGCGCGGATGCGCCGGCCAGCCACCGGTAGAAGCCGGAACGCGAGACCGCGAGTACCCGGCACAGCCGCTTGACGCCGAAGGCGCCACGGTGATCCTCGACGAACTGGAAGCGGCTGCTCACCAACTGGTCTCCGCCGCAAAATACTTCGCGGCCCTCCGCAGGATCTCCCGCTCGAGCTCGAGTTCCTTCACCCGCGCCCTCAGCTGCCGGTTCTCCTTCTCCATCGCGGTGGCCTCCACCGCCCCGGGCCGGGCGGCCTGCTCGGCATCCCGCACCCACGTGCGGAGCGTCTCGTGGTTGACGCCCAGGTCCTTGGCCACCGACGCGTACGTCCCACCCGGGCTCGAGTGATACAGCGCGACGGCATCGGCCCGGAACTCAGGCGAGTACTTCGACGTCCCCAACGGGAACTCCTGTCCTATGGATCATCACGATCCAATGATCAGGGTGTCCACGCTCAAGGGGAAACGCCCGAGTTCGTGGCGGATACAGGCGAACGACCACGGCAGCCGCCACGACAGCTGCCACCGCCCGCCGTCGTCTGCCAGGCAGGCGGGGCAGAACCGACTGCGCGAGCCGTAATACCGCCAGGCCGGGGGACGGTTCAGAGCGCGGTCGTCGGGCTGGATGGCCACGATGGGCCCATCGAAGCGATCGAGCGTCATCGTGTCCAAGGCCGTGGAGGCCAGGCCAGTGTGGCGGGAGAGGACATCCCGTTCGACGGGGGTAAGCCGCCGAACCATTAGCTTCAGATCTGTGCAGGACAAGCCGATGAATCGAGTGAATTCCCCACCGGTGACGGCCAATCGGCGAGCGTAGGCCTCCAGCCAGCTGTCCAGGGCCTCGCCCTCGACGGGGGCAACCCAGAGGGGGATGCGGTCTGGGGTCCACGTGGTCATGCCGACTTCCGGCGGACAGCAGGCGGACTGGAGGGGCGGGTGGTCAGCAGCCCGGCCTCGATCTCGGCTTCATCGGCCATGTACTGGGCCGCCCGGGCCCATACGTACAGGCCAGCCTGGGAGATCGGCAGTGGCGGCACGCCGTGCGCGCCGCCACCACGGTCGGCGGAGATGAGTCCTCCGACAACGTCGCCGAATAGGTCTGCGGGGATGCCGTAGATCAGGATGAGTTTGCGGGCCCGGCGGAGGAAGTCGGGATCCTCCAAGAAGTCCTTCCCCATTCCGGACAGCATGCCAACGATCGTGCTCAGTCCCCGCATAACCTGCGTGATGCCCAGCGGGTGGCCTATCTGAGCGGCGAGATGCCCAGATAGATCGGGCACGACACCTGCGAACGGCTCGTGGGGATCTGGGCGATCCGTGTATTGCAGAAGCGACAGCAGTTCGAAGGCGCAGTCGAGATCTCCGAACCGGCTGTGGGCTTGCGCCTCATGGGGGCAGGATGGCTGCAGTCGCACTTGTGCCAGCGCAACCTCCTGGGCCAGGGCATTCACGTCGAAAGACGCGGGAGGCGAGGCCACTGCGGCCGTCCGGGCCGCAAGCTGCCGCACGTCCTCCAGCCACGGCTCGACGAGATCCAGGGTGCGATCGAGGCGGTAGCCCGCCCGCAGTTCGCTCGCCCACACGATTTCGTCGGCCATATGCCGCCACCGGGCAGAGGGCAGGCCGGCTTCCCCTATGAGGGGGGAGTCGTGAATGCTCCTGATGATCACGTGCTGCGAGGCCAGCACTTCCCCAAGGGCGGAGAGGACCGGGTCTTCGGGGATCGTCTGCTCCGCGTACCGCGCGATCTCTTTACTGACTTCAGCTCGTCAGGGTGATTTTTCGTGAAGTCTCTGATGGGGCTGGACTGTCGTCTGTATCCCGTGGTGTATGAGGTATGCAGATGGGGGTGGGCTGAGTCCTGGGGGGCGTCGGCGCCGGGAGTCGGTTCGGATGCGGGCGGTCGAGCTGTTCGAGCAGAAGATCAAGCCGCCGGATGTCGCCCGGCGGCTGCGGGTGAGTCGGAAGTCGGCTTATGAATGGCACCGGCTGTGGCGGGACGGCGGGGCCAAGGCTCTGGCCTCACGTGGACCGAGTGGATCACGGTGTCGGTTGTCGCCACGCTGCCTGGAAAAGCTGGCCGCGTGCCTCGATGAGGGACCTGCCGCGCACGGCTGGGTGGAAGACCAGGTGTGGACCGCGGCGAGGGTGGCCACACTGATCGGCAGGAAGTTCCACGTCTCCTACAGCGTGTCCGGGGCCACGAGGCTGATGCACCGCCTCGGCTTTTCCCCGCAGGTCCCCGCACGACGGGTCGCCGAGCGCGACGAGCAGGCCGTGACGACCTGGAAGGAGGCGACCTGGCGGGAGGTAAAAGGGCACGGGCGGCCTGCGGGGGTTACATCTGCTTCGAGGACGAAGCCGGCTTCACCCGACGGCCGCCCCGCGGACGGACTTGGGGCCGCCGCGGCCACACCCCGGTCGTGACGGTCAGCGGACGCCGCTCCGGACGGCTCTCCGTGGCCGGGCTGATCGCGATGCGGCCCGGCTCCCGGACCCGACTGTGCCACCGCCTGCGGACCCACCCCGCCGGCGGTGGCACGCGCCGCAGCATGGGCGAGCGGGACTTCATCGCGCTCGTCGACGGAGTTCATCAGCTGGTCAGAGCGCCGATCGTACTGGTGTGGGACCGGTTGAACACCCATGTCTCCCACAGGATGCGCGACCTCGTCGCCGAGCGAGCATGGCTGACGGTGTTCCTGCTCCCCGCCTACTCGCCGGACCTCAACCCCGTCGAATGGGTGTGGGCACACGTCAAACGCAGCCTCGCCAACCTCGCCGTCATGGCCCTCGACCGGCTCGAAACCCTCGTCCGCAACCGACTCAAACGCCTCCAGTACCGCCCTCACATCCTCGACGGCTTCATAGCCGGCACCGGCCTCGCCCTCGACAGCCCAACGCCACCCTGACGAGCCGAAGTCAGTAACCGCGCTCACCAAAAGGAGTGCGTCACGCAGGCGGCGAAGCGTATCGATACCGCAGCGGTCCACTTGCTCGTGCTCGGCGGCCTGCCGTTCCGCAGCCGTGGAGCGCGGAGCCGACAACCCGTGCGTCTGGCCGCTGACGCTGTCACGCCGGAGCCGGTCGTTCATCTGCACGACGGTCCCAAACCCCTTGATGACCGTCTGCTCGCCGAGCTCGACGCTGAAGCGGTATGCCGAGCCCTCTGTCCAGGCATCCTCCCCCACGGCTTCGACACCGAGCACATCAGCGACCGCGCAGGTCACCAGTGCGGCAGCGTACTTCTTGAGATTCGTACCTGGCCTGGCCATGCGGACCTTGCGACGGATCTCGGGATCACGTTGCGCGGCTGAGGAGGCTGCGTCGAGGGCTGCCTCCGGGGATCCAGCGGAAGCGACGGTCTTCGCGATCCGCTTGCAGGTTCCACCACCACGTTCTCGCACAATGTGCCAGTGCAGAGCCCTCTTCACCCCGACCTCCGGCAGGGGCACCTCTGGCCGGGTGGCGAAGAGTTCCAATACGCACTCAGCACGGCTTCTTCCGGGGCGCATTGCGTCACCCAGTGCCCTCGCGATCGGCACCGCGTCCGGATGCGCCCACGATGTGGAACCAGGGCCTTGACCAAGTCCTCGGCGCCTGTTCCCGGGAATCGCCCCGTCTCCGCGGTAGCGCCGGAGCTGGTGGAGTGTCATGGCCTCGCCCAGTTCCTGAAGGATCCGGGTCTCCTCCTTGCTGGGGCCAGCATCCGTCATGGACCCACTTTAGAACTGCGCAACCAGAACCGGAGTTGGCATGCCGGCGGACTGGCCTACTGGATACGCATCGCAGCGGCCGTTCGTCGAACGAGCTGCCCTGCGTGCTCATTTGCCGCCGGAAAGCAGAAAGGGATGCCTTGATCAAGCCACCCACATCATTGATCGCGGACCAAATCAACCGGTTCGCCCACTTTGCCGCCCGTCACGCTGTCGCTGGCTTCTTTGGTGGCCTGGGCACCGGGATGGCGGTCTTCTTCCTCCAACGTCTCTTGTGACATCGGTAGGCAGCGCCGGGCAGCCGCGTCGGCTGCCCGGTTGCCCAAACAAGCACTCGTTTCGAGCACGCCCAGGGCAGCCATGGGTCGGTATCGCGAGACGCTGGCGCGGCTCGATCGCCGTGCTGTACCTGCGCAGGTTCATGCATTCTCCACAGCGGAACGTACGCCGTCGCCGTCCGCGACCCGAGGGACGGGAACGGTCGCCGCGGTGAAGTAGAGGCGGGTGTCCATGTCGGGGTACACCTCACCGTAGGGCCGGACGTGCGACCAGAACAGCCGGGCCAGGCCGCACCGTGCGGCGGGCGTGAGGTGCTGGCACATGCCTAACTTGCCTTACCCCTCGGGGCTTCGCGGCCGGTGCGGATCACCGGCCATGGACGCGGCGGAGGTAGGCGAGCAGAGCCGATCCACGACAACAGGTATCTGGTGGCCGAGCGTATCTATCTTCAAGAAGTCGACCCGTTGCCAATGATGGTTGTTGTCATCGACAACTCGGCTCCGCGCGACCGTAGGTCGTGACACCGCCCGGTGAGACCAGCAGCGAATTCAACAAGACGCCCTAAGAAAGAGGCGGGGACACGTGAGACGGGACAACACTGAACAGTTCACTGCGCTACTGAACTCTTTCCTGCGCTAATGAACTATTCACTGCCGTTCAACACCGGGGCTGGCGGCGGTCACCGTGGCGCTCCAGGAGCACCCGTACTGGCTCTTGTACGAGACCTGGCCAGGGTCACTGCGCGTCCGGCCCAGGTCGAGGAAGTCGAAGTGGGCCGCTGCCAGATCAGCCGCCAGTCGTCTGTGCAGCGCGTGGCCTGGGGCCAGCTCGGCGATGGCGGGGTCCATGGCCGGCAGGAGCGAGTAGCACGTGCGGCCCCGGTACAGGCACACCGCTGCCGCGACCGCCACGCCGTCCAGCTTCAGGGTGGCGACGAACGCCTGGTCGGGCCCGCACCGACGCAGCACCTCCAGCAGACCGTCCAGCTCGGTGTCGACCCGGACCGGGTGGCGAGCCCAGCGTCGACGATGTAGGTGCAGGGCGTCGGCGTACCCCAGGGCCAGGTCGTCCGTGGTGCGGCTGCGGCTGTACTCCACGCGCCCGTCGGCCTCCAGGGCGGTCCACGTGCGCTCGCGTCGGATGTGCTCGCGTCGCGTGGCGCGGCTCATCGCCTCGTACTCCACGGGGAGAGGGACCTGTGCGCACAGCACGGTGCTGTGCCGCCAGCCCGGCTCTTCGGACAGCATGCGGCCCAGGCAGGTGCCCAAGGGGACGTCCGGCATCACCACGGCCGCCCCGTCCTCGGCCCACTGCGCCAGGCGCTGCATCAGCGCGCACACCACGTGAGGAGTTGAGGCGCCCTGCCGCACGACGCGTACGTACTCAGATACCGGCGAGCCCAGAGGCGAAATCTTGATCTGCCCTTGTGAGTTCGAGGTCCGCGCGAGGGCCAGCGCGGCCACCGGCCGGTCGGGCGCGTGCCCGGCAACGAGGACAATGGGGATGCTGTCGCGGCGCTGCGCTGCCCAGCCTCGCAGCCACGTGGAGCTCTGATAGGGCGTGGCGTCCGGGTCTTGGGCGTAGAGGGCAGGCCACTGGACGGCAAGGAAACCTAGTGCTTCTGGGCCTTCGAGCATGCGCACCGTGAGGGTGTCGCGCCAGGGCAGCGGATGGAACTGTGCGGGGGGAGCTGCGCGTTGAGTCATGAGATCCCTGATTTCCACGAGCAGAAGTTGGTGCCGGCCTTCAGCGCTGCCGCGAACCGGGCGCCCGTCTCTCGTTGAACCGTGAGGTGGAATTGGGGGTGCCGCCACCGACGCCCATGCGGTGGCGGCACCCCCCGGAGGGCCGAGGCCGCCGGGGGAGCGGGGGGCCTCGGCCAGATCTGGCGAGTCAGCGGATAGGGGGAGTGCCGTACAGCTGCCACGTCCGTCCACTGGCGGCCGGTTAGGTGGAGTCACTCGCATTGACTCCGGTGTGCCGTGCGCGACAGCAGATCGATAGGGCTGAAAGCGCGACCGGCGCCGCCCGACGGAGGGTTGTCGAGCTGGTGGCCTGGCCGCGAGGCGGCTAGTGGTGGTTGAGAACCACGGAGTGGTGCACCCATCCCCACTGACCGCGATGTGCCCCGCTGAGAGCCTTGCCGTAGTACCAGTTGGAGGTGGTGGCACAGGTGACCTGCACGCGGTCGCCATCGTGGAGCAGCCCGAGGCTGGTGGAGTGGGTAGACGGGCCGGTCCGGAAGTTCGCTGCGGAGGCGTCAATCCAGGCCCAGAACGAGGTCTTGTCGCACGCGGCGGAGGCGGACGGGCGTGAGGCGGCGTTCGCTGCGGGGGCCTGGATGGAGGCTGCTCCTCCGAGCAGCGTGAAGGCGATGGCGCCGGTGGCCGCTGCGCGACCCATACGGGCTGACTTGAGCATGACAGTTCCTTTCCTGTGGTGGATTACAGCTGGCGGAGCCAGCCGGAAGTCTTTGGTGGGTCGGACCGCAGCACGGATGCGCAGTCCTCCTAGCCGGCCTCCCAAGCTCAGAAGGAAGCGGCCTGGGCAGACGTGGACGCATGGGCCGGCTTCGCGCCGGCGGTTTTACGCGGCCTTCCTCCGGCGTGCGGCCGGGGCCTGAGTTTCGGTCGTCATGGCGTCGCGCCGTAATGCGATGGATGCAGCGGCAGCGGCTCCGACCTGAATGGCCTCCATCGGAATCGGACGAAGCGAGACTGCGCGAGACGCGGCGGTGGAGACTCGCACTCGACTCGGCAAGGAGGCGTGCTCGGTCACGACCGCGCCGCAGTTAGCGGAAGAGTCGCGCCTGAACATGTTGCCCGCCTTGTATAGAGTGAACCGAGCGCCTATTGCCACCCCATTGAAACACGAGTCGGAATGCCATTCAATAGATAGTCGACTGCGACTCAATGGGCGCCGCTGCGCGGGACATGCGCAGAACTGGCTGCGGCGACAAGACCGACCTGAGCTTCTTCGCCAAGCTGCGCCTCTTGTGGCACCCACCCTCAATCCGAGGGGGCGCGGAGGCTACGACTCCCGGAATCTGTCGTGCGTCTATGTGGCGATGGCCGAAAGCTATGTGACAACCCACCTGGGGGCCGCACCGAGCGCGCCTATGATCGATGCATGCCGTCGCCCCTTCCCACGTCCCTTGCTGTGTCCGACGCCATCACCCACTACCGCCAGCTGCGCGAGCTGACCGTCGACGAGCTGGCCTATGTGCTCCGGATGCTCGATCACCCGATCTCGGCCGACGCCCTCGCGGAGATGGAGCGATGCGCTCGTCCTGTGACCGTCGATGACCTCGTCGCGATCTCCTATGCGCTCGACACGACCCCCGCGATGCTGCTGTCGCACATCCCCATCGACATGCCGGAACCCGAGGGACCCCTTGCCACCGGGCTCCCCGGCGACGTCGACCAGGTCGAGCTCCGCGCCTGGCTCGAAGGAAAGACCACGCTCGACCGCGAGTCGCGTGTGGGCTGGTGGGAAGAGCGGGTCGCCCGCCTCAGGGTTCGGTCGGCGCACCACGAGGAGCAACTGCAGGGTGCGTACGCGGAGCTGCGCGAGCTCGGTGACCTAGCGCTCCAGGAAGCAGACGCCCCGCCGGTGCAGCGTCTTCAGTGGCGCATCCAGGACGGCGAGCACGCGCTCAACCAGTCCGAAGTCGCACTGGCGCTGACTGAGCATCGACTCGACAACCTCCGAGAAGACGCCTGACAGCTGAGTCCTGGCCAGTCAAAGTCGCCTATTGATGGGCGACTTTGACTGGTTTTCTGTCGTTAAGGTGGTACATCTGGTACATCAATCTGCGATACTGATAGTGCACTTGCGAATGGCTTCGCAAGTGCTGATGTACGAGAAGAAAGCTCGGAAATCGGTCAGGTGGTCCTCAAGGGGGCCAGCTTCGGATCCCGGGCGTGGTCGGGATCCGGGTCTCGGGGATGCAGTGTGGAACTGTGGAGCCGAGACGCTGGTCCCTGCAAAGAGGGCACCAACTGGACACGCAGGACTGAACGAGAGGAAGCGGGGGCGATCATGACTGAGGATCAGCCTCAGTTACCCGAGCAGCCGGCACAGGGCCATGCGACACCAACACAGGCCGTGCCGCCGCGACCACAGCTTCCGCCCGTTGTCACGGTCGAGCAGTGGGGTGCCGAGTTCCAGCAGACGCATCATCGCGAGCCGACGATGTCCGAGTACCAGGCCGCCGTTCATGCCGGACTGATCGCCCCCGAGCGCCGGCCTCGTGATCCGGCAATGCAGCAGATGGCCGACGGAGCCAGGCAAGTCGTCAACGGTGCCCGGGACTTCTTCAACACCAAGGTCGCGCCGGCCGTCGAGAACTCTGGAGCCAAGGAGTTCCTCAGCAACCGCGTTGCCCCGGCCGCGCAGAGCGCCGCGTGCTCGATGCAGCAGAGCACCTCGCCTCCGGGACTGGCCAAGCTGAGGGGGCTGGCCACCTTCATCCTTCCCGCCGCGGCATTCCTGGCGATCATCTCGCTGTTCATGCCGATCGCTTCAGCCATGGGTTTCTCGGTCAACTACTTCAGCGACGAGGCCGGAGGTGAGGGTGGCTTCTTGCTCTTCATCATGCTCGTGGCCATCGCCGCTTCTGTCGTGGCAGTCATCCGCAAGGCGAACTGGTCCCGCATCACCGCCGGAGTCGTGGGCATCGTCGCCGGCCTGATCGGCATGATCGACGGCTTCGGGACCATGAGCGCCGTTAGCGGCGCCCGCTACATCTCCGTCGGGGCGGGCGTGGTGCTCCTGGCGCTGCTGTCGGTCGTGATGCTGGCTGCTGCAGTCCTCATCCTGCTGTCGCCGCATCAGATGCCTACGATTCCGCCGATGTCATCAGCCCAGCCTCCACAGAGCTGACCCAAACCGACTTTCCAGAACGAACGAAGGAAACATCATGAACTCCACCAGGACCGCACGTGCGACGCGGACCAGGATCGCCGTGTCCGCCGCGGCCCTGGCCGCGGGTGCTCTCATGCTCACCGCCTGCAGCGGGAGCAGCGATGCTGCTTCCTCGCAGAGCCCCAGCAGCAGCCAGGCCTCCAGCTTCGACGGTGCCTACATCTCCATCACCGACGGGGCACGCGGCGGCGTCGCCACCATCGACGGCCACAAGATCACGTACATCAACGTCACCGCTGGCGACCAGCAGTGCCGGCTGACCACGAAGGCCCTCGACGACATCAAGCACGGCTCGATCGTCAAGGACGGCAAGACCGACAAGGGCCAGTACCAGGTCCTCTCGACCGGCACGATCAACGACAGCCGGACCAGCGTGCTCTGGGACGACGTCAACGGCTCTGATCAGACGGGCACTGACCCGGGTTCCGGCTCGATCTCGATGTCGAACAGCATGATCACGCTCGGGTACACCTTCGCCTACTCGATCGACCAGGTCCAGCTCATCCCCGCCGACAGCGACCAGGCGAAGGCATTGCTGGCCAAGGACTGCAACCAGCACAGCTGATTGCCGCACCACCCAGACAGCACAGAACCCCGTGGACATCACGTCCACGGGGTTCTGTCTTTTCTCTGACGCTTACTCCTGAAGCTGCTGCGCCCGGTACTCCTCGATCGTCTCCGGTGGCCGGCCGTACTTCGGCGCGTGGTGCTCGACGAAATCAAGCTCAGCCCACGCTGCCGGCTGCCGGATCCTCGACCGGGCCACCACGACGAACACCGTGGCACCGATGGCGATGTTGAGCAGATACCACCCAACCAGCAACGTCGTCAGCACCACAGGCGGACCGGCCTCGATCGCCACGGTGGCCAGAACGACCAAGCCTGCGTTGTTGACCAAGAGGCTGGCCACGTACCCCTCGAACGTGCCGGACAGGCGCGCCAGAGTGCGCGGCTCGTCGCGATGCCGCACAGCGCGCATCATCTCGCCGACGAACACCACGGTGGCCACGGCCGCCGCAGTGCTCAATGCCAGGTCGCGGGTCCCGGTGCTCCACCATCGCGCCGAGCGCCACCAGCCGCGCGGGAACTCGCCGCGAAGCCTGTATCCGAGCCTCATGCTCTTCCCCTTCTCCTCCTGCCGCGCAAAAGACGACGCACCCGGTGAGGACGATCGCAATGGTCGTACTCACCGGGTGCGTCAGCCCTCCACGCTCGCCCGGTCAGTCCTGCGGCTTCTCGCGCCGGCCCCGGCGAAGACCGCCGGCCGGCCGCTGCTGCGGCTCCGGAGTCTCCACGCTCTGAGGAGCCGGGTCGGCCACTCGGCGCGGACGGGGACGAGGGCGCGGAACCGGAGCCTGCTGCGGCGAAGGAGCCGGTGCAGGAGCCGACGTCCGCGGAGCCTGAGCCCGCGGGGCGGGCGTCTGGCGCGGCGTCGGCGTCGACTCCTGGATCGAACCCGGCTGACGCGCTGCCTGCGTCCGAGCCGGAGTCTGCGCACCAGGCGTAGCCGGAGTCTGACCCGAAACCGGAGCGGCCACGGGACGAGGAGCCGACGTTCCGGCTCCCAGCTGCCTCGGAGTCGGGGTGCCCTGAGCGGAGCGTGTCGGACGCGTGCTCGGCGCGGCCGGCTGCCCGGAAGCAGGGACAGGCGCAAGACCAGGAGTAGCTCCGCCGCTGAAGCGCTGCGGTGCAGCCTGCTGGTTGCTGCCCTGCTGGCTCTGCGCACCCTGGGCACCCGTGCCGAATTGCGTCGGGCCCGTCTGACCGGCGACGGCCTTACGGTCTCCGCTGGTCGGAACAGAACCAGCGCTGTCAGCGCTGCTCTGCCCCTGAGCGCCACCGCGAGAGTTCGGCGGCTCCGTGGACGAGGCCAGAACCTCGCTGGGGATGACTTTGTTGCCGTCTGAGGCGTACCCGAGGTTCGACAGGCCGCCCTGGTTGCTCAGATTCTGTGCCGTCTGCTTGTCCGAGTGCGAACTGCCCGCTCCGCCACTGGTCAGCTGCAGAAAACCGCCCTTGTTGCCGGGACCCTCGCCCTCCAGAGCAGACGCGACCAGAGCGCCAGCAGGACCGCTGCCGCCTGGCAGAGCCTTGGCGTCGTCACCGCCACCAGGACCACCGTCCAGCTCCGGGCTGTTCGGGCCACCCTCGCCGCTGCCCTCCAGGGCCAGCGCCTGCTTGCCCGCGGTCAGAGCCGTGGCGTCGCCGTTCGTGCCGCCGGCGTTCGTCGACGCCGTCTTGCCCGCGGGCTTGCCTGTGCTCGGGGACGCCGGGCCGCTGGTCTTGCTGTTGAACCCTTTGGCGAGTTTGTTGCCCATGGCCATACCCGCGCCGGCCCCTGCACCTGCGGCCAGAGCAGGCATCAGTCCACCCTTGTCCGGCTTCGGCGCGGTGTTGGTTTCCAGGAACTTGTCCACGAGCTTGGTGACCACCTCGTCCATCGCCTGCAGCACCGTCTTGCGGACCCGCAGCAGAGCGAAGGTGGTGCCCATGATCAGCAGCGACGAGACGAGCGTCAGGATCACCACGATGATCCCCCCGAGCGCAGGGCTGCCCCACAGGCCACCCGGGCTCATGAAGCTCGACAGGGGTCCAGCCATGATGTCCGGGACCGAGATCAGGAACTCCCCGACGAACTGGTAGATGAACAGCGTGACGAGGACCTCCAGGATCAGCGCCATGGAGTAGACGATTACCTTGGCGATCGCGGCCATCGCGCCCAGCGTCGCGAACGGCACGGCTGCCACGAGGCCGAAGGTCCTCTTGATCGCGCCGGCCAGCATGCCGATGGCGTACCAGAAGCCGAGCAGGACGATGGAACCCAGGACTGTGGCTGCGTTGGACCAGTACATGAACTTCGCCGGCCCCGTGCCCACCTGGCTGACGGCCATGTGGTTCTCGCGGGTGAAGCCGGACGTGGCGTTGTTCGAGCTGTACATGTTCAGCGAGCTGGGGCTGAACCCGGTGTTGAGGTAGTTGTACGCCGCTAGGGGAGACAGGTTGCACGAGGAGGGCGTCTTGCCCACCGTGAAGCCGCAGTTGCTCTTCGTCCCGGTCGTTGTGAAGACCGTCGAGTCCTTGCCGGGACGAGAGGAGGTCAGGCCCGTGCCGTCGGTCGAGATCACCGGGTGATCAACCGGCTTCGGCCCCTCCTCCTCACCGAACTGCTCCACGTCGCCGTAGCTGTCCTTGTCGACGAACCAGCTCTTCTTGACATCCGCGCTCTCGTCCAGCTGCGTGATCGAGCTCTTGATCCCCGACTCGAAGTCGGAGGCTGCGATCTCGTTGCTGCCGATGTACTTGCCGATGATCCCGAAGGTCGAGAACACCGCCTTGACGTCATCCGACGCACCGGTGCCGACGGAGACCGTGCCGTCCTTCCAGGCCGACTCGGCGTCGTTGGCCTTCGTGCCGATGCCGATGCCGTTGAACGTCGCTCCGTGGGACTGCTTGTTGATCGCCAGCGCGCTCGTGCGCACCGACATCACCGCGTCAGAGCTCGCCTGGTCGCCGTTCCAGGAGACAGTGGCCTGGTCCGGGATCCCGAGGCGGTCGTTCATCATCCACGCCTCGAAGTCGACATAGGTGCTCAGCACGACGCGCGTTGGACCGGCGTGCTGGCCGAGAACCGAGTTGTCGAACTTGTCAAGCACGCTGGTGTACATCGATCCGATGAGCGGCAGGCCGACGCCGATGAAGACGACGCGCACGATGAGCTTCTTGATCGCCGAGCCGCGGTCCATCTTCTTGAACATGACCAGGCCGATGAGCAGGAAGCCGATGAAGATCGGCACCAGCGCCTGCCACGAGATGTCGACGAGCAGGCCGTACCAGCCGCTGATCCAGTGCTGGAGGCCCGAGAGCGCGCCGCCTCCGGTGTCACCTCCCGTCATCCCGTCGGCGAAGGTCGGATTGACCGCCCTGACCGCCTGGTAGAACCACATGAAGGGGTTGATGAGCTTCAGGAACTGGAGGATGACGTAGAACAGCGTGCCGACCGCCAGCGCCAGGGCGTAGAGGACCCAGATGATAGAGCCTCCGATCACGCTGACGATCTGGCCGCCGATGCCCGAGGACATCGTGTCCAGGCCGAGGTCAGCGTTCGCCGCCCCGAAGTGCGCGTAGTCGAGCATGCCCGAGTACTTCGCGTGGCCCTTGTCGTCCTTCGCTGCCAGGGTCTCGTACGTGACGGTCTGCGAGGACCCCGAGACCTCAGCGAAAAACCAGCCCACGATATTGCCCAGACTGAACTCCGAGTCGGCGTAGCCAAGCATGGAACCACCCGAAGAAGGACGGCTCGTGACCGGCTTCCAGTTCTCATGCATGCCCTCGTCGTTCGACGGCGAGTTCTCCTCGCTGAAGTACGAGCTCGCATTCGAAGCCAGCTGGTAGAGGCTGTAGTTGTCGCGCTCCTTCTTGTCGTCCGCGGACGCCGGCGAAGAACTCGCCATCATGAGGACCGGCACGAACAGCGCGGCCAGGAGCACGAGGGCGAGCCGGCGCGCGAGCCTGCCCTGGCGGGCTCCGCCACCGCCGTGGCCGACCCAGGCACGCAGCCCCGCCACCGCCGTGATCGTCCCGATCATGGTCTCTCCCCTACTCCTCGCCTTCGTATCAGTGCTGACCTCGCTCATGCCTTGACCAGCTTCTTCGGCTTGGGCTTCCTCGCTGGCCGCCTTGCGCCGTCTTCGGGCTGCTGCAGGTTCTTCTCGCCGTCGCGGTGCTTGCCCCCGTCGCTCTGGCCCGCGTCAGCCTCGCCGTCGCCGCCCTCGCTGTGCTTCCGGATGCTGGTGAGGTTCGCGCCCGGCGCTGGCTTGTCGTGCATGATCGCGTCGATCCGCGCCGCCTCTTCGGCCCTGGCCACCTCCAGGCGGACCTGCCTGCGCTGGGCCTCGCGGTAGGGGTTGATCCCCAGTGCCAGGTCCAGGTGGAAGACCACGTTGGAGACGCCCCGGCGCAGGTACGTGAGGTTCTCGCCCTTGGTCGTGATGAGCTGGGCGAGATCCGGCGGAATCCGCTGGTGCAGCTGCTTCTGGTACTCCGCCACCGTGCCGTCGCGCATCGGGCCGAAGAGCGTGTAGTCCGCGGCGTCGAACTTGTTGAAGTCGCTGTCGGCCAGCATCTTGTCGACGTCGTTGTAGCTGTAGACCACCCGGCCGCCGCGCTCGTGCATATGGTCGAACTGGTCCTTGACGTACTTCTTCACCCGGTCGTCGATGTGCTCGGTGCCGTGGATGATCACCGTGTCGTCGAGCCCCAGCTTGCCAACGGCGAAGCCGACGATGTTCACCAGCTGCGCCATCGCCACACCCTTGCCGCGGCGCATGAGCCGCGAGAAGTCGTAGACCACGCGCCGCGAATCCCGGACCCCGTCCACGGCCGAGGCCGTGTGGTTGTTGAACAGGTCGCCGTTGGTGCTCAGCATCGCGTTGGCGATGCCCCTGAGCACGTTGTAGGCGCGCAGCTGGTCCGGGTCGGTCTTGCTGGAGTTCAGCAGCGCCTTGTGCGCGGTTGCCAAGTAGGAGACGAACATCTGAAGACGCGGCACCTGGGTGTGCGGGATGTTCACCACGCGCAGGCGATGACGCTGATTCTTGGCGTTATGCCGCCACATGCCCTGCTCGATGTAGAAGTCGGTCGCGGTGTCTTCGAGGGCGCTGCGGATGATCGAGCCGATCGCTCCGTCGCTGGTCTCGTAGAGCTGCGCGAACATCAGCTTGAGCTTCTCCATCTGGGCGGAGAAGACCGTCAGCTCGTCCTCCTCCTCGCCGAACATCTCGAACATGTTCACGTCGCCCTGATTCAGGTCCACGCGCGAGGTGAGCCGCTCGAACTTCGGGCCGAGCTTGTCGAGGTTCGCTCCGTCGAGGATGAGGTGGACGACCTGGCCGTTGTTCAGCAGCGCCGCCTGCGAGATCTTCGAGCACCACATGTTGGCCACCCGCTGGCGGTCGAGGTACTCGCTGAGCGTGGCGTCGGCGACGATCGCGTGGTGGTCGTAGGCGTTGACGTCCATGAGCACGGCGCTGTTGTTGACGTCGCCGACCATGTAGCCGACGTACTCGCCGCCCTTGTCGTTGAGGCCATTGGTCACCAGCGAGTACGAGCCGGCCAGCTCGGTCGAGGTGAAGTGGAAGCCCTTGCCCTTCTTCTTCTCGTTGTTCTTCCACAGGCCCGAGAGCTCCTGACGCTGCTCGCCTGCGTAGGGCGCAGCCTTCAGCGTGCCGAATCGGTCGATGTACAGACGCGTGACCCGGTCGATCGTGTCGTCCAGGGTCGCCAGATCGGGGGCTTTGAGGAAGAGCCGGTTGTGCACCGAGAGGTAGCTCGCACCGTCCTGGATCTCGCCGATCGTGACCCCGAGGTCACCGGAGATCTTCGCGGCCTTGCGCTTGGAGGAGGTCGTGCCCGTCTCCTCCTGCTCGTTCGCATCCAGCCGGTCCAGCTTCTCCGACTGCTTGGTGTACGAGTCGATCCACTTCTCATCCATCCGCTTGACCTGCTCAAGCACGACGGCGGTGACCCGCTCGTCCAGGCCGTCCGGGATCCGGTCGATACCCCAGAAGGCGGCGAAGTTGTCGTGCGCGGCGTCGTCGTGGAAGTACGCCAGGATGCAAGCGACCGAGCCGTCGACCTCGAAGTAGTCGGAGCGGAAGAGGTACTTCTCCTTCGGCTTCAGCGCGAGCAGGTGAGGGTAGGCGTCGAACGTGCCCTGGAGGTGCTTCACCTCCCGGCGGCGCTGCCACCAGTTCTTCTTCGCCTCGGCGGCCTCATCTGCTGCGCCGTCAGCTGCCGCAGTGTCCTGCACGCCCTCAGCCTGAGCAGCACCGTCCGCGCGCGGATCACCGACCACAAGCTCCGCGGTCTCATTCGTCTCGTCAGGCTTCTTTCCCGGAATGCCGAGCTGTGCCCGGACTTTCGTCATCAGCGCCATGGTGTCCTTCGTTCGTTCCTCGTCGTGGTGGTCGGCCTGGCGCTGGTCAGTTCAGCGACGCCTTGAGATTGAGCAGTTCGTCGTCGATGCCCTGGTAGAAGACCCGGAGCATCGGCAGGGCCTCCTCGCGGTCGAGTATCGTGGCTTCCTTGATCATCAGAGTCGAGCCGCCGACCTCGGCCTGGAGGACTTGGTGCCCCTTGCGCAGTGCGTCGGCGTTCTTGCCCTTGAGCAGCAGGTACTGGTGGATCGAGGTGAACTTCCCGCCCACGTGCTGCGTGAGAATGTCGTATTGCTCGTTCTGCAGCTCGATCAGATCGGGATCGCGGACCTGCAGGGCCTGGTTGCGCCGTTCCAGGTTCGCCACCTGGTGGTAGACCCGCTGCGGTTCCTTCGTCGTGATGAAGCTGTGCTCGCAGGCCGTCTCGACCTTGCGCCAGAAGGAGTCGACCCGATCGAGGATCCCGCCCCGGTCCTCGTCGAAGAGCAGATAGCTCGCCGATCCGACTACCAGGTAGACCTGGCCTTCACCGCCGTCGGAGAAGCGGATCAGCCCGTCCTCGTCGATCCCGTCGATGCCGACGATCGAGTAGAAGTCCGTGGGGTTCGAGCTGCGGCGCGTAAAGACGTGACGGGCCTTCGGCGGCAGGTAAACCAGGAAAGCCGGCACGCGCATGATGCGCAGCTCCTTCGTCTTCACCAGCCCGCCGAAGTAGGCGATCGCCGCCAGTCCCCAAAGAACGAAGAACGTGATGGCGACTGGGCCCGAGCTCGCGACGAACGTCGACGTGCTGAACCACAGCACGGCGAGGATGCCGCCGCCGAAGAAGAGCAGTTGCTTGATCGGGGAGGGCCTGGCCGCCAAGCCTCCCTTGCTCAGCGTGATCTCGTGGTCGAGGAAGCTCCTGCTCAGCGAACTCGGCACCTTGTAGGACAGTTTCGCCATGAATCTCTCATCTCCCCCTGCGACCTCAATGGCCATTGCTCGTTCTATCAAAAAGCCCTCATACGTGAGGTGTGTAGATAGCATCCTATCTCGGATAGGTCATTTAAATCGAGAATGAAAGGGGCTTAAATGGCGACACTCGATGACTCGGACTGGCGAGTCTGAGTCATCGAGTGTCGTCTGAGCGGCTGACAGATCAGTCGCGCAGTGAAAGCAGAGGCGCTCAGCCCATCGCTACCGCCTCGAAGCGCGGAACGTCGTCGCCCAGGTCGAGCACCGCCGGCGCATCAGCCGAGCCATCCCGGTCGAGGATCTCCTGACGGGACCGGCACTCCATCGAGCACGGACCGCTCCGAGCGCCGAAAGGGAGAAGCAGCTGGAGACCAAGAAGCTGCCGCCCTGCCGCCGCGCGTCTCCGCTGCAGCAGCTGCTTGAGGTCGACCATGTGATCGCGAAGGTGGAGGGATGAGCACGTCACCGGCGCCCGAGAAGGCCCTGCGCGAGGCGATGGCCCGCCTGATCGCGGGCAAGCAGCAGACCACCGACGGCAAGCTGACCAAGGAAAACCTCGACCGTGAGGCCGGGATCAGCCGGGCCACCATGAACCGGGCCGCCGAGATCATGGCCGAGTGGGACGCCTACGTCGAGACATACCGGCCGCCGCACCCGGGGCGAGAGCCAGCGGGACGCCGAGATCGCCGAACTGACCCGCAAGCTCAAGGTGAAGACGGCCGAGTGCATCGAGCTGAACCGCCGCCTGGACGCCGCCGCCACGGTGATCGCCGCCCTCCACCACGATAACCAGGCCCTGCACGAGCGCTTGGACGCCCGCGAGGGAGGCAACGTGCGGTCCCTGTCCGCATGGCGCGGGGAAATCCACGACCCGCCGTAACCCGGTTGTTTCCGCGGCTCCGGGTGACCACCAGGGTGAGGAGCCGCGGGAAACCACCATTCATCCGACCCGACATGACGCGCGGGGTGAACTCGGCCCAGATGGCCGGGATGGGTTTGGTCAGTGCGGGGTGGGGTGGTTGTGCAGGGCGGTGTACGGGAAGACCCCGAGGCTGCGGCAGTCCTCGCACAGGGACTGCATCCGCATCCCGGTGCCGTCGCCGCGGAAGCGGATGCGGCCCGAAGCTCCGCAGGCTTCGCAGGTGTGCTCGGAGGCGCTCTCGGCGGCATCGGTCAAGGCGGCGGCCCGGTCGGCGAACTCGCCGTCGAACTCGCCGACCTCGAAGCGGTCGGCGACGGCGACCCGCAGGCCGCCGAGCTGTGTGCTGAACTCCTCGATCCGGTAGCCGGGGTCAAGGGCGGACAGATCGCGGTGGAGTCTTTCGAGCAGTTCGGTCCAGCCGGGCCCGACGGTGGGGGCCCAGGTGGGGATCTGCCGGTCTGGGGCTTCGGTGAGCCGGGCATCGTCCGTCATGAGCACCATCTTCGCGCCCGGGTCTGACAACGGGCCGGGGATGCTGGCGGTGCCTCACGGTTCCGGACCGCACGCACGCCGTCGGGATTGTGCGGCCCGGTACCGGGGCATAGTTGGGATCTGATGGCTGGTCCGGGCGTCTAAGGCTCGCTCGGACCAGCCGGATACCGGTAGTTGGTGACCGGATCAGTGTAGGTTCCCCCGCTTCGAGGCCAATTGGCCTCTAGTGACCTGCGGTCTTACCCGCGGTCGCTGTACGGAGCCGGGAGGCCTTCCCGGAGTTCGAGACCCTTTCCTACACCCGGGAGGCTGGGGCGGTCCTGTGACCTGCACAGATTCACCGTTGGCCTCCGAGTGGCCCCTAAGGGCGGGAAGTGGCCCCCGTTTCGGGGAACCTACAATCAGGGCTGATATGGAACTCGCCGTCGGCGGCTCCGCCAAGGAAGGCGTCCCACTCGTCCGTGTAGAACAGAAGTGCGGGCCTGCTGGTGTCCTTCGAATCGCGCATGGCGACGATCCCTTCGACGAAGGCGACCTCGACGCATGCGCCGTTGCCGGAAGAGCGGCTGCTCTTCCGCCAGACGGCGGCGCTCAAGTCGACCTCGGGAGCGGGTCGCGTGTCGTTCGTGCTCATGTCTTGTGCATCTCCCTTGCGAGTTTTTCCAGGATGGCGGGGGTCTCTTGTGGGTCGGGAGCAGCTGCCCGCACCAGATCGAAGGTCTGGATGAACTTGCGGACGTCGCGCTCCTTCTCCAAGTACACGTTGCCTGCGATGGAGTCGACGTACACGACGGTGGGTGTCTGCGGCTCGAACTCCAGCAGCGAGAACGTCCCGGCCATCGCGATGTGGGCGCCCTTGGCCGTGGGCATGATCTGCAAGGTGACGTTGGGCATGGCCGCGGCTTCGATGAGGTGCTCGATCTGGGCCGCCATGACCTCCTTCCCGCCGACCGGGCGGCGAAGTGCGCTCTCCTCTACGACTACCCACAGTTCGAGGGGGTCGGGCTTGTTGGTCAGCCGGGTCTGGCGATCCTTGCGGAACCTCACCAGGCGGTCGATCTCGTCGAGTTCGCCCTGCCGTGCGGCACCGATGACGGCTTCCGCGTAGTCCTGGGTCTGTAGCAGGCCGTGAACGAAGATCGGTTCGTAGGAGCGCAGGACGCGGGCGTCGGACTCGAGGCCGGCGTAGGTGGCCATGCCGGAGGGCAGCACCTCTTCGTAGTGGGCCCACCAGCCCTGCTGCTGCGCGTCCTTGTGGATCTGCATCACGGTCTCCACCTGGGCGGCGTCCTCAACTCCGTACCACTGCAGCAGGTCGCGCACATCTCTGGCCTTGATTGGAGCCTGACCGGTTTCCACGCGACTGATCTTGGACTGCGAGCACTCCAGGTGCTCGGCGACTTCCTCGATCTTCTTGCCCGCGTGCTCACGCAGACGCCTGAGCTCGGACCCGAGCTGCCGGCGCCTCACTGTCGGTCCGCTGGCCGCAGCCATCACCCCTCCTCGCCTTCACCGCGTCGTCGGCGTGTTGCTGTACGCAAGTGTGCCGCACCAGGTGCCAGTTGCGCCTTCGCGCCCATGTTCGGACTTCGAAGAGTGGCAGCCGAAAATGAATATGCCACTTCTCTGACGCACTTGCGTGAGAGAACTTCGCTCCGCCATCCTAAGGGCGGTTCACGATCCGTAGCGCTTCCATCGCTGATCGTTCATGGCGGGGGTGCGCGGGTGCCGTCCGACCGGGAGGAGCGCTGGCGATGCGAACGGTGCCACAGCAGATGCGCCAGCGCTGGACGGACGGAATCCGAGCCCTGCCGATAGCCGCTCCGGTGACCGGCCGACGGCTGTCCTTCACGGTCGAGGCCATCGAGGCATCCGTGCCCGCCGCCCGGCACGAGGTCGCCGCCCAGCTGGCCATGTGGGGCCTGCCGCGCGGCTCGGATCTGGTCGACACCGCTCTGCTCGCGGTCAGCGAGCTGGTCACCAACTCGGTGCAGCACGCGGCCGTTTCATCGCCGACAGCGGATGTGGCGGTGGGCATGGACGGCGACCACCTGATGGTCGCCGTGCACGACCGCCACCCGCAGCTCCCGCAGCCGCTCGATGTCCCGCACCTGGACGGCAGCGGCGGCTGGGGCCTGAGACTGGTCGAGGCCCTGGCCGCGCAGGCGGGCGGGAAGACCAGCGCGCCACCGGACGCGGACGGGCTCGGCAAGACCGTCACGGTCTGCTTGCCTCTCCCTGTTCTTCGGCCGGCGGCGGCATGTACCCCCGTGGCGCCGCCGCCGGCCGAGTCGCCCCCGTGGCACTGACACGGGATGCGCGGCGGGCGCCGTTCCCTCCCTGCGGCGCCGTCGGCGGCCCCGCCCAGCCGCACGAACTCGCGGCGGGGCCGCCCCCAGGACATCGCCTTCACACCACTGAAAGACCCCTCGCTGACCAAGCTCCCCCAGGAGGAGAAGTGCCTGAACCAGCCGCCGGGCAACTGCCGTTCCGGGTCGAGTCCGATGCCGCTGCGCGCGAAGTCGTGGTGTGGAAGACCTTCGGCGTCCCGCCCCGGCAGACCATGCGGCGCAAGGCCATCGGGTCACTGGAGGTGCTGGCCGCAGAGGTCGCCGTCCACCGGCACGAAGCCTTCCTCCAGCACAGCCTCGCCCAGACACTCGCGTCGGCCGCCGTTCAGCATCTGGGCGCCGACCCGCAGAGCCTGGAGGCCGCGGTCAAGGCGCTGTCCGATCCCGCCGACACCACCCCCGTCAGCCAGATCCTGCGACGCGGCCCCATGCCGCCACAGCGGACCGGTTGACCTCCTGAACCGTTCTGCCCAGCCTGGGTGCTCCCCCGTGTCCGGGCGCGGGCAGACCTCCAGACTCCCGGCATGCGACGTATGTCGGGGACGGCCCGAAGCCGACGGACGCGGCGGCGCCACCGCGACCCGTACGGCGGCCAGGGCCACCAGCACCACCGACATGAGCAACACCCCGACAAGCAGGAGGATTTGCCATGAACGCCATTGCGATCGAGACCAAGGCGGCCGTCCCGGCCGCCGACGTGGTCGACCTCGACCTGGATGTCAAGATCGTCACTGCCGGTCCCGTGGCGGCGGCGCTGCTGAGCAGCACCGACGACGGGTGCGACACCAAGAAGAACGGCGACTGCTGACCTGATCGCCGGGGGTGCCTGCGGCGGGGAGTTCTCGCCGTAGGCACCCCGCTCAGAGATGAGTCGCACCACGGAGGAACGGCCGCTCGGGAGGCGCGAGAGTGAAGGCCAAGACACCGATGCCGTACTACCGACTGACCGGGCCGGCGATGCTGCGAGCAAGTACGCACCCGGGCGACGTGCCGCTGCCGCCGTGGCCCGGCATGTCCAACGACGCCGATGGCGATCGGTGGAGGAGGTGGCTCGCCCGGACATGGGCCAACCGCCCTGTGGCCGAGGCCGTCTGGATCGCCAGTCCGGTGCTTGCCGAGCAGGTCGACGCTGTGCTCGCCGGACGGCTGGCTGGTACTGGGCAGCTGCGGCGGATGGTGCTGGCGCTGTCCCGCTACCTGGCGCGGATGGGCAGCCGTGCCACTCCGTTCGGGGCCTTCGCCGGTGTGAGCACGGCGCACTTCGGATCGCGCGCGTCTGTGCGGTGGACGGATCGTCAGTACGTACGCACGCGGGCGGACACGGTGTGGCTCGCCGACGTGATCGCCCGCCTCGAAGGCTGCGCGGAGCTGCGGTTGCGGCTGCCGGTCGTGCTGAACGACCTGGCCGTCGTACGCGGTGAGCGACTTGTCGTGTCCTGGGCTCCCCATGCCAGCACCGACCGCCCGCAGGGCGAGGCGTCGGTGCGGCTCATCCCGGTCCTGCAGACGATCCGGGAGACAGCCCGGTCTCCCCTCCGGGCCGGTGACCTGGTCGACAAGATCGCCGCCGAGCACCCCGGCGCCCCATCGGAAGCGCTAGCGGCGCTGGTGGGTGACCTGATGGCGCGGGGCGTGCTGATCAGCAGCCTGCGTCCCCCCTCGACCGCCACCGACGCGCTCGCCTACCTCCTCGACCGGCTGGACCAGGAGGATGCGGCGGGCATCCCGGAGGTGAAACCGCTGCTGGGTGAATTGCGGGAGATCCAAGACCAGTTACATGCCGCCGACCGCACCGATCCCTGGACTCAGGGGCAGAGCCGGCGCGAGATCGCCACTCGGATGCGTGCACACTCCAGCTCCGTCGACCAGCCCCTCACCGTTGACCTGCGGCTCGGCGCCACCGTGGTGCTGCCGCAGGCGGTGGCGGCCCAAGCCGTCGCCGCGGCCGAAGCACTCATCAAGCTAAGCCCGGCGCCCACAGGCAACGTGTCCTGGCGTGAGTACCACGGCCGGTTTCTCGACCGGTACGGGCCCAGCACGCCGGTCCCTGTCGACCAGCTCGTCGACCCCACCACCGGGCTCGGCCTCCCGCGCCACTTCGCCCCGGCCCACCCGGGAGCCCGCCAGCTGTCGCCCCGCGACGAGGCCCTGCTCGCCCTGGCCCAACAGGCCGCGCTGGACGGCGCCATCGAGGTCGTCCTCGACAACAAGCGCCTGGACGCGCTGGCTGCCGGGGCCCGGATGCGGCCGGTGTCGCCGGTGGACCTGTGGGTCGATGTCCGCGCCGCCACGACGGCCGCGCTCGATGAAGGCGACTTCACCCTGGGCGTGTGCGGGCTTGGCCGGCTCGCCGCCAACACCGGCCGGTTCCTTGAGCTGCTCGACGAGCCCGACCGGAAGCTGGTCACGGGCCTGTACGCCGAGCTGCCGACCGGCGTACAGGGGGCCCTCGCCGCCCAGTTGTCGTTTCCGCCCCAGCAGGTGCGGCAGGAGAACGTCCAGCGCGTCCCGCCCGTCCTGCCGGACGTGATCGCCCTGGCCGAGCACGGCGAACCGGCCGCCGGCCGCATCCCGGTGCGGGACCTCGCGGTCACCGCCGATCAGAACCGCTTGTACGTGGTCTCGCTGTCGAGGCGGCGGGTGGTGGAGCCGACGCTTCCCCATGCCGGGGCCCGGCACACGATGCCGCCCCTGGCGCGTCTGCTCTTCGAGATCCCCCGCTCCGCCCACCCCCAGGTCACGTCCTTCGACTGGGGCGCCGCTGCCTGTCTGCCCTTCCTGCCGCGCCTCCGGTACGGCCGCAGCACCCTCGCCCCGGTTCAGTGGCGCCTCGATCCTGCCGACTTTCCCGGCTCCAAGTCGCCTACAAGCGAGTGGAGTACGGCTCTGGACGCGGTCCGCGAGCGACGGAGCTTGTCAACCCACATCGCGGTGGGTTCCGGTGACCAGCAGCTGCGGCTGAACCTTGACGAGGCCATGGACCGGGACCTGCTCCGCGCTCACCTGGATGCGGCCTCCGGTCCGCTCCCCGTGACCGAGGCACCCACCGCTGCTGATCACGGATGGTTCGGCGGACGGGCCCACGAGATCGTCGTCCCGCTCGCCGCGACCGCACCGCTCGCCCAAGCGCCCGCGTTCCTGACCGGCCCGGCACCGCTGCCACTGGCCGAGAGCGAGCCAAGGCAGGAGGTCGTCTACGCCAAGCTGTACGGGCATCCGGAAGTCTTCGACACGCTCCTCGCCGAGCATGTGCCGATGCTGTTGGCCCGCTGGGCGACGCCGCCGCAGTGGTGGTTCGTCCGCTACCGCCATCCCGAACCGCACCTGCGCATCCGGCTGCACGATCCGGACACCGCACGCGCCGTCGGCCGGGTGGCGTCCTGGGCCGATGGCCTGCGTCAGCGCGGCCTCATCGGTGAGATCACCTTCGACACGTACCACCCGGAGACCGGACGATACGGGAGCGGGGCGGCCATGACCGCGGCCGAAGCCCTGTTCGCCGCCGACTCCACCGCCGTCGTAGCCCAGCTCAGCGCGCTGACCGCCACCGGTCGCCTGCACCCGCAGGCCCTGACCGCCGCCAGCCTCGTCAATCTGGCCGCCGCGATGACCGGCAGCAAGAGCGGGGGGATGCGCTGGCTCACCGACCACCCGGGACTAACCACGAGCACCCCCATGCGGGACCGCGAGATGCGCCGGCAGACGCTGCAGATCGCTGACGGACAGGCCCTGCACCAGATCCCAGGCGGCGACGCGATCGCCGCCGCCTGGTCGGCGCGGTCTTGGGCCGCCGCCCGGTATGCCGCCTGCCTCACCCCCGAGACCACCCGCCTGACGCCGGGCTCGGTCCTCACCTCGCTGCTGCACATGCACCACATCCGCGCGCTCGGCATCGACGCCGAGAGTGAGGCGATGACGCACAAGCTCGCCCGCGCCGTCGCCCTGGCCAAGGCCGCCCGCCACAGGGTCGAGGATGGGGACGGCGAATGAGTGTGCTGAACCCGGTGCAGCGGGCCGCCGCAGCGGCCATGGCCGACCACCTCGCCGCCGCCCTGACCACGCCCCCGCTCATGGACTACGGCGACGACTACAGCCCGAACAGCCCCCGCTGGCGCGACCAGTCGCTGTCCAAGGGCGCCGCGGGCGTCGCCATCCTGCATGGCCTGCGCGCCCACCACGGTCTGGCAGACGAGAAGCCGGTGCACGCGTGGCTGGCCCGCGCCACCCGCGACGACCTCACCGCCGGGCCGGGAGCCGGGCTGTGGTTCGGCGCCCCGGCCCTCGCCTTCGCCCTCCACCTGGCCGCCCCCGGCGCATATCCGAGCGCCATGGCCAGCCTCGACGCCGGTGTCACCCAGCTCGTCCACACCCGGCTCGCCACCGCCCACGCCCGCATCGACGCCGGTCGGCGCCCCTCGCAGTACGAGTTCGACCTCACCCGCGGCCTCGCCGGGCTCGGTGCCCATCTCCTGACCCGCGACCCCGCAGGCGAACTCGTGCGCCAGGTCCTCGCCTACCTGGTGCGGCTGACCGAGCCGGTGGACGCCGCCGACGAGGCGGGGGCGAGCGCGCCGGGCTGGTGGACCCACGACAGCTCCGCCCACGAGCGCGATCCCGCCTTCGCCGCCGGAGAAGCGAACTTCGGGATGGCACACGGCTGTTCGGGACCCCTCGCACTCCTAGCCCTGGCGATGCGGCAGGGAGTAGTCGTCGAGGGGCACGCCACCGCGATCGACCGCATCTGCCGGTGGTTGGACGACTGGCGGCAACAGGACCCGGCAGGACCCTGGTGGCCCGAGCGGATCACCGTGGACGAACTCCACGCCGGTCGGCCGACCCAGGGCGGTCCCCTGAGGCCGTCCTGGTGCTACGGCACTCCCGGCCTGGCCCGCGCCCAGCAGCTGGCCGCCCTCGCCCTCGGCGACCGGGTACGCCAACGGGCGGCTGAGGACGCCCTTGCCCGGTGCCTGGCCGACCCCGTCCAGCTCGCCCGCATCAGCGACCCGGCCCTCTGCCACGGCCTCGCCGGACTGCTCGCGACCGCGTGGCACGCCGCCGCCGACGCGCTCACCCCCGCGATCATCGCCCACCTGCCGCACCTGCTCGACACGCTCCTCGCGCACGCCCGCGACACCCCGCCCGAACCTCTGCCCGGCCTGGTCGAAGGCCGTGCCGGCATCGCCCTGACCCTGCACACCCTCGCGACCGGAGTGACCGGCGGCTGGCCCGCCTGCCTCCTGATCAACTGAGCGACACCACAAGCCGATTGGACTTCTGAAATGAGCGAGCCGGACACCCGCTGGTGGCAGGTCAACCTGTGGTGCGACACCTGGCAGGCCGCCGAACAGACGGCCGCCCGCCACCTGGGCCCGCTGCTGACCGAGGCCGAAGAGGCCGGGGACATCACCGCCTGGTGGTTCATCCGAAAGCGCGAATCATGGCGGCTGCGCGTCCTGCCCGCCGACGACCGCGACACGGCCGCCTTCCTCGCCCTGCTGACAAGGACACTCACCGACCGCGCCGCGATCCGCCGGGCCGACGGTGTCATCTACGAGCCCGAGACCCGCCGCTTCGGCGGACCGGAAGCGATGCGAGTCGCCCACGGCCTCTTCCACGTCGACAGCCGCCACATCCTCGCCCACCTCGCCCGTGCGCACGAGAAAGAGAAAGACGATCACCGCCGCGAACTCGGCGTACGGCTGGCGACCCGCATGATGACCGCCGCCGGACAGGACTTCTACGAGCAGGGCGACATCTGGGCCCAGCTCGCCGAGCACCGCAGCAACGAGGACGAGAGCGAACCCTCCCCGGGAACGCTCGCCGCGGTGCAGACGCTCATCACCGCCGAAAGCTACAACCAGGACAGCCCCCTCACCCTGGAACCGCACTGGCCGACCGCCTTCGAGGACGCCGGACACACCCTCGCCGACCTCGCCCACCACGGAGGTCTCACCCGCGGACTGCGAGCCGTCCTCACCGACCACCTGCTGTTCGCCTTCAACCGGCTCGGCATCTCCGCACAGCACCAGAACGTCCTGGCGACCGCCGCCAGCCGCGTGATCTTCCACCGCGAACCGATACCCGACTCCGCCCCGACAAGCACCCGAGCCGCCCCCGTGAACCCCACTACAGTCAGGCCAGTGACCATGCACCCCACCGACGCCCCGGCCCCCGACGTGCACGAGCTCCGCGAGGCCCTCATCGCCAAGATCGACAGCCTCGGCAGCTTCCACACCCCCCAGGTCAAGGCCGCCTTCCGGGCCGTGCCCCGGCACCTCTTTCTGCCCGGCGTGGACCTGACGACCGTATACGCGCCCAAGCCTGTGGTGACCAAACGAGCCGAGGACGACACCGCCATCTCCTCGGCCTCCAGCCCCAGCCTCGTGGCCACCATGCTCGAACAGCTCGACGTCCAGCCGGGCCACCGCGTCCTGGAGATCGGCGCGGCCACCGGCATCAACGCCGCCCTCCTGTCGGAGCTGGCCGGCCCGACCGGCTCGGTCGTGACCATCGAACTCGACGAAGACCTCGCCGACGGCGCCCGCCGCGGCCTCGCCGCCGCCGGATACGACCGGGTCGAGGTCATCTGCGGCGACGGCGCGCTCGGCGACCCCAGCGGCAAGACGTTCGACAGGATCATCGTCACCGCGGGCGCCTGGGACATCTCCACCGCCTGGTGGCAGCAACTCGCCGTCGGCGGACGCATCGTCGTGCCGCTTCGCCTTCACGGCAGCGGCCTGACCCGCTCGCTCGCCTTCGACCGCACCGTCGAGAACCGCATGGTCAGCACCAACGCCGAAGTCTGCGGATTCGTGCCCATGCGTGGTGCCTCCGAGATGGGCGAACGCCACGTCCGCCTCGCCGACGAGGCCATCCTCAAGCTCGACACCAACGACCTTCCCGACGAGGATGCCCTCGCCCAGACCCTCACTCACCCCGCCCACACGCAATGGACCGGCATCGAGGTCCGGCACGATGAGCCCGGCGCTCACCTCGACCTCTGGCTCGCCACGATCAAGAGCGGCTTGAGCTTCGGCAAGCTCGCGGTCTCCGCTTCTGCCCGCGAACTGGGCCTGGCCGATCCCGCCCTGCGCTGGTCCGGGGCCACCGTGTACGAGGGCGGAACGATCGCCTACCTCGCCGTCCGTCCGATCGACGACGACACCGACGAGCTGGGCATCGTCACCCACGGTCCGGACAGCAGCAAGGTCACCGAACAGGCGGACGACCTCCTCAGCCACTGGGCCCAGGACCGACCCGCGCAGCCCGTCGGCACCGCCTACCCCGCCTCCACCCCCGACGGGCAGCTCCAACCCGGCGCCCGCATCACCCGCCCCGACACTCACCTCACCATCAGCTGGTGATCAAGCAGGCAGGCGGGCACGGGCAACTCGTCGCCGCCCGCCCGCCGGGCCTGCACTGAATGGCGAAAGCCCCGGTGGACCGCTGACCTCGGTCATGTCGCCGGGGCCAAGCCATGCCCGGCCCGGGAACCAGCTCTCGCGTACACCCTTGCGAACGCGTCGGCGGAACCGCCGACAGAAGCGTTACGCACGGTCCCGATAGGCGGTGATCGCCACCCCGTTGCTGTCGGCCCACTCGTACAAGGGTTGACCGGGGAAGAAGGGCGTGCGCTGGTCCCTCACGAGGGCTCCGGTCCGTGGTGTAGCGCGACTCGGCCTCACCGAAGTGATGGTGGATGCGCGACAGAAGACGGTGGACCGTCTGGACGGTCAGCGGGCCGACCTTCACGAGATCCTCGATGGCGGCGCTGGTATCCGCGACAGCGTGGGCGGCACCCCGCTCGGCATCGAGACCGACGAAAGCTACCTCCGGGACTCCAAGAGAAGCGGGGATCGTCACGTCGGGCATCGCCGCCGGGTCTGAGACAAGCCGGACACGTACATTACAGACGCACCGGGTTCCGGCGCGATGCGCGGCATGACGGGCGAGGACACCCAGAGCGCCGAGCGTCAGCCCCGCGACGTCTCCCGGCGAGATGTTCGGTGGCGGGCCAGGGGCCTCCGGGTCCCAGTGAGGGCGGGGATCATGGTGCCGGAGCTCGTGATCAATCACCCCGGTTCCGTCAAGTCCGAAACACCGCCTGGGTCTGCATGAGACAGCAGCGGGCGCTGGCGCGCATCCCCTCGCCGGACGGGTACAGCTCGCTGAAGCGCAGCCCGGGCTCGGCAGCCCAGAGCAGCTCCTGAGCGAGCTCTTCGGTGAAGACGGCCAAGGTGCTGCCCTTGAAGTCCACGCTACCCGGAACGTGGGGCATGAGCGTTACGAGGAGTCGTGCGTACCGCCGGCCGGCGGGCAGATGCTCCGCCACCAGCCCCCGCTCCATCGCGTCGCGGGCAGCAGCCCGCTCGTTCCGCAGTGCCTGCTTCTGCCCAGCTGCACCAACGAGGTGCAGCCTCTCGACGCCAGCGTTACCACTGCGTCGCGCAAGAACCTGGCGTCGCCATGGACATAGCCGATCAGGCCACCCGATCGCCCAGCTGCACGATTTCGTTCATCGTCCCCATCACATCCTCCTGTTGTCGCTGTCGTGAAAAGGCAGCAGCGGGCCCCGAGGTCCGGTGACTGTGCGGGACCCGCTGCTGCTCGTCAGTGCCTGTCCGGGCATCAGCCGAACGACGGCACGATCTTCTTCTTGCCGCCCTCTTCCTTCCAGGCAACCTTCGCGTCAAAGGTCTTACCCTTCGACGAGACGAACCCCGTGCCTTGGATGGTCTTGCCGGCCGCCAGGTCACGCCTTTGCACATCGGTAAAAGTCACCTGGCACCAGGACCGCGGCGGCTCGTCGCCAGAGTCGAAGTCGGGGACGATCTTCTTCGCCTTCGCGTCCCAGCTGACCTTGCAGCCGAAGGTCTTGCCGGTCCTCGCGCTGACGAAGTCGTTGATCTCCAGCGCCTGGCCCGCCAGGAGCGCCGTGACCTCCGCCGGCGTGAACGTCCGGCCGGACCACTTCGTCGGCCTGTCGGGTACTGTCAGCTGGAACCCGACGAACTTGCGGCCCTTGAAGTCGCCGACGCCGAGCGCACCGGTGGCCGTGAACGGCT
Source organism: Streptomyces sp. NBC_01454 (assembly GCF_036227565.1). Lineage (NCBI taxonomy): Bacteria > Bacillati > Actinomycetota > Actinomycetes > Kitasatosporales > Streptomycetaceae > Streptomyces > Streptomyces sp. NBC_01454. The sequence goes on from NZ_CP109461.1 coordinate 558,729, forward strand.
TGTCCGCCGTGTTCGTGGCCTCGAACGTGATCGTCTCGCCCGCCAGCAGCTTCGCCACCTCGTCATCGCTGAGCTCGTGGCCCGACCAGACCTTCTTGAAGGTGACCTTCTTCGGCCCGCCCGGAGCGGCCTGCCACACGCCCTCGGCGCGAGCGGCGATCTGGGTCTCACTCAGGCCCAGCTCGGAGCGCATGGACGCGGCGTTCTTCGACATCGTGGCGATGTCCTCGCAAACCCAGTCGGCGACGACTGCGAGGCGCTCCTCGGCGGTCGCGGTCCCGGCTGCGATGTCGCGCATGTCGGCGTAGACCTTCTCGGTGAGCCCGAGGTCGCCGATGCGCGTGCCCGGCAGCAGCCGCCAGCTCATCTCGCCGGCCTGCGCGAGCCTGAGCTTCCGGCCCTTCTCCGAGAGCAGCGGGAACTTCGCCCTGTCGCTGGTGACCTCCGAGTACGTCGAAGTGCGGGTCGCGCCCGTGCCCACGTCGCGCTTCTCCAACTGCTTCATGAGCCACTTCATAGTCGGGTGTTCAGGGCGCTTGTTCGCACCCTCGAAGACGAACGGCGCCGCAGTTCGGCCCAGACCCTTGCTGCTCTCGTTCTCGTCGCCCTCGGCGGAGTCGTCGCCGGCGTCCGGATCGAACACGGCCCGCCAGCCAGGGCTCTTGGGCACGTTGGCGATGCCGACGAAGTCCGGGTACTTCTCCACGTGGCCCTTCTGCTGCTCGTAGAGGTAGTCCTCGGCGAGCATGGCCAGGTAGTTCTTCGCGAGCATCTCGTAGATGAGGCGTCCGGCCTTGCCGTACTTGTGCTCGACCCCGTCCAGCGAGGAGGGCACCTTCGGTCCCGGACGATTCGCGCCGTGCGCGCCCTGGGGCTTCACGTGTGTGGACCGAGGCTGGCGGTGCGTCAGAAGCGCAGCGTCGACGCCGACCACGGCGGTGATCTTGTCGACCAGCGGGGCGAGGTCCTTGAACTGCTCGGGCGTGATCGTCTTGTCCTCCGTGCGCGGGTACGAGACGACCTGGTCCTCGTACATCTTCTGGTAGGTCGAGAGCGTGAGGTTCGCCTTCACGCCCTTGCCGACGAGCATCGAGGACAGGGACGCCAGGTCAAGCAGCTTCGGCGGCGCGGTCTTCTTGTCCGCCTTGCTGTCCAGGACCACAGGGGAGGGGCCGTACTGCTGCGGCACCTGACCCTTCTGGTCGAATCGCGGCTCGTCCGGGTTCGTGTACATGACGTCGTTCTCGTCGCGGAAGCGGTTCTGAAAGAACGGCTTCTTGACGTACTCGGCATAGGCCTTCTGCTGGTCGCCGACAAGAGAGACCATCGCCGACTTCAGCCGGCCCTGGCGCAGCACGAGGTCCTGGCCGGACTGGCGGCCCATCGCTGTGGCGATGCGCGTGAACTGCATGGAGAGGAAGTCCCACTGCGAGCGGTACATCGCCTTGCGGTAGTCGCCCTCGTCCTGCATGGACTTCACCGGCCGGCGCTGTTCGAACGCCTTCTGGATCGACGCCTTCGACTCATCGGTGAACTCCATGCGGCTGAACTTCATGCCATGGAAGCCGAGTTCGTCGATCGCCTCCCAGAAGAGCAGGTCGCCCTCGCCGGACGGATCCAGGTCCGTGGCGATGACGATTTCGTCGCCGCGGCCGAGCGCCGCACGCAGAGCCTTGATGACGTCTGCGACGTTCTTCTGCGGCTCGCGCTTCCACGTCAGGTCTTCCGGGTTCCACGGCAAGTTGCCCAGGTCCCACTTCTGATAGGCGTCCGCGAGTGAGGAGTCCACCATCGCGTGCGGCTGGGCGAACTCGTAGAGATGACCCCTCAGGCTCGCCACTTCGTAGGCCGTGCCCTTGTAGCTGCCCTTCGTCCCGCCGAGGGCGCTGGCCATGTTCCTCGCTGCGCTCGGCTTCTCTGCGACCACGATCGCGACCATGTCGACTCCTTCTCGTCGTTGACTTGGAAACGAGTGTGAGCCTACTCGAAAAGGATGGATGAATGAGAGTCAAAAGGAGCCTGTAAAGACTTTGAATGGCGCAGGAGCATGCAGAGAGAGCCCGGCGCCGGCACGCTGTTCGAGCAATCACCGCTCGTCGAAAAAAGAGAAGACCCCGAGAAGCTGTGCTTCTCGGGGTCGTCGTCTGTCCAGCGCCATTACCGAGTCGGCATCGCCACGCCGAGCCGGACACGGTACACCCGCAGCACCTTGCCGAGCGTCTCGAGTCCCTCCGGGTGCTTCAGGCATTCCTCCAGCTCCTTCAGCCGGACGGGCCGCACGCCTGCCACCTCGGCGACCTGCTTGCGCGTGGCCTGACCCTGAGCTTGATCAGCAGATCCGGCAGGTCCGCGGTCAGGTCCTCGAACATCCGGAACTTCTCCCGCTCGCCCATGCGCGTGTGGCCGACATGGATCGCGCCACAGCTCTCTTCGCACCAGTACCAGCTCGTCGACACGTCTTCCCGGAGCTTCGCGGGGGTCTCCTGCTGGCTCCGGTAGCGGCGCTTGAAGGCCCACGTCCCTTCGCGCTGTGTCCGGCATCCGCGCGGCGCGTCCTCGGGCCGCGAGGCCGGCGCGGCCATACCCGCTTCTCTACTCTCTCGGCAGTTGTCGGATTCCGGGGAGCAGTGGGGGCCTGAGTGGGCGTTGAAAGTGGTGGCTGGCTTGTTGAGTTCTACGACCTGAAGCGACCTCTGGCCCCGCCGGGTGACGACTTGGCGGACAAGGTCGGCGACGTCCTGGCTCGGGCCCAGAAGAACGGCGCGCGCCATCGGACCCCGTTTCTGATCCCAGCAGACGATCGGCTGCCCGATCTGCGGGTCGACCTCTACTTCCGCAAGAGCAAGATCGTCTCGAAGCAACCGACGACCTGGCGCCGGTACGCCTACTCGCTCGCGGTGTGGCTCGGCTTCCTCGACACCCTCGGCGTCTCATGGGACGAGGCAGCGGGCGAGGACTACACGGACTTCAAGTTCTGGCGGATCACTGACGTCTCCAACGGTGAACGCATCGAGCCCACGTCGTTCGACACCGACCGGTCGGCGCTGAACTCCTTCTACACGTGGGCAGGACCCCTCTACGGCTGCATCAACCCCGTGGCGACCGGCGACATCCTGGGTACCGCCGACCCGGTCGACATCCCTGCTGGACAGGGTCGGCGTGACCCCGCGCGCCCAGCCGGCTCAACTCGCCGGAGAGTGAAGTGGTTGCTGCGGGGTGCCTTCGAGCAGTGGCGGGACATCGGGTTCCGCGGCTACGGCTTCGACGGGCTGAGGGCCGAAGGGTGGCGGGGCGCTCATGAAGACCGGGACTGCGCGTTCGTCGACGGGTTGTACGGGACGGGGCTGCGGCTGGCGGAGTGGGGCAGCGTGCTGGATGTGGAGCTGCCCTCCGTTGACGCCGCCGGCCGGTTTCCCCGGGCGTACCTGGCGCGTGCCTGCGCCAAGGGCAAGCGGGAGGGACGCGAGTACCGGGTTCCCGTTGGCGTTCTGAAGTCCGTCACGGGATGCATGGACCCGATCGAGGGGTCCCGGGCGGAAGCAGTCCGCCGCGCGCGGCGGGCGGGCCGCTACGAGCGGGTGGCCAGGCTGAAGATCGTCACGCGGTTCAGTCCTCAGGCCCGTACGCTGACCGTCCTGACGGCCGAGGGCAGCAGCACGCTGTCCCTGGACGGGCTGGATCCGGAGGAGCGGCTGCTGCGTTCCGGCAGACGCCCCAGGGCCTGGAACCGCTCGCGGTATGGCTCGGCGTGAACGGGTTGCCGATGCTCGCCCACAGCTGGGAGAAGCGGTTCACCGGCATCCGGCCGCCTGCCTCGGCCCACCAGGCCGCCGGGTAGGGCGCATCGAACGCACGGTTGCACGGCCGGAGAGGCGTTGTCAGTGGGGGGTGAGATGCTGCGGCGGTGGTCTTCCCCCGGTTCGGTCGGGGGAAGACCACCGCCGTCTGCACTGATCAGAGTTCTCCGCTCACCATGGCCCTCCGGAACATGCTCCACTCGGTGGCCGTGTACCGCAGCGGCTCCAGGTGCGGGTTCTTCGAGTCGCGGACGGCGATGCCACCTCCGGGGAGGTCGGTGATTTCGACGCAGTTGTGCTCAGGACCGCTTTCCTTCGCCTTGCGCCAGTGGGCGGCGGAGAGGTCGTACTCGTACAGCTCCGCCTTCTGTTCGCTCACTTGCGGTGCCCTTCTTCCAACTTGGTGATCCGTGCGAGTGTGTCCTCCACCGACAGGGCCGCGGCGCGGATGCGCTCGACCGCGTGGGCGAAGGGTTGCGCACCGTCGCCCTCAACGTAGGTAGCTCCGCTGAGGTTCTCCAACAGCACGACATCTGGGGTGGGGCCGGGGAAGCGGACCAGGCCGAAGCCGCCGAACATCCCCGGATGGGCGGTGGAGTCCATCGGCATGAGCTGCACCGTGACGTTCGGCAATTCCGAGACGTCGAGGAGCTTGCGCAGCTGCTCGCGCATGGTGACCGGCCGGACCTCGAAACGGGTGTGCAGGGCGGCTTCGTGGATGATCGCCCACAGCTGCAACGGGTTCCCGGGCCGGGTCAGGACCGCCTGCCGGGCCTGGCGGACCTCGGCGAGGGCGACGATCTCCTCCGACGTGCGCGTCTCGCTGGTCGCGGTCATCGTCTCGCGTGCGTACGCGGCGCTCTGCAGCAGTCCGGGGATGGCCAGCGGCGCCCACTCCCGGATGTGCTCCGCGTCGTCCTCCAGCGAGATGTAATCCGCGTACGCCGGGGAGACGACACCGCTGTAGGTCTGCCACCAGCCTTTCTTGCCCGCGTCCTTGGCGAGGTTCTCCAGCGCGGTGAAGACCTCCGGATCCGTGACGTCGTACGCCTTGAGCAGGGCGGTGACCTCGGCGGGGCGGATGTTCTGCCGGGCGTTCTCGATCTTGGAGAGCTTGGGCACCTTCCAGCCCATGGCGACGGCGGCGTCCTCGAGGGTCATGCCGGCGTCGTTGCGGAGCTTCTTCAGTGTCTGGCCCAGGCGCCGCCGGCGGACGGTGGGCTCAACAGGCTGGTGCGGCATATGCGCAGTGTCGCACCGCCCTGGGCAGCAACACGACCCAGTTCACGGGACTGCTTGGCGAGATTAGGCAGAAAGGTTGCGGCCTGCCCGCGAAAGGGTAGATGCTCGACAGCCGATGGACGCGCTCGGTCAACTAGCCGTTGCGGTGCGCTAGTTGCTCGGCGCCGTGCGGCCTCGTGCCGCGGGTTGGAGGCAGCCGTGTTGGTGGAAGGATCGACAGGGTCGTCGACGCCCGGGTTCTACCTGCAAGTCCGTCAGGCCGGGTTCGCCGTCCACATGAACGCCTCGGCCGCCCATCTGCGGTCCCTGCGCGCCCTGGCTGACAAGACCCTCTGCGCGGCCGGCCTGGGCGGGGGCATCAGCGATGCGGCCCAGCTCGTCGCCTCGGAGCTGATCGGGAACGCGGTACGGGCCTGTGGGGACCACGTCCCCCTGGTCGTGGAGGTCGACGCCGAGGAAAGCGGCGTATCGGTGAAGGTCCACGACCCCATGGGGGACCGACTGCCCAGCCGCCGCCCGATCGCGCTCGACGACGACAAGTCTGAAGGCGGGCGGGGGCTGGGGCTGGTGGACATCCTGGCACCCGGCTGGACCGTGCGCCCCACTCCGGTCGGCAAGCAGGTCGTGTGCAGACTCCCGCACTCCGAAGGAGACCTCCGTGGGTGAGACCCCGTCCGAGCAGATGCCCTTCCGGATCGCGTACGACGAGACGGCCCGACAGCTGGTCGTGTGGATGACCTACGGCAGCGGCCCCAAGCAGACCACCCGGCGCAAGGAGGTCGGATCGGTGGAGGCTCTGGCTGTCACGGTGGCCCGCCACCGCTACGAAGCGTTCCTGCAGGGCCAGCTCGCCGACGAGCTCACCCGTGCCGGCGTCGACCACCTCGGTGCGGATCCGGCCCGGCTGGAGGCCGCCGTACGCGCACTGCTGGATCCGGCCTGCTCCGTCTCGCTGAGCACCCTGCTGCACGGCCCGACACCGCCGCCCACGGCAAGCTCCCCGCCACCCTGAACCTTCGCCCCACGGCGGACAGCGATCCTGCTGCCGCACGCCTGAGCTGAATCGCGCCGCCGCAACGCCGCCCAGCCCGTGGGCTGGGCGTATCCACGTTGTCTGCCGATCGAAGGAGGGCACCATGCCCCGCTCCGCGCACACGCCAGACAGCGGCCGGATCGTCATACTCGGGGCCGGACCATGCGGTCTGTCCTGCGCCGACGAGCTGGCCCGCCTCGGCCATCGCGACTTCGTGCTGCTGGAGGCCGCCTCCGCGCCGGGAGGGCTCGCCTCCTCCGTGGTGGACGAGGCCGGCTTCACCTGGGACCTAGGCGGCCACGTGGTCTTCTCCCACTTCGGCGAGTTCGACCGGTTGCTGGCCGGGCTCTTCACCGGCGAGGAGCTGCTGCGCCACGACCGCTCCTCCTACATCCGCTACGGCGACGGATGGATGCCCTACCCCTTCCAGCAGCACCTCCATCACCTCCCGCCGAAGGACGCCGCGGCCTGCCTGCGCGACCTCCTCACAGCCCGCCCGGACGCCCGCGGGGACTCCGCGGCTCCGGCGGACTTCGCGACGTGGCTGGTCACGGTGTACGGCCAGGCCCTGGTGGACCGCTTCTTCGCCCCGTACAACACCAAGGTCTGGGCGACGCCGCTTGAGGACATGGGCTCGGCATGGGTGGCCGAGCGGTTGGCCCCCGTCGACGTCGAGGAGATCCTCGCTGCGTTCGTCGGCACCGCGGCACCCGCGCGCCGGTGGGGCCCGAACGCCACCTTCGCCTTCCCCACGTCCGGCGGCACCGGCGAGATCTGGCACCGCATCGGCGCCGGCCGCCTGCGCACCCGGGCCCGCGCGGTTGCCGTCGATCCGGCGACCCGCGCCGTCACCCTCGCCGGCGGCGAGAGGATCGGCTACGACCGCCTTGTGGCCACCGGACCGCTAGACCAACTCGCCGCCATGACAGCCACCTGCCCGGCCCCGCTCCGGAGGGCCGCCGGGAGCCTGCGGCACACCACCGTGGCCATGGTCGGCCTCGGCTATCGGACACCGACCACCGACGCGAGGTCGTGGCTGTACTTCCCGCAGCCCGACGTGCCCTTCTACCGGGCCACGAACTTCAGCAAGTACGCGCCCGCCAACGTCCCCGACGCCCAGGTGGGCGCCTACAGCGCCTGGATGACCGAGACCTCCCTCACCGCCGGCCAGGGCCTGGACCGCGATACTCTGGTCCGCTCGTGCGACCAGGCGCTTCGCCGTCACGGCCTGGTGCCTTCGCAGGCGCCGCTGGCCAGCGCCCATGTCGAGGTGATCCCGTACGCCTACCCGGTGCCCGCCCTGGGACGGGACGAGGTCCTGGCGCAGGTGATGCCGTGGATGGAAGAGCGCGACATCTACCCCCGGGGCAGGTTCGGGACCTGGCGCTACGAGATCGGCAACATGGACCACGCGGTCAAGATGGGCATCGACATCGCCCGCCGGCTGGTGAACGGAACGCGCGAGGAACTCCTGGTCTCCGCACCCTCCGGTCTCTCCGTGTCTGCGGCCCGGGTGGAGTGCCGGTCATGACCGGCACGAAGACGGCCACGGCGCTGTTCGCCGGACACCGCTTCCACGTCGTCACCGACGCCGCCTTCGACGCCGCCCAAGCGCGGTACCTTCGGGCCTTCGTCCCCGAACTCCAGCTCGCCCCATCGTGCGGGGAGGAGACGACAGTGCGGGTCCGTCGCGACGCGGGCCTCTTCCAGGACCGGATGGTCCGCGGCGCGGGCGCCGCGTCGCTGACCGTGGTGCCGTTCCGCGGCGAGCCGTACCTCCGCTGCCTGCTCGACGAGGTCACCTGGTGGCGGCCCGCCCCCGACACGCACTTACCCCCCGACCACCTCTACTCGAGGGACGCGGCGGGCAGGCAGACGGTGCTGCTGAAACCCGGGGTCGAGCGCGGCGAGCGGTACCTGATGCGCGTCGTCCGCGAGGTCGTCCTGCGGTGTTCCGAGAGCCGTGGCTGGGCCTCCTTCCACGCCGCGGCCGCCGCTCTCGACGACCGCGGCGTGCTCATCGCCGCTCCCTCCGGGGCGGGCAAGACCACCGTGCTGACCGCGCTGGCCGCCCACCACGGGGCCGACCTGATCGCCTCCGACCGGGCACTGGTGACCGCCGACGCGGGGATGGTGGCCGGGGTGCCGATCTCCGTCCGGATCGGCGGGGGCACCCTGTCCGCACTGGCCCCGCGCGAGGGCCTGCCGAGCCCGCACAACCTGTCCGGAGCCTTCGGCAGCGCCCGCAAAGCAGCCCTGACCCCACACGAGTTCGCCCGCGCCTTCTCCTCCCGCGTGCGGGAGACAGCGCCGCTGCGGCTCGTCGTCGTCCCCCGCCTCCGCGACGACGACCAGGCCCTGAGCAGTCGCATCCTCAAGTCCGCGAGGGCCCGCACCGCCCTTGCCGCCGTGTGCTGCACCCCGCACGACGAGGACTGGCTCGAGCCCTGGTTCGCCGTCCGGACCCGGCCCGCGGACGACCTGGCCGACCAGGCCGCCGCCCTCATCGACAGCCTCATCGCCACGGTGCCCGTCCTCCAGGTCACGGCCGGCGTGCACAGCCCCGGCCTGGTGGAGAAGCTCGCCGACGCGGTGACGGGGAGGCTTACGTGACTGTCAGCCGCATAGCCCTGGTCGGGCCGGTGGCCTCCGGAAAGTCGACGCTGTCCGCAGCGATCTCCGCCCACACCGCCCTGCCCCGCATCGACCTCGACGAGCTGTTCTGGGGGCCGAACTGGACACCCCTGGACACCCCCATCTTCCACAAGGGCGTCCGTGACCGCCTCGCCGGACCGGCATGGATCGCCGACGGCAACTACGGCGGCGAGGTCGCCGAGATACTCCTGGACCGCGCCGAGCTGGTCCTGTGGCTCGATCTGCCGCTGCGCGTGTGCCTGCCCCGGCTAGGGGGCGTATTGGGTTGTGATCAATTTGTGGGATTGGTCCTCGTGGCTGGGCCTGATCCGGTAGATCGTCTTGTATGACGCGGATGCAACTGACGGATAGGGAATGGGAGTTCATCGGCCCGTACCTGCCGATCGGCGAGTACGGGCCGTACCCGGAACGGCTGCGGCAGCAGTTCGAGGGTGTGATCTGGCGGTTCCGGACGGGCGGGCAGTGGCGGGAGATGCCGCAGGAGTTCGGCGCCTGGCCGACCGTCCACAACCGCTTCCGCCAGTGGCGTGATGCAGGTGTCTTCGAAGCCCTGCTGGAGGGTCTGATCACGGAAGCCGCCAAACGGGGCGGGGTGGACTTGTCCCTGGTCAGCGTGGACTCCACCACCGTGCGGGCCCACCATGACGCTGCCGGGATGCACCTCGGCCCGGACGTCATCACCGCCCTGGAGAAGGCGGCCGTCGAGGAGGAGAAGGCCCGGCAAAAGGGGGCGGCCCGGAAGGACAAGACGGGCGGGAAGCCGAATACGACCCGGGGCAGGCAGAGCGGCGCCGAATCCGACGCCGACACAAACTCCGCCTGAAAGCCGCTCTGCTCGGACGCTCCAGGGGCGGGCAGACCAGCAAGATCCACCTCGCCGCCGACCGCGGGTGCCGCCCGCTGGCGTTCATCCTGACCGCGGGGCAGGCTGCGGACAGCCCGCAGTTCGTCCCCGTGCTCGAGAAGGTACGGGTCCGTGGGCCCGTCGGTCGCCCCCGCATCAGGCCCGGTGCAGTCGCCGGGGACAAGGCCTATTCATCCCGCGGCAACCGTTCCCATCTGCGTAAACGCCGCATCAGGGCAGTCATCCCGGAGAAGAGGGACCAGGCCGCCAACCGCAAGAGGAAGGGCCGCAGGGGCGGCCGGCCCGTCAGTCACGACACTGATCTCTACAAGGAGCGGAACACCGTCGAGCGCCTGATCAACAAGCTGAAGGCCTGGCGAGGCATCGCCACACGCTTCGACAAAACGCCCGAGAGCTACCTCGCCGGCCTCCACCTTCGAGCCTCAATGATCTGGATCAAGGACCTCACCCAGACCACTCCTTGATCACGACCAAATACGCGGCCTAGTCAACCGCTCGCTGCGCCGGGCCGCCACCCGCGAGGAGCTGTTCGCCGGAAACCGGGAGAGCTACCGCCACCTGCTGGCTGCGGACTCCATCCTGCGCTGGGGCCCGATGCACCACCACCGTCACCGCCGCCGCTGGTCCGCCCGCCTCCACCCCGACCACACGCCCGGCCTGACGGTGGTGCGCATCGACCGGCCCGCCGCCATCACCCCGCAGCTGCGCCGGCTCGGCCTGCTGCCCGCAACAGGAAGGGGACGCGCGTGATCGCCTCCGTCGTCCGCGTGCCCTGGCACACCGCCCACGGCGGCTACGACCGCCTCCTGGACCACCTGCCCGAAGTCCGCCGCATCACCACGCCCCGCCACCCGAATGCGAGACGAGCCTTCACGGCCGCCCACCGTGTACTCGGCCCCCGCTGCCCGCTGCCGTTCTACCCGCCCGAGCACTTCGCCACCGACCTTCGCGTCCTCGCCTCCCGCCAGCCGGCGCACGTCCTATACGGGGACGAACAGTTCTGGTTCTCCCGCCACCGCACCGGCCCGACCGCCGTCACCTACCACCAGCCGCCCGACCAGCTCGCCCGGCTACTGCCGATCAAGGTCTGGCGGTCCCTGGCCCCGCAGGCCGAACAGATCATCGTCCTCGACCCTTACCAGCAGGCGTTCTTCTGCGACCTGCTCCCGGCCCAGCGGGTGCATCTGGTGCCACACGGCATCGACACCGCCGCCTTCACCCCCGCCGACGCACCCCTGCAGCCCGGCCGGCCGCTGGTGCTGACCGTCGGCTGGTGGCTGCGCGACTTCCACACCCTCGACGCCGTCCACGACCTGCTGCACCGCCGCCACGGCCAGGACATCGAGCTGACCGTCGTCACCCGGCAGGCCGCCTCGCGCCCCTGGCACCCGGCCGCCCGCATCCTGGAAGGGATCAGCGAACAGGAGCTGATCGCCCTGTACCGGCGGGCGGCGTTCCTGCTGCTGCCCCTGACCGGGGCGAGCGCCAACAACGCCCTGCTGGAAGCCCTCGCCTGCGGTACCCCGGCCGTCGTCACGGACATCGGCGGCATCCGGCACTACGCCGACGAGGGCCCGGCTGCCGTCCATGTCCCGCCCGGCGACGCGGCGGCCGCAGCCGACGCCGCCGACAAGCTCCTCGCCGAGCTGGGCACCGCCGACCACACCGTACGGCGTGCGGCGGCCCGCGCGCGTGCCGAGTTCTTCGCTTGGCCGCGGGTCGCCGACGACGTGCGCGCCGTCTATCAGCTGTTGGGGGAAGCGTGAGCGCCGCCCAGGTGTGGTTGGACGTCGTGGTGCCGGTTCTCGTGACCGGGCTGCTGGTCCGCGCGGTCTGGGCCGCCCTCGCGGTCGAGGCGAGTGCGCGGTGGCTGCTGTCCACCCGCGCGCACCGCCCCGCCGACGTGGACGAACAGGCGCCTTGGCTGGTGGTGTTGCTGCCGATGCTCCGCGAGCAGGCTGTCGCCGCCGAGTCGATCGCCGCGTTCACCGGCCTCGACTACCCCGCCAGCCGCGCGGCCGTCGCGGTCATCACCACCGAACGCGAGCACACCGCCCGCGCTCAGCACCGCGTCCGCCTGCCGGAGCTCGCCGCGCTGCCCACGCTGACGGCAGCCGAGCTGCGGGGCCTGTTCCCCGCCTCGCGCTGCCGCGCCGTTGCCGAGCACGTGAATGCCACCCCGTGCGGCGAACGCCTGGCGGTGCTGACCAAGCTGTTCGACGCCGAGCCGAGCACCGCCGACATCGTGACCGCCCTGACCGCCAGTCACCTGCAGGGGCTGCCGCTGGTGCACCTGCACCAGCCCGACGTCGGCGGGCGAAAGCCCGGACAGCTCAACTTCGCCCTCGACCATCTGCCCGACGTACTCGGTCCGCTCGGCTGGCGCGAGGACGCCCACGTCCACGACACCTTCGTCCTGGTGTACGACGCCGATGCAGTCCCCGACCGGGCCACCCTGACCGCCTTCACCGACGCCGCCGCCGAACACCGGTCGTCTACCGGCCGGATGCCAGCACTGATCCAGCAGCAGCGGCTCCCGCTGCTGACCCGCCGCCCCTTCCCGCGCGGCCTGGCCGGCCTGCTGCTGACCGAGGAGTGGGTGTACCAACTGCGGCGCTCCCTCGGCATCGAACTTGCCCGCGTACGCCTCCACCAGTGGCTCACACGCTCCCGGCTCCCGGAGACGGTCCGGGTGTGGCTGCGGCCGATGGTCTACGCCGTCGGCTGCGGCATGGCCGTCCACCTCCCCGCCCTGCGCCGGCTCGGCGGCTTCCCCGAACCGATGGAAGACCTCGGCAGCGGACACCGACTCTCCCTCCTCGGCGCCGACTTCGCACCGTCCGCCGCCCTGGTCCTGGACGAGCCCTACACCGACACCACCGGACTGACCAACCTCCACGCGATCGCGTTCACCGCCTCCGCCCGACCTGACCGCCACGCCCGAGCCGTCGCCCAGCTGCCCAGCGGCCTCTCCCGCCCGGCCAGGACCGCCCTGATGCTGCGGGAGTGGGCGGACGAAGCCGCCTGGCTCCTCGGCGCCCCGCTGATGGCCGCCGCCGTAGCCAGCGCCTGGTGGGCCGGCCCCTGGTGGGCCGGGCTCGCAGTCGTCGGTGTCCTGTTGCACGGGCCCGTCACCACCGCCCGGCTGCTCGCCCTGGCACCGGCCCTGCACCACCGGGTCACCCCGCCCGCCACCACCGGACCACCGTCCCGCTCTACTGCAGCGCGGCCGATCGCGCTCGTCGCCGCCAGCCCCCTCCAGCCCTTCGTCCGGCTGGTCGGGCCCTGGCGGCTGATCTGCGCCAAGACCACTGGACGCCGCCTCGGCTTCGGTAAGACTGAACGCTGAACCGCCCCAACCCTTGATCACGAGTGGGAGCTACCTGTGACTGAACCCGCTACCGCGACCGTCCGCAACGCGGCCAAGGCCGTCGTTCTGAACGACGGCCGCGTCCTGCTCCAGCGCGCCCACTGGGAGGGACAGGACTGCTACTTCCTGCCCGGCGGCGGCCAGCACCCCGGCGAGACCCTCGGCACCACGGTCCGCCGCGAGGTCCTCGAGGAGACCGGCCTGGACGTCACACCCGAGCGTCTGCTGTGGCTGCGCGAGTACATCGGCGCCAACCACGGCGGCGCCCCCGAAGACCACCGGGTCGAAGCGATCTTCCTGTGCCGGCCCGAGGGCGACCCGGACAAGCTTGGCGGCCACGCCGAAGACGACGTGCAGACCGGACTGGAATGGGTGGAGCTGGAGAAGGTGCCCGGCCTCAACCTGCTGCCCCACGGCCTGCGCACCCTGATCGCCGACCTCACCCACGGCGAGCCCCCCACCCGCTATCTCGGCGACATCGCCTGACGCCGTGTCGAGGATCGACGGCCGCGTCCCCGACGGCGCCACCGAAATCACCACCGGCCAGGCAAACCGCGTCTGGTACATCGGCGGACGCGAGCCGTACGTCCTCAAGCACTACAGCGACCCCGCCCGTGCCGCCAACGAAGCCGCCGCCCTCCGACTCCTCACCCACCATCACGCCCCCAGCCCCCGCCTGCTCCACGCCGATGTGGAGGGACAGCCGGCCTGGACCGCGCAGAGCGCCGTCCAGGCCCAGCCTGGCCCCGCCGAACAGTTCCTGGATGACCTCGCCGGCCCGCTCGCCGCAGTTCACGCCATCGGCGGAACCCACTTCGGGCGTCTCGCCGGAGCCACCCGCCACCCCACCTGGCGCGACTACCTCCACGACCGCCTGAACCTCTACACGGCCACAACACCCGATCTCGCTACCGCTGCGGCAGCCCTCCGCCGAGACCTCGACCGAGTGAACCTCGACATCGAGCCGCGCCTGCTCCACCACGACCTCCAACCCGGACACCTCGTCCGCACCACAGACGGTCTGCAGCTCCTGCTGGACTGGGAACTCGCCGCCTTCGGTGACCCGATCTCCGACCGCGCCCGCCTCGCCGTACGCCTATGCCTGCTCTCGCCGCAGGCCGTACTCGCCCCCGGGGCCGCTCCAGCTGCCCATCAGCGCCTGGACCTGTACTGGCGCCTCCACCTCCTCGCCGATGCGGCCCTGGCCACGGACCCAGCAGTCCGCGCACACGCCCTGTCCCTCACTGCTCGACCGCCCCGCCGCGCACAATGACTTGCAGATCTTGACCAACCGGAGGCTGGCATGGACGGCAAATGGCTCGTCGACTTCTTCAACAGGCCGGCTCGCTACCCGCATCACATCGTCCGCGGGGACGGGTCACTGGATCCGGTGCACATCGGGGACCTTAATCGCGTCATCGAAGCGGTGAGCCGGCTCATAGACCAGCTGAAGATCCCCGAGTTCGCCATTCGATCGGAGAACTGGTCCGGCCTGATCGTGGTGTACGGCATGGACGAACCGGAGTCTCGAGGCCGGCTGCGCGATGCCCTGGAGAAGGATGGGTTCACGGTGACGGTGCGGTGCAACGAATACGGCACCTCGCTGGAGGTCCACCCCCCGAAGGTCGACCTGATCATGACCAGGTACGACCTAATCGTGAATGTGATCGCTGAGGTACTACCGGAGGCGGCGACCATCACCGATCTTCAGGACGGCGTCACACAGCGTCTCGGCCACCCGGTGCCAACCGGTCTGCTTCGCACGCAGATAGAGATCTTCAACATGTCGCTGATGATGCGACGGAAGGGGACCGAGCCGGCCGAGTCGACGGTCCCCGAGGGCCTGGTGACTGCTGCCTTCGAGAGCGATGTGATCCCGCCGCTGTGTACGCGGTTGCCGTGAGCCGCTTCGTAGCGTGTTTGAGGCAGATTTCCGATGACCCTCCGCAAAAAATGAGTTGATCCGGGTGCGACCCAGCCAGCAGATGCGCGATCTCGGCGTCGTTCAATACGGCGCGCCCATCCTGGGTGAGCCGGCTCGCTACTTTGCACTCCCTGACGAGCGGGAGACCGCGGGTACCGTCGTCGGCCAACTCCTCGACGCTATGGAACGCATCCGCCGCGCGCACGACTTCTCCGGCAAGGGCCTGGGCGTGGCCGCCCCACAGATCGGCATCGGCCGGGCCGCAGCGGTCATCCAGCGCCCTGGGGCCGACCCCATCGTGCTGCTCAACCCCGTCATCACCGCCGCCTCCGCGGAGATGGACGAGAAGTTCGAAGGGTGCCTGTCACTCTTCGACGTGCGCGTCCCGGTTCCCCGGCCGTTGCGGATCACGGTGGAGACGGTGACGCCGGACGGCAGTGCGGCGACTGCGGTCTACGAACGCGGCGAGGCGCGGCTCATCGCGCACGAGATCGATCACCTTGACGGTCTCGTCCTGCTGAACCGCATGCGGCCCGGCGTGAAGCCGGTCCCCGTCGAGGAGTACCGCAAGAGGCCCGAAGCCACCGGTAGGGCCTGGTCGTACGAGTAGAGGAGAGGCAGCACGATCGTGGGTAGGCACGCCCGCCCAGGACCGCCGGACCAACCGTCCCGTGCGGTCCCGAGCATCGACCCCGACGATCTGCTCGCCCCGTATCACCGGCGCAGGCGCGCACCGATGGACGTCTACCGTCGGCACCGGCCCGTCGGCGGCGGGGCCAGCCACGTGCGGCCCGAGGAACCGCGGGTTCTGGAGTCCTGGGACGGCTTCGCGTACCTACCCGAAGGCACCGCGCCGAACCTCGCGGCCGCGCAAGCCTGGGCGGCCGCGGGCCGGCGCAGGGCGGGTAGGCCATCGGCTCGATCGCCCCGTGGGGATCTGGGCGAAAACGGCCTCTCCACGGACGGGAATCCGGATCATGGAGGGGTGGAGGACTGGTACGACTGCAGCGACCCGGCCGAACTGCGCATCCGCCTCGATGTGGCGCTCGAGGAGAACGCCGAACTACGCGCGGAGCTCGCCGAGGTGCGCGCCGAGAACCTGCGCCTGCGCAGCCGCCCGGGAGTTCCCGCAGCCGACGCGCCGCGGGCGCTGCCACCGGTCCCCGAGCCTCCCGCACCGGTCATTACGGAAGGCGGGCACGGGCTGCCGTACGCGGACGCGACCTCCGGCACGGAGGCAAAGATCGCGCTGTTCCGGGCCCTGTTCGCCGGCCGCGAGGATGTCTACGCCACCCGGTGGGTGAGCGCGAAGACGGGCCGGACGGGCTGGAGCCCCGCAGAGGACAACCCGTTCGCAAAGAACAAGAACGATGCCGAGCGGGTGTTCTGGCCGCTGACCGACAGAGCCGTCTACAACCACCTCTCCCGCCCCGAGCCCGGCGCCCGGGAGACCCACCTGGGGCTGTACCCACTGCTGGCAGACGACACCTGCCGCCTCCTTGCCGTCGACTTCGACGGCAAGGACGGCAGCGACTGGCGCGGCGACGCGGCCGCCTACGCCTCCGCCTGCCACGACGCCGGTGTCCCCGCCCTGCTCGAGGTCTCCCGCTCCGGGGCCGGCGCCCACGTATGGACCTTCTTCACCGCCCCCGTCGCCGCGTTCACCGCCCGCACGCTGGGGATGGCGCTGCTGCGCCGGGCGATCGACGTCCGCGGACAGATGACGCTGTCCAGCTACGACCGGCTCTTCCCCGCCCAGGACCTACTGCCGACGAACGCCAAGGGCAACGCCCGGTTCGGCAACCTGATCGCGCTCCCGCTGCAGGGGGCTTCCCGACTCAAGGGCACCACGGTGTTCTGCGACCCGCAGACCTGGGAGCCGTACCCCGACCAGTTCGCCCGCCTGTCCCAGGTCGAGCGGCTCTCCCCGACCCAAGTCGAGGCGCTCGTCGGCAAGCTCGGCGAGGTCAAGGCGGGCCCGTCGGCGACCGCGCCGGTCCTGCCGCCCAAGCCCCGGCGGCGCGCTCTGGGCAAAGCCCCCGAGGTCGTCGAGGCGCGCTTGTCGGCGATGCTCGCGATCTCAACCAAGGGCCTACCGACAGCCTTGGTCGCCGCGCTCAAGCACACGGCGTCGTTCCACAACCCGGAGTTCTACCGCCGCCAGAGCCAGCGGTACTCCACCTGGGACACCCCGCGCCTAGTCTGCTCCTTCGACGCCACCGACCCGGACTGGATCAAGCTGCCGCGCGGCCTGCGCGATGAAGCGGCCCAGCTCATCGCCGTCGCCGGCGGCACGCTCACGGTCACCAGCGAACTCCCGGACGTCGAGCCGATCAACGCCCGCTTCACCGGCGAGCTGACCGACGTGCAGGCCCGCGCGGTCGACGCGGTCACGGACCACACCAGCGGGGTGCTCGTAGCGCCGCCGGGCTCGGGCAAGACGGTCATGGCCTGCGCGCTGATCGCCCACCACGAGACGCCCACCGCGATCATCGTCAACCGCTCCGAGCTGCTGTCCCAGTGGCAGGACCGCCTGGCCACATTCCTCGAACTCGACGAGGGCCGCGTCGGTTCCCTGGGAGCGGGCAAGGACCGCCGCGGCCACGTGGTCGACCTGATCATGCTCCAGACGCTCAGCCACCGCGACGCCCCAGACGGCCTGCTGAACGGCTACGGCCTGGTGGTCGTCGACGAGTGCCACGCCGTGGGCGCACAGGGCGCCGAAGCCGCGATCCGCAAGGCCCGCGCCCCACGCTGGATCGGCCTGTCGGCAACCCCATACCGGGCGGATCAGATGGATCCGCTGATCACCATGCAGTGCGGACCCATCCGGCACGAGATCGCCGACACCAGCACCTTCACCAAGCACCTCATCGTCCACCCCACCCCGTTCACCACCGACGAGCCAGGCAACGACGGAGCCTCCTTCCAGGCGATCTACACCGAACTCGCCGCGAACTCCGACCGCAACACCCAGATCGCTGCCGACATCGCCGACGCCGCCCGGCGCGGACGATGCAGCCTGGCCCTGACCAACCGCGTCGAACACCTCCACCAACTCGCCACCGCCCTCGCCACACACGGCATCGAACCCCTGCTCCTGCACGGCGGCATGCCGCCGGCCGAACGGGCCCGCGTCCGCGCCCGCCTGACCGACGAGGCGACTACCCCGCTGGTGCTGCTGGCCATCGACAAGCTCGCCGGCGAGGGCTTCGACGCCCCCAAGCTCGACACCCTGTTCCTCACCAGCCCGATCTCCTTCAAGGGACGCGTGATCCAGCAGGTCGGCCGGATCATGCGCAACACCGAGTCGAAGAAGTCCCACGTCGAGGCGCACGACTACATCGACGCGGACGTGCCCTGGCTGGAACGCATGCACCACAAGCGGCGCCGCATCCTCGAACGCCGCGGCTTCACCGCCACCACCCCCGAGAACCTGCCCCAGCCGCCCGCCTACCACCCCGTTGTCCCCGCACGCCGCCGACCAGAGCCCTCACGAACCGCGACGAGACCGCCGGTGGCCGAGGTGCGGCGGTGGGCCAAGGACCAGGGCATGGACGTGCTACCGCGAGGCCGACTCCGCAGCGACATCTGGGACACCTGGCATGAGGCCCATCCCCAGGCACAGCCGGTCAGCTGATCCGGTGCGTCTCGACGAGTTCAGAGCCGATAGCGTGCCGAGATGGGCTCGCGGCGCCTCGTTCTGGAATCCGACAACGACCGTTCCGACAGAGGGCTTGACTAGTGAATGGTCCACACCGCGGAGTGCAGTACAGGCCGAAGTACACCGGGTCCTGGGCGCGGAGGCCCAGACCCTTGCCGCACGTCTTGCAGCGCTGCCGGGCGGGGGAGAGCTTCTCCTTGCTCGTCGTGGTCATCGAATCGGCCGTCCTTCCCGCTCGCGTTCAAGCTTCAGCTGCTTCCTGGTCGCCTCCCGGGCCTTGTCCCGGAGGTAGATCGCCTCCTTGTGCGTGATCGGTGCGTCGTGGAGGTTGTGCGAGCCCCGCAGGAAGTTCTCCGTACGGTCGGCGATGGAGTACGCCAGCGCCTGCTCGACCACCGCGCTGGTCTGGCGCACCTCGCTCAACTCGTCGCGCAGCTTGCGCAGCAACCCGTCCCGCTCGCGTTCAGCGGCCTCGATGTTCGCCAGGCGTGCCACCACGCTGCCCAGCAGCGGGTCGCGGGAGCGGAACAGCTCGACGGCACGCTCGGTGGCAGGATCGGCATCAAGGTGCAGGTCGAGCTGTGCCAGCAGGAACGCCGTCACCAGCGTGCCCTGGCTCAGCCGCTGGCTGAACTCCCGAGCAGTGCTGTCGCTCACGCCCAGCTCACGGACTGCGGCTGCTCGCAGCTGCTCCCGCAGCGCGTTCATGATGCTCTCGGGCAGTGCCTTGATGTGCGGCTGGCTCTGCACGCCGGCGAGCCGGAAGCCCGACTGGGGGAGCGTGGAGGTCTCGGCTGTGCTGCCCGAGCCCCCCTTCGAGGCCGCGCTCTGCACGGCGTCCTGATGGTCGGTGAGCTGCAGCGATCCGGGCGATACATGCTTGGGTTCATCCGGTGCGGCGGCGACGTCATGAGCAGCGACTTCGGCTGTAGCGGCGTCCTCGACGTCCGGCTGTGCCCCGGGAGCCGGAACAGCATCGGCCGCAGGGCCCGCTGGCGCACCGCCCGGGAGCACCCCTTCGGCGGCGTTCTGTCCGCCGCCGGCACCACCACGCTGACTGGATCCGCCGGCCCGCTCGGAGTCGCCGGCGTCAGGCTCGTAGTCCGGCTCCAGGTCCAGGCGATCCTCTTCGGCGTCCTCATCGAGATCAGCCTGCAGACTTTCAAACCCAGGTTGAGAGTCGACGTCGCCGGCCTCATCAAGCTGCTCCTCCGGATCAGGCGTTGCCACCTCAGGCTCAGACTGTGCCGCCTGGGCCTGGACGCGCTTGAGCTCCTCGCTCCCGCCGCGCCGGTAGGCGTCGAGGAAGGACGTGTCCACCTCCATCACCTCGTCGGTGGGCGTGGCCGCTTCCAGCATCTCTGCGAAGTCCCGGCTCATCCGGGCTCACCGTCCTCGTCGTCCAAGAGGTAGTTGTCGCCGCGGGTGAGTCCGATCAGCGAGTCGAAGCCCGTGGTGACGACGCGTTCGAGGTTCGCCGAGTTCTTTGCCAGTGCCGCGACCTGGTCGACGAGCTCGTTGAGGCGCGCGATCTCCAGGGTCGGCAGGTCATAGTCGAGGTTCTCACGCCGGATCTTCTCGACCACCGCCTCGGCCACGTATTCGTTCACCGAGGAGAACCCGCGCTTGCCAGCCCAGTACTCCGCGCGCTGCTTGTCGTCCGAGCTCAGCCGGACGAACATGCCCTGGCGGCCATTACTGCTGCTCTGCGTCGCGCCCGGCCGCTTCTTCTTCGTGCCGGGCACGGGCTGTGTCGTCTTCTCCAACTCCTGTGTGACGGTCATGCGCGACCACTTCCTGACTTGTTCAACTGATCTATGAAGCCATCTTGTCAATGTGACTCTATAAGTCATCTGTGCTCTTTGTGCTTCGGCTTAAATGCCAGTAGAGACACAGCCGCGCTCAGTCAGTCTCAGTCAGTCCCCCTGGTGGCGCATCGCCGCAGCAGGTGGCCCTGCTCGATTCCCTTCCTGCGGGCGGGGTCAGCTGCTGTGGACCACATCCACCTTCGCGTGACGGCGAGAAGGGAATGGACCCGGTGCGACATGTCGCACCGGGTCCTTCGTCTATCTGATGGACTCCCGCTCAGGAGCCGGGCGCGGGACTCGGCGTCGCGTTCGTCGTGCAGTCGGCAAGCCCCTGGGTGAACCTCGGCGACTGCCAGATCGCCTTGTCCTTGTCGTTCGGCAGGTGTTCGATGATCGACCCGGTGCCGAGGGGTGCGCCGCTGGCGAAGAAGTGCAGCGCCTCCTGACTGAAGCCCGCGTCGTAGACCAGAGTCGACAGGCACTGGCCGGCCGCCGCGTAGGCCTTCTTCTGGCTCTCGTCCCGGGCGTAGGAGGAGAACATCGAGACCAGGCCCTTGGTGAGCTCGATGGACGAGTTGACCGGCTGATCTGCGCGGACCGGGTAGGCCGGCTTCAGGTTCAGCTTGCCAGCCGCAGGCTTCGCGGCTGCCTTCGGCGGCATGTAGCTCTGAGCCTTGGGGCTGCCGCTGTTCGAAAGTACAGCCTTGTCGATGCATGCGTCGAAGTCCCCACGCAGCGACCGCGAGGCCAGGAGTGCAGCGTCGTCCTTGCTCACCTTGTTCAGTCCGTCGATGGCTGAACCGGTGTCGTCACCGCCGGTCTTGACCAGGTAGGCCAGCGCTTGTTCCGACATGCCGGCCTTCCGCACGGCGGCGGCCAAGCAGGCTCCTCCGTCCTTGCTGGAACTCCCGGTGCCCTGGAAGGCGAGCTTGTCCAGCGCCTCGTCGAGGGCCTTGTCGGTGACCTTGGCGGTGCTCACAGTCGGACTCGGGGTGGATGACGGCTGTGCCTGGGGTGTGCCGCCGCCGGAACATCCAACGAGCCCAACGCCCGCGGCCACAGCCAGCGTCACAGCAGAGATCCCAGCCTTTCTCGTCCTCCAGGTCTTCATCGCCTCTCGCCCCGCCCCTCCTGTAGCCATCCAGTCAGATCGGATCGACTGGCCTTCGAGGGCATCCTATCTAAACGCCTATTGAATGACAGCCTGCAATGAGTCAGAATGCCGCGAGATAGGGGGTGGAGAGGGCGCGCCAAGCGGGGCTCGGGCGCGTAAGGCGCCTGCGGGTCTGTTTGGCGCTGGGGGATCAACGGAGTTGATCCGGAGGACTCTGTGGCACGTCATGTGCGTCTCGGCTGCGGGTGCCCCCCTGCCGGGAGGTGCTCGTCGGCTTCTCATCTCATCCCACGAAGGATCGCTCGCCATGACTGCTCTTGCTCCTGCCCCGGCCACCGTCGACGCCGACCTGGTGACGCTCACGCTGCACGTGAGCGATGACCAGAAGACCTGGCACCCGATCGCCTTCGACGGCGAGAGACCGGCCTATGTCGACAAGCAGGCCGCCGCCTGGCTCAAGGAACGGCCGGACCTCGCCGTCGAGATCGACGATTCGACCTGCTACGGCGAGTTCCCCAGAACCTTCAACGAGATGCTCGCGTCCGTCGCCCGCGACCGGCAGCTCGTGCAGGTGCAGACGCTCTGACGCGCATCCGGCTTTCAGAACGAGAGGACCGACCATGACTTTGTCTGCTGTGCAGGTCCCTGCGCCCATGAAGTCCGGGCCGGTCGTCTACGCCGACCAGCAGCTCCTGCATGTGCTCATCCGCCTGGCGCAGGGAGAGAACACCCTGGGACGTCGCACCTTCGAGCAGCGCCGCAGGGGCACCGACCCATCAGCTCCGCTCTACGAGCGCCGCTTCGGCAGCTGGAACCGCGCGGTGGAGCTCGCGGGTCTCGCCGTGACCGAACAACCCCAGCAGCTCCAGACTGCGACGACGAAGTGGACCCAGGAGCAGCTCATTGCCGCGATCCGGCAGTGCCTGCGGGAGACGGGATTCACGACGCTAGCGGCCTACGAGGCCTGGCGCACGGATCCGGCTGACCTGAAGGGTGATGTCCCGCCGGCCACCACCATCCGCTTCCGGATGGGCAGTTGGTCGCGGGCCACAGGGCTGGCTTGCGGCTGAGATCCATCGACATCTGCGACACCGTTCGGTCCCCGAATGGGGCGCTGAACCACAAGGATCTGGAAAAGGGAACTGTTATGCCAACCGGAAAGCGGCCTCTCACGGGTCTTCGCGTACGAGTCCATGTGAAGGGTGAAACCGTGTATGGGCTCGCCAGGGTCCGCTACAGCGACGGTCACAAGCACGCTGGCCATTACGAGGTGGAGCGTGTCTCGGCTCCCCCGATTCTGGTTCCGTTCGGGGATGCCGAACCGGGGCCGAACGCCGATCAGATTCCGCCTGGGGTGGAATTTCCGGATCGTCGTGTGGCCTATCGCCCGCTGTTTGCTGAGTCGGGAGTCAAGGAGACATCCGCCAGAGTCTCTGGTGCAAACGTTATCTTCCCCGGAAACATGGAAAGCCTCCGGGAACTGATCGCGCTTGTCCAATCGGGCTGGACCGTGCACTGGACCAGTCACGAGGCCAACGAGTTCCGGGGGCAACTGAGCGTTGCCGAAGTCAGTGCATCCGAAGTGAGGGTGAATCCGACCAAGGGAGCGCCGAGCCGGTACACATGGCCACTGGAAGGTGACGATTTCACCATCGAGGGTACCGCCATCACCAAGTACAAGGCTGACCATGCGTACACCGGCGGTCGAGCGTCCACGCTGACGCTGCGGTTCGAAGCACCGCGCTAACCAACAGTCCTGGAGAGACATCAAGGTCTCCTAGTTCGGTGCGAGTCCGGCTAGGGAACTCAATCCCTCGATTTCCGGGGGCGATTGGAAAGGGGAGGAACATGTCCGAGGAAGTTCTCGAAGAGTGGGGCAGGCAGCAGCTTGGCTCCCTGCACGACGAGCCTCCGTACCACGACAATCCGGATGGCGTGCCGGAGCCTGAACCGAGTACGGCTCAGGTGTGCTGGACCGAGAAGACCTCAAAGGGGAACCTTGTGTCCGAACGCGACATCATCGACGTCCGCAAGCTTCCGCCCTACTACAAGGCCGACCTCAACCATCTGCTGCCGGTGGAGCAGTCGTTGCACGGTCGCCATGAACTGATCATCGGCGGCATCACCCGGTACCGCGCAGGCATTGAGTACTACGCACCGATTGCCCCCACCGAAGACGGAAGGCTCCGGGGCGGCACACTCACCCTGAGCGAGGCGCAGGCCCGCGATATCTACGCTCAGCTCGGCGAGCTGTTCAAGCGTTGGGACCTGGAGAACGAGCGTGAGGCCGAATGGTCGAGCCACCCACACTTCAGTGCCTGGATGACCTACGGCACCGGTCACCTCTCTCAGCCACACATGGATGTTTCGGTATGGCAGGACAAGCTGACCGGCGAGCACCCGGGGGACGAGCGGGCATGGTCGCCCGACTATGACATGCCTGCTACGTTCAGCGAGCGCACCACGATCGCCGCCAAAGGCGGAGACCCCGAGGACGGCAGGCGCGAGGCTGAGCTGCTTCTGAGCGATGCCGGGTGGCGAGTGATCGGCGAATGGCGAGACGCCGACGACATGGCGCTGATCGTTAGCGTCGCCCGCACAAAGGACTGAATCGCCACTTCTAGGAGCTCGCAGCCTCTCTCCCGATCCGGTCGGGCATCCGAGCCATGGCAGGGCGACCAGCCTGCTCGGTGGGGCGCATCCGCCGCGCCTCCAGCGGCTACACCCAGGAGGCGCCGCCGCCCCAGCCGATGCCGACCAGAACGTTGTAGTGCCAGCCGGGCAGGAAAATGTCCGGCCCCTTGGTGCGGACCTTCCGCAACGCCAAGAACCAGCGACTACGGACACGCTGTGTCACCGCCCGCCGAGCCCGCGGACACCTCCGCACCGCTCAACTTTGAAGACCCCTCTTTTCGCGCTGTGCGCTGTCCAGCCCTGCGCAAATCCCACTACGACCGAGCCGAGGACCCCATGACTTTCATCGCCGCACCGATCGCTGACCTCCTCCTGACCGACGCCGCGTCGGCCGAGATGGTCCGTACAGTCACCGCACCTGAACTGCTCGGTGTCGCCGCGCAGCCGCCCGAGCTGGAGTGGTGCCCCTTCTGCTCCTACGACGAGACCAGCGAGCCGGGCGTGCCCCGCGACATCGTCAAATGCACCGTCGAACCAGCCCTGCCGCCCGAGGACTGGGACCCGGGCTGGGGTCAGGGCCCGCTGTACGAGGTCACCTACCTCTCCTGCGGCCACACCCTCGCCGAGCTTTGCGAGTCGGCGGCTTCATGCTCCACTCACCGAGGACCTTCCCCATGTATCCCCTGACGCCATTACAGAGCCTGGCGCTCCTCTTCATCGTGCTGGCCATCTTCGCCTGCATCCTCTGGATCGCCCGTGAGATCAGCACCCAGACCCGGACGCCGGCACCGGCCGCGCAGCGCCCGGAGACCGACGGGTCCACACCCATCGTGCGCATCGCGGTCCACGGGCCGAACGAGCCCTACGACCACGAGAAGCACGGTCTCTGAAGACCAGCACTCCATTCGTCTTACCGCCCTCAACTCCCGCGCCTGGGGCCGCCCTTGAAAGAGAGAACCACCATGACCCTGACCCGTGCCCGCCTCGAAAACCGCTACTTCCACTGCGTGGCTGCTGCCGTTCTGGGTGAGCGAGTTCGCCGGCCGACCGCACACGGTGTACCCGGACGGCAGGGTCGTGCCGGACAACTGACGTGGAGCAGTATTTCTTCATGCTCCAGCAGTACGAGGGCCAGGGCGCGTGGACCGATACCGCGACCCGGTACGTGCAGCTCAAGCCCCGCCGAAGTTCTGGTGAGTTGGACCCGGTCGCAGCGTGGGCGGTCCGTCACATGAACAGCCGCAAGGGCGGCCCGTTCCGCGTCAAGGTTCGGGAATATCTCAGCCGTGAATTCCGGCAGACATTTGCCGTGCACAGCGATGGAACGCGCACAGTAATCCAGGATGCAGCAGCAACGGCGGCCACGTCGCAAGCGATGCTCGATTTCAGGAAGGAATTATGAGCTTGCACTACAAGAGGCCCGAGAATCATTACGTCACCTACGCCGAGCATCTCTTCGGCCGCGATGGACTGATCAGGCTGCTCGCCCTGTACCGCCAGCTCGTCAAGGTGGACGTGGAGGCTGACATCCCGGTCCGTGTCCGCTACGTGCACGAGTCCGGCCACCGGCTCTCGAACACTGGCCGCTCGTACAAGAACCTGCGCAGCGGGGCGTATTTGTTCAGGTGCGTCGACTGCAAGCGCGTGGCACGCCTCGCCGAATTCCGCAAGCACGACTGCTGGATTCCCATGTTCGTCGACCGGGAGTACCGCGAGAACTACCGGCAAATCTCCTGCCACTTCGCTGGCCCGCAGCGGGTGAACAAGTACAGCAGCCCCGACTTCGCGATCTGGCACCGGGGCGCTACGACCGTCGCGTTGTACGAGGCCAACGGATTCGACCGGGGCACCCTCGACGTGGCGGAGGGCATCCAATTCGACGACCTGTTGGCCGCGATCATCGACAAGTGGGGCAACCTCTCCACCGTCCAGTTCTCGATGCGGCAGTACCCGAGCATATGACCGAGCCGCAGCTTCCCTTCAGGTTCGTGCGCCGCACGATCAGGTCTGTCAGCGGCTACGAGATCCAGCACCGGGCCGATCCGCTGATCTCCTACGGCTTCGTGTGGGAGCACATCAGCGGCTCGAACTGGGTCGCCGAGTACCTCCCCACCCTTTGCAACGGCGGCGGAATCCCCGGATTCGCGAGCCGCAAGATGGCCGCCTATTTCGTCTACCGCTACAACAAGCCGGAGCCGTCCGGCCGGAAGGACTGAGCATGCCGGAGCCGAAGTTCCGTATCTACTGGAAGGAAGCGGAGAAGTGAGCCTGGCTCGAACGGTTGAAGTGGTCTGGTACTACCGGGACCCGCGCGGCAGCCTGGAACAGGACGAGACCGCGGAGCGCAAGACGGACGTGGTCCTGCTGGAGAAGTACGCCGACGAGCACAACATGTCACTGGACGTGTTCGGCGAGGTCCGTCGCTCCCTGGCCGTGACGTACTTCGGAGAGAGCCTCAAGGGCAACAACATCTTCGCCGACAGCATCACGAGCGTCTGCAACTGCGAGTCGACCGAGGCGTGCGAGTACGCCAAGTTCGACGGCCGCCGGTTCAGCCTCAGCGACGGCTCGCGTATCGGCGGCATGACGATCCGCGAGAACGTGCCGAACCCGCGCGAGGGCTACCCGAATTCCAAGCTCGGAGTAGGGAACGTCAAGAAGCGGTGGGCCGAGCTGACGCTGGCCGCGATCACCGAGCAGGAGGGGCACCGGTGAGCGACGTGCAGGAGCACTTGGCGAAGATGCTGCGGATCGTCGGCAGACGACCGAACCCCTCAGGCGGCAGGAATACCGCAGCCGCTCCACGGGCCGGCCACATGATCAACGGCGCCCGCAGGGCTGGACAGTTGAGCGCTTCGCAAGCTGGTAACCGTACTGGCCGATACCCTGGATACGCTCTCCTTGCCCGGAATCCGAAACCGCCGGGCACACGACAATGAACGGGCGCCGTCCGGCGTCCGCACCGACATTGCCCGGACGGCCCGGGGAGCGGGGGAGCAGATGGCGGGGGAGATCCCAGCGAGCACCGGCCGCAGAGTAGAGCGCGACCAGCTCTACCGCGACCTCGACCCGTACATGGCCGGCCGGGACCGCCAGCTGCGTGTCACCGGGATCGAGCTCGGCGACCGCGCGGTCTGCCTCGTCGAGCACGACCTGGGCGGCACCGCCGGCAACTCCGCCCGCATCCACGTCCGCAACCTGGCCAACCCCCGCAAGTTCGAGCTGCTGACCGAACCCGCCGGGGTCACCGCCGATCCGCGCTACACCCTGCTGCTCACCGCCATGGCAGCCGTGCACAGTACCGCGGCCACCCCTCGCGACTACACCCGCGCCGCCTACGACGCCCTCGATCTCGACGCCACCCCACAGACTGGGGCGGACCGATGACGACCACAACGCCCGCCCCCGACGTGCCGATCGAGTACGGCATCGCCTCCACCCAGGCCCCCGACATCGAGAACCTGGGCTGCATCTCCCGTGAACGGGCCGAGTGGACCGTTGCCGACAGCGCCGAGTGCCACGAGGGCGTCTACCTCGTCGCGCGCCACCCCGGCAGCCCGGGGGAGCGGGCATGAGCACCGGCCAACCGGCCGAGAGAGCCGCGGTCGACGACCCGGTGAACCAGCTGCGCGCCGGCATCGACTTCTACCTCCCGCTGGCACTCGACCACTGCCGCGACTGGGCGTACCCCACGTTCGCGGCTCTCGTGCTCGCGCACGGGCGGCTGTACGCCCCGACACCCTGGCCCGGCGGCCCTCAGTATCCGGGGGAGTGCTTCGCGGCGGCCCACGCCTGGGCCGACCGCGAGGGCTGGACCTACTGCGAGGGCTACGTCCTCGTCCCCTCCGCCGCCGACCACACGCCCTACGGCGCCGTCGAGCACGCCTGGTGCCTGACGACGGACGGCCAGGTCGCCGACCCCGCGCTGGTGGACGGCTACGCCGCCCTCTACTGCGGCCTGCCGCTGACCGAACCTTTCCGTACCGCCCACCGCAGGGTCCGGGGGGACGACGCCGTCCTCACCTACGGCACCCACCCTTTCCGAGCCCAGCTCAACGAGGTGCTGCGCGAAGGCCTGCCCCCCGGCGCCCTGATACCGAAGCCCCACGATGCCCTGCAGATCCATGAGGAGACGTGACGATGCTTGCCACAGCCGAACGCGTACACCCGGCCGGAGCCCTCGGGCCCGTGGAGATCGTCTGGCACACGCCGACCGACCCCGACTCGTGCGACGGCAACTGCGACCACCACACCGTCGCGTGCGGGGATCCAGGCATCAGCGTGCCAGGCGGCATCCGCGACGTACCGGAAGACCTGAAGGAGCCCGGGCAGCGATGGTGTGCCGTCTGCCTGACCGGCAGGCGGCAGACGGCATGAGCGAAACGCGAGGAGCCGTGCGCCCCACCGACGAGGCGAAGGACGTCCTCTAATGAGCGCGGCCGCGAACCTCCCCTACAGCGACGACACCGAACACGACCTGCGAGTCCGCACCCGGCTGGCCGAACTCGCGGCCGAGCGGGGCCTGACCGCCGAGGAACTACTGGCCGAGCTCAACGCCAGCCTGAAGGCCGGCCAGAGCCTGCTCCCCGCCGATCGGACGCCCCCGGTGTCCGAGGCCCTGCCCCTCCCGGCCCCGCGCCCCACGGCCGTGCTGGCCCGACGGCCCGCCGACGACGTGTGGGAGGTGATCAGCGTGTACGAAGACGTGCCCACCGCGCCGCGGCGGCCGTGCGGCGGGGCGGAGCCGTGCCCCTGGCGGCGCGACGCGCCGCGCGGCCAGTTCCCCGCCGCAGCGTTCGAGCTCAGCGCCCCCACCAGCCAGCCCGGCTCCACCCGCAGGTTCGGCTGTCACTCCTCCACCCCGGCCCGCCCCCAGATGTGCGCGGGATGGCTGCTGCGTGGCGCCGACGGCAACGAGCAGATTCAGGACCTCCTGGCCAGCGGCCGTCTCGCCCATCCCGAACTCCCCTACGGTGTCGAGCTGTACGACTCCTACGCCGAGATGGCCATCGCCAACGGCGTCGACCCGGCCCATCCGACCATGCACGGGCGGCCTGCCAGCTGCGCGGCACCGGCCAAGGAAGAGCCATAGCCCTTGACGTCGACCGACCTCGCCCCCCCCGCAAGGGGAACGCCCGGCGACACGCCGCTCCGCCGAGCCACCGGCAGGAGCCGCTGCTCCAGGTGCGGTTGGCCGAAGCACCCCGCAGGTTGCTGGCCAGCGCCGGCCCGGCGGAGAGGGGCTGTGCCGGGGCCGGCTCGGCCACTTCGTCCGACTGCGGGGATCCGTCCTGGTGCGGGCAGGTGACGTCAGCGCGGATACGTCTATCTCGGAACCGTCACGGTCGCGACCCTCATGATCTGACCCCGAACATGATCCGAGAAACAGTGCCTAGCCTCGCCGTTTCACTTGGGTACGGCTGGCTTTGGGGTGGAAACGCGAAAGTGCCTTCCTGACCTGGGACGATGAACCTTGCTGAGGGGTTCTGTCGGTCCAGGCGGAGGGCACTTTCTACGTGCAGGCTATCGGGTTGCGTCCCAAGGTCCATGTCAGTGCCGATGGTTCGGGGGTGGTCGGGCATGCCGGGACACGGTTGCTGGCAGATCTCGCTGATGCCACCGGGCTGACCGCCGCGTACTCCGCCGCTCTCAGGCCGCTTCGGCCGCGCGGGAGCGGGCATGATCCGGGCCGGGTCGCCACCGACCTGGCGGTGATGCTCGCCGAGGGTGGTGAGGCGATCGCGGATCTGGCCGTGCTGCGGGACCAGGCAGGGGTGTTCGGCCCGGTCGCCTCCACGCCCACGGCTTGGCGGTTGCTCGCCGACACCGACGAGGCTGCACTCGCTTCGCTGTGAGCGGCCCGCGGTTCAGCCCGGGAAGTCGCCTGGATGCAGTCCGCCGAGACCGGCGAGGGCATACCTGCTGCTCGGGCCGGCGGACGAGAACTTCCCGGCCTGGTTCTGGACCTCGACGCCACGCTGGTCACCTGCCACTCCGAGAAAGAGCAGGCCGCACCCACCTACAAGGGCGGCTTCGGCTTCCACCCGCTGCTGTGTTTCCTCGCGAACACCGGCGAAGCCGTGTCGGGGCGGCTGCGGCCCGGAAACTCCGGAGCCAACACTGCCGCCGATCACATTGCGGTGCTCGACCAGGCGCTCGCGCAGATCCCCGACGCTCACCGGCACGGCACCGACATCCTCATCCGCGCCGACAGTGCCGGATCCGCGAAAGCCTTCCTCGCCCACGTCCGCGACCTGCGGAAACGAGGAATTCGTACCTTCTTCTCGGTCGGATACGCAATCACCGAGCCGGTCCGCCGAGCTGTCCGGGCCATGCCCGACCGCCTGTGGCATCCCGCCCTGGACCAGGACGGAACGCTGCGTGATGGCGCCGAGGTCGCCGAACTGACTGGCATGGTCGATCTGCACGGCTACCCGGCCGGCACCCGCATCATCGTGCGCCGCGAGCGGCCGCACCCCGGCGCCCAGCTGTCTCTGTTCGACCAGGACGAGGGCTGCGGCATCAGGTGTTCCTCACCGACACCCCGTACTCCGGGGGCGGATCCGTCCAGTTCCTGGAGGTCCGCCACCGCGGGCATGCCACCGTCGAAGACCACGTCCGGTGCGGCAAGACCACCGGCTTCGGCCGCTTCCCCTCCCGCGACTTCAACGTCAACGCCGTCTGGCTCGAACTCAGCCTCGCGGCGATCGATCTGCTGGCCTGGACGCGCGTCCTGCTGCTGGACGGGGAGCTGGCCACTGCCGAGCCGAAGAAGCTCCGCTACCGGCTGCTGCACGTTGCCGCCCGCCTCACCCGCGACGGCCGACGCCTGCGCTTGCGGATATCGGCGACCTGGCCCTGGAGAAACGAACTGGCCACGGCCTTCCATCGCCTTGCAGCACTGCCCCGTCCCGCCGGCTGACCGGCAAACCCCTGACCGACCACGACCGAAGGACCCTGGAGAACCCGACCACCGCGCCGGGTCTCCGCCATGTCCGAACACCGAAATCGCGTCGGCCACCCGACAGTTACCCCTCAACGACACCTCATCGCCCCAACCGACAGGCGAGGTTAGGGCATCTCCCCGGCTGGCAGCTCCCGGACAGCATCGAGGGCGTCTTCGACGCGGTGCTGCTCGGATACAAGGACACCACCGTCGATCTGAACGCGCACTGCACCATCGAGCACCGCATGCGCCGGGCACTCAACCGGGCGGTGACCTTCAACCTGGACCTCGACGAGGTCAACGGCATCAGCAGAGTGCTGACCCGCAACAGGCGTATCGAGCGCGCGATCGAGCTCTACCTGAGCACTGCCGACGGAGCAGCGATGGTCCGACCTCAACCGTTGCCGGATGCCCGAGACCTCGACATCGCAGTCAGCGAGCTGCCGCCGGTCTATGAGCCTCCAGCTGAAGCCGTTGCCCGGATCAGCGAGCTGTATCGCGAACAGGTTCCGGTCGGTGACTGATCTGGATCGACGCGGTCGATCCGGAAGTAGATCTGCAGAGGCATCGGCATTCCCCCTCGCCCACGGGCGCGATCGCTTCGTGGGTTCGAATCCCACCGCTGTGCCGGAGCCATGAGGTCGGTTGTCTTCCTGCCGCTATGAGCTCAACGCCGGCGCCGCCGCAGTCGCTCACCCCATCGGACAGATCACCTTCTGAACCAGGAGCACGTCATGTTCCCGGTCATTCGCACCCGCACCAACCGGTCAGCTCAACACCGCGATCCAGGAGCTGCACGACCGTGCTGAGTCCGAGCGACGCTGGCGCCTGACGACCGAGCAGCGCATCGAGCGGGCCCTGGCGCTGCTGGAGGGTCAGGACACCGACCTGGCCCCCCGGCTGCGCGCCGTACTCCAGGGAGACCAGCCGTGACCGCGAACCGCCACCAGTCTGCCGCCCCCGCCTTATCACTCGTGCTTCAGGCCCACGGAACATGCGAAAGCGGAGGCATCAGCTGATCGCTCCCGTGGGCGTCCCTAATCCACATCACGAGAAGAGAGAGGCCATCATGGCTGAGTCCACGACCGCCGTGAAGCACGACGTCACCGTCGACTTCGGCTGCATCGAGCTGACCGGAGCGCTCGTGCACGACGACGGGAACCGTGTGCTGGAACTCGAAAACGCAGAGGGCCCCGCCGAGCCCATCTCGATCAGCCTGCAGGGTTACGGTCTCACGCCCGAGCCCGGGAACGTCTTCATCAAGGACTGGTCTGAACACTCGGGCTTGACGGCTCGCCTGGCTCAGGCGGGTCTGGTGAAGCCCATGCACGCACTCACCGTTGGGCCTTACCGCTCGACGGCCTACGAAGTTCAGGTGACGCTGTAAGGACTCCCGCCTCTGAGTTCCTCGGGCCGTTCCTCGTAGGGGCCCTCATCATCTTCGCAATGGTCCTGGTGTTCTGGTTCACCACCGCAACGCTCCACCGGGCCAAGATCGCGGATCTCGAACACTCCTACCGGCTTGCCTGCAAGGTCGGCGACACCGCCAGAGCAGGCCAGGCAGAAGCCGACCTGTGGGACATCCGGACATCACGTCGGGGGTCTGGTCGGGGAAGTGGCCGGTAAACCAGCGAGAAACACGAGTCTGATCGGCGAAGCCGATTCGGGCCTCGGAATGACAAAGCATTCGATCAGCACAGCTGATTCGGAAGAAGCATTGAAAGAAAACATCATCTGATCAGCGAAGCTGATCCGGATGGTGGCATGACAGACAACTGAACATCTCAGCTCAACCCACCCACCTGCGCGCGGACGACGACATCGATCCGGGCGCTGTGCTGCATTCGAGGAGAAGAACTCATGTCGAACCCCCGCAACAACGGACAGCTCATCGGCCGCCTCGCGAACGACCCCAAGGTCTTCGAGAACAAGGACGGTTCCAAGAAGGTCCTCTTTACGGTCTTCACCGACCGCGCCTACACCAACGCACAGAACCAGCGCGACTCGGACGCCGTGCCGGTCGAGGCCTTCGTCCGCGCACAGACCCAGGGTCTGGGTCCGTACTCGAACATCCACAAGGGTGACCTCGTCGCCGTCGGCTACACGCTCCGGATGGACCGCTACTCCAAGAACGGCGAGCGGGTCTTCGACCTCAAGGTGATCTCCGAGGACATCACCTTCCTCGAGCCGCGCTCGGTGACCCAGGCGCGCTTGAACGAGCGCGTGCAGGCCGTCGAGGCGCAGAACCAGGCCATCAAGCAGGAGCAGGCTGCGCCCGTCGTTGCTGCCGCTCCGGTCATCGCGCACGCCAGCGCCGTACAGGACGAGCAGCTGCCCTTTGGTCCCGGGCCGCGCTAGTCGCTCCGGCCGGGGCCGTTCTCGACCAACGTCGGTTCAGCCGCGCATCACCCCGCACGAACCCCTCTCGTGTGCTGTGAGGGACCGGCACCAGCCGGGCCGCGCCAAGCGCAGCACCCCGGCCGCGCACCGCGTGACCCCGCCCGCCCTGGTCCGGCACCCACGCAGTCGCCCGACCCCACGGAGTCGACATCCCTGGGGCCCCGGACCGACAGTGACCTCCGTGAAGAAGCCCACCCGCCGCACCCGAAAGGCGAGCTGACATGGACGACGCGACCCGGGCCGCGATTGAGGACCCGCACCGCTCCGAAGAAGCGCTGACCTCCGCCGCGTACGAGGCCAACCGGCTCATGGGCGCTGCCGGACTACTAGGGGGCGTATTGGGTTGTGATCAATTTGTGGGATTGGTCCTCGTGGCTGGGCCTGATCCGGTAGATCGTCTTGTATGACGCGGATGCAACTGACGGATAGGGAATGGGAGTTCATCGGCCCGTACCTGCCGATCGGCGAGTACGGGCCGTACCCGGAACGGCTGCGGCAGCAGTTCGAGGGTGTGATCTGGCGGTTCCGGACGGGCGGGCAGTGGCGGGAGATGCCGCAGGAGTTCGGCGCCTGGCCGACCGTCCACAACCGCTTCCGCCAGTGGCGTGATGCAGGTGTCTTCGAAGCCCTGCTGGAGGGTCTGATCACGGAAGCCGCCAAACGGGGCGGGGTGGACTTGTCCCTGGTCAGCGTGGACTCCACCACCGTGCGGGCCCACCATGACGCTGCCGGGATGCACCTCGGCCCGGACGTCATCACCGCCCTGGAGAAGGCGGCCGTCGAGGAGGAGAAGGCCCGGCAAAAGGGGGCGGCCC
Organism: Streptomyces sp. NBC_01454; assembly: GCF_036227565.1. Taxonomy (NCBI): domain Bacteria; kingdom Bacillati; phylum Actinomycetota; class Actinomycetes; order Kitasatosporales; family Streptomycetaceae; genus Streptomyces; species Streptomyces sp. NBC_01454. The sequence continues at coordinate 592,996 of NZ_CP109461.1, forward strand.
GGAAGGACAAGACGGGCGGGAAGCCGAATACGACCCGGGGCAGGCAGAGCGGCGCCGAATCCGACGCCGACACAAACTCCGCCTGAAAGCCGCTCTGCTCGGACGCTCCAGGGGCGGGCAGACCAGCAAGATCCACCTCGCCGCCGACCGCGGGTGCCGCCCGCTGGCGTTCATCCTGACCGCGGGGCAGGCTGCGGACAGCCCGCAGTTCATCCCCGTGCTCGAGAAGGTACGGGTCCGTGGGCCCGTCGGTCGCCCCCGCATCAGGCCCGGTGCAGTCGCCGGGGACAAGGCCTATTCATCCCGCGGCAACCGTTCCCATCTGCGTAAACGCCGCATCAGGGCAGTCATCCCGGAGAAGAGGGACCAGGCCGCCAACCGCAAGAGGAAGGGCCGCAGGGGCGGCCGGCCCGTCAGTCACGACACTGATCTCTACAAGGAGCGGAACACCGTCGAGCGCCTGATCAACAAGCTGAAGGCCTGGCGAGGCATCGCCACACGCTTCGACAAAACGCCCGAGAGCTACCTCGCCGGCCTCCACCTTCGAGCCTCAATGATCTGGATCAAGGACCTCACCCAGACCACTCCTTGATCACGACCAAATACGCGGCCTAGGCCGCCTGCAGGACGAGATCACCGCGCTCGTCCGCGAGGTCAACCAGGCCAAGTACCCGCACGAGCCCGCTTCGGAGCCGCCGCCGACCACCTGGCTCGTCACCCGGGGCGAGGACCCCGGCGCGATCCCGTGCGAAGACGAAGCAACCGCCCGCGCGTACGCCGAGGAGCGGTACCGCCAGGACGAGCACCCCGACGACCCCGCCGTCCTGCGCTGGGACGAGGACGGGGAGCTGATGGACGACTCGATTCCCGGGAGCTACCAGGGCACGGGCACCGGTTGGAGCATTACCGAAACGCCCGTGATTCGCCCCGCCGACCTCCCCGACACCGACTAGGAACACCCGAGCAAGCAAGCAGCGCCGGCCCCGCATCCGTACGGGGCCGGCGCTGGCCTACCTCAAGACCAGACCCGCCGTGCAACGTCAACTGCACTCATGGCGGGGCCTGTTGCGTGTACTGCACCGCCGATGGCCAGGTGCACCCACCATCCCAGACGGCCAGCCCAGGACCCCGTCAACTCACCAGGAGTGTCATGACCTCTCCAGTTCCCCGTGCCCCGACCCTCACTGTTCCCTCTGCCCAGTGCGGCGCCCCTCCGGCCGCCAGGGTCGAGGAAGTCTGGCGTAGCCAGGGCTCCGACGACCCGGACCTCCTCATCGTGTGGCACGATTCGGACGCAGCACGACCGGGACCGCGGAATGACCACCGCGGATGTCGTCGCACGCTACCCCGAGGCTGAGTTCGTCATCGCCGACCTCGCTTGGTTCCCCAGCGAGGCCGAACACCACAGGTTCTACCTCACCGGGTACAGCGCACCCGAACCAGTCGCCTTCCCCGAAGACACAACCGCCGTCGCGATGTGGGCACACGGCTACCTCAGCGCCGCGAACGCGATGGGCGGATGGGGAACGTTCGCGGCGGGAATCGAGGACCGCGAGGCCGCCGACTGGGCCGACGAGGCTTCCCGCAACCCCCACCTGTAACCGCAGCCCCCGCAAGAAGACGAAGCGTCCCGGCAGCCACCTTCCGGGGCACGCCCCGCGGTTCGCCGCGACTTCGTTCCGGCGCCGCATCCGTGCCCCCTTGCAGCTCCCCCCTTACGCAGGCTCACCCCGCCGCTCTCCCAGGCCGGGTGGGCCTGCGCGTACCTGCCTCGCCCGGCCCGGTACCCAGACCCCCGCCCGCCCGCTTCCCCGGCTGGCTTGGCGCTGCAGAGCGCCGCGCCTGAGGCTCTGAGCGCCTCTGCGGCAACGCACCGGCCCGCCTGGGTCAACATTCCAATGGAGCACCGAATGGAAACGCAGTTCTACGTGCACCTCGGCTTCCCGGCAGCCGCGTGTGTCCTGGCCCGCCTGTCCTACTCGCCGGACACCCCCCACTGCATTGAGGTCACCTTCGACCGGGGCGGTGACCAGGCCCCAGTGATGTGGACCCTCGGGCGGGAGCTGCTGAGGGACGGACTGAGCGGGCCCGCGGGAATGGGTGATGTGCAGATCGAACCAACCGATCTGCCTTCGCGCACACTGCGCCTCCGCCTGCATTCCCCGCACGGGACCGCCGAGTTGAGTCTGCCTGGTCAGGCGCTCGGCGACTTTCTCCGACGGACCGCGAAGGCCGTCTCCTACGGCCGCGAGGCGGAATCTCCCGGGTTCCTCACGAACCTGGACCGCGCGCTGGCCAGCATGCTCGCCGAGCCCTGCTGACCGGGCCACCCTCGAGACCGCATTGCACGCCAACGCCGTCACCGTCGGCCTCGACTAACACCCCCGGCGTGTGCTCGGCCCAGCAAGCAGGGCCTGCAGCCGGCCACAAGCCAACTTGTTGGTACGTTCAAGGTCCTGACCCGCGGACATGGAGACGATCCACGAGGCCATCGCGGCACAGTCTTCACCAACGGCTGTTCCAGCCCGCTATTTTGAGTAGTACGGCGCGCGGCCTCAACCAGCGGGCCGATTGTCCCCGCACTGGCGGGTTCTCGACGGGCAAGGTCCCGGCTTCCCCGCACGCGGGGATGCCTCGCATGACGGCGATACATGAACCACTCGCAGCGTGAAAGGTCCCTGGCATGAGCACGCCCGTCGTCACCCGCGCCGACATCCAGCAGCGTCTCACCAGCCCGACGAGCGTGGGCCCCTGGAGGCCGACGTGTGGGTGTCGGCGTACGTCCCCCCGGGCCAGCCCTCCCTGCCTGGATGCGAGAGACAACCGTTTTTCAACCAAAACGAAGTCGCGGGGACGGAACGTCAAGCGGACTTGGTCGCTACGCCGCTACTGACCCGACGAGGATGAGGAGTTGCCCATGCCCCGTGCCCTGACCATCGGTCTGCGCGCCAACACCATCACCGACCCGCCTGGCCCGTCGCTTGAAGCCATACGCCACCTCGTCGAGCACCCCGAGTACGCCGTGCACGTCCTCACCCCCCGCACCCAGATCGACGACGTCCTCGCTCTCCTCACCACCCACGGCATCCCCGCCGAGGCCAACACCGACCCCGATCGGCAGTTCTGGAACGAGACCGCCGCGGTGCTGGTGACCGACAGCGTCGTCCAGGGCGACGTCCGCATCGGACGCGGCATCGCCCTCTACCAGGGCGACTGGCAGCAAACACTCCGCCAGCTCGCCGCCTACGCCGACGACAAGTCCCGCCAGATTCTCTCTCGCTACGACGGGGTCATCCACGACCGCCAGGGCTGGCAAGAAGGGCGCCTCCAGGAGGCTGTCGCCGGCGCCCCCGAGGCGCTGCGGGCCCTGCTCGACGCTGGCCACATGGTGCACATCTCCACCCAGCGGTCCGTCGCCCAGCTCCCCGAGATCGCTCGGTGGTTGGCCGCCCGTGATGTCCCCGCTGAGGCGGCCATCGGCCTCGACACCTGGAAGCGCACCGGCACCGTCCTCGTCACCAACGGAGTCCTGCCCGCCGATCTCGAGATCGAGAACCGCGCGGTCAACCTCGCCGGGGGCGACTGGGAGCCCGTGATGGAGGAGGTCAGGCGCCGCCGAATCGCTCGCCTGGAGCACCTGGACCGCCGCGACGCTGGCGAGTAGACCGCCGCCCAGCCTCGCGTCGACGCCGTCATGGAGCATCGTGCCTGACGCTCACCCGCCTGCCTCGGCCCTGGCTCCTCCCCATACGGAGCCGGGGGCCGCCTCATGAAAGCGCGTCGGCTACGCCGCTGACCGCACCTATCCCTGCGAGGCGTCGGAGACAGGCACCCGTGTCCGCCCATCACGGCGGTTGCGCACCCTGCCGGCCGCCGCGCCAGAGTGCGGACACGAGCCCGGGACAGCGGTGCCCCTGCCGCCGATGGCATCGCCACGGAAACCCCCGTCGTGCGCTGTGAGCGACCGGCCAACCGAGCCGCACTCCGCAGGCACCCTCGTCTGCCCCTGGGCAGGCCGTGAACATCTGGCTCAACGGCGGGCGCCCGCCAGCAGCAGCCATTCTGGCCGGAGCGTGCCTGACGTGCGAGCGACACGCAACCCAAGGGCCGTGACATCGGGCTGGAGGGCTGGCATTCCTCCCGCCGAACCCATCCAAGGAAAGGGACCTGTATGGCCGTTGTAGATCTGACCCCGGACGAGGTGCGTGCGCTCATCGACGCGGCCATGGCTCGGGAGCTGTTCATCATCGAGCAACTCGTCCCCGGCACTCTGTGGGGCACCGACAAGGTGCGTAGCGGCGAGTTGCAGTCTGCTTTCGACAAGCTCTCTGCCGCGCTCGACATCGACCAGGGCGACTGACTGCAACCAGCCCACTCACAGCGGACGGCCGCCTTCGGGCGTCCTATGACAGACCGTCACGACTTCTGCACGGAGCGGTTCGAACCCGTAGTGCGTCGACTGATTCCTCGGCGTACGCCAGTGGGCACACCGTGCAGACCGACCGCGGAACAGGTTCGATTCCTGAGCGCTGCAGCTGATCCCTGCGGCGCGTCCCTGGAGATCTCCGCGGCTCCGGCTTGCCCAGCACCCCGGTGCGCGCTCTGCCTTCGGGCAGCAGCTGCGCCGGGGTGCTGTGTTTCTTCTTCGTGGCTCGCCTTGCTCGTCCCGTGAAGGCAGTGAGCACAAGGGATCAGCGGAGCTGATCCGGATCTGGCGTCGAAGGACACCATCGTCATGCCAGGAGATGCGCCATGAACTGCCCGAACTGCACCGTCGACATGGAGTCGAACGCCTATGGCGTCCGCGGCGGCAAGAAGGCCAAGAAGGTCACGCACACGTGCTCCGAGTGCGGCTACAGGGAGACGCGCTGAGCAGCGGCTACCTCGAGTACGAGTTCGGTGCAGTCCCCGGCAGCAGCATCGGCGTCATCGTCCGGCATTCCAAGAACGGCCATGACGACACCGGGGTGTTCGTCCACTGGCTGACGAAGCCGGACGACCTCGTACACCAGGACCTCGCCGCCCTGGCGGCCGCACATATCTACGGCGTGCGCTGCGAGCTCGACGAGCTCGCCTTCTTCGAACCCATGCCGGCTGCCCGGACCAAGAACTGACTCAGGAGCACTGATCACCATGAGCTTCCTCAGCCGCATCGGCTTCATCGAGACCGAAGAACAGGAGCGGGCCCGGCTGGCCCAGGCCCCCGAAGGCTCGCTGAACCACTACCTGTCCACCCTGCCCGTGACCATCGACGAGTGGCCCAAGGACCTGCTCGTCGAGCTGCCCTGGGAGCCGCCGCTCACGAGTCAGTCCTACCGCGTCGTTGTGGTGCCGATCGAGTTCCGGAAGGACGCTCTGCCTGAGGGCGTCGAGGAGGAGCCGCTGCCGCGCAAGCGCCACTCCGGCTCCTGGATGTGTGCCGTGGTGTTCTCCGATCACCCAAGCTACCCGGTCGGCGGCTTCCGTATCGACGTCCCGGCCGCCGAGATTGCCCGAGGCCGGAAGGTCGACCTCGCTGGGGTGCCGGCCCAGGCCTGACCCGACGAGCGCAACGCATTCGCTCCATCAGCCCCCGCAGGGATCACGCCGTGCGGGGGCTCCTCGTTCTCGCCCCCACTCGACGGAAGCGGAAAGCAGACGCCATGTCCCGCACCAGAACCTCTCCCGTCCTCCTCGTCCTCCTCGTCCTCGTGGCGCTGGGCTCTGTTCCCTGACCGCATGCCCTCAACACCACCCAGCAGAGGCCACCGTCAGTGAAGAGTAGAAGATCGACGCCGTCCACCGGCTGGGCGTGATGTCCGAGCGGCACCCCGAGCTGAAGCGCCGCGTGGCGGACGCCCGGCTCGAACTCGCTGCCGTCATTCTCGCCATGAACGCCGTCGACGAGCGCATCCAGGCGGGGGAAGAAATCCACTCTCTCCAGGAGCAGGCCGCCGTCGAACAAGCCAAGAACGCCCACGCTCAGGCCTTGGCGGACCTCCTGCGAGGCGAGCACTGAGCCGCACTGGCTCGTCCCCGCAATTATCACCGAACCGCACATAGGAGGCCCCGTCATGCCCGATGCACCCGAATACACGCCCCGCAGCGTCTACACGCTGGAACCGCACGCTGATCTCGTGACCGCCGAGGGTGGATACATTGCGATCGAGGCCATCGCCGAGCGCGTCTACGGCAAGCCGTACAGCTCGCTGCGCGGATGCCAGCGGGACGACGAGCACATCGGCAATGACAGCGCGAAGCTCTACGAGCTCACCTCCGACGGGGACTACCTGCAGGCACTCGGCGACCTCGACGACGCCGAGATCTACCTGGGCTGGGACTCCCGCACCGGCGAGAGCGCCTTCAAGACCGGCATGACGGAGCTGGACTACTGGCTGAGCATCCGCGTCTCCGACGGAAACACAACAGCCACCGTCGAGGCAAACCCGCCGGCGACGCAAGACCTTGAGAATGCCGTGTTCGAGGACCGGTTCTTCGCCGATCGCGCCTTCTCGCCGTCGCTGCGGCTGGTCCTGGCCGATCTGATCCGCTGCGGCGAACTGCCGCGCGGCGACTACCTGTTCCGGCACTGGTGGTGATCGCAGCGGAATGAAGGTTGGAACCATCGCTCAGTCTCAGACATCCGTCTTCGACGTCGCCGAGTACATCCTGCAGAAGCACGCCGCGGCCGAGCCCGATCGGTCGGCGATGACCGCGATGAAGCTCCAGAAGCTCGTCTACTACTGAGATGTCTGACACCTCGCCTGGGAGGGAAGAGCCCTCTTCCCGGAAGCGATCCAGCCCTGGCCTCCGAACCCGTCTGCCCTGAGCTCTACGAGCTGCACCAGGGCTACTTCACCGTCCAGGCCGGCTTCTTCGCCAAACGGCTGCGCGTGCGCAGCGACGTCGAAACCACCTGACCACGCCCAGAACGAGAGAGACCTAGCACCATGTACAACACCCCCTTACGCCAACGCCTGCGTGACTGGGCGATCTCGATCGCGATAGTTGCCGCCCTGGTCGCAGGCGTGCTCCTGTGGCTCAACCACATCAAGGAGCAAGACGCACAGGATCGCGCTGCCATGGCGAACACGAAGATCGTCTACGTCCCGGATCCCGTGCAGAAGCTCGTCAAGCGCACTGACGGCTCCTACTACAAGGCAACCCCCGAGGCGGAGACTCCGTACACCGGCGCATACGACTACACGACCATCGATGACCACGACGTCGTCGTGCCCAGAAGCGTGTCGGTAGAGGAGCGCAGAGCTCAGCCGTCGTTCCTGTGGCACCGCTCGACGTTCATCAACGACATCACGGTCCGAGTCATCGATCCACACGAAGCAGACCAGACGCCGCGCGTCGAGCGGCTGCGCTGCACGGTCGAGCCCGTCGATGCGTCGAAGCCGAGCTACACCGGCGACCCGCACGACAGGAGGCGGCTGAAGATCGGGCCCGACCAGGAAGGCATGGACGCAGGAAGCCTGAGTGATCTCTTCTCGAACGGCGGCCAGCAGCTGTGCCAGGACCGGATCACGATCCTCGTGCCGGACGGCAGCATCCAGCCGTAGCCGACTGGGGCTCACCTCTGGGCGTCGGCAGGTGAATTCCGCGGAGCCCCCGTCGGCTGAGCATGATGCTCGCCGGGCGGGGGTCTCTCTTTGTCTGCCTGATCAGCGGAGCTGATCCGGTCTGGTCTTCAGGGCATGAGGGCCCATGCACGGCGCGCGGCAAGGCGGCCCGCGTCGCGGCGGTCGCCGAGCTGCACGACGGCAACGCCCTGAGGCTCCGGCTCCGGCGGAGTACCGCAACGGCGCGGGTGGCACTCTCGGGCAGACGGAGGCCGCGCTGGTCGAGGTGGAGGCCACCCAGGCGCAGGAGACGGCCCCCACGGCGCGCACGCAGGTGACGCAGGACGCCGCAGCGTCCCGACCCGCGTCCGCCGAAGGGCTCCAAGACTCCCGCACGGCGTCAGGCGCGGCGCCGACCGGCGGGGGACGACGGACCGGCCGTACTGCGTGACCTGCTACGGCTCGACGGCATCTGATCACCCGGCGCCACCCTGAATGCCCAGGCAGCCCCCGTTCGAGTCGGGCCGGTCGCACTCAGCACGAACCCCACCCTCCACACGCGAGAGGCCCCCCGACATGGGCCAGCACGCCGCCCCCGAGATCACTCCCGCCCCCGAAATCCTCGCTCGCCTGGACCGCATCGCCGCCGAACGGCACGTGACCGGCCCCGGCTTGTCCCACGCCGAGCACACCGCCGTCGCCCTGGTTATCGCCGACCACTACACCGACGGCGGCACCCGCAAGACCACGACCGGCCGCGACCGTGACGAACTCTTCTGGTGGTACCGGCTCGGCTCCACCTGGGACCTGATCCCCGCCTACTGCACCGCACGCGGCCTGACCGGCCAGGGCGCCTGACACCCCAACCCCCTTACGGCGCCCTGCACCTGGGCGGGGCGCCCACGGCCACGGAACCCGAACCAACCCGAGGAGAACCCCGAATGTCCACGCTCACCGCACGCCCCAGTCTCACCAAGACGCGCCCCGCGTACGACGGCCACACCGGCGCCATGCTCCGTGACGCGCTCGAAGTACTCGGGATGGTGCACCACGTGGACCAGCCGTGGCGCGGGCTGCCTACGGAGTACCTGGTGTGCAGCGTGCCGGGGCGTGCGCGGGTGTGGATCCACTGTGTAGCCGACCCGTCCGCCCGCACCCCGGAGGGCCGCCGGTTCGCCGATCACTACGACCTGCCCACGGTCGCACTGTGGGCCGTGGCCGCCATGGTCACCGACGACGAGTCAACCCGGTTCGTGTTCAACGGGTTTGGCGACGAGCACAAGCCCACGGCGAGCGCTGGCATGCAGGCCGGGCAGTGTGCTGCCGCCGTGGCCGAGCACTTCGGGCTGACGGTGCCGGAGCCTGAGTACACCTGTCTGCACTGCGCGCGCGCTATCGAGTGGATCGAGGCCGACGGGCAGGGCGCTTGGTACGACTCGTCCAACTGGATCGGGTGCGTGGACGGCGAAAGCCTGCACGCCCCGGAGCCGCTGTGCGGCTGGTGCGAGGACTACGGGTTGATCGAGGTCTTCGACGACTCCACCGACGCCCTGAAGGGGCACACCACGTGCGACAACGCGCCCTGTGTCGCCCGACGCATTATGCGCAGCGATCAGGCCGAGCGCGAGCGCCAGGCCGCGCAGGCGCAGGCCGCCGCGCACGAGTGCACCGGCCCCCTGTGCTGCCCCCCGTTCTAGCCCTCATGGCGCCCCCCGACCCTGCGACGAGTGCGGGCGGGTCGGCCGGTTCGAGACCGGCCGGGGGCACTCAGCACACACCCGACCACGGCAGCAACCCGAGAGGAAACCCAGCATGACCACGCAGGCCCGCAGCATCGTCCGGGAGACTGTCAAGCCCGAATACACCCGGTACACGCCGACCAACGGCAAGAAGCCTGACGGCGCCGGCTTCGGCGTTGACGGCTGGCTGTTCGCGCTGCCCGGCGAGACGCTCAACGGGCGCCGGTTCCCGCAGGCCATGTACGCCGCCTTTCAGGTGAGCGAGCGCGGCGCGCTGTTCTGGAGGGTGCGGGAGGTGGGGGGCGAGCGCAGGCAGGCCGGATCCGACAGCACGACGCGTAAGGGCGCGCTCGCGCTCGCGGTGACCACGGTTGCCCAGCAACGGGAGAAGGCCGCCGCGCCGGCAACTCGCGACCAGGGCACCCGTGCACACGGCGCCGCGTGGCGTATGGCCGCCGAGGGCGACGAGCGTTCCCAGGTGTCGGCCACCATGATCGAGCGGCTAGAGCGGATGCGTGCGGGCCAACTCGCCGCCCTGCCGACCGTCGCGGAAATCCGGATGGCGTACCCGCTCGCCGGCGGGGGCGCCACGCTGCGGCTGATGACCGCCGAGGGCAGTACGGCGGAACGCCACATGATCCTGCTCACGGAGCGGGGCGCGGCCGGTCGGGAGAACGACCCCGCCGGTATCTACCTGGACGCCATCACCGACGGCGCGAACACGGAAGGGCTGAAGACCGCCGCCGGATGGCACCTGATGCGGCTTGGATTCAACTACGCGCGCGGCGCGGCCTGGGCGCCGTACACCGGCAGCGCGAGCAGCGAGGCGCAGTGGAAGGAGTGGGCGCCGATGCTGCCCGAGGGGCACCGGTGGCCGCACACGGTGCGCGTCGCCATCACGGCGACGGCCGAACACCTCGCCTACATAGACCGCGCGTACGGTCCCGCGCCGGAACTGCCGGACCTTCCGGCCGGTGTGAGCGCGCACCCGTCCGGGCCGCGTTCCTGGCAGATCAGCTACGCCAACCGCCGGTTCTGGCAGCTCTCCTACTGGCCCCGTATGGGCGGCGACGTGTGGACCCTGTACGCCGACCCGGCCCGTACCAAGTCCCTCGCCAGGGCCGACAACCCGGGCGGCATCATCGCCACCATCCCCGACCGTGACGCCGAAGCCCAGTCCCGCGCGGCGGCCCGCAAGGGTTACTGAGGGGCGGCACCATGACTGCCACGACCACCCGTAGCCGCCTGATGCGGCAGCACCCGGCAGGCTTCCGCCACAGGGTTAACGGCCGCCACTGGCTGCGCGCCACCGTCTACGACTGGCGCAAGCCGGTGCTGGCAGGCGCCCACGGACGCCCCGCCACCCGCCTGACCGGGCGACGAGGACAACTGGCTCGTCACGAATATCCAGTGGGACCTGCGCCCCGACGAGGAACCGCGCGTCAACGTGCTGTGCGATCCGGCTGACGAGTACAGCAACTGGCTCGGCGTCAATCGGCCGACGCCCAACGAGAGGTGACGCTGACGATCGGCCCCCCGCCAGCGTCCGCAACCACCTCAACCGACGATGCAAGAACAAGGAGGACTGAGATGCCCGCTCGTTTCCGTGCCGCCGATGCCACGATCCGCTGGCACGGCGTCGATGACGACACCCGGCCCGGCTACAGCACTGCGGTCGGCACCGACAGCCTGGGATCCACCTGGCTGTGACTGTTCAAGGGCGACCAGCCCACCGACAAAGCGTTCGTCGGCTCGATCGAGATCCCGACGCAGGCAGGCCGGATCCCGGGCATTTACGGTCAGGGCGGCGGCTTCGTCGGCTTGGCGCATAACACGAAGGACGCTCTGGCCAAGCTCGTGCAGCGCGCCGCAGCCGAGACCTGAGCCCCCGCCAGCGTCACCAACCACATCCGCAAGCACTATCCGAGCAAGGAGAGTTGAGCCATGCGAACCATGAATCAGATCCGCCGCGAGGCGATGGAGCAGTACGGCGACGCGCCCGCCACCCCGGTCGAGGCGCTGGCCCACGTGCTCGCCGTGTACGCCGACGAGCCCGACGGCTGCCTGATGATCGAGGCCACGAACAACATCTACGGCCAGGGCGTGCGCACCGGCCTCACCATGGGCGACCTCCGGGCGCTCGCCGCCAGCATCAAGGAGGGCTGATGAGCCATCCCCTACAGCCCGGCGACCGCGTGTATCACGGCAGTCAGATCTGGGCTCGGAGTCTGCCTGGCGGCACCGGTGAGGTGCTGCGGGTCGAGGGCCCGGACCATCGCGGCGACTACGAGTACCTCGTCCGCTGCGGCCAGGACTTCTCGCGGCGCACCGGCGCCGACAACCCGGAGACGTGCGAAAGGTTGTGGTCGTCGTACCACACCAACCGTGCGAAGGAGAGTTGAGCATGTAGACGAAGCCCCGTAAGGAACGGTGTGCCTGACGAACAGCACAGCCAAGACCCCCGCAGGGACCGTCGGCCGGGGGTCTTCCTTTTTTGCACGCTCAGCCCCGGCTTCTCACTCCGAGTCAGTCGGGCTGTGCAATCCCTGTCGAAAGACCTTTCAAATGACATGGCCTTTCATTGGCGGGTGGTCCCGAATGCCCTGACAGGGGGGCGAGTTGGGGAGGAAGAGGCAATCGGATGAGACGCGGGCAGTGCGCTGCAAGGCAGCGCCGGGGGTCTCACTGCCGAATCCATCACATCTTTCCGGGGGAGACCGCCATGCACGAGCGCACCGAGCACGCCCTGCTCTACATCAAGTATGTCGACGACGCCCTTGCCGAGCAGGGTGTCGCCGCAGTCGAAGGCGCGATCTCCGGCATCAGCCTGAGGATCCTGGCGCGGGCTCTACCTGACGGCCGGACGTCCGTCGCCGTCTCGCTCTACAAGCGCGTGCACCGCATGCGCGCCTCGGGCAAGGTATTCCACTACTGGACCTCCGAGAAGCTCACGTCGATGGCTCGCACGAAGAAGGACCTCGTCGTCCTGCGCGAGATCGACCGCCGCACCGGCAAATCCACCACCCGCCATGTCTTCTCCGAGACCGTGGTCGAATCCTGGACCCACGGGCTGTCCAGGACACTGCAGCTGTGGATGCGCAGCAACCCAAAGGCCCGCCGGCTCGAAGGACCGGAGCCCGGCGGAGTCGACAACGCCGTGGACCAGGCGATCGCCGCGATCCGCGAACACATCGGCGAGCTGCCGAACTGGAACGACCGCTTCCCGCTGCTCAAGGACGACCGGCAGGATCGTCCGGCCGCCGCCTACCTGCCCTATCTCGATGCCCACGACCATGCGCAGGTCGCGAAGAACCTCTTCGGCGTGCGCGCCTACCGTCGGCCGCTGGCCCGCGAGGTGGAGCGTCTGGACACCAGCACCCTGTGTTGGTTCGCCATGTTCCGCGGGCTGGTGCCGGTGGACTGGCTCATCGACGCAATGCGCACCACGAAGACGGCCAGCGGCCGCGACCTGATGCGCCAGCCGTCGCTCACATCCCTACAGCAGCGAGGCATCCGCTCGATCCTGCGCCGGACTCCGCAGCCGGTGCTGCGGCGGATCCTCAAGGAACCCGTCCACCAGGCGCGGCGCACGCTGGCCGATGCAGCCGACTGCACGGCTCACCGTTTGGCCGTCACCCGTGACCTCGACCTCCTTCCGGAGATCATCGCTGCCCGCGGGCAGCGTCGGGTCCGCGGCTCCCGTGACCTCGAGCACCTGGTCCGGGACCTGCCCGCAATCGAGCGCTGGCACGACCCCCGGGGCCGCGCGGCCCAGCGCGTCATACAGGAGGAGATCTACGCCCTTCGCGAGATGGAGCACTACAACCGCGAGATCCGGCTGCTTCCCGAGGGCGCGGCCCAGGTCGCTGACTGGGGCCTCTGGAAGGACGAGGCGTTCCGCGTGCAGGCGTTGGGTCTGATCGAGGACCGTCGGCGCGAGCTGATGGCTGCCCGCGATCGTGAGCGCTACGAACGCGAGGAAGCTCGCCGCCTTGAGCGGATCGCGAGGCAGGCCCAGCGCCATCAATGGGCACTGCAGACGGCCGCACTGCTGGATGGTCGGGAAGCAGCCCCCGGTCTGAGCCTCGTCGTCGCCCGAGATGCCGAGACGCTCTCGCGCTGGGGTGCGATGCTCAACAACTGCATCGGAGGGTACGCCGGCGAGTTGGAGCTGGATGTGTTCGCCGCGGTCTGCGAAGCGGACGGCCGCGTGCGTCTGAACCTGCAGATCACGCAGTCGCATGGCGTAGAGCAGATCCTCGGGAAGAACAACCGCGACGCCGTGCGTGAGCTCGGCGAAGCGGCCCAGCAGGTCGTCGACGGGCTGGGTGCCATGGAAGTCAGCTTCCACTCGGATGCTCTGGGCATGGACGGGCTGCGACTGTCTCAGAGGACTCACTGACGCCAAACCTCTACAAGGACCCCGACCTGGTGCCAGAGCACCAGGTCGGGGTCCTTCTCTTGCTGGGGCTACCGTCGCTGCTCGTGGATCTACGGGCCAACGTTCGTACCGACTCCGCCCACCGTAAGCGGCACCGATTACGCCCATGCGAAGCACCCTGGCAGGCTCACCCCTAAGCAGGTCATGGACCTCCGCCACACCATCGTTGACGAGCCGATGCAGCACTGGCTGGACTGGAAGGCCGCCCACCCGGAGGCGTTCCCCGCATGACCGAGCTTCGTGTCCCCGCCGACGAGTTCCGGGTCGGCGACCTGGTCCACATCAAGCAGCACACCGTCGAGGTGCGGCGCGCCCGCACACGACTACCCGGCTACTGGCCTCGCGCGCTGCCACCGCTGCGGCGCCACCGAGAAGTAAGGACACCAACCGTGACCACCAGGAAGCCGTCGAAGCCGTGGCGGGTCACCCTGACCGGGCCGGGGGTGGAGGTGGAGGTGGAGGTGACGTCGTTCACGAGCGAGGCGAAGACCTACGCCTTCGTCCTCGCCACACTCGGAGCCGACAGCCCGACCACCAGCGCGAAGATCGACCACTGGGAGGGCGGACGTTGGTGGTGGTTCGAAACCGTCACCGCCGACGAGATTCGGGCGGCGCAGGCTGCCGCCGACCGCGCCACCGAGAAGTGAGGACAGTGACATGCAGGCCAGGAGCCACAAGGAACAGGTAGCACAGGAGTTGATTGACGGCGCTGCTGCTGTCCTCCGACCCAACGACAAGACCATCGCCCCCGACCTCCGCGAGGCGGGCGCGAAGCTGTTGCGGTCCTCGGCCGTGTACGCCAGGGCGGTCGGGGACGAGCCCATCACGGTAAAGGACGCGCTGCTGGTCGCCCGAACCGTGACCTCCACTGGCCGCGACAGCGAGAAGGGAGGACACCGAGCATGAGTACCAACATCGCATCGTTGGCCGCCGCCCTTCAGGACCAGGCCGACAAGAACCGGCAACTCCGCCAGGACATCAGCCGGGCTGTCAACCTCATCGACAGAGGCGACATCGACCAAGCACGAAGCCTCCTCCGCCGACTGTCACGCACCACCGGGAAGTAAGGAAAGCGACCATGAGCACCCCGACCGAACTCCGGGCCCGCGCCGCCGAACTGGAGCAGCGTGTGCCGCCGGCCATCGCCGGGCCCCGTACCGACGACGAGCGGATGTGGCTGGAGAAGGCCGCCGCCCTCCGCGACGAGGCCGACCTGCAGGAGGAACGGGAGTGGCAGCGCACCGGCCGGATCCGCTGCTCCGACTGGGGAACGATAGTCCGCACCGAGACGCTGGAGACCCTGCCCGACCACCGTTGCAGCCAGCGGCAGCAGGCGCGCCGCGAACACGAAGCCGCCGAGCGCACCACCGAGAAGTGAGGACACCAACTATGAGCGCTGCCGCCATCTACGCCGACGCCGAAGTCTTCGAGCGCAAGGCTCGCGAACTGCTCGACACCATGGACCTGGCCGCGCCGTGGGAGCGCCGCCTCCAGATCGAGGACCAGGTCGAGGAACTGCGTGAGGACGCCCGGAGCATCCAAACCCGTGTCGAGAACAGCATCACCCACATCCGGAACTACTACGGCCTGAACCTTCGTGTCGGCCTGGAAGTGAAGCACGAGGGGATTCCGGGCCGGATCGTCGGGTTCGCTGGCCAGTACGTGGCAATACACCGGGACGGTGACGAGACCTACGTCATCTGCCACGCCACGGCTGAGATGGAGTACCCCGAGGGCGTCCAGATCGGCCCTGGCCCCGACGAGCGGTTCGCTCACCTGGTTCAGGTTCCCTCAGGCGCCAACCGCGACGACGAGAAGTGAGGACACCAACCATGAGCGTGGAACGAGCAGTTCGGGCTCGCCACGCACACCGAAGACGGGCACGGCTACGCGATCACCGACGCGGGCCGGAGCGCGTGAAACCGTCCACGCCGCGACGGCGCAGACCCGCGGCGGAATCAACCAGGGCACGGCGACGCAAGGAGCGCGGCGCCGTGAATGAGCATCAGCGCCAACAGTACGAATGACGAAGATCCCCGTGGAGACGTGTGCTCCACGGGGATCTTCTTTTCTCGCTTGCGACCGGCGGTGTGCCTACTTCTCCAGCTTCCAGGCGCTCGTACTCGGCAACGGCCATCATGACGTCATCGACGACAGCCCCTCGGTCCTCGCCGATGCATCGCGAGTGCACGCGTCAGGCCGGCGCGTCGTCGCTCTCGACGTCAGAGAGATCGGTTCGTTCTTGCATGATCGTCATCGCTGCACCTCCAGAGCATCAGCGGGTTTTTCGGTGGTCTCCTGAGGCGGGGCGATGATCAACCGCCGTGATCCATTGATCGCCCGGACCTCCCTGAGCTTCCGGCCCCAACCGCCCAGGACATGAGCGAGAGCGGGCCACGACTCGAAGGTCTCCAGCGTGAGGACATCGCGGCGGCGTACCACCGCGGGGATGTGCAGCAGCGTCAGTTGGACGTAGATCATGTGCATGGCCTGCGGTGCTTTTCCTCTGCCGTCACATGCAGCTGCGTCTGCGGATTTAGGCCGTGCTCGAGCATCGCCTGCGACAGAGCAACCATGAACGCGCCCGCGCCGCAGCTGGGTTCATACACATTGGCGAAGCCGTCCCTCTGCACCTGCTCGACCACCGAGTCGATCTGCATCTCGGCCATCAGCTGGGCGATGTCGTAGGGCGTGTAGTACTGGCCGAGCCGCTCGTTGCCGAGCTCCAACTCCATGTAGAGGCGGCCGAGTACGTCGCAGGGCTCGCGCTCCATCTCCGCGGTCACCAGCGCCAGGGCGTGCCCGAAGCGGTCCAGCTCTGTTCTGCTGTAGCGGCCGGCGATCTGGAGGTACCGCCCTTCGCGCGCTTCCCAGGCCTCGCTCCCGCGGACGTCCACGGCGTTGCGCAGAGCCAGCGCCGCCATCTCGACGAAGTCGTCGAAGACTTCGCTTATCCGGTTCGCGCCGGTGCGCCGCCAGCAACTTCACGATTTCTCGCGGTAGCCGTTCATGCGCCCGGCACCACAATGGCCGGAGCCTCGGAGGTCCTGACGACACGGTGGACCTCCGGATCGAAAGGAAAGACGCGCAGGTTCCAGGAACCCTGAGCGGCGGGCCGCAGGAACCCGTACGGGCGTCCGTGAGTCATACGGTGCCCTCGGCTGTTGTGGCTGATTCCGCAGGAGACTGTGAGTCGTCCTTCTTCGTCTGCTCGGCGAGGATCTGTTTCACCAGCCAGGCCGGTGCCCGTGTTGCCAGGGCGATGTCGTGCCGCGTGGTACGGCGCAGGGCCAGGGAGTGCACCGCGGCACGCAAGGCCTGTTCGCGGGCGTCGTCGGCGGCCCGGAGCGTCTCCAGCTCCGGTGTCACCGGGGTGAGCGTGACCTCTGCCCTCACGCCGACGAGTTCGAGCCCCTCCACGGCGTTCGCCTCCGTCGCCCTCAGCGTCCGCCCGTGTGCATAGACACCGTGCTCGGCAAGGTGCGTCACCCAGGTCCGGCCGCGCCGGTGGGCCTGGCCCATGATGATTTCGCTCACGCCGCGCTCCCCATGTCCTCGATGACCTGCTGGACGAGCGTGTCCGGCACCGGCGCGGGTAGGACGATCTGCCGGTTCCCGATCAGGTACAGCGTGTGCGTGGTGCTGCTGCTGACCGCGGTGACGGTGAGCCCGAGCCGGGAGGCCGCGGTACGGATCCGCAGCAGCGGGCCGCCTTCGACACCCGCGCGCAGTCCCGCGGTGACCTCCTGGGCCTGCATCCACTCCTCCAGGCTTTCTCCGCATAGTTCTGATCTGTCTCACCGCAATGAGTGGTTTGATCAACTATCTCTAGATCATTCACTTCTGTCCTGTTCTTCTCTGTTCTGGGTGGTATCTCAGGGGAGGGAAGATGGACCTGTTCTTCGTGAAGCGGCCGTTGGTGGACCGGTACGGCGATGGGCTCCCGGGCGGTACGGCGGTGGCTCTGCTGGACCGCCGGGTGATCCCGGACGGCACCCCGGTCGTGCTGGGGCCGGACATGCGGCCGACGGAGCCGTTGTGCTCGTGGTTCCGGCATCTCGCCTATCTGGGGCGGGATCCGGAGACGATGCGTTCGTACGCGTACGTCGTGCTGAGGCTGGCCGAGTACCTCGTGTCGCGGGGGACCGATCTGCTCGCGGCGGGCGAGGTCGACCTGCTTGCCTATCGCCGGCAGCGGCTCGACGTCCAGGCGGTCCCGATCGATCCGGTGACGTGGGACCGGGAGGCGGCGACGGTCAACGGTCTGTTCGCGTGGATGACCGAGGTCGGGCACCGGCGGCACGGGCCGCTGCGGATGCCGAAGGCATACGGCTCGGGGATGGCGCACGGCATGCAGGTGCGGCACCTCACGCTGGAGCAGTACCTGTTCTTCCGTGATGTCGGGCTGGGCGGACAGTGCCCGGGCGGCGAGGTCGACGGTGGCTTCCGGGGCGGGTTCCCGCACCGCAACCGGGCGGCGGCCGAACTCGCGCTGATGACGGGGATGCGCAAGCGGGAGTGGTCGACGGTGCTGCTGCCCGAGCTGGCCCGTCGCCCCGGAGGGGAGGCGGGGTTCACGTTGCAGGCGTGCGCGAAGTACAGGCGGCGCCGGGAGATGTAGGGGCCTTCCCCGTGATCGTGGACACCGGTTGTCATGCGGCGGTGGCCAGCGTAGTTGATCGCTGTTCGTAGGTGATCGGGCTGATCTGGCCGAGGCGGGAGTGCCGTCGGCGGGTGTTGTAGCGGGTCGCCCAGCGGAAGACCGCGGGGCGGGCCTCACTGGCCCCGTTCCACCGCTTGCGGCCCTGGAGCGTTTCGCGCTTCATGGTCGCGTTCAGACTCTCCGCGGCGGCGTTGTCCGCACTTGTGCCGACCGTGCCTCGCGATCTGGTCACGCCCAGCTCCGAGCAGACCTGGGCGAACTCCTTCGACACATATTGCGCCCCGTTGTCGCTGTGAAATATCGCCCCGCGCAGGCCGTCCCCGCCGCGGGCCCTCGCTGCGGCCCTGAGCGCGTCGGTGACCAGCGAGGTCCGCATGTGGTCGGCGATCGACCAGCCCGTCAGGCGTTTCGAGCACAGGTCCAACACCGTTGCCAGATAAAGGAATTGGCCGTTGCCGATCGGGAGATAGGTGATGTCGCCCACGTACTTGGTGTTCGGCACCGGGGCAGCAAAGTCCCGCTGGAGCAGGTCCGGCACCGGTGTCGCCGACGGCTCGGGAATGGTGGTGCGGACCTTCTTGCGCAGGTGCAGCCCGACGATGTGGAACTTGCGCATGACGCGCTCGACCCGCTTGTGATTGACCGGCTTCCCGGCCTCCTTCAGCTCGGCGGTGACGCGCGGAACCCCATAGGTGCCGTCCGATTCCTGATGGATCCGGTTGATGCGCTCGGCGAGCTCGGCATCCGCCCTCGCCCGGCTGGCCCGCGCGGATGCGCCGGCCAGCCACCGGTAGAAGCCGGAACGCGAGACCGCGAGTATCCGGCACAGCCGCTTGACGCCGAAGGCGCCACGGTGATCCTCGACGAACTGGAAGCGGCTGCTCACCAACTGGTCTCCGCCGCAAAATACTTCGCGGCCCTCCGCAGGATCTCCCGCTCGAGCTCGAGTTCCTTCACCCGCGCCCTCAGCTGCCGGTTCTCCTTCTCCATCGCGGTGGCCTCCACCGCCCCGGGCCGGGCGGCCTGCTCGGCATCCCGCACCCACGTGCGGAGCGTCTCGTGGTTGACGCCCAGGTCCTTGGCCACCGACGCGTACGTCCCACCCGGGCTCGAGTGATACAGCGCGACGGCATCGGCCCGGAACTCAGGCGAGTACTTCGACGTCCCCAACGGGAACTCCTGTCCTATGGATCATCACGATCCAATGATCAGGGTGTCCACGCTCAAGGGGAAACGCCCGTATGTCCCGGCCGCGCCGCTCGACCTGGTCGACACCTACCAGCTGCTGGAGCGGGCGGAGATCGTCGAGCGGGCGGCGGCCCGGCTCGCCCACCGTCACCGCGAACTGTTCGTCGTCGACTCCGTCGACGAGGCCCGCGGCCGTCTGTCGGGGGTGCTGGGCGGCCGACGCCGGGTGTTCGCCATGGCCCAGATGCCCGCCGGACTGCGGCGGATCACGGTCCGCGAGTGTCCCGGAGGGCTGGAGGCGATGGCCGTCTTCCTCGGCCAGGGCGGGCTGATGCTGGGCGCCTCGTCCTGGGACCGGATCCGGCGCCATGCCTGGGAGAGGATGACCGCCTCCGCCGAGCGGGGTCCGGCGCCGGTGCTGCCGCGCAAGCCCTACCGCTACCACGATCTTCGCCACACCTACGCCCTGCGGCTCCTCAAGCACCTCACCGAGATGCTCATCGAGACTGAGCTGCGGCGGGCCGACCAGCGACCGCTGGTGACTTTGGCCGAACACATCTCGATGAACCCCCTGCTGGTCGTCCAGCGGGCCTTGGGACACGCCAGTCCACGCACCACCTACGAGTACCTCGCCTACCTGGAGGACCCGATGACCTACGTGGACCAGGCATTCAGTGCCTGGGCGGACAGCGACGGCGCCTCCTACGCGGAGATCGCCATCCGACTCCTGGAGGCGGAGCGGCATGCCGCGCAGGGGTGAACGCACGCGGGACTTCACCGAACCCGCAGAGGAGATGCGTCCGCCACGGCTGGGCGGGCTCTGGGAACTGGAGGCGTCCACCGCGCACGGACGGAAGGCCACGGTGAGGGTGGACACGACCGGGTTCGCCTGCCGCCGGCTGGCGGACGAGCTCGCGGCCGAACTCGCCGATTACGTCGAGCTGAAGAGGCCGCACCCGACCGGGGTGTTCACCTACCGGCGCGGACTGCTGGAGCTGTGCTCGTTCGTGGACCGCGAGGCGGGTGATCAGGCGGCGGCGTGTTCGCTGGCACTGGACGAGCCGGACGTCAGCTTCTACATCCGGGAGTGGATCAGGGCCCTGCCCGGCCAGTTCGAGGAGAGCTCGACCAGGCCCTACTTCCTGGCCGCCGATGTCCTGTCGCTGATCCGTTTCCGTGGTCAGCACCCGGAGCGGGCCCTGGCGCCGGCGGTCCAGCGGGTGCTGACGACCGCCGTCCCTGTCAACCGCGGCGGGACGCGGGAGCTGGAGGAGTTCACCCGGGCGGAGAAGCGCCAGCTGGTCAGGGCCGCTTGGAAGGACATCCGCGGGCTCAAGGAACGGCATGCGCGGGGCCGGGAGTTGGTGGCGGCGGGCGCCGATCCGCGCACGGTAGGCTGGACCGACCCGGCGAATCTGGCCTTCGGGCTGGCCCATGGGCTGGTCTGTCCGCTCGACATCTGGTCGGCGCTGCCGACGCACACCGCCTGGCCGTCCGAGCTGAAGGACATCTTCGAGGTCGCGGGAGTGCGGTTCAACCCGAACCAGGGCCGCTACCTGCTGACCATTGCGCTCGCCTCGCTGCTTTATCCGCGCAACATCGACTTGCAGTCGTTCCGGGTGCTGCTGGTCGCCGCGACCGGCCATGCCCCGGAGGAGGTCGCCTACCTGACCGAGGACGACGTGGAGTTCGTTCCTGGCGGAGTACGGCTGCGGCTGGTGAAACGACGCGCTCACAAGATCCGCTACCGCGAGTTCAAGGAGATGGGCGACGAGACCCGGATCATGCACCCGGACCGGGCCGGGCTCAGGACCAGCGAGATCCTGCGGACCTTGTTCGAGGTCACGGCCGGGGCCCGGCGCCGCAGCACCGTCAAGAAGCCCTACCTGTTCATCCGCGCCAACGTCATCCCGAACACGCACGGCTCCCACCAGCGCGGGGAACTGTCCTTCAGGCCCTTCGAACCGGTCGGCCGGGGCGGCGGCCTGGATGAATGGGTGGAACGGACCGGCGTGGTGGTCGCCGGGAAGATGGACATCCGCCGGTTGCGGAAGTCGGCCAAGGTCGAGAAGACCATCGCGTTCCGCGGCCTGGTCAGCGACGCCGCCGACGACCACACGGAACAGGTCTTCTGGGGCCACTACGCGCACGGCACCACGCTGCGGACCATGGCCGGACACACCATCACCCGCGCGCAACAGGACTGGCTGGAGCGGGCCCTGGCCGGGCCGGTGGTCCTGGACGAGAAGGCCGCCGTCCACCTCGGCGAGCCGGAGGTCCTCGACGGTCTCGGCCTGGACACGCAGCAAGCCGAATCGATCGTCCAGGGAGAGCTCGACATGGGCGTCAGCAGTTGCCGCGATCCCTACCAGTCGCCCTACAGCCCGGCCGGCGAGCTCTGCGCGGTCGCCCCGTTGCGCTGCCTGGAATGCCGCAACGCGTTCATTCTGCCCTCCAACCTTCCCCAACTCCTTCTGTTCGCAGAGCACTTGGAGAATCTGGCGGCCCGGCTCGACCCGCGGGTCTTCCACCAGAGTTGGGGGCAGAGCCGCACCAACCTGCGGGCAGTGCTGGCCGACGTCCTGCCCGCCGACATGGAGCGGGCCCGCCGGCAGATCGCCGACCAGGGCCTGCGGCTGCAACTTCCCCTGTCCTCGTTCACGGAGTTCGACTCATGACCTCACCAGCCGGCTTCGGGCACGAGGCCGTACACGTCTCCGCTTCGGAAGAAGTACGCGGATTCCTCACCGCTCCGCTGGGCCTGTCGGCCCTGTTCCGCCAGGACGAACCGGTCCTGCAAGGTCGGCCGCTGCTGCCCGAAGCAGAGGTTCCCTGCTTCGGCCGCACGGACCGGTGGGCCTTCACGGCACAGCGGCGGCCAGCGAACATCGTCCCGTCCAGCTGGGGCGCCGTGTTCGACAACTTCCCCAAACAGTGGAACCTGCGGGTCCGTGAAATCAGCATGGCCGTGCTCAACCCACAGCACCCGGCTCTGATCGCGGCCGGTGTCTGCCTGGACCGCGAGCCCTACCAGCCCGGCACGCTGATCGGACTGCTGTCCGAGCTGCGGATCCTGATCGACTGGGCCCGTGAAGCGGGCCTGAGTCTGCACCCCGCCCGCTGGACCAGCAGCGACATGCACCGCTACATCGCCGAGAAGTCCGAGATCCGGTCGGCAGGGATGGTCCGCAACTACGTCGGCTCCGTCCGACTGCTGCACGAACTCTCCCCGGCGCTGACCGGAGGCGGCCTGGCGGCCGATCCCTGGCCGGGACGCTCGGCCCGCACCGTCGCCAACAACCCCGGAACCGATGAAATCTCCACCCCGAACATCCGACCCGAAATGTGGTTTCCGCTGATCAAAGCCGCCTGGACCTACATCGACACTTTCTCCGCGAACATCCTCCAGGCCCGCGATACTCACCTGAGGCTCTCGCCCCGGCCGACTGGCTCGCTGGAGCCGCTGCCCGACCACACCCGGCGCTGGCTAGCCGATCCCGCCCACCCTGTTCCCCTCCACCACGGCGGTTCCGGCCCGGTCGGCCAGCCGAACTGGAGCCTGCTGGGCGAGCTGATGGGTCGCGGCAGCGGCAACTACTTCACCTCCGGCGGCAGCCAGGGGCCGAAGCTCAGCATGGCCAGGAGGATCGTCTTCAACGCAGTACCTCTCCAGGGCCGGCCGGGCAGTCTCATCGACCACGACGACATCCGCGAAGTGACCCGCCCCGACGGCACCACTGGCCCCTGGCATCCGGGCCTGGACCCCCGGGCCCTCGGGCACGAATGCCGGGCACTGCGGGCTGCCTGCTACATCCTCGTCGCGGCGACCTCGATGATGCGCGACAGCGAAATCCGCGAGATCGTACGCGGCAGCGTCGTCACCGAGTTCTACGGAGCCCCGGCCGTCGTCTCCCGCAAACGCAAGCAGGACCCCGGCCGGCCCCTGGAACACTGGTGGATCATCGAGCCGGTCGCCCGCGCGATCCTCGTCGCCGAAGAACTCTCCGCCCACCCCGAACTCGTCTTCGCCGACCCCGGCCTGCCCGGCAGCACAACCCAGGCCAACCGCTACGAGCACAGCATCAGCCGCAAGCTGATCGAGAAGTTCATCGAGCACGTCAACGAGCACACCGACCGCACCGGCCTGGACGAGATCCCGGCGGACCGGGTCGCACCTCACATGTTCCGCAAGACGATGTCCATGCTGGTCGGCACCGAGCCCGGCTCCGAGATCGCGCTCGGACTGCAACTCAAGCACGCGGCCACCAGGGCACTGGCCAACCGGTCCACCCAGGGCTATGCCGCCTCCGACGCGAACTGGGCTCGGCTCCTGGACACTGCGATCGAGGACGCCCGCTTCATCCGACTGCGTGACCTCTACGACCAGCACCACGCAGGCCGGACGATCGGCTACGGCCCCGGCGCCGACAGACTCACCGAGACCTTCGACACCGTCAAGAAGACTGCCATCGAGGTGACCCGCACTGCGAAGACCGGCGACAAGCGGACCGAATACGACCTGCTGCGCAAGACCCGGATCTCGCTCCGCTTCGGCAAGCTCAACCACTGCACCTTCGACCAGAACCACCCCGCCGGCGCGAAGTGCATCGAAAAGGCGATCATTCCACCTGGCCACACCGGCCCGCTGATCGACCGTTGTCAGCCCGGCCGCTGTCCCAACAGCATCATCACCCCCGACCACCTCAAAATCTGGCAGAGCGAGGAGACCAGCCTCCTGACCCTGCTGGACACCCCCAAGATCGCCCCCTGCCGCCGCGAACAGCTCAACCACCAGCTCGACGACGTCCGCTCAGTGATCCGAAGGGCCCAGACTTGACCTCGACAACCACCTGCCAGACGATCACGGACCACGTCTCAGCCGAGACCGCGAAGGCCCTGCGAGCCGCGATGGAACGACTCCTCACCGGCCGTCCCTCCCGGACCGACGGACGGCTGACCAAGGAGAACCTCTACCGGGAAGCCGACGTCAGCCGGGCCACCATGAACCGGGCACACAAAATCCTCGCCGAATGGGACCGGCGCACAGCCGCCACGGACGCTCGCACCCCTGGTGAAGTCAGGCGTGATGACGAACTCCGGCAACTACGTGCCGAGTTGAAGACGATCAAACGCGAGCGCACCCAGCTGCAAGGCCGGCTCGACGCTTCCGCCACCGTCATCGCGGCCCTGCATCACGACAACGCAGCCCTCCGCGAAGAACTCGGCGGCCGCGGAGCCGTCGTCGCCCTCGACGAACACCGGGCGTCCCGAACCGACGTCATCGGCCCCTGCTGACTGTCTCAGCCGCAGCCGAACCCTCGCGGATCAACCCCACTCGCGACGGCATCCCATCAGCCCAGGCCAACCCCTCTCCGGATGTCTCATGAGACAGCGAAACGGTGGAGAACACTTTCACCACCGGCTTGTGCACGACCTTCGGCGACCACACCCACTGGGAAATGGGGTTGCGCCGCGAGAACCCGGCGCGGCCCGTCCTGCTCGACTTGCGGTTGTACACCTGATAGCCGCTGAGCTTCGGGTTCGCGATCAACCCCTCCACACGGTTGTGCGTCCATCGGCCCTCGATCGGATACCGGTCGGGATCCGACTCCAAGATGGTGATGATGTCCGCGGCCTTCAAATGTTCCTCGCACCGTAGACGGCACAGCTCCCGGGCGGCGTCGAACCGGTGCTCGTCGGGGTGCGGGACGAGCTTCTTCTTCGGCCGCAACTCCCCGAACCGGCCCTGCCCCCGAACCGGGGCATCGTCGTCGACCACCGCAACATAGGGGTAGGGCGGGTAGCCGTGGTTCCATCCGCCGATTGCATGCTGGAACTGGCCCCCCATCGACATCTCGATCATCGTCGCGCGGTAGATCTCCGCCTCGGCCTGCCCGTACCTGCGGGTACGCAGCCGGCCGGACTCGGTGCCGCCCGTCGGCTCGTTGGCGTAGATCACCTCTGCCCCGAGGCGCTCCAGCTCGTGCTCCACGGTGAGGCTGGTCAGCATGGCGCGTGCCACGCGGTCGGAACGCTCGGCCAGGACGTGCGTGATGCCCATCTGCTCGGCGTGGTCCACGAGGTCCTGGAGGCCGCCGTCCCGGGGCGTCGGCACGCCGAGCCCGTCGTACATCTCCTGCGGTCCCAGGCCCCTTAAATGCGCGGGCAACATCCCGGACTCCACATCCCAGAAGTGCGCTATGAACTCTTCACCCGGGTCGAGGCGTTCGGCAGCGAGGACAACCTGCCGCGGGATGGACGAGGCGGGAAGCTGCCGGTCCTTGGTGGAGACACGGCCGAGGAACACCGCGCGGCGTGGACGCGCGTCGGCCTGCCGGTAGTTCGGCAGATGACTGAGGTCGATGGGCGGGGCGAACGGATTGCTCATGACGTTCCTAAGGACTCGGAGCGGACAGTGGTGCTCTGGAGGGGCTCGGCGGCTCCCCGGGGAGCGTTCACCGCGCGGCGTGCTCGTTGTCGAGGGTGGCGGCCTTCTTCCACCGGGCCTCGTGCACGTCGACTTCATCGCGGGCTCGCGCGCACTGGCCGCGCTGGTCGCCCATGCCGCCGGTCAACGACGCGTGCAGGTGCTGGACGGACGGCAGAAGCAGCGCGGCGCTGAGCGGGGGTGATGAGGAGTCTGGAGGCTCCGGCCTGACGCGGCCGGTCCGGGGCGCCGGGCGAATGGGACGTGCCCGCGGCGCTGTTGCGGGGGTGATCGGCGGTCATCGTGTTCCTCGTGATGGGGGCGGCGCCGGTTGGGTGTCGCCCAGCGGGCGGGCAGGGTGGTGTCGCCGTCTTCCTCGCGGCGCGGATTTTCCAGGTCGGCGGCGCAGACGCGTCTGCGGTGCCACTGCTCAGTGGTGTGGCCGCTCGGTCGGCGGCACCGCTGTCGGGGCGCGGCTTTGCACGTGGGGCAGGTCAGGGACGCAGGGCAGGTGTCTCCGAGGTTCTCGCCGTCGCAGAAGGTGCAGGGCTGGACCGTGGCCGGCAGAACGCGCCCGGCGACGTCGACGAGGAGACCGGCCGCGCGCCAGGCGCATTCCTCGGCTCTCCTCGTCGGAGGCCCGAAGCTCTGGCGGTTCACGCCCTGCCTGTCTGGGCTGCCGGGTTCGCGCGGACGAAAGACTCGCCCTCGGGCCAGATCGCGATGATCTTGTGGTGGGACAGGAACTCCCGTGCGATCGGGCCCGGCTCATCGGTGAACAGCAGTGCGTGGCGGGACGGGGGAAAGAGCCGCGCGCAGTCGCTGATCACTCCGTACGCGGCGATGAGCGCGGCGTAGTGGGAACGGTGACAGGCCATCACCATTTCTCCGGCTGTCGCGTCGAAGAGGTCGGTGGATGCCAGGACGGGATCCGTGACGACGCGGTGCTGCAGGACACGGTGTCCCTTGGCCGTCAGGTAGAAGAGGTAGGCGGTCAGGACCGCGTTCTCCGAGCGGTCGGCCTCCTCGTCGTTGGCCCGGCCGGGCTGGGGGCGGGCGGGGGCGGAAGGGGCCAGGTAGGCGACGTGAGGGCGGTCGGTGGTCATGGTGTGGACGCTTCCGGAGTCGGGTGATGGAGCGGCGGTGTGATGGAGCGGCGGTGTGATGGCGCGGCGCAGCATCGCTGAAGGGGAAGGTCAGTTGGGCAGCGGAACAGTCGTGGTGCCTGTCCGCGGCTGTGCTGTGTGGGGACGAAGGGAACCCGGCGCGGGCCGCGGGCGAGAAGACCCGAACTGGCCGAGGCCATCGCGGGGGCGGAGCCCTGACCGTGGCCGTAGACGTGGCCGACGTGTCGGCATCACGTACAACGGGCCGTCGGCCGTAGGAGTCCTCCAGTGCCTCACCCATCAGGCCACCTCTTTACTGCGCTTGCCCGCGGGCTTCGCGGCGAGGGCCTGCTGCTCGACGTGGCGCGCCGCGATGTACAGCCCCTCGCGGTTCAGGTGCCGCGAGTAGCTCGAGTCGAGGTAGAGCACGGGCACGTCGCCTGCGGCCTTCAGCAGCGCCGGGTGCAGCAGGTGCTTGATCGGACCCGAGCCACCGCCGTAGACGTAGACGACCTCGGTCGTCGCGCCGGCCTGCGAGAGAACATCACCGAAGGAGGAGACGATCTCGTCGACCAGGTAGCCGGCCTCGTCCTCGACGAAGCCGGCGGCGCGCTGGTGACGGTTCTTCACCAGCACCGACGGCTCCGCGTGGAGGAAGTCGGCCAGCTGCTTGCGCGAGGAGAACTGCAGCGTGGCGTCCGACTCGCTCATGCGCTCCATGGCGTTCATCAGCGCGGTGCCGTAGCCCTCGTCGAGGGTGTCGGCCGCCTCGGGGTTGAACCGCCCGTCGGTGAAGACCGGGAAGTTCACAGTGCCCTCGCCGACGTCGACGCCGATGGTGTTGTGCACCGCCACCAGGTCAGACGCCGAGACGCCCTCCACGAGGGACGCGTCACGGGTGCGCAGATCATCGAGCAGGGCCTGTGCGAGCGGCTCGCCCTTGTCGGTGATGGCGAACTGCGCGGAGGCACCCTCGGCCATCACCTGGACGTCGACGAACTCCAGGCGCACCGAGACCGGGGTGCTGAAGTTCTTGATCGTCACCAGGTGCACCGCGGGGTCGGAGCTGCCCAGCAGACCGATGAACTCGGCGGCGTAGGCGTGGCGGCGCGCGACGAACTCGGAGATCGGCAGCGCCAGGCCGGCACGCACCTGCACGCGCAGCTCGTGATCGGGCAGCGCGCCGTTCTCGCGGACGTAGTCGCGCAGGGTCTTCGCGGCGAAGACACCCAGGACCAGAACCTTGCTCAGCTCCTGATCGGCCTTGGAGTGCTTGCCCAGCACCTCGAACTCGGTGAACTTCGAGCCGCGCACGCTCAGCGCCGCGCGGCCGAAGATCCGGCGGTCGGACGCCGCCACCAGGGAAGTGGTGAGCGAGCAGTCAATCTGGTTGTAGAAGTCGCCGGCCAGCACGGAGGCTGCATCCGAGTCGGGGAGTGGCACCTTCGGCGAGGTGCGAGAGGTCGAGACGACCGCGCTGGGTAGATCGATCTCGTCGAAAGTCCCCTGCTTCGTGTTCTGGATGACGCCCTTGACGTAGCCGTTGCCGACGTCGATGCCGCCGGTGAGAGTGATGATGTCGTTGCTGTTGGCGCTCATGAATTCAGTCCCTCGGTGTCTGTGTTGTCTGCCTGGAAAATGAAATTCACCGCGTCACTCAGCGCCGAGTACTCGCCATGATTTCGTCGATGGATGCCTGCTTCGGCGGCTCCGGCGGTGCGCTGGGGGCGCTTGCCGCGGGCTCCTCGGCCGTCTCAACCGGTGCGGGAACCGGCTCGGGCTGGGCTACCGGCGCTGTCTTCTCGACGACGGCGTCCGGGTCGACCTCGGCCTCGTCGGCGACTGCGGGCTGTGGCTGAACCGGCCTGACGGCCGGACGGCGCTCGGTGACCGCCTCGTCGTCCTCGCGCTGCTCGATGCACTCCAGGGGCGGCCGGCCGCGACGCGGCAGCTGATCGACGGGCTTGTAGAAGACGTCGATGTATCCGTCGCGCTGAATGGACTCCCGAATGAGCAGTCGCAGCGACTGCGAGATGTTCTCCTGCTGATCGAGCCACTCGATCACCGAGGTGTCGGCAGCGGGCACGGTCCAGCGGACCTTGCGAGGTTCACCCGGCTGATTCGCCATTGCACTCACCTCGCCCCGCCACTCGCACCTGCGCTTCATCTGGTCGTTCGCCGGATGCCTCTCGCTCTGCCATATGGACTCACCGCCCTTCACGTTTCCTCTCGAATGCGAATCAAAGCGAGCTCACTCTAGTGCCCCTATTGAGTCCCATGCAAGTCCCATTCGATACGCAAGAGAGACGCTGTTCGAGCCCCTATCGAGTACCGGCGGGGACGCTTGTGAAACACCCCCTGCCTCCAACAGGGGCGACCGCACGCAGGCCGCGGGCACCGTGCGCCTTTGTGTCCCACCTGCGACGCGGCAAGTGCTCACGCGGGGCACCTGCGAGACACCCGCGGTCACAGCACTGATCCCGAGGAGCCGCATTGGAGTACGGATGAGGCCCCATTGGTGTCCCGGTCGTGTCTCCTGAGAGACACCACCCGGCATCCCTGCACAGGTGAGTCCTCCGAAGGCTCTGTGTGCGACGCCAGTGCGGCACTGTCGGGGCACGTGCGAGACACCGTGAGGACGTGCGCAGAAATCCAAGAGGTATATCGGCATCGGTCGGCGTCCTATGTGTGTCCCAGTCACGTCTCGTGCGTGTCCCGATGGGGCACCTCTGAGACACGAGGGAGACGCTGTTTCATTGCTGTGTCATGGGGCCGAAAAGCCTGTCTGTGCCCCTTGCCGAAGCCCGTCGGCGAGCACCGCAGCGCAGCCAGGGAACGTCGGCGGAGCGAGATCAGCACAGCCGCCGGTGAGCCGTCGGCACGGTGCTGGCACAGCGCTGGCGCGGCGGCCGGAGCCGACTGTTCCGGCCGCCGCCGCGTCAGCTCTCCTCGCCGTTAGCGACCACGGCCTGCCGGTGGTCGTCGCGCCAACGCCGTCCGCTCCAGCGGCCCTCGTGCAGCGGGTCGCCACGGCGGATGTGCCCCGGCGTCTTGCCGCACTGCACCCAGCCGCCGTCCTCCGGATCAGCGTCGAAGAACATCGCCCCACACAGATCGTCCAGCCGTTCAGGGGTAGGGCCGTAGAGCCCCAGCCGGAACAGCTGTAGGTTCCTCATGATCATTGACACTGTTTCCTGCAGAAACGCCGAAATCCGGGTCAGATTGGCAACGCCGTTGTCAGCCCAGGCTTCTCAATCTTGGCGTTGAGCACCGCTCCGGCAATCACCGTGAGTGGTCTGAGGTCCTGCTCGAGCCGGTTGCGACCAGCGTTGCGGCGCTGTCGAAACGATCAAGGAGATCGCGAGCTTCGGTCAGGAATCTCACGCCCGTCGGAGTGGGAGACAGCGGGTCGGTTCGCTCGATCACGCTGAACCCCACGACGCTTTCAATGATCCTGAGCTGCCGGCGGAGGGTGACCTCGGGGACGCTGATTGCCGGTGCGGCAGCCGACAGGCCGGGGTGTCCGGGTATTTGGAGGAGGTTGCGTAGCCACGGCAGGCAGCTCCTCCTATTACTGAGGCGTCGCATTTCTGGCGAGAGCGCGACACCGAGGTGGGCGAAGGGGTTCGAACCGAGTCCGTTGGAACGTCGCGGGATGTCCCAAATCCGCAGGAAGCGCGACACGGTGTCTTGATGGAGGCCGAGTTCGTGCGCGATATCAAGACAGCCGCGTCCTTTCATGGCGTACTCCCCTTCCAGCCAATCTCTGGTAACCATGCCCGGCAGGAGGGGAGGAACTCCGCGCCCTGAGCTAGGGATCTTGGCCTCGACGAGTGCTCGACGAACGGTGCGAGAGCTGCACCCCGCGAGCTGCGCGATATCGACGACAGAGAGTCGCTGTTCCTGGTAGAGCCGTTGCAGTTCTCGTGGCGAGAGAACGTCTTGGCGCGGAATGTTGCGGCCCGGAACGCTGGGACGCGGCGGGGGATCGGGCGCTGTCCCACCGATATCAGCCATTTCAAGGTGCAAGAGGACGTGGTCCTCGCTGATGTCCAGGTGTCTCGCAACCTCCGCCAGCGGGCGGCCCGCGATCAGCATCTCGGCGAGTGCGGAGTGGTCGATCTTTTCGGGATCTTCTCCGGGCCATGCAATTCTTTCGAGCCAGGTGGCCGGCGGTTGCCAAAGCACGGGTTCTTCAATTTGGTGAGCCTGGAGGTTCTTTACTGCCTGCTGGAAGAGGAATCCTTTGAGCTCTGTGGTGATCTGGTGCGAGAGGTTCGTGTTCCAGGTCGGGGTCCGGGATGAGCTGCCAGGGTCTGCTCCGAGGAGAATCTTGAGAAGGTGCCACCGGAGTCTCTTGATCTGCGTCGGTCCGCTCCGAAGGCCGCGACGGCGGCAGTACCCATGGAAGGCGTCCAGGTCGAATCTGATAGTGGCCTCGGAGAAGATGGTCCGCCGACGGCGATAGTCGATGGGAACTGGATGAGCGTCAATAGCGCGAGCTAACTCGGCCAAGAGTGCGGCAAGTTCATCGGGGCGCTGCTTTTCGAGTGCTGCGTCGAGAGCATTCCTGTTGTCGGATGTGTGCGGATTGCCCAGAAGTTCAGCGGCTCTAGGATAGTCCCAGAATGTTCCAGGCGTAAGGAGCAGAGTCGCGCATGCTCGGCGGAGTCCGGACAACCTGAATAGGGGTTCGGGCAGGCGAGGCAACATCCGGATTGTCCAAGAGGGCCAGAGCATCGCCGGCAGTCGGGCCGCTCGACGTCGTACGTCTTCGTCGGCGAGGGTCGGCCAGGTCGGACCACTCGTGGTCGTGCCGAAACGCAGGCGCGCAGTCCAGGTCAGTTCGTTGGACACGGCGGTCAGAGCACGAGACATCACGCGGGGTCCGGCTGGAACCCAGTCAACGAGCCAGGATGTCGGATAAGTATTCTTCCGCCTCGAACGTTGGGCCTCCATCAACCAAGCAAAGACTGCATCACTGTCATCCCGGTCCTGGAGCACTGCAATCCTGGCGATGGTGGTGCCAACTGCCACGCCGTGAGCGTTCACTCCGCTCTCTCGATTCGCTAGTTTAGGCAGATCACCACCGAGTTCCGCGAGGACTTCATGGACAACGGAAGGCGCTGTGGACAGCCTGTCGTTGATCCCGCGCAATGCCGACCGGCCGAGGACGGCCAGTTCGCGACCATGCAGCAAGGAGTCGTCCAGAGAATCACCGATTTGCAAGAATTTGGAGGTGGCGTCTTGCTGGGCATTGAGGACCAATGAGTCTGCAGAGAGGACAGGGGTAGCCGCGTGCGGCAGGAAGAACTCGCAGGGGGCGGCGCCGGCAGTGCCCGTTCCGTAGAGGCAGACTCCCGCAGGAGAGTTCCGCAGGTGCTGTCGCCCATGAACCACGGGCGGTTGTCCGCATTCTGGGCAGCAATCGAGCAACAGCATTCCGTGCCGGGTGCAGGCAAATGACCACGGCAGTCGCCATGAAATCTGCCAACGTCCGGCGCTTTCGTCGAGACAACCGGGGCAGAAGCGGCTGGTATTGCCGGTGTGCCGCCAGTTCGGTGGGCGGCTCAGACGGCGCGTCGGACGGTCGATGTTCACCGCCACTCCGTCCCAGGGTTCGAGCGTCATCGGCGTCAGTTCCTCCGAGGCGAGCCCCGTGCGTTCGGAAAGTACCTGCCGTTCGCGGTCTGTCAGATACCGGACCATGTGGTTGGGACGGGCTCTGTGCAGACCAATGAAGCTCAGGAACTGCGGCACGCCCGTCCGCAGGCGGCGGGCGTATGCCGCCAGCCAGCTGTCGAGGGACTCCCCCTCAACCGGGGGAACCCAGAGAGGAATGCGGTCATCCGTCCATTCCGTCATGCCGATTTCCTGCCGGGTGATGCGGGATGACTGGTCAGCAGGCCGGCCTCGATGGCGGCTTCGAGTTCCTCACGGGCTTCCTCGGCAGCGACGTCGTTCTTCACCTGGTCCATGAGGTCCTTGTCGAGGCGCTCATGGCCGCAGCGGATGGCGCGGAGGCAGCCGCGGTTGATCAGTGCCATGAGGGAGGCAAAGTGGCCGGTGGAGCGAGAGTAGAGATAGTCGGAAAGTTCCTGGGCGAGCATCCCTGGGTATTTCTCCGCCAGGACGAGCTTCTTCTCGATCGTCTTCAGCAGGACCTGCCACTGCCGACGTCCCTCCTCGTTCTCGATCTGGAAAGGGAGCAATGTCAGTGGAGTGGTGCGGCGTCCGAACTGGGCGAGTTCGTTCTTCTTGCCGGAGAATCCCTCGCTGAGGATGCCGCGCTGCTGGACCCCGACGCCGACATAGATGAGGGTGACAGGGAAGACGTTTGCCAGGTACTTCAACTGGTTGGACATGCGAACCGAGTTGGTTTTCGCTCCGGCCAGGAAGTGGATGTCGTCGATGATGAAAACGGCGGTTCTCATGGACAACACCGCGTCCACAGCCCGCTCGGCCAGGGTGTCGGCGTCCCCCGTGACCGGCAGTCCGTAGAAGCGGCAGATCGCGGCGTTCAGGCCGCGGATCTGTGTGTTCCCACTCAGTGCGATGTAGATGATGGGGACCCTGCGGTCTCCGCTAGGGGTGGTTTCCCCGCGCAAGGTGATCTGTTCACGGAATAGCTTCCGGCCGTAGGCGCGGACTGCGGTGCTCTTTCCGAGTCCTGGGTAGGAATCCAGCAGTGCTGCCGGTTTCGTCTTATCCCCGTCCTGCCGGTTCGAATCGACAATCTCGTCCAGCTCATCGTGTAGTTGGAGGAGTTGCGGGGTTTCAATCGGGCCGATGTTGGCATGCCAGACCGCCCGGCTGTCGTTATGCATTAAGAGCGCTCGCGGCGAGAGGTCAGCCAGTTGCGCTCTGGTGTGCTGTTCCGGTCGGATCCGGTCCGGCCCGTTGACCTCCTGAAGCCAGCCCGGAAGCCGGGTGGGACTGTACTGGCGGTCGTCGCCTTCGAACGGCTCGACGCCGTCCG
This sequence comes from Streptomyces sp. NBC_01454, assembly GCF_036227565.1. NCBI lineage: Bacteria > Bacillati > Actinomycetota > Actinomycetes > Kitasatosporales > Streptomycetaceae > Streptomyces > Streptomyces sp. NBC_01454. Next base: position 627,086 of record NZ_CP109461.1, read on the forward strand.
GCGCTTTCAACGGCTGTCCCAGATATCGGCGTAGTAGTCGTCCTCATCGATGAGAGCGGATTCGTCGCCCGGGAAGGCTGCCTCGCATTCCTCATCCTCGTCGTCGTCCCCGCCGAGTTCGTTGTCCTCAGTTCCGACGATGACAAGGCCGGGCTCGGCGGGCTCGGCTTCTGCTGGGTCTTGTTCGGATGGACTCAGGGCGGCAATGCGTCGGACCGATGGCAGCGAGGCGACCTCGTCCTCTGCCTCCCGTGGTTCGTCGGCCTCTCCCACCAGCTGTAGCCGTTCCTGGGAGAGACGGAGGGCCATGCGTCGCTCAGTGCGATCCGCGGCCAATCCGGCGCCCCACCGTTCGAGGAGTTCGACCAACGCGCGTTTGGTGTCGGGGAACCGGTGCGTCTTCTTCGCAATCCGGCGAGCGTAGACCAGCGCCTCTCTGCTGAACGGTCCATTCAGGGCGGCCGCGTGTTCCCAGTCGAGCGTATGCCATGTCCGAAGGTCTGGGTCCTGGAAATACACCTTGCGCATATCGCCGCGGTCCACCGCGATCGGCCACTTGCCCGCGTCCACTCCGCGATAGGGGCTGGGCTGGTTGCGGTAGTTGTTCAGCGCATCCCCGTTGTAGCGCATCCCTTCGATCTCGACGCCGTAGTGGTGGATCGGGACGCGTTCCTCCTCCAGGAACTCCAGAGCCATATTGGGGCGGGCCGGGATCCGCAGTGGTCCCGCCCGGGTGACTCCGTGCTCGAACATGTCCAGCGGACTGAGCTGAAGCCCAGGGACCTCCGGAATCCGCAGGCCGCGGTGGCGGCGCCGGTGATAGATCAGAGTGATCCATTCACGGATGATCGCTTCGAGTTCGTCGATGAAGAAGAATGCCTCGTCCTCGACCTTCTCGCCGCGGCTGTGCACGTCCGAGCCCTTGTAGCCGGGCAGCGCGGCCAGCACTCCCTGGTTGAGGGTTCGGAACCAGCGTTCGACCGGCTTGTCGGTCGGTGTCTTCGGCCGGGCCGGCTGCAGAGAGATGTCCAGCTTCGCGCAGACGCTCTCGATGTGGTTCGACAGGTAGACCTTGCCGTGGTCATAGATGATCGTCTCGGCCGCGACCGTGGGCAGCAGCGGCTGCCCGTCCCGGTCGACGAGCTTGTCCGCATCGACCACGACGGTGGACGGCACTCCGCAATACGGCAGCGGCTCGCTCCCGTCCCCCGGAACGTCTTGTGGCCGGACCGTCTCGAACAACACCCCAGCCACGTCCGTTGACTTCGTCGACACCGGGGTGAGGCGGAGCCCGGTGATGCACCGGCTATAGAGATCCATCGCGACCGTGAGCTCACACCGCACCCACCGGCAGGTCACCGGTTCCATCGCGAAGACGTCCAGGCAGTTGGTGTCCAGCACCACATACTCGCCCGGTCGTGTCGCGCGCAGCCGACCGTAGGTCCCCTTCGGGGCGTCCGCGATCGACCTCTTCCCCTTCGTGCTGCCCTCGAAGGCGTTCGTTCCCTTGGTAAGCACTCGAAGTGCCTCATAGCCCGTCGTGCGGGCCGGAAACGGGACCGTGCCATCCCCATACTTCTTGGCCAGACGCTCTTCGATCTCGATCAGGATCAGACTCCGCACCGGCCGGGATGACTTCTCGTGGCCTTTCAAAACTGACCGGGTCATCTCCAGCCACCGAGGGTCGACCTTGTCAAGCACGCTCTTTTGAGGGCGGTCGCGAACCAGGCCGGCCGGGCCGGAGCTATTCACTTGCCGTACCCAGTTGCGGATCGTGGTTTCGGAAACTCCCAGTTCTGCCGCCTTGGCCGCGTACCGGTGCATTTTCGGTGTTCCGGGCGCGTAGTCGGGTCGTGGCTCGCCCGCCAGAGCCAGTTCCTCGCTGCCGAGTTGATAGCCGGTGCGGACCTCCTGGACATGGCGAAACTGCCGGGTCAGCTCATCGTCCTCTTTGTCGCTGAGACCGCTCAGGGCAGCCGCATCAGCTGATTCACCTTGCGGGGCCGGAGTGAGGATCTCGGTGGTGGGATGCGCCAACAGCACAGAGATATCAACCTGCCGCCACTGCGGGACACCGACGACAGAGACTGCCGGCTGGAGAAGAATCCGGCGACCCTCAATTTCGGCGACCGTGAATTGTTCACCGTCGAAGCTGATCGGCAACCCTGGCCTCAAGGGCGTCGTCCACGTGCTCATACGCACCTGCGCAGCACCGACTCACCCGACAACGGACGCGACAGGTCCGTCGTCAACCGTCCCGACCACAACAGAGCCATGAACGCTGGCCTCGCCTCCTCGGCGGGCCGCCCATTGGCCAACTGGCGCTCAGCCAAGGCCAGTTTTTCGCCGTCGGTCACCTGCTGCCATGCCTGCTCTGTTTCCGTTGCGGACACCACACCGGGACGCCGGTAGGCAGCGAGGAACCGCACGTTCTCCAGCAGCACCCGATCCGCTCCGGACCAGATTTCGTAGTCCCAGCCATGCTGCCGGAACAGCTCGCCAGGCCACGCAAGAGCCTCCACGATCTTCGGATCCTTCAAGCGGCTCGCTGGCTTGACATTCACCACCCGCACGGTCCCCGAACGCATGACCAGCAGAAAGTCCGGCACGTGGTGGCGAGTCCGGTCGCCGACCCGGGCCGCCAGGCGGCACGGCTGAGCAAAGATCCCCCGCACTTCCGGATCGAAGTCCGCCAGCAGCAATCGGGCGAGCTCCAGGCGGCTTTCGTACACCACGTGCCCACCCGTCGTTGCAGACGAGTACTTGCCCGAGTAGTGGGCCATCCCGTGGACGGAGCGAACAGCCCGCCACGGCTGGGACTCCGCAAAATCGGTCAACCTGAGTTGTCGGATCGGGACTTCGCGTACCGATCCATCGACGTACCGGATCGAGGTCGAAGGGACTTTTCGTGTACGACGGGTACCGCCCGCTCTCCGTACTGCCATGCTTGAGACGGTACGGAGAGCGGGCGTTGCAGACTCAGCGGAGATCGAAAGAGGCCCAGAGAGGACCGCTACTGAACGTAGCCATTGTCAAAGGAACCGCGGATTTGCCAATCCGATGTCAATGAAACACCTTCATTGTCAATGATCATGCGGATCCTAGAACAGCAGGCTGTCCGTCAGCCCTTCCGCCGCCTGATCGTCGAGCCCTGAAACAGCAGTGATCAGCTCCACGAGCTGCCCGTACGTCCCCTCCGGCGTAATCGTCGGCAGAAGCGTCTTCGACGGGATCATCAAGTCCTCCAGAAGCAGGTTGAGTGGCACCTTCACTCTTCAGGCTTGGCGCGGACCCACGCCGGCAATAAATCTCGAAATAGTGATGCACGTCACACTGTCCGCCGGGCTGCGGAACTGCGCCCGCGAGGGCATTCCTCAGGCTCCGCCAACGGGTTGCGCCGGGGCGGTGAGGGGGATGCGTCGGTGGCCCCGAAGGACCGTGGGGTAGAGGAACAGCGGAGGCCCTTGCTGCGGAAGCAGCCCCCGGAGGAAGACGACAACGGCCCGATGACGCTGGAGCTGCTCGCTGTGCGCGATGGGCAGTTGGTCGCAGCAGTCGGGCCTCTCTTCTTCTGATGCGTCCACGAAGGAACACCCCGGGCTCGCCGCGCAAGCGCGAAAAGGAGCACAGCCCGGGGCCGGAACGTGCGTCGTCGGCACAGTGCAGAACGCCCGCCTCGGACGCGGTGCATAAAGTGCTGGCACGCTGCCGCGGCAGCACCGGAGCGAGGTGAATCCACGTCGGTGCAGCCAGCACAACGCGACGGGGCGAGGCCGGCTGCCGCCGCCGCAGCGAGCGGTGGAGCAGAGCGTTATCCACAGCCGGAGCGACGGTGTCGCGAGAGGACGGATCCGCTGCGCGGCGAAGGCTGTGCCGCCGACGGCAGCAGGGTGATGAACCGGGGCTGCGCCCCGTCAGGAGCAGACCCGTACCCCCGCCTCGCTCGTGCCTCACGAGGACGGATCAGCATGGGGGTACGGCCGTATCACGGACGTCGAAACAGCAGTACACCCAAAAGGTGCGATGACCAGGCGAAACAGCCAGACCCGTACCCCCGCTACGCGGAAGAAGGGGAGGGGTACGGGTCAAGAAGGTACGGACCGTTTCCCCTGATGTTCCAGACTTCCGCTAACGCTCCAGCCGTGGAACAGCGAGGACGACGACAAGGAAGCAAAAGGGCATAAGGGAACCTGATAACACGTGTCCTGCGGACCCTCGCTACGCTCGGCCTCTCCGCTGCGCTCCGAGGACGTGTTAGTCGGCATAGCCGACGGGTTCCACAGCTCGCTCCGCTCGCCGGCCCGTCGGTCGCTGGCGCTCCCTCCGGCTATGCCCAGCGCTGCGCTTGAGAGACGAACCCCACCACTGCCCCGCTGTGGTTGTCCACAGATGCGGACAGCAGCAAAGGGTGCAGCAGTGGTGGATCACTGGCGCTGCGCGCCTGGCTCAGGTGAGAAGTGACGCCCCGTGCGACGGCTCGCTACGCGACCCATCCAGGAGCAGATCACGCCAGCGAGATCTTCCGGGTCGTCAGCCAGCAAAGCTGGCACGGGCGCTCTGCCGAACATCGAGATCACACGGACCCGGTGGGTCCGCACTCGATGGTCGCCACCCGCACCCGAGACCACGAAGAGGCATCGCCATGACGCGGTCCATGCCTGAACTCTCGCCCTACGACACCGGATCCCGCTGCGAGCCGAAGTTCTGGCAACCGAACAGTGAAGCCGTCGCCGAGGTGATGCGCTCCGGCGAAGCCGAGGACATCGGCAATGTCGACTTCACCACCGACGAGGACAGCACGATCGTCACCGTGCACGTCTCCCGCAGTGAGGACGGGATGTACACCGTCCACCTCATGCCGATGTGTGACGACGATCAGATCCGCGTCGAGCTCCACCGTGAGAAGGACCTGGCCATCATCGAGCCCGGTACCGGCCGGCCGGTATGAGCCAGCGACATGCAGGCCGCCGCGCCTGCCCAGACATCATGGCCACAGCTCTCGACTCCAGCTGCGGAGACCGCCGAGTCACAAGGAGAGGAGACTCGAATGATTGCTGAAATGATTCCAGAATCGTTCTCGCACGTCGTCCTCGTCACCGGTTCCCGCAGCTGGAACGACGAGCAGAGCATGCGCTCGGCGTTCAACGACGCCTGGCGCGACTGGGGAGCAGAGAACGTCACCCGGCCGGTACTCATCTCGGGGCATTGCCCCGAGGGTGCCGACGCCATGGCCGAGCGCCTGTGGCGGGCCGCCGGCTTCGAGATCCGCACCTTCCCCGCCGCCTGGTCGGCTCATGGGAAGCAGGCCGGTTTTCAGCGCAACCAGGAGATGGTCGACGCCGCCCAGGTGCGGTGCACGGCCTTCCTCGACCTCTGCCAGAAGCCTGGGTGCCCGCAGCGAGGCCGGGAGCAGCTCATGCCGCATACGCCGGGGCACTTCTCGCACGGCACCATCCACTGCAGGTCTCGCGCGCGAGCCGCAGGGATCGTGACGGCCAACGTGATCCATCCGTCGCTGCCGCCGTTCTGAAGGTGAACGAAGGGCCCTGCAGCGTGTCTGCAGGGCCCTTCAGGAGCAGATGGGAGGAGTCGGCCGGGAGGCAACACCAGGGTCAGCGCTACTTGCTCCGATCGATGCCGTGCGCCTCGTCGTAGGCATTCATGACTGCCTTCGGGATGCGCCCCCGGTCCGCGAACTCGTGGCCCTCCTTCTTGGCCCACTCGCGGATCTTGTCGCGCTCCTCGGCAGTCGTCTCGGGCACGACTCGCTTCTTGGGTACCGGCTGCCCGGCTTTCCGGCTGACCTTCAGGTACGGCTTCAGCGCTTCCTCAAGCTTCTTCTGCTCGTCAGCGGTGAGATCGATTTCGTACCAGGTGTCACCCAAGCCGAACATCTGTGTAGCCGCATCCGGCTTACCACTGAGATCTGACTCGACAATGCTTCGAATGGCCATACCGGCGAGAGTAGCCGATGCGCAAGGACCTTGGAAGGCCTGTCGCGGTCATTCGAGATAAGTGTGCCATTGAGGCCCGAATAAGACTCAGAATTACTGCTAAATGAGCAGGGGGTGTGAATGTCGCTGCTAAAATCACAGTATCGACAAAGGGGTCTCGTACCCCTTCTCCACCGACTGACGGCGGTCTTCGTAAGCTCCACGCTGGCGGCCATCTACGGCGCAATCTATGGCCACGGTTTTCCCCACGTACGGCATGGGGTCCCCGGGTACGGCCAGATTTCTCCCCGCTCGCTTTGAGTAATCCCGCTCGACGACGCTGGAGCGGGTGAAGAACAGCGAGGAAATCATGGAGATCCTGGAGGCTTACGACCTCACGGGGAGTTACCGCGCCGCGGCCGAGCTGGCCGGGTGCGACCACCACACGGTGGCCCGATATGTGAAGATGCGGGCGGCTGGGCAGCAGCCGGACAAGCGCCGGCACCGGGCCCGGCAGATCGACGACTATCTGCCGAAGATCGAGGAACTGGTGGTTCGCTCGCAGGGCAAGATCCGCGCGGACGTGGTCCACAAGAGGATCACCGCGATGGGCTTCACCGGCGGGGAACGCACCACCCGCCGCACCGTCGCCGAGGCGAAAGCCCAGTTCAGGGCCGGTAGGCGGCGGGTCTATCGGCCGTGGGTGACCGAGCCGGGGCTCTGGCTCCAATACGATTTCGGCGACGGCCCGGTGATCAACGGACGCAAGACGACGCTGTTCTGCGCCTGGCTCGCGTGGTCGAGGTTCCGCGTCGTGATTCCGATCTGGGACAAGACGCTGCCGACGATCACCGCGTGTCTGGACACGACGTTCCGCCGGATCGGCGGCATCCCGGCCTACGTGCTCACCGACAACGAGAAGACCGTCACCACCGATCACGTCGCCGGGATCGCGGTCCGTAACCCGGAGATCGTCGAGGTCGCGAGGCACTACGGCACGACGATACGTACTTGCCTGCCCGCGGATCCGGAGACCAAGGGCGGCTCGGAGTCCACGGTGAAGATCGCGAAGGCCGATCTCGTGCCGAAGGACGTGAATCTGCGCGAGCAGTACAAGAGCTTCGGTGACCTGGAGGCGGCTTGCCGGCAGTTCTGCGAGGAGGTCAACTCCCGTATTCACAAGGCGACTCGACGCAAGTCCGTCGAGCGGCTCGCGGAGGAAGCCCACCGGCTGCACCCGCTGCCGAAGAGTCCGTTCACCGCGGCATTCGGCACCACCCGCCGGGTCTGCTGGGACGCGACGATCTCGGTCGAGGCGGTCCGCTACTCGGTCCCGCACGAACTGATCGACACCCGGGTCTGGGCCCGCTTCCACGGCGACGAGCTGATCGTCACCGCCGCCGACGAGACCGGCTCGGCCCGTGAGGTCGCCCGCCACCAGCGGGGCGAGCCCGGCAGCCCTGTCTTGGACGACGCCCACTACCCGCCCCGCGAAAACAAGGAATCCGACCGCACCCCGCGGGCCACGAGCGCGGAGGAGGCCGCGTTCCTCGCCCTCGGCCCCGGGGCGGCGTCCTGGCTGATCGAAGCAGCCGCGACCGGCGTCCGCCGGATCAAGGCGAAGATGGCCGAGGCCGTCGCCCTGGCGAAACTCCACTCCGCGGCGGAAGTCGACCGCGCGCTCGGCACTGCCGCGGTCACCGGACGGTTCGCCGACAAGGACCTGCTGTCCATCCTCGACTACCAGGCCGTCCACGGCCCCACCGAGCCGCACCGCCGCAGCGAGGACCACTCCCTGCAGCCCGGCACCGGCGCCTGGTCCACGTTCGGCCTGTCCGCCACTTCTGATCTTCCCGAGTACGACGAAAGCGATCTCGCCTGATGGCCACCCCTCTTCGCACCGTTCCCGGCACCAACGGCGACCCCCTCGCCGAGGCCATCGAGCTCACCAGGCGGCTCAAACTCCCGCACATCCGCCGGTCGTTGACCGACATCATCCCCACCGCGAAGGCCCAGAGGTGGGACCCGGCCGAGGTCGTCCGCGTCCTTCTCGCCGAGGAGGCCGCCGGACGAGACCGCGCCAACCTGCACACCCGCCGCAAGCGGGCCGGCTTCCCCACCGGCAAGACCTTCGGCGACTGGGACGAGGGCAAGTCCTCGATCCCCAGGGCGACCCAGGACGCGCTCAAGACCCTCGAATGGGTCGGCCGCCGGGAGTCGTTTTGTATTTGTGGACCAAGCGGCACGGGCAAGAGCCACTTCACCGAGGCTCTTGGGCAGACCGCGGTCGAGGCCGGCCTGGCCGTCTCATGGTTCACGATCGAGGACCTCGGCTCGCTGGTCCGCCGTCACCGCGCGGACGACTCGATAGCAAGGGCCCTGGCACGGATCATCCGTTCGGATTTGATCATCGTGGACGACATCGGGCTCCTGCCCGTCTCCGAGGACGCCGCCGAGGGCTTCTACCGACTGGTCGATGCCGCATATGAGCGACGCTCGATCGCGGTGTCAAGCAACCTTCATCCGTCTGGCTTCGACGAGATCATGCCCAAGACCTTGGCCACAGCGACTGTCGATCGTCTTCTGCACCACGCTCATGTCGTGGTCACGCAGGGTGATTCGTTCCGGCTTACCGAGGCCACCACCGGGAAGGGAGTGAAGCCCTTCAGCTGATCCACACCGACCCAAAGGCGGGGAGATTATCTGGCCGCAGGCGGGGCGATCATGCCGTCCACCTGCGGGGATGTCTCAAGGCCGCCAGCGGGGCGCCACAGAAGGCCATTGACAACCGACCAACAACCCAGATCGAGAGGTCCCCACCATGTCCACGCTCCATACCGTCGATGACCATTCGCTCACCGACGAGGACACCGACCTCTTCGAGCTGCTGTGCCAGCGCCGGGGGTGGTCGGATCAGTACCTGAAGGAGATCGAGTCCACCGAGCATGACGAGCTCCTGGCCCTGGCCGAGATGGTCGAGGCCCTTGCGGACGCCCGGGCAACGGGCAAGAAGATCACCATTGCCCCCGACTTCGACATGGACGGCATCTCCTCCGGGGTCCTCGGCTACGCCGGTCTGTCCGAGCTCGGCTTCGACGTCGAGCTGCACCTGCCCGACTACCGCCGCGGTCACGAGCTCGCGTCCGAGGACATCGCCGAGATACACGCGAAGTGGCCCGACACCCGGGTCCTGCTCACCTGCGACGGGGGAGTGAACTCACACCGCGGTATCGCCGCCGCGCGTGCCCTGGGCTGGATGACGCTGGTGACCGATCACCACGAGGAGCTCGCGCCGGGCTCGACCGCCGACATCACCGTCGACCCGTGCCGGATCGACGAGACCTACGCCCACACCGGGATCTGCGGTGCCCACGTGCTCTACCAGATGATCGAGGCCTACACCCGCGTGCACCGGCCCGAGAAGCTCTGGGAGATCCACCTGCTGCGCCTGTTCGCCGGCCTGGGCACCGTCTCCGACGTCATGCCCGTGCTGTACGAGAACCGCCAGCTGGTGCGCGACGCCGTCTCGATCGCCCGCCTGCTGCGCGTCGCCGCGCCGAAGACAATCCCCAATCCCTGGGGTGGGTTCGACGCTGACCCCGATGCCATCGACATCGAGCAGTCGATCCTGATGCAGCTACTGCGCACCGAGCCGCACCACCCGGTCTTCCTCAGGGCCTTCGAGGGCTTCGCGATCGTACTCAAGGCCTTCACGCAGATCGGCAAGATCCGCGACGTCGACGACCTCGACGAGGGCTTCTTCGGCTTCTACCTCGCCCCGGCGATGAACAGCCCGCGCCGCACGGGAGCCTCGCTTGAGCCGTGCTTCGCGGTGTTCACGGCCGCCGGTGCTGACGAGAAGCTCAAGGTCGCCCACCGGGTGATCGAGAGCAACGAGCTGCGCAAGCGGCTGGTCATCGAACACATGGAAGAACTCACCACCGGGGACCAGCCGTTGGCCCCGTGGGTGTACTTCTCGGACACCTACCCGGGCATGTACGGGCTGCTGGCCAACCGGATGATGGAGCTCAACGGCCACCCGGTCGTCGTCATCAACCGTCCCGCCGGCCCCGACGATTTCGTCAGTGGCTCCGGTCGCGCGCCGGGCTGGTTCGACATCATCACCAGCCTGGAACCGCACGACGGTCTCAGCGCCATCGGACACCAGCAGGCCTGTGGCGTCCGCGTCGCGAAAGCCGAGAAGCTGGGCGACCTCGTCGCCGTGCTGCAGGAAGCCACCCAGGTCGCCCTGCTCGCCGTCAGCAGCGATGGCCCGAACGGTGATCTCGTGCTCGGCCCGGACGCCGACTGCGACGCCGACCTCGAGGACCTGCAGCCGCTGTTCGAGCTGGTGCGCCGGACCGAGGGACTCAAGCCCTTCGGGCACGGCTTCACCGCTCCGGTCGTCGAGATCGCGATCGAGCCCCTGGGCCTGCGCGTTGACCGGATCGGATCCGAATCGCAGCACCTGCGCCTGGTCACCCGGTCCGGCCTGTCCTGCCTGTGGTGGAACGTCGCCGAGGAGAAGTTCGACATGCTCCGGGGCTTCGTGCAGCGCGCCAGCCGCACCGAACTCGGCACGCTGCGCTTCACGGCGACGCTGCAGCTGAACACCTTCCGCGGTGACACCCGCGTCCAGGCCGTCATCAACGAGCAGATCACCACAGCTGATTGAGATCCACGAAGGAGGAGACCTTGACGACGTCACTGATCACCTCGCATCTACTCAGCATCGGGTGGTGCGTCCTCGTGCCGTTCGCCGCCGTCGCGGTCTGCCTCGGTCTCGGCACCGTCGCAGTCCTCCTCGTCGGAGAGCCGATCGTTGCGACCGCCGTCCTGGACATGCTCGTCGTCGTCCTGGTCGGTTCGATGAGGATCCAGTGGCCCCGGTGGCTCGCGCATGCGCCGGCCCCGCGGTCGAGGCCGGAGATCCCACGCTTCGGGTGGACCGTCCTCGGCTGCGCGGTCCTGGCCTTCCTCGCCGGCCAGTCGCTGGCCTTGTGGATCTACGTCACGGCCGGGTCCGCCGGCTTCGACGCCTCGAACCAGACCAGGCACGCGGCTGGTGCCCTGGCGGCCCTGCTGCTCACCCTGGTCGCGGCTCCCGCGGGGGAGGAGGCCCTGTTCCGAGGGCTGATCTACCCGTTGCTGCGCAAGCGGGTGGGCATCCTCGTCTCCACGCTGGTCACCGCCGTGGTGTTCGGCCTGCTGCACGGCAGCGCCGTGCAGTTCGCCTCGACTCTGCCGCTGGCGGTGCTCCTGGCCCTGATCTACGAACGCACGCGCGTGCTGTGGCCCTGCGTGGTCCTGCACCTGGGCTTCAACCTCGCTGCCGCCCTTGTCCCAGCACAGGCGCTCGGCGCTCTGGCAAACCCCGTCTCCGCGGTGTTCCTGTGCCTGGCCTTCGCTGGTTGTGCCTTGGGGCTCTACCGGCGGGTCGCCGGCGGGACTGCGCCAGGCGCAGTCCAGGGCGCGGGAGGCGAGTCCGCGATGCAGTGATCGAGGTCCTCAGCCTCTTCTGAAAAACGATGGTGCCCTCCCTGCGGGACCTGGCGGCCTTTCAGCCGCCGGTTCCTCGTGCGGAGGGCATGCTCGTGGTGACCGGGGTGATCCGGTCACCGGGGGGTGCGACTGAAAGTCACTACTCAGTCATACTCATCAGGAGAGGAGAGGATCTCATCATGGCTATCGTCAGTACCTGCACGTACGACTCCCGAGGAAAGCTCGTCTGTCCCGACACGCTCGACATCAGCCGTGCGAAGATCCGTCTGGACCTCGACACTGGTGAGAAGCCCACCTTCGATCGCGGTCACACGCACGTCTTCGTCGTCTCCGACATGGGCGTCACGGCCGAACAGGCCTGTGAGCGCGTGAACTCGAGGCTGCGCCGGTTCTTCGATCGCGCTGAGGCCGTTCGCGGATTCCGCAAGATCACGATGAAGAAGAGCCAGAGCAAGAACCGGCTCAACCTCAACACCACGATTTCCTACGAGATCCTCTACGTCGTCGAAGCAGACGAGCGATCCCGTAGCCGCGGTCCCGAGTCCCCCAATGCTGGATACCAGCGAGACTGAAGCACGGTCACCCCTGGGTGATTCGCGCCATCGACGCCTCGCATTCATCAGCACATGCAAAGAGGCCGGAGAGCTCCCTTCCCACGGGGATGCTCTCCGGCCTCTCTGTTTCCACGTTCCAGTGCAACATCGATCACCTGGCGTCAACGATAGCAGCTGTTGTGGATCGCTCGCAATGAGCGGCGAATGCCAGTCCAATGCCCTCTCGCTTCCAGTGGAGCCTCGTGGGTGAGCGACGTGGACAGAGGTCTGACTCGCGCTCGGAGGGTGCTTCAGGAGCTTTCTGTGAGCCGCGGGACGCCGAGGGCGTTCCATGTGGCTTCCGGTCCCGCTGAGACTCGGCCGAGCCGCCGGGGAGCCGCACGGCGGCTCGCTGCGGAAGCCCGC